>JAXHVH010000029.1:0-28794 GCA_034189085.1 Bacillota bacterium | reverse complement strand
GGCGCAAGCCCCCGGGAGAGTAGGTCCCCGCCAGAAAACTTTTTTACAACAGGCCTCCCTCGTACAAAGGGAGGCCTGTTGTATGTGCGCGTATATTAAAACATAGCTGTGTGGACTTGCTTGGTTATTTAAAGCAGGGCATAATCTTTGCCTAAAGCATTAGCAAGCAAGACGGTCAGGGACATAAATGTGACCGGATTAACCAGTGGCGAAGCTTATACTTTCATTTGTGCTGCTCATGACAGCTCAAACGACATTGATCGACAGCATACGAGGCAGTATTGATTTTGTAGTAGAACCGCGATCACTTTACAACATAAAAGAAGAAAGCCGCTTTTTAGAAAAAGCGGCTTTCTTAAATAGACCTGGTAAGTTTTAACTATCAGGATCACTTTTTTGTTCGGCCAGCTCAAGACGGGGGATTCTACGCCAGTGATAGAGATAGACTGGCAGGGCAACGATGATAAAAGCAAGGCCGCGCACCAGATCGCGGCTCAACTGTCGATTGTAGTTTCTCCTATTTATTTCTTCATAACGGATGCGTTCCTGCTCTATAAAATCGGAGCCGAATTTTTCTTCCCATTTAGACAGCTCAGCTGATGGTCTTTCTGGCGCAAAAGGACCGTAATAATCGTAAACAGGAGTAAAGTAGGCGATCACGGTCTGGGTTATGGTTACAGCGCCTACTATAATCAGGATCAAGGCGACAAAGCTGACCAAATAAAAGTAAACATGTTCGAGATCCCACTTAATCTTCATTTGTTATCTCCCCTTTCCCCTGCCGGGGTTTGACCCGGTTCCAGTGATAGATGTAAAAGGGGGCGGCAATGATCATCAGGGCAAGCGAATTGAGAAGACCACGGACAGCAAAACCACGATAGTACCTATCCATCTGCTCCCGTTCTGCTCTCATCTTTTCCAGTTCTTCCAGGGGAGGTGGATCAAATATGGGTTCGCTGTTTTCTCCTTTGTATTCAGGATAATAAAGATTAATTATAGATACATTTGGCTGATCGGGGAAAGCAATCTGCATGGCGTTATTAACGGCCGAAATGGCTCCGCTGACAAAGAGAAAAAGAGTTACCAGGCAGACCAGATAAAAATATAAATTTCTTATTGTCCAGCTTCCTGCCATTTTTTAGACCACCTTTACAGGAATGATGTCATGTCCCTTATTGGGAATATAGATCGGGTTTCCTTAAAAAGCAAATATAGCTCAATAGTTTATCGATCATTAACGGTTTTACAGGTTCGATAAATGCTTCTGGAACAAACCCTCAAGGGCTTCACGGGCTTCTTTCCTGAAAGCGCCGTAAGCGTCAATCAAAGCTACTGCTTCAGCCGAAAGGTTTGAATAACCACCTCCGGCTCCCCCGGCCTGCATTTCCAGGATTGGGAATCCCAAATTAGCTTCAAGCATCTTGATCAAATGCCAGGCCTGACTGTAAGACATCTTGATTTCAGCGGCTGCCTGTCTTAAAGAGCCTGTCCGTTTCACTCTTTCTAATATGTCCAGCGGACCGTCGCCAAATACTTTTTCCCCGTTTTTTTCAAGCCAGATCTTTGCTTTCAGTTCGTAAGGCAAGGGAGCATCTCCTTTCACACCAACTCTATTTTCTGCAGGATAAAGCAGTTCCCTTTTAATATTTGTTATATTCCCGGCTTAAGCGATAATGGGAGGGGCGATAATTTTGCTGAAAGTTCTGCTGCTTTATTTTTCAGGAACCGGAATTACCAGGCATTTCACTTCGCTGATCCAGGAAGAGATGGAAAAAAGAGATTATGACTGTGATGTCATCAATATTGAAGAGATTATCGCTTTGCCAACACTGTGGCAGAAAAAACCGGTAGCCCTTCATTACACAATCCGGGCAGAGACAAAACATCCCCTCAGCAAATATCCATGGCCATATCTGGATCTGCGGGAAGCCATTAAATCAGCCAAACCTAACCCTGATTTTGCCGGGCTGGCCAATGATTGGTCCGAATATGACCTGATCGGTTCTGGTTCCCCGGTCTACGCTTTTCGCCGGCACCGGTTATGATCCGGTTTATCCTTGCTCTCCCTGTTCTTAATCGGAGCATTCGGGTTTTTTCCTTTGCCACACACGACGGAGCCCAGGGTGATTTTGAAGTATTCATGAAAAAAATCCTGACCCCGAAGGGTTTCAAATATGTAGGGCACCTCGATCAGACTTTCGTCAACTCCGCTGCGGCGGGTGATGCTTAAAAAATACGATTACGCCAAAGCCGGACGTATGTTAATCAAAAAGAGTTTTCAAGCAAGGAAAAAAATATTTATTTTTCTGGAATACATCCATTCTCTTTTTTTATGGTATACCTTATTGCTACAGAAAACCCAATCCTCTGAGCTCCCTCATCGGCATTCCCAGGCGATTTTTTTATTCCTACGGCATTGATTTTTTCTTCAATCACTTTTTACTTGGCTTTGGTATCCATAAGGAAGAATGTATCCAGTGCATGGCCTGTGTCCAGCAGTGCCCGCAGGGATTGATCGAGCTGGATGACGAAGGTTACCCCATCAGGCACTATCACTGCATGTACTGCCTGAACTGGTGCCCCACCGATGCGCTCTATTTTTCCAAAGCCACTGGATGGTAAAGCTTGTTTCCCCGGTCCCGATGTCCTGCACCAGGCTGCCCTGGAGCAGGGTCTCGACAAGCGCCTCAGGAAATAAAATTACCAGTTCTTGTTTCCAGAGTGTTATAAGCTTCGTCAAGCAGTTCTGACAGGTCCAGGCAGCCTTCTGCTTCTGCCACCGCTTCCAATTTTGGTTTTGTTGCTGGATTTTTCGGAACCAGCAGTGTGCAGCAGTCTTCGTGGGGGCGGATTGAAATATCATAGGAATCGATTGCTTCCGCCCGCCGGATGATTTCTCTTTTATCCATTCCTATCAGCGGTCTGAGAATTAACATTTGTGAAGCCTGCTCCGTGACGGCAAGGCTTTCCAGGGTCTGGCTGGCGACCTGTCCGAGGTTGTCCCCGGTGATTATTGCTTTCATTTTTCTTTCGTTGCAGAGTTTTTCAGCCAGCCGGATCATGATCCGCCGCAGAATAATAATTCTCAGCTCCGAGGGAACAGCCGATTGGAGTAATTTTTGCACAGGAGTGATACTCATCAGGTGAAGGGGGATCCTGTTACCCCACAGGGAGAGATGACGGCAGAGATCGACTGCTTTTTCCTCGGCTTTCCTGCTGGTAAAAGGGAAACTGTGGAAATGCAGAGCTTCGATGGCGAGGCCCCTTTTCATGGACAGCCACCCGGCAACCGGGCTGTCAATACCACCTGACAGGAGCAGTAAAGCACGTCCGGAAATCCTTACCGGCAGCCCGCCCGGGCCGGCAATGTTTTCGCTATAAAGGAAAGCGCTGTGATAGCCAATTTCCACTGAAAGGGTGAAAGAAGGATGCTGCAGTCTGACTTCAAGCCCGGGGAAAGTGTGCAAAAGATGCGCTCCAAGCTGGCTGTTTAGCTCCGGCGATGTAAGGGGGAATTTTTTATTGGACCGCCGGGCTTCAACCTTAAAAGTTTTCAATCCGGGAGGCAGGGCTTTGGTTATCCGGACCGCTGCGGTTTTGATTTCCTCCAGTTCAAGGGCGGTTTCCGTAACCGGGCTCAATGAAACAATGCCGAATACTCTCTGAAGCTGCCTGATCAGGAACGTTTCTTTCTCGGCGGGACCTTCTACCAGAAACCGTCCGTGAAGCCTGGTTATTCCCGTACTGGATCCAGATACAGCCGACTTCATATTGCGAAGAAGCTGCTGCTCAAACTGGCCGCGGTTTTTCCCCTTCAGGGCTATTTCTCCATAACGAACTAAAATTTTCGTATTCATTTTCTACCATTCCTGTTCTTTTTAAGAGCATATCAAGGGAGTTATTTTTTTAGGAAAGCGGCCAGCTCACGCACAGCTGCCGCGGTTACTGCGGCTGCTTCTTTTACTTCCGCCAGGGTGTTTTCAACGGAAAAACTAAAACGAAGGGCGCTGTCCAATTTTTCTCGTTCCAGCCCCAGGGCAGTAAGAACATGACTCGGCTCGAGCCGCCGTGAGTGACAGGCAGAACCGGAAGAAACATAGATGCCCCGTTCTTCCAGGCTGTGCAGAAGTACTTCCGCTTTCAGGCCGGGGAAGGAAAGATTGAGAATATGCGGTGCTCCTTTCTCAGGGGAAGGGCCGTTGACAAAGAAGTGAATGCCGCTGTCCTGCAAATGTTCCAGGAAAGCAAGCTTAAGGTCCATCAAACTTTTTTCTACTTTGCTCAGTTTTTCTTCCATCAGGCGTATGATCAGGCCGAACCCGGCGATGGCCGGTGTATTTTCAGTGCCCGGGCGAAGTCCCCTTTCCTGATCGCCCCCGTAAAGAAGGGGCTGCAGAAGGGTGCCTTCCCTGATCCAGAGGCAACCGATGCCCCTCGGGCCGTGGATCTTGTGCGCGCTGCAGCTAACCAGGTCTGCCTGCCAGAGATCAACAGCAAGGGGCAGTTTGGCCAGCGACTGGACGGCATCGACATGCAGCAGTGCATCCGGGGTTCTTTTTTTAATCACCGGTCCGATTTCCTGCAGTGGTTGAACCGCTCCCATTTCGTTGTTTACGTGCATAATACTGACCAGGATGGTATCTTCATCAACCGTTCTTTCCAGTTTGTCGAGGTCGAGGGTGCCATTTTTGTCGACGGGAATATAACTGACCCGGAATCCTTGACCCTCCAGGAAACGGAAACAGTTCAGCACCGAAGGATGCTCTACAGCACTGGTAATCAGGTGCTTCCCGCGGCGGCAATTGCGAAGAGCCGTTCCGATGACAGCCAGGTTATTGGCTTCTGTTCCGCCGGAAGTGAAAATGATTTCCTTTTCCCTGTCCCTGAAAAAAGGAGCCAGGCTGCGGCGGGCTTTCCCCAGCAGTTGTTCGGCTGTTACTCCCTTTTCATGCAGGGATGAAGGGTTTCCGTACGTCTCCTCCTGAACCCTGCCCATCAGGTCGATTATTTCGGGAAAAGGCCGGGTTGTAGCACTGTTATCAAGGTATATTTCGTTCAAGGTAAATAGATCCTCCTTGATCGTCAGTCGTGGTCAGGTTTGTTTGCTGAAGAGAGCCGACCTAACCGCTCAAATAAAAAACCCGGGTTGCCCCGGGTTTTTGGTTGGTTGCTTTTTAAACGGTTACAACTTCTTTTACAGTGTCAACTTCCTGTTTGAGGACGCGTTCAATGCCCTGTTTGAGCGTAATCGTCGACATGGGGCATCCACCGCATGCTCCGGTCAACTTAACTTTGACCACGCCGTCTTCTCCGACCTCAACAAGTTCAACGTCGCCGCCATCTCTCTGCAGGGCGGGGCGAATTTTTTCCAACGCTTTTTCTACCTGTTCTTTCATCATGTTGTGCCTCCTTCCGGAAGATTAACAGCAGAACTTCATGCTGTAACCATATTATAGCATAACTCAATGGTAATGATACAGGTTTTGTAATATTAGCCGGGTTAAATGCTATTTTTTGTCTGCTGTTCATTGACAGAGATGCTATAATATATTTTATAAGTACAATATTACGATAATGAGATATTCATGAAGGTAATTCTTTTTTACTTTTCAAATAAATGATATGATATAAACAGCTAAAGGAGGCCAAAACATGGACGAAAAAAATTTATTCGATCTTGTTATTCTCGGTGGAGGCCCGGCCGGAACAACTGCCGCTCTTTATGGCGTGCGGGCTGGTTTAAGCGTTACGGTAATCGAAAACAAAGCCCTGGGAGGAGAAATTGTATCCACAGACAGGCTGGACAATTTTCCTGCCTTCCCCGATGGGATTACCGGTTTCGAATTTGGGTTGCTCCTGGAAAAGCAAATGGAGAACCTGCGGGTACCGGTTCACTACACTCAAATTGAAAAGGCAGATCTAAAAGAAACAATAAAGAGGATAACTACTTCGGCCGGTGTACTCGAAGGCAGGGCCGTGTTGCTGGCTACAGGAACGGAACCAAACCTCCTGGGTGTAAAAGGAGAAGTGGAACTGTGCGGTCGCGGGGTATCGTATTGTGCAACCTGTGATGCCGCATTTTTCCGGGATAAAGAAGTTGCTGTTGTCGGCGGCGGCAATGCCGCTCTCGAAGAAGCAATATTTCTCGATCGTTTCGCTTCCAAAATATATTTAATTCACCGGCGTGATCAATTTCGCGGGGTTAAAGGGCTGCAGGACAAAGTGCTGTCTATGCCCGGAATCGAAGTGCTCTGGAATACTACCGTCAGCAAGATCGAGGGCGAGCAGAAGGTTGAACGCCTGGTTATCATGCAGGACGGACAGGAACGCGAGCTGGACGTTGAAGGGGTTTTTATCTACGCCGGCCGCCGGCCGAATACCGAGTTTATAGAAGAAGGTATTATTGAAACAGACAAAGCGGGATATATTATTACCAGTGAAAAAATGGAAACTTCCCTCTCCGGGGTGTATGCTGCCGGGGACATCCGCCGTAAATTTTTGCGCCAGGTAATTACCGCCGCTGCTGACGGTGCTATTGCTGCTACAGCAGCTGCGCAGCATATCTTTGCCTGATAAAGGAGGTACTTCATGACTATCCCCTCATGGGAAATTGCCCTGAGATTGTTCCTGGCAGTCGTGCTGGGTGGAGTGATCGGTTTCGAAAGGGAAAGTCATAACCGCCCGGCCGGTTTTCGCACCCACATTCTGGTTTGTGCCGGTTCAACCTTGCTGATGCTGGTCTCAGCTTATGGTTTCACTGCTCTGGTGGGCGAAGGTTTCATTTCCGACCCGGGCCGGATTGCCGCCGGGGTGGTGACCGGGATAGGATTCCTCGGTGCAGGAACTATTATCCAGCAGCGGGGCAGTGTCCGTGGTCTGACTACCGCTGCCACAATCTGGGTGGTCAGCGGAGTGGGGTTGGCTGTGGGAATCGGTTTTTACCTGGGAGCGATCATCACAACCTTTTTTGTAATGCTCAGCCTCCTGTTCCTGCGGCGTTTTGAACGATCATATTTTAAAAAGCGGCGGCTTAAACGGATGATGGTCAGGGTTGTCGATCAGCCAGGGTTGCTGGGCAGGATCGGGGCCATCCTTGGTGACATGAAAGTGAATATCCGCAAGAGTGAGTTAGGAGAACCGGAACGCATCGGGAAAGTGGGACCCGAGGAAGTTGATATTGAATTTATGGTTGAGACACCCTGCGATATCAACCTTCATGAACTGTTTTCCCGCCTTTATGAACTGGAAGGAATAAACGAGATTTACTGGCAGAATGAGTTTATTCGTGAAAAACAGTTCCGCAACTCCTGATCATTGTTTAAAATACGGCGTAAATAGCTATAAAGCAGAGTAAAATGGTTTAATAAGCCCCAAAACGGTCCTCTCATCCTCCTCAGGTTAAAACATACCCTTGTCAAAACCGGAAAGGCAGGTTATTATATAGAAAGGTCAGAGAAGGTCAAACATACGGCTCAGATCAACAGAAAGGCAGCAAATTTATGCCCAACTTGACCGATTATATAGAAGAATACCTGAAAAAGTTGCTGGCCCTCAGTTCGAAGCATTTTATTGAAATCAGGCGCCGGGAACTAGCCGGAAAATTTGATTGTGTTCCTTCACAGATCAACTATGTGCTGGAGAGGCGTTTTTCGCCGGAAAGAGGTTACCTGGTGGAAAGCCGCCGCGGTGGTGGAGGCTGCATCCGCATATACCATATCAAGCAGGAAATAGCCGGATCCTGGCGGGGTGCCCTGCAAGCTCTCCGGGAAGAAGAGTTTGAACCGATGAAAGTGCGTCAGGTGCTGCAGCGCATGATGGATGAAAAGGTAATTTCCAGGCGAGAATCCAGTTTGCTGGCTGTAATAATACATGATGAACCGTACCGGCTTTCGGGTATTGAGAAAAGTGACTACCGAAAGCTGCAGTGTAGACTTTTTAACCAGGCTCTTGAGGAATTAATGAAGGTGAGTTATTAGAAATTAAGCTTTTGAAATAAATTGATGAGGAAGAGATGAGCAATAATGCTATGCCAGGAATGCCGGCAAAATGAGGCGATGATCCATATAATCAAGAATGTCAACGGCAGGCAGACGGAACTGCACCTTTGCGAGCAGTGCGCAATGAAGAAGGAAGAACTTGATTTTTCATTTGAACCGCAGTTTTCACTGCACCAGTTTTTTGCCGGTATTCTTGAACAGGGCTTGCAAAACAACCGCCACGACCGGAGCGACGCAAATTTACAATGTCCTTCATGCGGTTTGACCTTTGCCCAGTTCAGCCAGGTGGGCAGGCTGGGCTGCAGTGAATGTTACAAAGCTTTTGAAAAGCGCATGAAGCCTCTGCTGAGACGGATTCATGCCGGGACTGCTCATACCGGAAAAATGCCCCTGCATGTTCAAAGCAGGTTCAAGCATCGCCGTGAACTTGAAGAGCTGAAAGAAAAACTGAAAGTGAAAGTGGAAAAAGAAGAATTTGAAGAAGCTGCAGTCCTCCGTGATCAAGTCAGGGATTTGGAAGCCAGGATGCAGGAGAGGCAGAAGGATCAGTTGGACAAAGGAGAAGAGTAATTGAAACAGGAAGCATTAATTTTTAGCCGATGGATGGAAGGGACCGGCCCTGATAAAGATATTGTGATCAGCTCACGGGTGCGTCTGGCGAGAAATCTTGAAGGGCAGCCATTTCCCTGTCTGGCAGCGGATGAAATAACTGCCGCCATTTTAAAACAGGTTGAAGATATGGTGTCCGGCCAGAACGGGTTTGCCGATTTTTCTTTTCAAATGATGGAGAAAACACCGGTCCTGGAAAAACAGGCTCTCGTTGAGAAGCATCTCATAAGCCCTCTGCTGGCCCGTGGGGCAAAAAATGGGGCTGTGCTTTTGAGTAAAGATGAAGCGCTCAGCATCATGATCAACGAAGAAGACCATCTGCGTATCCAGGCCATCTTGCCCGGGCTGCAGACTGAAGAAGCTCTTAAAATGGCTAACCGCTGTGATGACCAGCTGGAAAAGCCATTAAGGTATGCTTTCGATGAACAGTATGGCTACCTGACAGCCTGCCCGACCAATCTGGGGACCGGGTTGAGGGCATCCGTAATGCTTCATTTGCCGGCGCTGATCATGACCGGCCAGGTAAACCGTTTCCTGGGAGTTCTTTCACAGGTCGGCCTGGCAGTGCGCGGTTTATACGGCGAAGGAAGTGAGATTGTGGGCAACCTGGTGCAGATATCAAACCAGGTTACCCTGGGACAGAATGAAAATGAAATTATCGGTAACCTTAATAGCGTGATGCGTCAGGTCATCGAACAGGAACAGGAAGCCAGGCAGGCCCTGCTGGACAAGAAGCGAGCTGAGCTGGCCGACAGAGCATGGCGTTCCCTGGGCCTGCTGAAATATGCCCAGGTAATGAGCTCGCATGAAGCAATTCAGCTGATTTCCGATCTGCGGCTCGGTTTTGACCTTGGCTTGATTAAAACGGTTGACCATAAACTGTTAAATGAACTGCTGGTGCTGATCCGGCCTGGTTGCCTGCAGCTGCTGGCCGGCAAAGAACTCAGCACTGCTGAAAGGAATCTGGAACGTCCGGTGCAGATCAAGAAAGCTCTCGAACAGTTCCAGGTGAAAGAATGAAGGAACAACGAACATTAATCAGATTACAAAGAGGTGAACTCAATGTTTATGTTTGGTAGATTTACTGAAAGAGCGCAGCAGGTGCTGGTTTTGGCCCAGGAAGAGGCCAAGCGGCTCAACCATAATTTTATTGGTACCGAGCACCTGCTTTTGGGACTGGTCCGCGAAGGGTCCGGCATAGCCGCGCGGGCTTTGCAGAATATGTCTGTCGATTTGAGCCGGGTCCGCAGCGAAGTGGAGCGGATCACTCCACAGGGAGAAAAGGTAATCCACCAGGGGATCAGTTATACACCGCGGGCCAAGCGGGTTGTCGAACTGGCTATTGAAGAAAGCCAGAATCTTGGCCATAACTACGTTGGCACCGAGCACATCATGCTCGGACTGGTCCGTGAAGGAGAAGGTATTGCCGCCCAGGTTCTCGCCAACATGGGTATAGATCTCAAGAGGGCTCGCAAAGAAGTTGTTCAGCTGCTGGGCGGTGAAGAAATCGGGACCAGGGCGGCTGCGAGCGATAAAGCAGGCCCCCAGACTCCGACAGTTGATACATTCGGCCGTGATTTGACCCGCCTGGCCAAGGAAGGCAAACTTGATCCGGTGGTCGGCAGAGAGAAGGAAATTGAAAGAGTTATCCAGATCCTCAGCCGGCGGACAAAAAATAATCCATGCCTCATCGGTGAACCGGGAGTGGGTAAGACAGCAATTGCCGAAGGCCTGGCCCAGCGCATAATAGAGGGTAAAGTGCCCGAAATCCTGAGCGGGAAACGACTGGTAACTATCGAACTGGCGGCTGTGGTGGCTGGAACAAAGTACCGTGGCGAATTTGAAGAGCGCCTGCGCAAGCTGATGACCGAGCTTCGCCAGGCTGGTAACGTGATGGTTTTTATTGATGAGCTTCACACCCTAATTGGAGCTGGAGCGGCCGAGGGGGCCATCGATGCTTCCAATATTCTAAAGCCGGCCCTGGCCCGCGGTGAATTGCAGTGCATCGGTGCTACTACCATGGACGAGTATCGCAAACACATTGAGAAAGATTCAGCGCTGGAGAGACGGTTTCAGACCATAAATGTTGGAGAACCGACCCGCGATGAAAGTATCGATATCCTCAAAGGGTTGCGCGATCGTTACGAAGCTCACCATAAGGTTAAAATCACCGACGAAGCGCTGGAAGCAGCGGTTAAACTCGGCGATCGCTACATTTCCGACCGCTACCTGCCCGACAAGGCCATTGACCTGATTGATGAAGCTGCTTCCAGGGTTAGGATTCGCAATTACACTGTGCCGCCCGATCTGAAAAAGGTGGAAGAGAAGCTTTTTAACCTGCGGACGGAAAAAGAGGCTTCTATCCGCAACCAGGAATTTGAAAAAGCGGCCAAGCTGCGCGACGAAGAACACAAGTTAAATGAAGAACTGGAGGAGCAGAAAAAAGAGTGGGAACAGAAAGTTGGTGCTTCCGATCTTTCGCTGGTTACTGAAGAGGATGTTGCTTATATCGTATCCAGCTGGACCGGTATTCCTACCAAACGCCTTGCCGAGGAAGAATCAGAACGCCTGCTTAAGCTGGAAGAAATTCTCCACCGCAGGGTTATCGGCCAGAATGAAGCGGTGCAGTCAGTGGCGAGGGCTATACGCCGTGCCCGGGCGGGATTGAAAGATCCAAAGCGGCCAATCGGATCATTTATTTTCCTCGGCCCTACAGGAGTCGGGAAAACCGAACTTGGGCGGGCTCTGGCGGAGGCGATGTTCGGTGATGAAAATGCCATCATTCGCCTCGACATGTCTGAATATATGGAAAAACATACTGCCGCCCGGCTGATAGGGGCTCCCCCGGGTTATGTTGGCTACGATGAAGGTGGTCAGTTGACTGAAAAGGTAAGGCGTAAGCCCTATTCTGTGGTCCTGCTTGACGAAGTGGAAAAAGCGCACCCCGATGTTTTCAATGTCCTGCTGCAGATCCTGGAGGACGGTCGCCTTACGGACGGTAAGGGGCGGACGGTGGATTTTCGCAACACCGTGGTAATCATGACTTCCAATGTTGGCGCCACGATGCTCAACAAAACGGCTCTTGGTTTTGGCGCTTCAAACGAGGAAGCGGATTACGAAGAAATGAAGGAACGGGTCATGGATGATCTGAAAAAAACTTTCCGGCCTGAGTTCCTGAACCGGGTTGATGATTTAATTGTTTTCCATGCTTTAAATGAAGAGCACATCAGAAAGATCGTTGATATTATGCTCGATGAACTAAACAGGCGTATTGAAGAGTTCAGCCTGCAGGTCGAAGTTACCGATGATGTAAAGATCAGGCTGCTCAAGGAAGGGTTTGATCCTAAATTTGGGGCTCGCCCCCTGAGGAGAGTAATCCAGCGCCGTCTTGAAGACGGTATTTCGGAAGAACTACTCCAGGGCAAAATCACCCCGGGCGACACGGTGCAGGTAAATGTGGATGATAAAAACGGTTTTGTGTTCAGTAAAAAATAAAAAGAAGAGCAAAAACCCTCCCTGCAGGGAGGGTTTTTGTGTAAATATTATGAATGTATCAACTTTAACTCAGACAAAGGATTCTTTTTATACTTTGTCGAATAAAGCGCCATAATCAAATCTAATCTAAAAGGGGTGTATTTTTTGGCCCTGTTAAGGGGTGTCTGTTTTGAAAATTGCTGTTTCCGGCAAAGGCGGAGCCGGAAAATCAACGGTATCCGCCCAGTTGGTACGTTGTTTTACCCTTCATCAATTGCCGGTTTTTGCAGTCGACGCCGATCCCGACGCCAACCTGGGACTCGTCCTCGGCCTGGATCCGGAAAAAGTTGATAACCTGCGTCCCCTCATTGAACTGCAGGAAGTAATCACGGCCAAGAACGCTGGCGGGGGATCTTTTGTCGATCTTAACCCCGATGTTGACGATGTTCTTGACAATTACACCCTGCGGGAGGGAGCCCTTCGCTTCCTGAAAATGGGGGGTATAAAGCAGGGTGGATCGGCATGCTACTGCAAAGAAAATTCATTCCTAAATGCCATTCTAACAACCATGCTGCTCGATCGACCTGAAGCGGTTGTTCTCGACATGAGTGCAGGCATCGAACACCTGACCCGCGGGACTGCCCGGGGTATCAAAGCGATGCTGGTAGTGGTCGAACCAAGCCGGGCTGGAGTGAGTACTGCCCGGGCTGTCGACCGTCTCTGTGCCGACCTGGAAATTGAACAGGTTTTCTTTGTCGGTAATAAAATCCGCACTGAAGAAGATCGAGCTTACCTCGTAAATTCTCTCCCGCGTGAACGCTTTACCGGCATGATTCCCTTTTCTGACAAAGTACTGGATAGAGCCCGCCGCGGCGAAGGCCTGGTTTTTTCTCTGGACGATCTTTTACCCGGACTGGAAAAAATATATGAAATGGCCTGCGGGAGGTGATTTAGCCGCTATTTTTTGTTTTACTTAACCATTTATGGTTTACAAATAAATAATCAGCACGGGGACAGGTTATGTTTGAGGGAATAATTGTCGCTGACGAACTGTATTCCCGCCGCAACAAATCTTATCTTAACACTTAAAGGAGGTTAGTTCACTAAATGTCCGACGAAAAGAAAAAAATTGACAACAGAAGGACAGCTGACCCCGCTGCATTGTCTGTTATTGATGCCAACAGCAGCAACGGTCAGATTGAGACAAGCTACGAACGCTTTGTCAAAATGCAACCCCAGTGCAACTTCGGTGAACAGGGCATCTGCTGCCGTATCTGCCTGCAGGGTCCCTGCCGGATAACCAAAAAAGCCAGTAAAGGCATCTGCGGAGCGCATGATTATACGATCGTCGCCCGTAACCTGATTCGGATGATGTGCGGTGGTTGTGCTGCCCACGCAGATCATGCCCGCCACATGACCCATGTGGGTGAGATGATGACCCAGGGTAAGGCACAGGACTACAAGATTATGGATAAAGACAAACTTTATGCTGTAGCCGACCGGGTCGGCGTGGAACGGGAAGGTAAGAGTGACGAGGAAGTCTTTGAAGATCTGGTTAAACTGGCCAAGGCCGATATGACCCGCTTTGAGGGAGCCCACGAGCCGCCTTTTAACTGGCTCAGCAAGTCGATCCTCGAAGATCGGGTCAACAAGCTGGAAGCCTGTAATATTATGCCACGGGGTGTTTTTGGTACCATCGCCGAGAACATCGCCCAGACCCATGTGGGGATGGACGCCGACCCCGTAAACCTGGTTTTCCAGGGCCTAAAAACATCGGTGGCCGACTTCGGCAGCGAACATATTGCTACCGATTTTTCGGACATTATTTTTGGCACGCCCAAGCCGGTTGTTTCGGAGGCCAACCTGGGAGTACTGGACAAGGATTATGTAAACCTTGCCGTGCACGGGCACAACCCCATACTCAGTGAGATGATTGTCAGGGCAGCCCGGGAGATGAAGGCAGATGCAGAGAAAGTGGGTGCCAAGGGGATCAAGGTCTCTGGAATCTGCTGCACCGGCAACGAGGTGCTCATGCGCCAGGGCGTACCGGTGCTGACCAACTTTACTTCCCAGGAACTGCCCATCATGACCGGGGCTCTCGATGCCATGGTGGTTGACATTCAGTGCATCATGCCCGGTATCCGGGCGGTTGCGGAATGTTTCCACACCAGGATCATAACCACCTCTGTCAACGTGAAAATACCGGGTGCCTATCACGTTGATTTTGTGGAAGACAGGGCTGATGAAAAAGCCCGCGAGGTAATTAACCTGGCTATTGCCGCTTTCAAGGAAAGGAACACCGATCATATTAATATCCCCCAGATCAAGCACAAGGTGGTAGCCGGATTTAGTCTGGAAGCGATTATGGATATATTCGCAGCCGTAAACCCGGACAATCCAATCAAGGTTTTAACCGACGCCATCGATTCGGGTGAGCTGCGCGGGGTTGTACTGCTGGCTGGCTGCAACAACCTGAAGCGGATTCACGATAACAACCATCTGAAAATGGCCAAGGAACTGGCCAAAAACAATGTCTTCATGGTTGCCACCGGCTGTGCCGCCGGAGCCTATGCCAAGGCAGGTATGATGACCTGGGAGGCTGTTGAAGAATATGCCGGTGACGGTTTGAAGGCTTTCCTGAGCAGGCTTAATGAAGCCAATAAACTGGAGGAAAAACTACCCCTCGTTTTCCACATGGGTTCATGTGTGGATAACAGCCGGGCTTATGACCTGATGACCGCCATGGCCAGGCAGTGGGGTGTAGACACTCCGAAAGTGCCCTATGCTGCTTCCGCTCCCGAAGCAATGAGCGAAAAAGCGGTTGCCATCGGCAGCTGGTGTGTCACCCTGGGCATGCCGACTCATGTCGGTGTTTATCCCTACATCACCGGCAGTGATCTGGTAAACGGCATTGCTCTGCAGATTGCCGATGATGTTTACGGCGGCTATTTTATGTGGGAGGAAGATCCGCATAAAGCCGTTGAAAAAATATTATATGCGCTGGACGACCGCACCTGGAAGATGAAGGTGCACCGTCAGGCTATGGAAAAATACGAGACAGAATCCATTTCTGCAGGTTGGTAAAAATATTACTCGCTAAGGAGGTATAAATAATGGCTGAATCCAGCAGCTTGGACGGTGTACTGGCCAGGGAATGGAAGGAATCCTTTGATGAAATTTTCGATGGAGCCGTTGACGAGTCCAATCCACCGTTAAAACTATTTAAAAAGGCATATGATGGGGCGGTAATTGCCACCAGCTATGCTGAAATATTGCTTAACCAGGCGATCCGGCGCTACGGGCCCGATCAAAAAGTCGGCTACCCCGACACCGGATACTACCTGCCTGTTATCCGCGCTTTAAGCGGCGAAGCAGTTGAAAAACTGGGCGATTTGCCCCCGATTCTCAATGCCAAACGCAAGCAGATCTACGAGGAGTTGAATTTTCACAACGCCAGGCTCTGCGGTGAAGCGACCGCTTATGCCGCTGAAATTATTGATGCCCTGCGTTATTTAAACGGGGCCCGGCCGCATGTAGAGCCGTGGACGGGGTTTTTGGGTGACCCGGTTGTCCGCCGCTATGGTATTCTCCTGGTTGACTGGACCATTCCAGGCCAGGCCGTAGTCATGGGCCGGGGCAAGTCCTCGGAAGCGGTGGGTAAAATGATCATGGATCTGCAGAGCAAGGGATTCATGATCTTCCTCTGCAACCAGGTTGTGGAGCAGGCTATCGAAGCCGGCTGCAAACTGGGGATTGACTTCATTGCCTTCCCCACCGGGAACTTTACCCAGATAATCCATGCCGTTAACTATGCTTTGCGGGCCGGCATGTCCTTTGGTGGAATCCCGCCTGGAGAACGCGAAAACGCCCGCGATTACCAGCGGCGCCGGGTGCGCGCTTTCGTTATCCACCTGGGGGAAATTGACGAAGTCCAGGTGGCGGCTCACTTTGCGGCCATCTTCCTTGGCTTCCCCGTTATTACCGACCAGGAGCTGCCCGAAGACGAGCAGATCACGAACTGGTACATTTCGCATCCCAATTACGAAGATTTGGTTAAAGTGATCATGGAAATCCGCGGGATCAAAATCAAGATCGTTGACATCCCGGTACCTATTACCGTCGGTCCCGCCTTCGAGGGTGAGGTGATCCGCAAGGGTGATATGCGGATTGAATTCGGCGGAGGCCGGACCACCGCTTTCGAACTTGTGGAGATGGTTGGAGAAGACGAGATCGAGGATGGCAAGATCGAGGTAATTGGTCCCGAACTTGATGATGTTGAAGAAGGAGGATCACTGCCTCTCGGTGTTGTTGTAAAGATTTTCGGGCACAAGATGCAGCAGGACTTTGAAGGTGTTCTTGAACGCCGCATGCATGATTTTATCAACTATGGTGAAGGAATCTGGCATATGGCCCAGCGTGATACGGTCTGGATGCGGATCAGCAAAGACGCCGCGGACAAGGGATTCAAAATTCGCCACTTTGGCGAGCTGATTATAGCCAAGCAGAAGGATGAATTCCCCTCCATTGTTGACCGTGTCCAGGTAACCCTGATTACCGACGCCGAGCTGGCGGAGAAAGAACTTGAGCGAGCCAGGACCTTTTACAGTGCCCGTGACGAACGCCTCAAAGGCCTTACCGATGAAGCGGTAGACGTCTTCTATTCCTGCATTCTCTGCCAATCCTTTGCTCCCAACCACGTATGTATCGTCACCCCTGAACGGCTTGGCCTCTGCGGCGCGGTCAGCTGGCTGGATGCCAAGGCAGCCTATGAAATAGATGCTACCGGACCGAACCGCCCGGTTGAGAAAAAAGGGCTTATTGACGAGGAAAAAGGGATCTGGGAGTCCACCAATGAATATGTATACCTGAACTCCAACCGGACTATCGAGGAGTGTTCGATGTACAGCTTCATGGATCGGCCGATGACTTCCTGCGGCTGTTTTGAATGCATTATGGCCATTGTACCAGAAGCAAACGGGGTTATGATCACCACCCGCGAATACAGTGGAGAGACCCCGGTGGGGATGACCTTCTCTACCCTGGCCGGCTCTGTTGGTGGCGGGGTGCAGACCCCCGGCTTCATGGGGCATGGCCGTTCTTATGTGCTGAGCAGGAAGTTCATCAGTGCTGACGGCGGCCTGGGCCGCCTGGTCTGGATGCCTACCGAGCTGAAGGAATCGCTCGATGAAGACCTGCGCAAACGGGCTGAAGAAGAGGGCCTCGGGGCCGATTTTGTCGACAAGGTCGCCGATGAAACGGTAGGGACAAGTGCTGAAGAAATCCTGCCGTTCCTGGAAGAAAAAGGCCACCCGGCCCTGACCATGGAGTCGCTGATATAACATAATTGTATTAGAGCTTCGGCGGAGGCGACGATGAAACCGGAGCCTTTCCTCATATTAGATACTAGAGAGTATAGAAAGGAGTAGATAGTGAATGGGTTTAACCGGTTTGGAAATTTATAAACATTTGCCCAAAACAAACTGTAAGGAATGTGGTTCCCCAACCTGCCTGGCATTTGCCATGGCCCTCGCTGCCGGCAAAGCATCGCTTGATGCCTGTCCTTATGTAAGCGATGAAGCGAAGGAGACCCTCGACTCGGCTTCGGCGCCACCGATCAAGCTGGTTAAGGTGGGCACCGGCGATCACGTCGTCAACCTCGGGGAAGAAACAGAAATATTCCGTCATGATAAGCGCTTTTTCCACCCCACCGGTGTAGCCGTTTTGATCAGTGATACCGAAGATGTCGCTGCCAAGACGGAAAAATTCGAAGGTCTCAAGTTTCACCGTGTCGGCCTCGATTATGTGACCGATATGGTGGCGGTTAAATGTGATTCCGGTGATGCGGCCAAATTTAAAGAAGCAGTTGAAGCGGTGGCCGGCAAAACGGAAAAGGCGATGGTTCTGCTTACTGAAGATCCTGCAGTCATGGAAGCAGCTCTGGATGTGGTGGCGGATCGCAAGCCTCTTCTGTGGGCGGCGACGGCTGACAATTATGAAAAGATGACCGAGCTGGCCAAAGGCAAAGAATGCCCGCTTGTTGTCAAAGGAAAAGATCTGCACGAAACCGCCGAGCTGGTGGAAAAAGTGGTTGCCCTCGATTACAAGGAGCTGGTCCTGGACAGCGGGGCCCGGGAAACAAGCAAAGTTCTGGCCGACCTGACCCAGTTCCGCCGCCTGGCAGTCCGCAAAAAGTTCCGTTCCTTCGGCTACCCGGCCTTTGCCATTACCTCCAAGGACGACCCCCGTGAAGAGGTGATCCAGGCCGGTGTTTACCTGAGCAAGTATGCCGATGTGGTTGTCCTGAAAGCCTGTGAAAAGCAGCAGCAGCTGCCTCTCCTTTCATGGCGGCAAAATATCTACACCGACCCGCAGAAGCCGGTGGCTGTCGAAGCGAAACTCAACGCTGTAGGCGAACCTGATGAAAATTCGCCGCTTTACGTTACCACCAACTTCTCCCTCACCTATTTTCTCGTGGAAGGGGAAGTGGAAGCTACCCGGATCCCGAGCTGGATCCTTTCCGTCGACACGGGCGGCACATCGGTCCTGACCTCCTATGCCGACAACAAGTTCTCGGCGGAAATTATTGCCGAGGCCCTCAAGAAATCGGGAGCTGAAGAAAAAATAAAGCGGCGCACCCTGGTCCTGCCGGGCTACGTGGCCGTTCTGAAGGGAGCACTGGAGGAAGAATCAGGCGGCTGGGAAGTTATGGTTGGCCCGCGTGAGGCTTCCGGTATTAACAAGTTTGCCAAGGAAAACTTCGCCTAAAAGAAGATCTGTTATATGAAATAAACTGCGGCAGCCGGAGATGCTGACGCAGGAATGGCTTAAGCCCTTTCACCGGGAAATACAGAACGAAAGGAGAATTCAGATGGCTGTAGAAATACTAAAGGAAAAATATAGAAGTAAGGTAGGCGAGGTTGTCCTGGGCGCTACCAGGGAGCAGGGCGGCACTCGCAGTCATACGATCACCGTTGGCGGGGAAACCTCACTGCCATACCTTCATTTCGAAGGGGAAACCCCCAATAAGCCGGTGCTGGCTCTCGAAGTGTGGGATACCGCTCCGACGGAGTGGCCGCCATTCTTTGAAAAATATTATGGAGATGTCTGGAATGATCCGGGCGAATGGGCCCAAAAATGTGTTGATGAATTTGGCGCAGACCTGATCCAGGTTCGCCTCAAGGGCGCCGATCCCGATCTTAACGATGCTTCACCCGAAGACTGTGTGGCTGCCGTTAAGAAAGTGCTGGATGCGGTCGGGGTCCCCCTGATTGTCATCGGCTGCGGCAAACCGGAAAAGGACAACACCCTCTATGCTCCGGTTGCCGAAGCGGCTGCCGGGGAAAACCTGCTGCTCGGGGTGGCGGAACTGGAAAACTACAAGGCGGTTAACAGTGCCTGCATGGCCAATAACCACAATATCATCGCTTCATCGCCGATCGATATCAACATCTGCAAACAGCTGAACATTTTAATTATTGAGATGAGCACGGCCATGGCCAACCGGATTATCATTGACCCAACAGTGGCTGCTCTCGGTTATGGAGCGGAATATTCCTATTCCATCATGGAAAGAGCCCGCAACGGCGCCCTGCAGGGCGATAAAATGCTGGCTATGCCCATGATCGGCAATATCGGGTCAGAAGTCTGGCGGACCAAGGAAGCGATCACTTCCACCGAGGACGAGCCGGGTTGGGGCGAGCAGGAAGAGCGCGGCCTCCTCTGGGAAGCGACCACGGCGATGGCTTACCTGCAGTCGGGGATCGACATGCTGGTTCTGCGCCACCCCGAAGCCCTCAAAATCATCGAAAAGCAGATTGATGACCTGATGCAGGACAACAGCTATTAAAAGGAGGCCTTTTAATGATAATTATCGGCGAACGTATCAATGGAATGTACAATGATATCGGTAAAGCGATCAAGGGAAAAGATCCTAAACCGATTCAGGCATGGGCCCGCAAACAGGAAGAAGGCGGTGCCGACTACCTTGACCTTAATGTCGGCCCGGCTTCGCCAAATAAAGTAGAAGCGATGAAATGGCTGGTCGAGGTGGCCCAGGAAGTTAGCGATCTTCCTCTGTGCCTGGACTCCACCAATTACGATGCCATCGAGGAAGGGCTGAAGCTGTGCAAAAAACCGGCCATGATTAACTCGGTACCCGCGGAAATGCCCAAAATGGAACGGGTATTTCCCATGGCCGTGCAGTACAATGCAGAAGTGGTCGGTCTGGCTATGAATGAAGAGGGTATTCCCAAGGATGCCGACAGTAGAATTGCCCTGGCGGCGGAACTGGTTGCTACGGCTGACACATTCGGCCTTTCGCCGGAAATGCTCTACATCGATCCCCTCACTTTGCCATGCAATGTGGCCCAGGATCATGGGCCGGAAGTAATGCGCACCCTGCGTGAAGTCAAGCTTATTTCTGATCCTGCGCCGAAAACTGTGATTGGATTGAGTAATATATCCCAGGGCACCCAGAATCGCGACCTTATTAACCGTACTTTTGCCGTTATGTGTATGGCCAACGGTCTGGATGCCGGTATTGTCGATGCCAACGACAAAGAATTGATGTCTGCCATTGCCACTGCCCGTATTCTGCTGAATAAAGATATCTATTGCGATTCATTTGTCGATGTTTTCATCAACCACAATCGGTAAACCAACCGTTACGGCGGTAATAACAGCACATTTGTTGGAAAGGAAGGTGAAGGTATGATTATCGCGGAACGTAAGCCGCTTGAAGAGATCGCTGCCATGGTCGCTCCGTACAAACGTGTCCTGGTCCTGGGATGCAACTCCTGTGTAGCAGTTTGTATGGCCGGCGGTCAGAAGGAAGCGGAAGAGACAGCGGCGCTTCTCCGCATACATCGCCAGAAAGAAAACATTGACGGTGTAGTAGACGTATTTTCCATTGAACGGCAGTGCGAGTTTGAAATGATCGATGAAGTTCTTGATGAACTGAAGAAATATGATGCGATCCTTTCACTTGCCTGCGGAGTGGGAGTGCAGGTCCTCATTGAAAGGGACCCATCCCTGCGGGTGTTCCCCGGCTTGAACACTACTTCGATGGGTTATCCGGCGGAACAGGGAGAATGGGTTGAACGCTGTGTCGGCTGCGGAAACTGTGTTCTCCATAAGACCATGGGTATCTGTCCCATCACCCGCTGTGCCAAGAGTATTCTCAACGGCCCCTGCGGTGGGTCGGCCGACGGTAAGTGCGAGCTGGGCAAGGATGTGGACTGTGCCTGGCACCTCATTATTGAGCGCCTGACTGAATATGGACGGCTATCAGATCTGGATGAGATTGAGCCTCCCAAGGACTGGTCGACATCGCATCACGGGGGAGCCAGAACCACAGTAAGGGAGGATGTTAAAATTGACCGCAGTTAGCAAACTGGAACAAGCACTTAACAGTGGACAATTTGTCGTAACCGGTGAACTTGGTCCGCCAAAAGGAGCCGATCTCACCGAGTTCAAGGAAAATGCCGAGGGAATGCGCAATCACGTTGAAGCCTGTAACATAACCGACAACCAGACGGCCATTGTGCGCACTTCCAGTATTGCCTGCGGAGCGACCCTGGTCCAGATGGGTATCGAGCCGATTATCCAGATTACCGTGCGTGACCGGAACCGGATCTGCATCCAGAGTGATGTCCTGGGTGCCTATGCCCTGGGCATCAGGAACATCCTCTGCCTGGCCGGTGATCACCAGAAATTTGGGAACGAAACAGGTTCGAAGGGCGTTTACGACATTGACTCCATCCAGCTGCTCAAAGGCCTGAAAGATATGCGTGATGAAAAGAAATTCATGGGTGGCGAAGAAGTGGAAGGTGATATCGACTATTTCCTCGGGGCAGTGGAAAATCCCTTCGCCGATCCCTTTGAATACAGGGTGACCCGGCTGGAGAAGAAAGTACGGGCCGGGGCCAAATTCATCCAGACCCAGTGCATCTTCGACCTGGATCGTTTTGAAAAATTCATGGAAATGGTCCGCGAACGCGGCCTGCACAAGAAAATAGCGATCCTTGGTGGAGTTACTCCCATCAAGTCGCTTGGTGCGGCCAGGTACATGAAAAATAATGTTTCCGGGATCACCATTCCCGATGCCCTGATCGATCGGCTTAAAGGAGCCGAGGACAAAAAGGCCGAAGGTCTGACTATCGCCGTGGAGACCATCCAGCGGCTGAAAGAAATCGAAGGGGTGGCCGGAGTCCATATCATGGCCATCGCCTGGGAAGAAAAGGTTCCCGAGATCGTTGAGCGGGCCGGTCTTTACCCCCGCCCAAAATTTTAAAAATGACGCGGGCTAATTATTCCCCGAATTCAATCAAATCAAACCTATTTTAAACATTATTAAAGACAGGCCCATAGCGGCCTGTCTTTTTTAGCCAGATGCTGAGTCTATGTGGTAAACAGATCAATTAATGGTAAAGCGGGCAGAGCCCCTACCATTATTCCGGAGGTGGCTTATGCAGAAAGAAGTGGTGATTGTCAGCGCTGTGCGCACCCCGGTGGGTGATTTCGGCGGCGCTTTCCGTGAGGTTCCTGCCCTGCAGCTTGGCAAAGTGGCTGTTGCCGAAGCCGTTCGTCGTGCTGCAGGCCTGGAAAAAGGACAGGTGGAAGAAGTTATTTTCGGTTGCTGCTGCCAGCGCAGCGACGAGCCGAATATCGCCCGCTGCATCCTCCTGGAATGCGGTTTCCCTGTTCAAACCACCGGTTTTACCATCCAGCGCCAGTGCAGTTCGGCCATGCAGGCTATTGCCTCGGCCTACCAGGAAATTGTGCTCGGTGATGCCGAGATTGTCGTGGCCGGGGGAGTTGAATCGATGAGCACGGCCCCCTATGTACTGAAGGGGGCCCGCTGGGGGCAGCGCCTCCAGCATGGGGAAATGACCGATTATCTCTGGGAGATGCTCACTGACCCTTTTTACAAGATCCTGATGGGCGAAACGGCCGAACGGCTGGCCGACAGGTACGGTATAACCCGGGAAGAACAGGATGCACTTGCTGCCCGCAGCCATATCAATGCCATAGCGGCCATCGACAGCGGCCGTTTTAAAGAAGAAATTGTTCCTGTAGCCGTGTCCTCTCGCAGGGATGAAATTATTGTCGACACCGACGAGCATCCCCGCCGCGATGTTTCCACAGAAATGCTGTCCGGGCTGAAACCGGTCTTTCGAAAAAACGGTACAGTGACAGCAGGCAATTCTTCCGGCCTGAATGATGGAGCGGCTGCAGTTGTGGTCATGAGCGCCGCTAAAGCAGCCTCGCTTGGCTTAAAACCTTTGGCCCGCATTGTTTCGTACGCCTGGGCCGGTGTGGAACCGGATTTGATGGGTTACGGGCCGGTTCCTGCCACCCGGAAGGTCATGCAAAAAGCGGGTTTGACCCTTGACCGGATGGAGCTTATTGAACTCAATGAAGCTTTCGCTGCCCAGTACCTGGCCTGTGAGAAACTGCTTGAGCTGAACAGGACTATCGTCAATGTGAATGGGAGTGGAGTGGGACTGGGGCACCCGGTGGGCTGCACCGGTGCGCGAATCGTTGTCACCCTTCTTTACGAAATGACCCGCCGCAATAACCGGCTTGGACTGGCCACCCTCTGCGTGGGTGGTGGTATGGGGATGGCCATGATCTTTGAGCGTCCCTGAAAAAATTTAAAGGAGGATCTGTAAATGTCCGGATATATTAAGGTTGACCGTGAAGGCCGCCTGGCAATAGTGACCATTGACCGGCCGCCGGTCAATGCCTTGAACCGGGAAGTGATCGACCAGCTGGAAGTTACTTTTGATGAACTGAGCGTGGATGCCGGTGTGGGAGCAGTAATTATTACCGGTGCCGGGGAGAAAGCTTTTGTGGCCGGGGCTGATATCAGCGAATTTCCGCAGTTGAACAGTGCTAACGGGGAACAGCTGAGCCGCCGCGGCCAGCAGGTTTACCAGAAAATTGCCGACTGCCCTGTCCCCGTTATCGCCGCTGTAAACGGTTATGCCCTTGGTGGTGGGCTCGAGCTGGCCCTGGCCTGTGATATCCGGGTCATGGCTGATAATGTCAAAGTGGGCCTGCCCGAGGTGACCCTGGGGATATTCCCCGGTTATGCCGGCACTCAGCGTTTGCCCCGGACCATTGCCCCGGGCAGGGCTAAAGAGATGATTTTTACCGGTGAAATGCTCGATGCCGCAGAGGCTTACCGTCTCGGCCTGGCCGATCACCTTACCGCTGCCGGAGAAGCACTGGCCAAAGCCCGCCAGATTGCCAAAAAAATACTGCAGGCCGGACCCGTTGCCGTAAACCTGGCCAAGAAGGCGATCAACAGGGGGCTGGAGCAAACCCTGGCCGAGGGGCAGAAAACAGAGGCCGCCCTTTTCGCCGTGCTGTGCAATACGGAAGACCAGAAAGAAGGTGCTCGGGCTTTCCTCGAGAAGCGTCCCCCCAGGTTCAAGGGCCGGTAAAAATCGTCTTGCCCAGCAGAATAAAATTTGTTCATGGCAGGCGTGCATGGTTATAAAGAATACTGCTTGGCAGATGAAAAAAGTAAAAAAACCCGGATGTCAGGACAGGGCAATCAACAAATAAACTAACAGGTAACAGTGGAGCAGGGGCCTCTGTTGTTAAGACAGATTAAGATATGGAACCGGTAGAACTGAAAAAGGCGCCGGCATATAAACAATTGGGTCTTAAAGTCTAAGAGCTGTAACGCAAAATAAAGATTCCTATTCTTGAATGGGAGGAGGCTGTAAGAAATTTCACCGGCTCTTTGCCTTTATTCTGCAATTAACATTTACCCCTTGAACAGCTGTATTAAACAGGGGAAAGGAGAGTGTGACGATGGAGGTAAAAACGATCGGCGTGGTCGGCGCCGGGACCATGGGCAGCGGGATTGTTCAAGTGGCATCCCAGGCCGGTTTCCCGGTAATCATGTGCGATATTGATGAGAAGTTTGTCCGGCGTGGCCTGGGGATTATCAACAAAAACCTGGGCCGGGCAGTGGAGAAGGGTAAGAAAACTAAGGGAGAAGCGGCGGAAATCACCGACCGGATCAGGGGCACTGTGGATTTGAATGAAATGAAGGAAGCGGATCTGGTGATCGAAGCGGTGGCGGAAGATATCGACCTGAAGAAGAAATTATACAGCGAACTGGATAAAATTTGCCGCCCGGACACCGTCCTTGCTTCCAATACCTCCGGCCTCAGCATTACCGAAATGGCCTCGGTCACCGCCCGGCCGGAAAAAGTAATCGGCATGCATTTCTTCAATCCGGTGCCGGTGATGAAACTGGTGGAGGTAACCAGGGGAGCGGCTACCGGGGAAGAAGCTTTCAACCTGGCCATGGATATGGTCCGGAAACTGGGCAAGGAGCCCATTGCCGTCAATGAAGCGCCCCTCTTTGTCGTTAACCGCATCCTGGTACCCATGATCAACGAAGCGGCCTATGTGCTGATGGAAGGGACAGCTTCAGCCGAAGATATTGATAAGGGGATGGTCCTCGGGGCCAACCACCCCATCGGCCCGCTGGCCCTGGCCGACCTGGTGGGCATCGACGTTCTCCTGGCTGTCCAGGAGACCCTCTACAGGGAAACGGGCGATTCCAAGTACCGCCCCTGCCCTTTGATCCGGAAACTGGTCCGCGCCGGACGTCTTGGTCGTAAGAGCGGCCGAGGTTTTTACAGCTACGGTTAATACCCTGCAGTGGCCATGGAAAGCCGGATAATTTATGGTCAAGGCCATGCCGGAAGGTTAAGTAAAATTAAGATGAAAAGTAGTATTTGTTGTAATATCGTTTCAGCTGCAGGACAGCGTGATATTTTAACCGGGATGAGCAGAAAAATTACACACAGCCCCGGGAAGGTATATCACCCGGGGCTGTGAAAAAACTGATGACTTAACTGATCTTAAATATTTCCCTTTTTCCTAGAACAGTTCCCACCATTCGGGGATTGCTTCACTGCCGGGGGCAAGGTTGCTCATCGAAAAGGCATCGGAAATTTCGGCATAACCGGTGGCGGTCATATCCTCGAAAATGTAACCGTGAGACCAGGGGCTGCTGATGTCGATGAACCTTTTTACAGTTCCCTGGGAAGTGCGGGCCATCTGCTCGATGTTGAAATAGTTGCCCACGTAGTCTTTACCGGATTTAACATCGAAAACCATTCCGTCGGTAAAAACGCCAGGGATACCATTTATGATATCACCTACTACCCCGGGGCCTTCAGTAAATATGCCTTCAATTAAGTTTCCCCACATATCCTCACCTTCGCCGTCGACGAACCACCAGGCATCATCCCTGTCACCAAGAATGTTATTGTGCGCATATGCCCATGGTCCGTTGGCCGCTTCAAAGTCCTGGTGCAAATTTCCGGACCAGCCGGGCTGTGCTTCCACCTGGACAGCCCAGATCTGCTTGGTCAGCGGTTCAATGTAATTGTCCATGTCGAGACCCAGGTAAGCAAGGAAAGCCCCTGCCACTGCACCTCCATAACCCTGCAGTAATTCATAAAGGACAGGCACCGGGATGGTTGCACCTTCATGCTTATCGAGTACAGCCTGCAGGGTTTCGATTATTTCTACTTCGGAACTTAAATTTGTATCGAATTCCTCATCGATTGTTGCGGCAATGCTTGCAACGTTGACTTCACCAAGGACATGTTTGGCCGGAGCGCAGAGATGAATGGTGCTGGTTACGGTCAGGTTGCGGACGGCGTCTTCTGCGGTAACCCAGTCATTCTGGTCGCTGACGGTGATCTTGCCGGCAACCTGGTTGCTTTCCATGATCTTGGTAATCTTTCCTTCGCCATTAATGGTCTGTTTCATTTCGGCACCGGTATTGCAGAAGTGGCCGAGCTGTTTTTGGAAAGTGATGCTGCCGTCCATGTCATAAGTTGTGCTCCAGGTTATATCCTGGGCAAAAACAGGGGCGGCGGTTGCTACAATAAAAATTACAATCATTAACGTAACCAGCAATTTCTTCATACTCAATACTCCTTTTTAAGAAATAATTAAAGATGTTAAGAATAATTCACTGTAAATTTATAATTCTCCTGCTGCATTGTCAATAATGCAAAAATTTTTTTTGAAGGCTAACAAATTTCCATTGTTTTAACATGGCATGAGCTGTGATGTTGTAATGGAAAAACTTTGTTCAGCGAACAGGCAGGGTAAAGTGACTGGAGCGGTTAATATTTTAGGCGGCTAAATTGTGCCTGCTGGTTCTTTATTATTTTCTTAATGGGAAAAGCAAGAAAGTGTGAAATAATAGGAGCGGCCCCGGGTTATATTACCGGGGCCGCTCCTATTAGTCTCGAATTTATTTTAGTTAGAAGAACAGCTCCCACCAGGTCAGGCGGATTGCCTTCGGCCCCGGTTCCAGGTTGTCCATGTAGAAAGCTTCTTTAACCTCGGACATTCCTGTTACTGTCATATCTTCTGTAATTATGCCGGTAGAGAAGGGGCTGCTCATGTCGAGGAAGCGCTTCATCTCACCGTATGATGTATAGGCATATTGATCAATTTCCACGTAGTTGCCCACGTAGTAATCTCCGCGATCAATGCCGCCTTTTACACTATCGTCGAACCACCAGCGGAAATCTTCGCCGTAGAAAGGATTGAGTTCTTCGTCAACATTTTCATGGTACGGCCCCGGCCCGTAAGCGGCGCGTATATCAAGGTAGTAGCTGCCCCTTTCGCCGCGGTTTGCTTCGATTTCAGTTTTCAGCATCTGGCTGGTGAGCGGTTCAACCTGAATCAGTCCGGCTACAACCAGGGGGTGGTAAGGGTTGATCAGGTCGCCTTCCTCGATGGTAAAGCCGTTGTATGAATAAGCATGGGCGGCCGCTGACATGGGCCTGGCGCAGAGATCGATAGTGCTGGTTACCACCAGGTTTTGAATGGCGTCTTCGGCGGTCCGCCAGTCTGTTTCACTGGTGGCGGTCATAATGTGATTGGCTATGGTCACATCTTCCGACCTGGTCAGTTCACCGTAACCGCTGACATTCTGCTTTACTACTGCACCGGTAGTGCAGGCATGGCCTATTTCTCGGGTGATATCAATTTTTCCGCCAAGGTTATAGCGGGAGGAATGGGTAAAAATATCATAATCCACGGCGAAGACGTTGCCGGCCATTAAGAGAATTATCATGATAATTGCAAGGGTTAGAGGGACTAAAGGCAGGTACTTCCGCAATCGCACTCTTTCAACACATCCCTTCTTCATATAAAAGTGCAGCTGTTTGTGCCGCCGGAGCTTGTAAATTTCACCCTCAAACTATAGCATAAAAAGAGCATCCCTGTCAATTTCAGACCCGCTCCCCTCCTGCTGGAAACCATGCAATAGCCCTGTTTTGAGCTGAGTGCTATTATTCCTTTAAATATTTTTTAGTAACTTTTATAACAGAAGCCTGCCTGATTGACAAGGAAGATTAATACATGTTCTCATTGTGATAGTTGTGCAAGGTAGATATTTCGCATCCGGGCGACCGGAATAATAGCCGCAGCCAGGTTGAATTGAAAATTAAAATGAGAATAAGCATTTATTATTCGTTTAAAACAAACATATTAGAGATTGGAGAACTTTCAAGAATGGCAATCCCAGGGGGAAATTTATGAAATTGGGATGACACAATATGGCAGATAAAAAGGCAGGTCAATAATAAATGCTAAGAATAATAAAAAACCGGGGGAGAATTGCTCTCCCCCGGTTTGCAGCGTTAGCGAGGTGATC
>JAXHVH010000028.1:12255-29533 GCA_034189085.1 Bacillota bacterium | reverse complement strand
CTCTTTTTTTCAGCAGTTGCATTACCTGAATTATTTTTTCCGTGCCGGCCTGGTCAAGCATGGAAAGCGACTCGTCGAAAACGATTATCGAGGGGTTCATGGCCAGCACAGTGGCCAGGGTGATCAGCTGTTTTTCTCCTCCCGACAGTCGGTTGGGGTTTTCGTGCCGCAGATGTGTTGTTCCTGTCAGCTCCAACACCTGCTCAATTTTTTCCCTGATTATCCCCGGCGGCAATTTTCGGTTTTCCAGGCCGAAGGCTATGTCGTCTTCCACGGTAGGCATAAGTAGCTGAACATTTGGATCCTGCAGCACGATTCCCACTTCACCTGTTAACTGCGGCAGCGGAGTTTTACGGGTATCCATACCCTTAACCGTGACTGTGCCGGTCATCATGCCGGAAAAGTAATGGGGAATAATTCCGCAGAGGCAGTAGCTAAGTGTTGTTTTACCGCTTCCATTAAGGCCCACTACTCCAAGGGTTTCACCGGCGGTTATTTTGAAGGTGATGTTTTCAAGGGCCGGCCTGTTTCCAGTCCTGTAAGTGTAAGAAAGATCTTTAACGTGCAGCGCGTATATATTTATCACTCCATTCTTTAAATTACATTGTTTCCCGGCTCTTTTGTTCTGTTTGCCCGGGCCGGAAGCTTTTAATAATTTCATGGAGCTTGAAGGCAATTAATCCGCCGATGCCTCCGAATAAATAGGAAATGGCTACGGCACCAATCAGGGGAATGGGAGCAAGACGCATAAAAAGCCAGCTGACAATAAAGGAGCCGGTGGCATTGGCCACTCCACCGGCCATAAATGAGCTTACAAAAGATGAAACATAATGGGGGAAGAGGAACATGACCAGCTCCAGGGTAATACCCGGGACCACATAAACCAGCAAGTTTGCCAGCCCGCGATTGCCAAGCATATCAAATACCACGACCAGCACAGACTGGACAATTCCCACCAGGATTGCTGTACCCCTCTTATTGACGATGATGCAGGCGAGAACAATCCAGAGCATGTAAAAGATACCGGCCACGGTACCGATAGGGACAAGGCTTCCGGTAAAGATCTGAGCCAAAACCCTGACAAAAGGCTTTGTCGCTATTCCTCCTGCCGAAAGCAGGGCAATAATAACCAGGTCAGTGGTGGTAAAATGCTGCAGGTATTTTTTAAACATCAGTTTTCTCTCCTTTTCCAGGTGATTAAAACACTCGTCCGGGGATTGGGTATCCAGAGCCGTTCATTTTTTTGCACAGCAATAAACTGCACATGCCTTTCTACTTCTTTTGCAGAAGGTAGGCCAAGTTTATCAGTCAGAAAGCGGGCACACCACGACAGGTCTTTTTCTGCAGGGAGGGGCATTCCGAAATCGTAAGAGATTATCCTGGCACTGACCTGTTCTCCCATTGCCTGAAATATGGCCAGGATATCGCTGTAACTTCCTTTAAATGATGGGGGAGCAAGGCCGGCCTGTTCATAAAGTGATCTGCTTAAGAAGTCGGTTTGCTTTCTTTCAAAGGGACAAATGAGATACACAGCTTGTAAAGCTGTTTGCAAAATGGCCTCGATACTTTCCCTGGTTCTGATAGACCCTCCAAAACTGTAGGCGCAGATGGCCAGATCTGCCTGGTTCACTTTCACCGTTGGCCAGTTTCCGCAGATGGTGGTGATTCTCTCCAGCTTTCTCCGTTTTGCTTCCCGAATCAGTGCTGCCAGTTTTTTTTTGTTTGTGTCGACAGCCTGCACCTGTAGACCTTCTTCCGCAGCTGTCAGGGCAAAGGCTCCCGGCCCGCTGCCGATGTCAATCATTGTCCTGGCTGCTGGATTTTCGGTTTTAATTATGTTCCAAAAAATTCTCGGATAATCGCTTTCCGCTACGCCGGCCAGATAAACTTCGATCTGCTCGTTGCTCCATTCCCCGGCTTTGTTCCCATCGCTCATCTGGAAGCTACCTCCACAAATCTTTTTATTTTTTCGGAGATACAGTCCATATTGTCCCGGTCGACATGAAACAGCTCGGTGACAGGATCTTTGTGCAGTTCGTCAATAAATACTTTGTTGACGGAGGTAATGCCATTGCCTGCCAGGCATTCCTCAAGAGTTTCGGCATTGGGGGGGGCTTTAAAGACCCCAAGAACAGGCAGGGGACCGGCAATAATTTCCTTGACTGCCTCCATAAAAGGAGGACAGTGCAGCTCTATACCGCCAATTTCGTCGAGCAGGATTAGTTTTTTCCCGGCCGATAGGCCTTCATGCAGGCACCTGACACCGGTCGTCCAGAATACTTCAAAGTTGCTCTGCCAATTTCCCCGGCCGTTATTCCAGAGAAAAATGTTGCTCAGGCCCTCCAGCGCAGTTTGTTCCTTCTCCAGGAGATATTCCTCAGCGTTGGTGACTGGTAACAGTCGGAAAGCGACACAAACACCACCGATCAAGACACGCTGCACAAAAAAACCGCCTGTTTGATCAAGGCAGGGTAGAAGGCTGTTTCTGATCAGGGTGGATTTTCCTGTGCCGATTTTCCCGAGCAGGAAAAGGTTTTTTACCATGAGATGCTTCTCCTTCAAACAATAATGCGATATGTTTAAATAAGCATAACGAGCTTAAAAAAATAATACCCTGAATTCATTATAAATTAATTATCTTTTACTGCCAAGAGTTATTTGCACTGCTGGCATGGAATTGGCCATGCAAGTTGGAATTAAAGGGCAATCACTTAAAGCAATTGCCCTTGTCATGCATAAAGCTCCTGGTTATAAAGAGGTGCTGGATATAAAATGATCTATTCCAGGAAATCGCTGTATTTGACCCTCCACGGACAACTGCTCTATGCTTCCGGAAGTGCCGCTTTCACAATCCTGGAGCGAATGATTCTGCTCTACATGCCTTTTTACTATCTACCACCTGCTGAATATTTTTTGCCTGATCTCATATCAGGGCAGGTCTACTTCGGATTCATAACTATTTTGGGAGCCACCCTGCTGGCCGGCCGGATTTTGGACGGGTTAGCCGATCCTTTAATTGCTTCTCTCAGTGACAATAACCGGTCACGATTTGGCAGACGGAAAATATTTTTACTGGTCAGCGGTGTGCCCCTGGCTCTTTTTGCTGCTCTTGTTTTTAACCTCCTCTCTTGGAAAGCGAATTTTTACTAAACGGCATCTGGCTGGGCACGATGATGGTCTTTTTCTATATTGCTTTTATCGCCTATGTCACCCCTTATTTGGCCCTTCTGCCGGAGCTGGGGCACAACAATTCTCTCAGAATAAATCTTTCTACAATGATTGCCTTTTTCGGCCTGCTCGGCATGGTCCTGATAACAGTAATTTTCCCTGCAGTGGTTGGTTATTTGCAGGATTCCGGGGCTGGTCTGTCTGCGTTCTTCCTACCCGGGAGCTGTTTCACTGTTTGTTCTTTTCGCCGTGGTGCTGCTTTATCTGGCAGCAGTCGGTTTCAATGAAAAAATCCATGGGGTACCTTCCTGTATAGAAAAAATTGGGGTATGGCAGTCGCTGGAAAGTACTTATTCCCTCAAGGAGTTTCGAATTTTTTTGGCAGGAGAACGATTTCTTCAGTTTGCTATGCAGTTTGCTATGAACATTGTAACTCTGGGCCTGATTTACTATGCTGTTGTCCTTCTCCATAAGGAGCAACGCTTCATGATTATTCTCGCCGGTCTCACTTTGAGCAGTGCTTTACTCTGCTTCCGGCAATTAATATTGCCGCAAAAAAATATAGCAAGAAGAGGATTATCACCCTTGGTGTCCTCTGTCTGGCTGTTTGCGGAGCCCTTCTTTTTATTCTTAGTTTTAATCTCACCGGTTTGTCATATGCCCTGGGTCTGGCTGTTTTTGTTTTGGCCGGCTTTCCCCTGGCAGTGTTGACCATTTTGATTAATCCGACCATTGCCGACATGGCCCGGGTGGATTATTCCCGAACCGGCAGGAGAAGAGAAACCATGTTTTTTGAAGCCAGGGCTGTTTCGCTTAAAATGACTGTTGCTTTGACGGGGGTTTGCTTTGCCTTCCTGCTTCCTGTTTTCTGCTTTTGGTAAAGATATTGGAAAGCCGCTTGGTGTGCGTTTAAGTGACCTTGTTGTAGCCCTGACGGGAATATGCAGTTACCTTTTCTTCAGGATTTACCCGGAGAAAAAAGTTTTCGCTGAACTTGACGAGGAAAATTGACTGGCCAGCTGAATATTGAAGATAATCAAACAAAGGAAGGTGAAGTTTAAAATGCAACCGGTTTCCTGAATAGAACAATGCGGTTGCTGTTAGTCCCGTAGCGATTATTGGAAACCCCCCATATATTAGAAGTTTTTGTAAAACGCTGGGTATTAATAAGGACTCCCGCTGCTTCGAAACCGCACTGTATCCCGAGTGGCAAAACGCTTTTTTCGAGTTTAATCCGGCCTTTCTTTACTTCGCCTACCTCGAAGGCTATCCACCCACCCGGCCTGGTAATCCTGAACAGTTCTTTAAATACAGTACCCATTTTTAATTCCCATTCGCTCAAAGTTTTGGTGACAGTAATGTCATTTTCAATGTCCTGGAGATTGAGGCAATTGAACCAGCAGCGCAGCCAGTTATCCTGTGCATAACTGACTACATCAAGAAAAGGTGGTGAGGTGACCGTCAGGTTGATGCTGTTGGATGGTATAGCCCGGGTTGAAGCGGCATCATCTTCAAGGAACAGCGCTTTTTCTGAAGCGTTCTGTAGATTATTGTGTTCGAGAGGAGTGACTCGCTTCAGCAGGGAATGGGTCTTTTTAATAATTAATTTTTTTATATCACGATATTCCGGAACCTGGTTGAGGCGCTGGTTTATTTTTATCTGGCTTTCCGGTGATACTGCCTGGTTTGGCGGCAGCGTGTAGACGGAAAAAAATCCTTTTGAATGGCCGGTCAACCTGTTGGTAGCAACCATCCTGATCCAGCGGTCCACTTTATCTTCCTGTAAAGTGCTTCTCTTTTCCTGTAAATAGTTTCGCAGGGTCAGCAGTTCCATTTCAGTCTGGGGATGGTAAAACATGGAAAGATCTATTTTGCTCCGCAGCAATGAATTAGGAGTGAGAGAGGCAAGGCGTTGTTCCACTTCGTCCAGAGTTGGGGGGGCCAGTCTTGGTTCGGTAAGAATTTTGCTCAGCGGGTTGATATCATTGGCTATTACTTCACGTCCCATCAATGCAGCTTCAATTGTCGTTGTTCCCCTGCCGGCGAAGGGATCATATACTGTTTCGCCGGGTTCAGTAAGCAGCTTGATGAAAAAATGGGGCAGCTGCGGTTTAAAACAGGCCCGATAGGAAATTTCCTGGATGGAAGAAGATTGTCTTTGTCGGGCAGTCCAGTATTCGTTTATATAGCAGTTAACAGTAATCCCATTGACTGTTAATAATTGAACTACGGTTTTTTTGTCAGGGGATTGAGCAGTCATCCTGCTTCCATCGGCAGACATACTGAAATTGATCAGGTATTCCAGCAAGGTAGAAAGATCGGGCATGGGTGTCACTCCTGATTTTTTATTATATCAAATACTCAATATATTGACGGCGATCCAAATTAAAATATTATTTATGGAAGCCGGGATGCTGAAGTAAAAGCTTGCAATAAAGAAAGCACATCTATGCGATGTGCCTTTCCGGCAGTCTATTTTACTGTTATTGATCTAAAATATTAATTAGCTTCCTTTTTATCTTTGTTTTTGAGACAGTAGTTGCATATTCCAAAAAATTTGACCTCATGCGTTTCCACCTGGAAATCTGAAGCAAGGTTTGCTTTTTGATCAAGATTTTCAATCAGCTCAATGGGCAGATCAAAAACTGAGCCGCATTTTCGGCATATAAAATGATAATGCGGTTCTGTGTTGCTGTCATAACGATCAAAATTGCTTCCCGCTTCAATTTTTTTGATAAGGTGTTGATCAATCAAGATGGTAAGATTACGGTATACAGTCCCCATACTCAGGTAGTTGAATTCTTTTTTTAACTCATCATAGATCCAGCTGGCCGTGGGATGAGTATCGGTTTTCTGTAGAATGTTTAAGATCTTATCCCGTTGCTTGCTGCGTTTATACTTATGCACGTTCATATATGACGTCTCATTTCCTGCTCTGCTAATCAGACTGCTTCTCTATCATATATAGAATTAGCTAAAAAATCAAGGGGATCCCCCCATTCACACTGCGTACCAAGTTATCAAGTTATCAAATTAAAAGCTATTTGCCTGCATACCAGAAATCCTGATAATAATATAAGGCATTTTTATTTTTCTGATGGTATTCCCATTTGTGTGGGGGCATGGGGGCTTATCAGTATCAGGGAAGGGGGTTACTGCAGGCCGGCAAATGCCAGTTGCTATTTGCCCGGGCTAATTAGAACCACTGCGTAAATAAAATACCTAGGAATGTTCCGGTAAAAATACCGAGAATAGAAAGATGAGCGCCGGCGCTTTCATAAGCATCGGGAATCAACTCATCGCAGACGATATAAAGCATTGCCCCGGCTGCAAAACCGAGTGAAAGAGCGAGGATGAAAACAGAGATTCCGCCCACAAGGGCCCCTGCCAGGGCCCCTATGCCCATGGGTGTCCCGGTAAGTGCGACGATGCCGATTACTTTTCTGTAATTGTAGCCGGCTTGCTGCAGTGGTGCAGCAACGGCCATTCCTTCTGGAATGTTATGCAAGCCTATAAGAAGGGCGAGAGTAAGGCCGAGATCAGCAGAACCGGCGAAACCGCTCCCGATAGCCAATCCTTCAGGAAAATTGTGCAGGGCAATGCCCAGGGCGAGAAGTGTTCCTTTTTTTAAGTAACTGCCGAGATGGGCTTCTTCTTCAGTAATAATATGCTGGTGGGGCAGGTAATGATCAAGAAGATAAAAAATTAACATACCGGCTGAAAGACCGATCAGGGCCGCACTGACGCCGCTCTGTCCAATCGATTCGATTATCAGCTCAAGGAATACTATGGACAGCATGACCCCGGCGGCAAAAGCGAGAATCGTCCCTGTAAAACGAGGGGTAGGTTTTTTAACAATAATAGAAAACAATCCTCCGGCACCTGTGCCGACTACTCCGGCTAGCATGCCCATAGCTGTTATCTCAAGCCAGTTCATTTTTTAACACCTGCAGGATAATCGTGATTTCAATTCGTTTATACCGGTATTATATCACCCTTGCTTCCTGCGGGAAATTGGATAGATAAATAAATGTGGTTAGTGCGTGATAATGGTACCCTGTCAATTATCGTGATAATATGTTACCTATGGAAAGCAGGGTGCTAATGTTACAGAAGCAGTAGAACCACTATGCAGTGATTGAGAAATATTTAGAAGGTTATTAGCACTGCAGAGAGGGGGCATTTTGCAGAAGAGACGGTTTTCAAAGGAGAGAAACCCGGATAAGTGGAACGGTGTCGGCTCCTCCGGGTTTCCTTTTAAATAACCTGTTTGATGGACGTAATTTTTACTGCAGCTCTAATTTCTGGGAGTTTTCCCACAGGCCATGAATATTGCAATAGCTGAGGGCCACCAACTCACCCGGTTTATTCAAGGTGACGGTGCATGTTACTTTTGGTTCGCAAAGGGCGCTTCCGGCATTGGCTCCCTCAACCGATTCAGCATGAGCTTCGAACTGGAACGTACCCAGATGAATAATAAATTTCTCATCTTCCGGTTTAAAAAATAGCTTGATGTAACGGATATGGTGTTCGGTTGTGTGAGGGTGAGGGATCTCCGCTCCCACGCTCAAGGAAATTTCCACCGGTTCTCCTTTTTTAGCCGGGCTTTTTACTTCGATTACCGGGACATGCTTTTCTGTTTTCCAATCTGCTGACTGAATATGATCACCAATTTTGCTCATTTCATCGAGCCTCCTTTCTCAATTTTAAAATACAAGTTACCTGGTTTCTTTATTCGCCGATGAAAGGCAACAATCCTTTTTTTGTTGGAGGATTATTCAGTCAAATCATAACGGTTCTGGTTATATAAACTGGCAAAAAAATGGTATAATTATTTTAGACGAAGCAACAATCACGAGGTGAAAAAATGTATACTGCCAACCTGCTTGATCATTTTACCAATCCGCGCAACGCGGGGATTATTCCTGATGCGGATGGGATTGGGATAATCGGCGATCCGGACTGCGGAGATTTTATCCGCATTTACATTCGGGTGAGAAATGACAGATTGGAAGATGTGTCTTTTGAAGTGTGCGGCTGCCCTGCGGCTATAGCTACTACCAGTATTTTAACCGAACTGGCCAGGGGAAAAACAATTAATGAAGCAATGACTATAGATGAAAATGATGTTTTGAAAGCAATCGGCGAATTGCCGCAGGCAAAAGTGCACTGTTCCAACCTCGGCCCGGCTGCCCTGAAACAGGCAATTCTCTATTATCTGCAGAACAAAAAAAGTTCTGAGATCAGCTGATTTAATTTTGTCCGGAACTGCCAGTAATTCTGGGGGAGGTGCGACGGTAGAATGACAGTTAGATGCGCACAATGTAATGCCGAACTGGCTGAAGATGATGTATATCATCATCGTGGCAAGGATTTCTGTGAAGAATGTTATATGATGGCTTTACAGCGTCCGAAAACGTGTGATGCTCTGGCAACTGTGCTTGCCAAAAAACATCGTGAAAAAGCAGGCCAAATCGGCACGGAAGGGTTGATTGATATCCAGAAGAGAATCCACGATTACATCAAAGAAAAAGGCAAGGCGACCCGTGAAGAGGTTATGGCAGAATTGAATATTTCCGAATGGGAACTGGAAAAGCATATTGCTATTTTGAGACACTGTGAGCTGGTTAAAGGTAGAAAAGAAGGGAATCAGGTATTCCTGGTGCTTTTTGACGCTTGAGATGGAATTTACCTTTGTTTGCTAGTCGCGGCGGCTCTTTTTAAGGGAAAGACGACGATAATAGTGACAATTCCTGCAACCAGAAAAGCTGTTCCCAGGCCTTGCCCCTGGGCGGCAAAGCCAAAAACTAAAGCACTGAGGGCAAACATAATATCGATGGTATTCTCCTGGATACTGATTGTTGTCGCCCTCAGGCCTGGTTTGCTTATGTCAAGAAGCCAGGCGGTTAAAGTGAGTGAACTGCCCTGGATGGCGATTCCGAACAGTACAGCCAGGATAATGAAGATAGCAGGAATAAAAGGCAGCAGGTAGAAACCAACTGCGGCAAGGCCGAGAATTATGAGGAGAGGCCAGATTACTTTTTGCCTGCCCAGGCGATCGGAAACAATCCCTGTGGTTAAACAGGCAGCTATGCCAGTTAAACCAACTATGATGAAGAAATAAGCCGCTTCCAATTCTGGAACGGCTGTTTTCATGTGAACGGCGGCAAAAGAAAGAACCGCGCTGTAAATAAAGGAAAATAGGATAATCCCTCCCACAATGGGATATATGTTTTTCTGGGTGAAGGCTTTCTTAATTTGCGATAGTGAACCGGCAACCTGCTCAACAGCCGGCCTGATTGACGGGGCTTTAACGGTTGCCAGCAGAGCAAGGGAAATCGCACTGGTTATGATACTGATGATGAACCATGTTTCATAACTGTATCTTTCTGTCACCAGGAGGGCTCCCGACGGTCCGGTAAGCAGGGCCAGGTTATAAAAAATGCGCATTAAACCCAGGTAGGTCCCCGTTTTGCCTGGAGGAGCCATTTCAGCAAGCAGGGTGGATATGCCCGGTAAAAATACCGCCAGTCCCAGGGATTGATAAATGCGAACCGGCAAGAGGACGTAATAAACGGGATAGACAAGCAGTAGCGCCGGGGCGGTGGCAAAAGTAAATACCCCTACTAACATCAGCGGTTTAGGTCCCTGTCTGTCCATCACCGGCCCGAGGAAAAAACGAAACAGAACGGCGCAAAGGCTGAATACAGTGTTCTGCAGCCCAGCCTGGAAAGGGCTGCTTCCGATGGACAGGCTGTATGAGGGGAAAATGGTCATTGAAGAAAAGAGATTAACCATGAAGAAAAAGACTGCAAAGAAAAAGAGAACCCAGTTTCCCTTGCTGTTTTGTAGTTGAACGGCAGAATTATTTGCTGGTGTTATTGGATGCATAATTGGTTCCGCCTCTTTTATTTGATCACCTGGTATCCGTTGCCACTGGTTTTGATCACTGCGACAATTATATCGGTAGGGTGACGGATCAGTCAATTTTGTTGAAGCTGTGTATGCTCATGTTATTGATGTATCCAGTGATGTGCTTTAAGGGTAAAATTTAAAGGATTATGAGAAGGAATGACGAAATTAAAACAAATTTTTCTCAACCAGCCAGGATCTATTGTCAGGAGATAAAAGTGAGATTGAAACTTGAATATTTTGGTTAATGATCATCACAGAATAGGAGTGTGAAACAATGCGTATTGGCATAGCAGGTTTTGGTAAAATGGGAGCACTGGTCAGGCAGAAAGCCCTGGCCAGAGGACACCAGGTCCCGGCAGTTATTGATCCGCACAGCAATGCACCGGAGGTGACAGCGGTAGAATTAACTTCCAAATCACTTCCACTTGATGTTATAATAGATTTTACATCACCCCAGGCAGTGGTTAATAACATCGAACGCTATGGAGAATTAAAAGTGTCGGCGGTGATCGGGACGACAGGCTGGTATGAAAAAATGGATCAGGTAGCCCGCATCATCAAAAAAAGCGACATAGGGTTGGTCTGGTCCGGCAATTTTTCTCTCGGAGTCAATATCTTTTTCCGGCTCATCGAAAAAACAGTGGCTATCATGAACGGGTTTCCCGATTATGATGTCCTTGTCCAGGAACTCCATCATAATCAAAAAGCGGATAGCCCTTCCGGGACAGCAAAAATGGTCGGCGACATCCTGATTGCCGGCCTGGATCGGAAAAAAGCCCTGGTTACAGGATTACCTTCTCGCAGCCTTGAACAGCACGAAATAAATTTGTCTTCAGGCAGAGGGGGATTCTTCCCCGGCCAACACAGGGTTATTTTTGACAGCGAAGTAGATACGATAACCCTTGATCATACGGCACGATCCCGTCTTGGGTTTGCGGAAGGGGCGATAATGGCTGCCGAGTGGATAGAAGGCCGTCAGGGTTTTTATAATATCAATGATCTAATGGATTCCATAATTGGGAGTGAGAAACGTGGATAATGTTTTTAAAGGTGTTTTTACCGCTCTGGTTACTCCTTTTACTTCAACCGGAGCGGTTGATATCAGTGCATTCAAAAGGTTGGTTGAACATCAAATTGCCGACGGCATTGATGGGCTGGTCCCCTGCGGAACAACCGGTGAGAGTTCAACTCTTTCCCATGATGAACATGATCGGGTCATAGCTCTCACTGTCGAATATTCCGCCGGACAGGTGCCGGTAATAGCAGGAACCGGCAGTAATGCAACCAGTGAGGCGATTCAACTTTCCCAGCACGCCGAGCAGTCAGGAGTTGATGCTGTCCTGCTGGTCAACCCCTATTATGTGAAACCGACTCAAAAAGGTTTGTACCTCCATTTCAAGGCGGTAGCCGAATCTGTTTCCATCCCCTGTATCCTTTACAATATAAAGAGCCGGACAGGTGTAAACCTGGAAAATAAAACCCTGCACCGCTTGATGAGTGAGCACGATAATATTGTTGGAGTGAAGGAAGCTTCAGGAAACCTGAACCAGATAAAAAATCTGATCGGTTTACGGCATGACGAATTTACTGTTCTCTGCGGTGATGATAATATGACTGTCGATTTGATTGAAGCCGGCGGCAACGGGGTGGTCTCAGTGGCAGCCAACTTGATTCCCCGCCAGATGAAGGAAATGGTACACAGTGCCCTGAAACGCGATTTTGAAAAGGCCCGGGCTTTAGAAAAACAGCTGATGCCCTTTTTCCAGGCCTGTTTTGCCGAAACCAATCCCATTCCGATTAAAACGGCCATGGCCATGAAAGGTTGGTGCAAGGAAGAGTTTCGCCTGCCTATCTGCGGCCTGGAGAAAGAAGAACACTATGATCAAATCAGGGAATCGATGGCCGGGCTGGATATCCCGGAGGGTTTTTAATCTATGGCCCGGATTAACAGCAGCTATCGTAAACTTTCTGCAGGCTATTTGTTTCCTGAAATTGGCAGGCGGGTGAGGGAATTTCAGAAAACAAATCCTTCCACCAGAATCCTTCGCCTCGGGATTGGCAATACTACCGAGCCACTAACTCCGGCGGTCATTGATGGCCTGCAGGAAGGAGTGGAAAGGCTTTCGGCCGTGGATACCTATACCGGTTATGGAGATGAGCAGGGTGAAATAGAACTGCGGGAGGGCTTGGCCAGTTACTATTCGTCCCTGGGAGTAGATTTGGAAGCCGACGAATTTTTTATTAGCGATGGGGCAAAACCCGATGCAGGCAATATTCAGTCCATTTTTGACGCCGACAGCATAGTTGCTTTTCAGGATCCTGCTTACCCCGTTTATGTGGATTCAAATGTGATTGCCGGACGCTCAGGACCGTATGACCCCCGGCGGGGCAATTATGCAGGTTTCATATACATGCCCTGCAGCGAAATTAACGGTTTTATTCCCGAGCCTCCGGAAGAAACGGCCGATCTCATTTATCTCTGCAGCCCCAATAATCCGACCGGGGCGGTAGCCGGCTACCGGCAGCTGCAGAAATTTGTTGAATATGCCCTGGAACGAGAGGCAGTGCTGATCTTTGATTCCGCCTATGCTGAATTTATCAGTGATCCTGCACTGCCACGTTCAATCTTTGAAATAGAAGGAGCAAAGAAATGTGCTGTGGAAATCGGTAGTTTTTCGAAGTTTGCCGGGTTTACAGGTGTCCGCCTTGGCTGGACTGCTCTACCGAAGGCCTTGAAAATTACAGGCAGCGAACCTGGAGAAGTTCATCAATGCTGGTTGCGCCGACAGACGACTTTTTTTAATGGTGCTTCCAACATCGCCCAGCGGGGGGGGATAGCGGTCCTCTCCGGGCCTGGCCTGCATGAATGTCGAAAATTGATTGCCTTTTATATGGAAAATGCCCGCATCATCAGGGATGGCCTGCTGGAATGTGGTTTGATGGTCCATGGAGGAGAAAATGCTCCTTACCTGTGGGTCAAAGCTCCAGAAGGGCTTACTTCCTGGGAATTTTTTGATAAATTGCTGCAGGAAGCGCACGTGGTGGGAACACCCGGGTCGGGATTCGGCCCTTCAGGGGAAGGGTTCCTCCGTCTGAGTGCTTTCGGACACCGTTCGGATATTATAGAAGCTGTGCAAAGTATTCAGGCCGGGCTGTCCCTGTAGGCATTGACGTTGACATTTTGGCGTTTTAAAATACAGGAAACCATGCTCGGGCTGGCTGTTAACCTGTTAATCCGGGGAAATCGGGAGCGGGAGCAGCACTAATTAAATGTGGAGTGAATGAAGATGAATAGAAAACAGATTCCCCTTTCAAAAGAGGATCTCGAAAAAATAGCCAGAGAATACCCAACGCCTTTTCACCTTTATGATGAAAAGGCTATTAGAAAAAATGCCCGGGCTTTTGATAGGGCTTTTTCATGGGCAACGGGATTTAAAAATTATTTTGCTGTTAAAGCCTGCCCCAATCCCTCGATTTTACAAATTCTGAAAGAAGAGGGAATGGGTGTGGATTGTAGCTCGCAGACCGAGCTAATTTTAGCAAAGAAAGTCGGTTTCAGGGGCGAGGAAATAATGTTTACTTCCAATGATACCCCGGATGAGGAGTTCAAGACAGCAGCCCGCCTTGGCGCAATTATCAATCTGGATGATATTTGCCATATTGATGCCCTGGAACGCAGTGCTGGCATACCGGAACTGCTCTCCTTTCGTTACAATCCTGGTGACAGTCGCAGTGGAAATGTGCTCATTGGCTTGCCGCAGGAAGCAAAATTTGGTATAACCCGGGATCAGATTGTTGAAGTTTACCGGATTGCGAAAAATAAGGGAGCTAAAAGGTTTGCCCTGCATACCATGGTTGCTTCCAATGAACTTGATGAGAATTATTTTTTAGAGACAGCACGCATGCTTTTCGAACTGGCGGTAAAAATCAAGAATGAGACGGGAGTCAATATTGAGGCGGTAAATATGGGAGGAGGGCTGGGCATCCCCTATCGACCGGAAGATAGGGCAATTAACATGGATGCGCTGGCCGATAAAATCCACTCCTTATACCAAAAAATCATTATTCCAGCATCACTCGCTCCGGTAAAGGTGGTTTTTGAATGCGGCAGGTTAATAACCGGCCCTTACGGATACCTGGTAAGCAGGGTGTTGCATGTTACCAGTAAATATAAGGAATATGTCGGTCTTGATGCTTCGATGGCCAATCTTATGCGCCCCGGTATTTACGGTGCTTACCATCATATCACTGTTCCCGGTAAGGAAGATGAACCCGGTGACTTCCTTTATGATGTTACCGGTTCCTTATGTGAAAATGCTGATAAATTTGCCATTGACCGTAATTTGCCCCGGATCGAAACAGGAGACCTGATTGTTATCCATGACACAGGTGCGCATGGTTACTCAATGGGTTATAATTATAATGGTAAGCTAAGGTCAGCTGAACTGCTACTCCGGGAAAATGGAGATGTACAGCTGATTCGGCGGGCTGAAACTATTGACGATTATTTTGCCACGATGCGTTTCCCCGGAGCTCCAATAGGAGTTTGAAATGGTTAACTGCGCGGCTTTGCAATTTTTAATTAAGAAAGGAATGGTGTTTAAATGATTCGCAGCGAGGTCAGGGCGTACATCAATATCGGGGCGCTGGTTCTTGTGCTCCTGTTTAATTTCCTTTCCAATGCAATTCCCTTTAACAATCTTAACCAGGGGGATCTCAGCGAAGTGTACCCGGTATTGCTGACCCCGGCCGCTTATGTTTTTTCAATCTGGGGCTTGATTTATCTGGGCCTTATTGCTTTTGTTGTTTACCAGGCTTTGCCTGCTTCCCGTGAAAATTCCTCGGTCAAAGCCGTTGGTATCCTCTTTGCAGTCAGTTCTCTGTTCAACATCCTGTGGCTCTTTTTCTGGCATTACCAGTTGATAGGATGGTCCATGATCATTATGATTCTTTTACTGGCGACCCTGATTTTTATTTACCTGCGCATTGGTTCCGTAACTGTTGAACAGAGCGTTTACGATCGGTTCCTGGTCAAACTGCCTTTCAGCCTTTACCTGGGGTGGATAACGGCAGCGACTCTTGTCAATTTTAATGTTCTCCTTTACGATATTGGCTGGCTCGGTTTGGGGACAGGAGCAGTATTTTTTACTATTCTAATGATTATTATTGCGGCGTTCATTGCTCTGGCAGTTTTTTATCTCCACCGCGATTATGTTTATTCGGCAGTTTTCGTCTGGGCCCTGATTGGTATAGGGGTGCGGCATGGGACAGAAATCCTTGCCCTGACCATAATAGCATGGTTGGCGGCGGCTGCTATTCTTTTCTTTCTCGGTTGGATTGCTGCCAGAGGAAGCCTGCCTGTAAGGAGGTAAAGCAACAACATCATTCTTGATTTTCAATTGGATAACACAGATGACCGGAGCTGAATACTATTCATGACAACCGGGAGGCGGGAATCCCAGTTTTAAGCCAATCCTGCCTTCTTTGCTGTTAAGGTAAATCAGGGCCAAAGATGGTTTAAGATGCTCTGCCTGCAGCATGAGATACATTCCATATATGGGTGGTCAATAAAGCATTGATACAAGAGAAGTGGAGTGTAATGTTTGGTGAAATTAAAAGATCGTGACGAACACAGTAATTTATTCAGCCTGGTCCTGGGTCGGGTGTTTATCCTTAACGCCCTGTTTTTCTTTTTCCAGGCTTTGACCAAGAATCTTTTTCCACCATTGCTGTTGCCCCTGCGGGAAACTTTTTCCATAGACAACACCCAGGTAGGCCTTCTGGTTACCCTGGTTTATTTTGGTTATGCTCTGGCCCGGTTCCCTTCAGGTGTGCTTTCCGACCTCTACGGCTGTACGAAAACAGCCCTGGCAGGCAGCATTTTGATGGCCCTTTCTTTCGTAGCGATAGCCCTGTCGCCTACTTATCCAGTTATGGCCTTGATGACTTTCATCCTCGGATTGAGCAGCGGAATTTATGTCACGGCCGGTTATACCCTTGCTGTGATTATTGGATCGCGGGAAAGGGCGGCTACGGCAACAGCTGCTTTTGAGACCTTTGGCATAGTAGCAGGCCTTATTTCCCCCTTGCTGGTCACTTTTTTTGTCCTGTATTTCAACTGGTCTCTTCTTTTCGTTGTTTCAGGTTTGTTTCTCGGGTTGGTAACCATCCTTTTTTATCGAGTGCGCAGCAGGGCGGTCCTTTTCGAAACTGAATATGCTGCCGATAATGCAATTTCTTCGTCCGATCGTGGTACTGCTGGAGACGGAAGCTCGATCGGCAAAAGGGAGAAGATCTACAGTCAATTGAGGGCTTCATCGGCTGTATTTCTTGATCCACGCATCAGGAAATTCATCATCTGGAGTACTCTGGTCGGAGGGCTCGGCGCGCTTTCCTGGACCGGCATCAATTCCTTTATCCCCACTTTCCTGGTCGAAAACAGAAATTATACTTATGAAGTTGCCAACCAGATCTTTATCATAGTTTCCGTAGCCGGCCTGCTGGCAAAAGTGGCAACCGGCTGGCTGGCTGATCGCTTCGGGAACAACCCGGTTCTTTTTACAAATCTATCAGTAAGTGTAGTCCTTTTCATGGCTTTGAGCTTTGTTGCTAATCACTGGCTGCTTCTTCTGATCCTGGCGCTGCTGGGAGCGGCCTGCCTTAATACGAATACCCTGATCAATTCTTATGTCCTGCGCTCCATGCCGCCGCGTTACCAGGGAGCTGGTTTTGGATTCTTCAGCACAGCCTATACGGTGATCTACAGCATGGGTCCTTATCTGACCGGTTTTTTCTCCGATCTTTTTGGTTTGAGCAGGGCTATTCAGTTAAGTTCTTTCGGTGCGGTGGCCGCGGCAGTCCTTATTCTCGCAGCCGATCGATTTATTCCTCGCAGGCTGGTTGAAACTCTGTCTGAGCGCTGATTATCCTGGCCATTGTTACTATGGCGTTGTTATCAATAATTTGTTCTACCACTGTGGAGCTGTGGGTGCCGATATGCTGGTAGTCAGCGGGATATTTTGTCCCATATTGTAAAGGATAGGAAATTGTATTCTCTTCTTTGTGACAAAAATAGAAGGGCTCGATCAGATTTCAAAGATCGAACCCTTCTTTATAAACAGCTTTTACTTAATCTACTTAATGAGTGCCGCCAGGTGCGCTTTACTATTTCTTTTTGGAAAAGCTGCCGAGTAAA
>JAXHVH010000028.1:0-12155 GCA_034189085.1 Bacillota bacterium | reverse complement strand
GAAGGGCTCGATCAGATTTCAAAGATCGAACCCTTCTTTATAAACAGCTTTTACTTAATCTACTTAATGAGTGCCGCCAGGTGCGCTTTACTATTTCTTTTTGGAAAAGCTGCCGAGTAAACTGCCCAGCAGGCCGGAGGCCGAACTCTGTGATCCCTGCTGTGCCCCGCCCAGGCTTCCGAGTAAACTGCCCAGCAAGCCGGAGGCCGAACTCTGTGACCCCTGCTGTGCCCCGCCCAGGCTGCCGAGTAAATTGCCCAGCAGGCCGGAGGCCGAACTCTGTGACCCCTGCTGTGCCCCGCCCAGGCTGCCGAGTAAATTGCCCAGCAGGCCGGAGGCCGAACTCTGTGACCCCTGCTGTGCCCCGCCCAGGCTGCCGAGAACTAACGGAGCCAACCGGGTCAAAAGATTGGAAGCTTGATTTTTTCCAAGCCCGGCTGAAGAAGCAAAATTATTTAAGCAGTTTTGTAGTTTATATCGGCAGGGATCACTGCCCGGTGATCATGGCCTTCAGTTCTTCCTTGGAAGGCACTTTTCCGCTTGTTCTGACTTCCCCGTTGATCATAAGGGCCGGGGTAATCATCACTCCCGCCCGGGCAATTTCGTTTAGATCTGATTCTTTTTTTACTTTAGCTTCAATTTGGGTTTCTTCCAGGACTTCTTCAACGAGTTTTTCCAGTTTGTTGCATTTCGGGCAGCCGGTGCCCAGCACCTTAATTTCCATAATCCATCCTCCTCGTGTAATTATTCAGTTTTTAAGTTAATATTTTTTTTCTGGTTTCAATCTGTTCTTTTAGCATCGCAGTGATCAAATCGAGCAGTTCAAACACCCGCCTGTCATTGACCCGGTAAATTACTTTCAAACCCTCTTTCCTTGAAGAGATGATCCCGGCTTTCTTTAGAAGGGCCAGGTGACGGGAAACATTGGGTTGCTCCATCTCCATGGCTGGAAAGATTTCACATACACACCTTTCGCCACCGCGAAGCAGGTGCAGAATCTGAATCCTTGTCGGGTGGGCAATCGCTTTGCAGATATCAGCCTGCATCGAAAAAAGCTCATTGTCCATATCTGTTCTACCTCCTCCTCGAACAGAAGACAAATTTAACTATATAATAATTTAGTTATATATTAACATGGCATATTTCTTAGAGCAACTGAATTTTATATCGAGCGCAGGTTTTCTTTGTGATTCTGCTTTGAAAATTATTTCATTATTTTTTGAGTAGCCCACAGGGCATAGCAATTTTTATAAACCGCACAGCTAATTAAAAGAATTTAATAAAATGGCTTATTAACCTGTAGCAGCGGGACTGGTTAAAAGGGTCACTGAAAAATATGGCGAGGATTTCCCCCTCAGTTTCCAGAGCGCTATCAGCATTTTCATCTTAAAGGATGCTATCGAAGCGGCTCAAAGCCTGGATCCGACTGTGGTCAGGGATACCCTTGAATCAATGGAAACAATTGATACTATTTACGGTGAAGGGATACTCTGTGGTGAAGAAACCTTTGGTATAAAACATATTATCTCCCACCCACTGCCGGTGCAGATTTATAAGAATGGCCAGGCTACACCGGGCGGCTGGGTAGAAATTGGCGAGATTCCATAGAAGGACAACCATTTTTTTAACGCCGGGGCGGCAGAGTAAAAACTCCTCCCCGGCGATTTCTTCAATAAGGTAAATATCTATAGTTAATTGCATAAAAATATCAGGTTCTTCAAAGGTTACTGCGGAGGTGTTTTATGGAACTTCTATTTAATACTGTAATCAATTCACTAAATGGGAATGAACCATTGGCTGGCACTGCTTCTTACCACATTGATAGTAGCTGCATTTGGAGCGTTCCTGGAAAGGTTCCTCCGTATTACCCGTTTTTATTAGCGGTGCGGCCAGTGATGCTGTGATTATTGCCATAGTAATAGGTATCCTGCTTATTCGGCCCCAGGGATTTTTTGGTTATCAAGTCGAAATGTAAGAGACAGCAAAATTTACCGAGGTGAAAGCTGGGAAGAAGGAGGAATACACAGGCAGATGACTTCTGATAATCAAAATTCGATAAATGGCCGGAACAGGGTTATAAAAATTATACTTCTTGTTGGCCTGATGGTTTTTCTTTTGTTGTTGCCTTTTATAATAAGCTCCCCGTATTATCTGCATATCTTATCATTGACCTTCATCTATACGGTGGCAGCCGTGAGTTTTCGCACCATCACAATCTCCGGGCAGTTTCCCCTTGCGCATGCCGGTTTCATGGGTATCGGGGCTTACCTCTCGGCCCTGATGGCCAAATTTTGGGGATGGCCGCCTTTATTTTGTGTCCTGCTGGGTGCTTTGCTGACGATGGTTATAGGGATGCTGGTGGGTTTGCGGTTTTCCAGGCTGCGTTCCCTATATTATGCTATTGGCAGCCTTTTTCTTGGGATAGGGGTTATCTATATTATCTATGCTTTCCCCAGTACCAGTGGTTACACAGGTATGATGGGAATCCCCCGACTTTTTCAGACCGCCGATAAGATGCCTTATTATTACTTTTTCCTTGTAGTTGCCTTGATCAGTATTGCCGCCCTTTACAGGTTTGAAGTTTCTCATATCGGGACAATCTTAAAAGCCATTTCCCAGTCCCACCTGGTGGCTTCAAGTATCGGTATTAATGAAGCATGGTACAGGGTCCTGGTGAATGGAGTGGGCTGCTTCTTTGTCGGTTTCATCGGTGCCGGTTATGCTCATTATAATATGGCCATGTCACCGACCGCTTTTGATTTCATGGCCACCCTGTGGCTCTGTATGTATGTGCTCATTGGTGGAATAACGAGTTTTGCCGGGCCGATAATCGGGACCCTGGTACTATTTTTGCTTCCGGAGTTTGCCCGTGGCCTGCAGGAATATTCCCCATATTTTTCTGCTTTTTTATTACTGATAGTAATTTTCTTCATGCCTAAAGGCCTGGTGAGCCTGCCGGTTTTACTGAAATCATATTACCTGAAACACAGGGAAGGAGAGCAAATTAGCAATGTTTCTGGAAATTAAGGGGCTTACTAAGAGGTTTGGAGGTTTAACAGCTGTTAACGAACTTGATATGACAGTAAATAAAGGCGAAATTGTCGGTCTCATAGGGCCAAATGGGGCAGGGAAAACTACCACGTTTAATTTAATAACCAGCGTTATTCAGCCAACCAGAGGCAGGGTCATCTTTAACGGTGAGGATATAACCTATTATAAACCACACGTAATCGCGGAAAAAGGTATAGGTAGAACTTTCCAGCTTAATCCTCTCTTTGGCGATTTTGATGTCCTGCGTAATGTATCAACTGCCTTTTATATCTCCGATACATCAAACCTGTTTGATATGTATTTCAACACCAGAAAAAACCGCCGCAACAAAGAAATTATTCTGGAAAAATCACATCAAATCATCAAACTGGTAGGATTGGAGAAAGTCGAAAATGTCCTGGCCAAAAACCTTCCGCATGGGCACCAGAAAATGCTCGGCATTGCCAGAGCCCTGGCAATTGATCCCAGGCTGCTGCTGGATGAGCCCATAGCGGGCATGAGTCCGGATGAAGTCAATGCGATATTGCAGGCGATTAAAAAAATACGGGCGCAAGGAGTAACAGTGTTAGTTATAGAACATAATATGCTGATGATGAATATCTGCGATCGGGTTGTGGTGATGAATTTCGGTCATAAAATTGCTGAAGGAACACCTGGAGACATCAGGAATAACGAAGAAGTGCAAAGAGCCTATTTTGGTGGTGGATATGTTGCTTAAAGTGAAAGATATCACCGTCTGCTACGGTAAATCGGTAGCCCTGGATAAAGTTACCCTGGAAGTTGAAGAGGGATCGGTAGTCAGTATTGTCGGTGCGAATGGAGCCGGCAAAAGTACTATTTTGAAGGCAATCTCAGGCCTCGTATCTTTGAAATCCGGGGAAATATGGTTTAAGGACCGGAGGATAGACGGATTAAAAACAGTCGATATCGTCAGGCTTGGCATTGTGCAGATTCCCGAAGCTCGCTGGCTTTTCCCCCATCTTTCCGTTTTGGCCAACCTGCAGCTGGGGGCCAGCCTGCGAAAGGACAAAAAAGAGATAAACGATGATTTGGAAGAAATATTGGGGCTGTTCCCTAAATTACAGGAACGGCTCAACCAAAAGGCGGGCACTCTCAGCGGTGGCGAGCAGCAGATGGTAGCTATTGCCCGCGGGTTGATGGCTAAACCAAAACTTCTTTTAATGGACGAGCCGTCACTGGGGCTGGCGCCGATTATAGTCCAACGGCTTGGTGAAGTTATTAAAGATATCCAAAAAAGAGGCGTAAGCGTCTTACTGGTGGAACAGAATGTTCCCCTGGCAATGGGAGTAGCGGAAAAAGGTTATGCCCTGCAAACCGGTAAAGTTATACTCGAAGGTGAGATCGAAAAAATAAAGTCAAGCAGTGTAATTAAACAGGCTTACCTGGGAGCGTAATAAAGGTCTGGTGAATTTACTTAAGAAGATTTCATAATTTAGAGCTGTTTTTTAGATTAAAGGAGGGATTATTATCGGTTAATGTTAGATGGAAGGTATTTATTACCACCAGCTGTTATGAAAAATAAAACAAGGAGGATCACCAGTAGATGAATTACATGGATCTTTACTTAACAGAAGAAGATCGTCTTATAGCGAAAACATACCGAGATTTTGTGGAAAAAGAGATAATGCCGTACCGAGATCAGGTTGACGGCAATTATGAATTAATTGACAAAATCCTTACTTCAATGAATAAAAATTTGAGGACACAGTCACTTTCTCTTCCTGAAGAGTATGGCGGTGGCGGTATTACTTCTCTGGTTACCATGGGTATTATTCACGAAGAACTGGGGCGTGGAGATAGCGGTATAGGAGCTGCGGCTACTGTTACAGGTTGGTGTTTCCAACCGGCAGGAGTGGCCGGCAACAAAGTAGTTCTCGATGAATTCGCCCCGAAATTTTGTACTGATGAGTTAAAACTCGGTTGCTTTTCTATGACCGAACCGGGTGGCAGCCATGGAGGCGGTGGCTGCGACATAGAGAACCCCATGCTGGAAGGTCGTAAAATTCGTACTACCGCACGTTTAGACGGTGACGAATGGGTTATTAATGGCCAAAAAATTTGGGGTTCCAACAGTGGCGTATCAGATCTATACTGTGTTACCTGTACGACTGACCCCGAACTTGGCAACGAAGGGATCGCCATGATTTACATTCCCCATGATGCCGAGGGTGTTACATATGATAAGTTTGAACGGAAGGCAGGCATGGAAGGGGACAGAAGTTGTGTGGTTCACTTTGACAATGTGAGAGTGCCCAAAGAGTACCGTGCTGCTGGCCCGGGAAAAGATGCCGAGATATTACATTTATGCATATTGTCAGCCCGTCTTAATACTGCTTCACTGGTCATTGGTAACGCCCAGGCAACGTTTGAAATTGTGTTGGATTATGCCGGAGAGAGAATCGTTGCGAATAAACCCATCAGGCAGCATTCCATCGCTGCTGGTATTTTGGCAGAAATGGCTACGGGCATAGAAACGGCCAGAAACTTCAACTTGTCTACGGCATATATGCTAGATCATCCTGAAATTTATGGGACAGATCCTGAGTTCCTGATGTCAAGAGCAACCATGGCCAAGGTATATTCTGCTGATGTTGCAGTTATGGTGACCAATAAAGCAATGGAACTGATGGGAGCATATGGCTACTCCAAGGATTACCACGTTGAAAAGTACTGGCGTGATTGTAAGATGGTTCAACTCTGGGAAGGTGGCGTTCAGCAAGGCAAGTTCGATATCTGCCGCGGTTATTATGATTGCAAATGTTAAGCGGTATAATTAACAGTAATTGGTATGCCACCTATGAATGGGCACAGGTTGCTGTAGCGTTCACATGATAAAAAATGATGAGCGCAACATAATTTACATTCGTGCCCCTTTATTTTGTAATAGCATGTTTGAAAGCCTTTATTATCCGTGGTTTGTAAAAGAAGGTATTTTAGCAGTGCAACAGACAGATGGTGAAAAATACCTGGTCCGCAAACCGATGGAGAAGGGGGTTCTCGGTGCCAGGGATATCAAGGAAATGATCTACATGAGCAACGAACAGGTTGCTCAGGACAGGTGCCACGTCCTCATCAACTGGATGTACGGGGTACCTGTTCCAAATCCCTGCATACACGAGCATGTCCATGATTATGATCAGATAATATTAAACTATGGACTTGATTCCAGCAATCCCCAGGTTCTGGGTGCCGATGTGGAATATTATATTGGAGGACAACCAATCGATTTCAACACTTCCTCCGGCATTTATATCCCTAAAGGAGTAAAACACGGGCCGGTTAAATGGAATAAGGTAGATAGGCCGTACATGCAGATTGTTGTCACAATAGGGACAGGAAACACTGATAAAATATATGCAAAGAGCGGTATTAATGAACCCAAAACTGATCTGCCCAGGAAAGATAAAGATTTTGATTATGAAACTTATGTAATCAGGAGTCCTCTTCGGGAAGTTGCTGTAGAAGTGACCAACCGCCAGATGCCGACGATGACTTACATGAGTGGGGTCCATATCCCCGGAGTAAAATTTTATTCTGAATTTGGGTGGATCTATGATATGCCCGATCCCAACCCCCATGTAATGGGGCATGTTCATCAAAATTTTGATGAGCTTGTTTTCCACATTGGGGCAGATCCTGATAACCCGGAAGACCTCGGGGCGGCAATGGAGATAGGGGTTGATGGAACTCCTATACCGGTAGATACCAGCAATGTATTTTTCTTCCCCAGGGGTTTAGAACATGGCCCCAATGTTTGGCAAAAGGTAAGCAAGCCTCACCTTGAAGGAACTGTCATGCTCGGTGCAGGGACTTTTGCTGAAGCGAGCCCCGCTGGCCTGTAGATGTAAAGCCGGTTAATTAGTTATCCTTTTATACATTTCGGCGGGCCGCCTGCAGTGAAGAGATGAAACGGTATCAAAGGTTTTGATAAGTTTAACTGGTGCTCAGATCTTTTAATTCCGGTTCTGCCGAACAACCTGGATCAAGAATTGTTTTATACCTGTTTATTTATTAATGTTTATTGAGGAGTGATATTGAAGTGCAATTACAGGACAAAGTTGCTTTAATTACCGGGGCTGGCAGTGGTATAGGAGCTGCTGTTGCCCGCAGGTTTGTAGAAGATGGTGCGAAGATTTGCATAGTAGGTAGGCGTGAAAACAAATTGGTAGAAACAGCTGAAGGACTTCCTTCGGACAAAGTAAAGATATTTCCAGGTGATATCAATAAGGATGAAGACATTGAAAAGATGGTCGAAGCTACTGTTCAGTGGGGTGGCAAGATAGACGCGTTAGTCAACTGTGCCGGCATAAACGTCGAAGGTGGAGTTGTAAACGTAGATCTTGATGATTGGAACAGGATATTAAGGACTAACTTCCTGGCCCCGTTTATGCTTATGAGAGCTACCATCCCTCACATGATCAAGAAAAATAAAGGCTCAATAATTAACATTGCTTCAATAGGCGGTTTGCGTTGTCTTCAGGAAAGAGTCGGCTATTGTACTTCAAAAGCAGCTTTAATTATGCTCACCAAGCAGGCTGCAGTGGACTATGGGCAATATAACATACGTTGCAATGCAGTATGTCCCGGCTTTGTTTTAACAGAAATGACCAAAGCACACTTTGGTGAGGCTCCTGCCAATGTATTTCGCAACATGCCCCTGAGACGTGGTGCAGAGCCGCATGAAATTTCGGGAATTTGCAGTTATCTGGCCAGTGATGACTCGGGATATATGACTGGCTCTGTCATCACCATAGATGCCGGCAACACAGTAGTGGATGCATTTGAAGCAAGCATGAAGTGATATCCTGCGCAGCCAATGATTTAAACAGTAGGAGATTTTAAAGAATGGGAGCCGCCGTGGGGCGGCTCCCATGGTATCAGGTGCGCCATTTATATCCATTTGGTTAAGAGACATCTTATTTTTGATGAGAATTAATTTTAAAGTGCGAATCGAGCAGGTGATAGAAAGCCAGGTAGGGATGTTTGAAGATCATCTTCGGACCGGCATAGCGCATTACTTGCCTGATTTGTTCCCTGTAAATGGGTTTGAAACAATGAATCTTACACTGGGCACAGGTTGTCTTTTGATCCCCAAGTTTGCAGTTAATGATCCTTTCCCGGGCATAGTTAAAAAGTTCTTGGCAGTTTGAACATAGTTGTCCTTTGGTTCTGTGTTTACCCCTGCAGTAAATCTCGATCATTTTCCTGAGGGTTTTGATTTCTCGTTTGGTTTTATTATTCATTTTTTGTTTGCCTGCTTTTTTAAAGTAGAATAGCCTTTTTCAATATGAAGTTTATCAATCTCGACTCTTTCAATCCGGCTGGGATGAGTACGCACTGCATTTACCTCTCGGACATTATACTTGATGTGGTTCAGTTTTAATGTCCGATTGAGAGTAAACAGTGCACGTCAGGGAAAAAGTGGTCCCCTTCGGGCTCAGATCTTAAAAGAAGTTGATCTTCTAATCTGCCAAAGGTTACTTGAATTCCCTGTAAGGTTTATCTTCGCCCAGGACTTCATGTACGCGGGGCATCCAGGTGCTGATCTCGATGTTCTGGGGGCATTTATCTTCGCATTCCCTGCAGGCAATACATTTCTCAGCGGAATTTTCTATTTTTTTATAGAGGTTGCGGTTTGCTTCCAGTTCTCCGTGAACATATCCGTTGTTGAACATATCGAAATTAAAAGGAATATCGACTCCCTGTGGGCAGGGCATGCAGTAATAACAGCTGGTACAGGGTACCAGAGTAAGTTCACGGAACTTCCTGCTGACTTCACCTTCCAAAAACTCTTTTTCAACAGTCCTTAACCCGTTTAATTTAGACTTTTCAGCTGTTTCAATGTTGGCTTTAACCTGATCCATGGTATTCATACCGCTAAGGACTACCGAAATTTCCGGTTGATCCCACAACCATTGCAAGGCCCACTCATAATAAGGTTTTCCGGGAGCGGCTTTATCCAGCATCTGTTTGATCGGTTCAGGAGGTGCAGCCAGCTTGCCGCCCCGTAGAGGTTCCATAACAGCTACGGCGATGCCTTTTTGAGAAGCATATTGTACTCCTCCCATCCCTGCCTGAGTATCCCTGTCCAGATAATTATATTGTACCAGACACATTGCCCAGGGATAAACATCCACCACTTCCCTGAAAAAGTGTTCATTGTCGTGGAAAGAAAATCCCACCTGCCGGATCAATCCTTCCTGGATAGCTTTTTCCGCTTTATCAAGCAGGTTGAACTTCCGGATGGAGCTTTGCCAGTTTTGCCGGTTTACAGCATGCATGAGATAATAGTCGACATGATCCACCTGCAGTTTCTCCAGCTGTTCGTTAAGATAACGTTCAAAATCATCTTCATGATCAATTTTAAAGATGGGTGACTTCGTGCAAAGTTTAACCCTATTACTGTAACCGTCTTTCAATGCTTTACCAACGAGTATTTCACTCTGCCCGCCGTGATACGGGTAAGCCGTATCGATGAAGTTAACTCCTCTGTCGATAGCATACCGGATCATTTTGATCGCTTCTTCTTCGTCGATGGAGGTTTTCCCCTGGGTATTTTCTTCAACGGTAGGAAGGCGCATGCAGCCAAAGCCAAGGGGTGATACTTTAAAATTGCTGTTTCCGAAATGACGATACTCCATTTCATAAACCTCCTGATTGGACATTTTCAGTTGTGACAAAATTATTCAGAAGCACAGGTAATTTGTTCCTCATGAGTTTACTTTGCCTGGTTCCAGGGGAAAGAGAAAGCCAAATCTCTTGATTATTTTCTGGTTGCAGGACCTTTTCCCCTTTTAAAAACTGGAAAACATTTAAGGAATTTTAGACCGGGCATGAGAATTTCCATCTCGAAATAACATAAAAAGAAGGAAAATCGTTTAAAAAAGAAGAACCAAATATGTATTTGCTATAAGCATCTATAGCTTATAAGTAACAATTATTTTAGGAGGGATTGTTTTGAAAGAAAGAGAAACATGGTCCTGGCGTGGAGCATTTATTTTTGCCGTGCTTGGATCAGCCGTTGGTTTGGGAAATGCCTGGCGCTTTCCTTACGTGGTAGCGCAAAATGGGGGAGGGGCTTTCTTGATCCCCTATCTGTTTGCTCTTTTGACAGCCGGGATTCCCCTGATGCTGCTGGAGTTTGGTATTGGGCACAAGTACTTTGGCTCACCCCCCATAGCTTACAGGCGTGCCCTCAAAGGTTCGGAAATGGTAGGCTGGTGGGGAATTGGTACTGCCTTTATCATCATTACTTATTATGGTGTGGTTATGGCCTGGGCTATTAACTACATGATTCATGCTTTTACCCTGGCCTGGGGAGAAGACACAGTGGGTTTCTTTTTAAGCTTCCTGAATGTAAGTGAAGGTCCCGGAGTTCTCGGTGGATTGAATATCCCTGTTTTGCTTGCTTACACTGTTGGCTGGCTTATAATTGTGTGGATTATTTACAGCGGTGTTAAGGGCGTTGGCAAAGTAGTGATGGTTACCGCTACTTTACCTGTTTTAATTCTACTGGTCCTTGCCATTCGTGGTTTTACTCTTGAAGGAGCCCTGGTTGGCCTTGATTTTTATCTCAGTCCCAACTTTGCTGCTCTGCTGGATGCCAATGTATGGTTGGCTGCTTATGGCCAGGTATTTTTCTCCTTAAGTCTGGGAATGGCGGTATTGATTGCCTACGCCAGCTACCTGCCTCGAGATGCTGAAATTTCGAATAATGTTTTCATCGCATCACTGGCAGATGCCGGCATTGCCTTCCTGGCTGGTCTGGCGATCTTTTCCACGCTTGGTTACATGGCTGTCCAGCAGGGAAAATCTGTGGCTGAAGTAGCCGGCAGTGGTGGTTTGGGTTTGGCTTTCTTTGTCTACCCGCAGGCTATTAATCTTCTGCCGGGTGCAGCTTTTGTCGGGGTGCTATTTTTCCTGCTGCTGGTTACACTGGCCATTGATTCACAATTTTCGCTGGTTGAAGGCTGTGTTGGAGCCGTTATGGACAAGTGGAATCTTAAGCGGCCTGTTGCCCTGGCGATCATTGCCATCCCGGCTTTTCTGATCGGCCTGCTCTATGTCAGCAGCGGTGGGTTACACTGGCTTGATATCGTTGACAAATTCGTCAACAGTTATGGATTGGTAGCTGTCGGGCTGGCAGAATGTATAACTGTCGGATGGTTCATCGGCCCCGAGAAACTCCGCAAACACGTAAATGTGCTTTCCGAAGTTAAAATCGGTAAATGGTTTGATTTCTTTATCAAGTTCTTTACGCCCATTATTTTGATCATTTTGCTGATATACGGCTTAGTAGAAGATATCAAAGTGCCGTATGGCGGCTATCCTTCATGGGCAGTTAATATTGGCTGGGCAATGGTGATCCTTCTACCGGTACTGGCCTTTGTTTTCAGCAAGCTGAAAACGGCTAAAGAAGTAGACGAATTCAAGGTAGAAGAGTAACAAATCGGTTCTCATTATATAATTAAGAGGTGATTTTGATGTCTGTAGGAGCATGGATAACCCTGTTTGTAGGTATTGCCGTTTTTTGGGGTGGAGCAGCTTATTTTGTTTCCATCGCCATGAAGGGAAAAGGGTTTAGTTAGGATGCAAAAGTGGCGCCTCCGGGCAGCTACAATGTATCTTTATGACTATAAAAACCGGGCTTTGCCCGGTTTTTATAATTCAATTAGGTTGTTATTCATCGTGCAATGAAAATGAATAAAAAGTGCTTCGCCTGTCAATCTTATCAACTGTTATCAGAAGAAACCGTAACTTATAATAATTTAACTATGTTTTCTTAACTTGCCATATATTGATATTAATATTATAATGAACTAAATTATTATTAAGAGATAAAGTATTGTATATTTTGTTAATGGCCATGTTAAAATCGGCATAAATGGCCACGAAAATTAGGACACCTTTGGATTGTTAAGCAGGAAATGAAGGCTCACTCTCTCGTATATACCTGATAAGAATCATCAAACCAGGGACGAGGGAGTGAGCCAAGCTTGACGGAGGTGGCAACAATCGTAGAGATCAGGCGTTTAAAAGAACAAGGATTATCAAAACGAGCAGTAGCCAGGAGACTTGGAATC
>JAXHVH010000027.1:0-30836 GCA_034189085.1 Bacillota bacterium | reverse complement strand
CTTGAAACGCTATCTGCCTTATTTTGCCGGTATCGGAGTAGCCCTGGCCTGGGGGCTTTCGTTCATGTTCACCAGCGGTGCCCTGGATCACCTGGAACCTATCCACCTGCTTGGACTGCGGTTTGCCACAGCAGCCGTGGCCATGGGTCTGCTGAGAGCATTAAAAATAATCAATTTTGATATCTCAGCGAGCGATTATCTGACTCTGCTACCGCTGGCGCTCTTCCAACCAATTTTTTATTTTTCAGCTGAAACAATCGGTATTATGCTGACTTCAGCTTCTTACTCTGGAATGATGATCGCTGTTATCCCCATCTTCGTAACCATCTTTTCGGCTATTTTCCTGCACGAGTACCCTGTCCGTATTCAACTGCTTTTTATCATCGGTACGGTAATCGGAGTCATCTTTATCATATACATGGATAACCAGTCCATTACCGGGGCTAATCCCCTGGGCACCCTGGCCTTGATAGGTGCAGTAATCGTCGCCGCAGTGTACCATATCCAATCCCGCAAAGCTTCACAAATCTATATGCCCATTCAAATAACCTGGGTCATGATGATGGTCGGCGCAGTCATTTTCAATTTCATTGCCCTGATAGTTGCTCTTAACAATGGTAGTTTGAGCACCTACCTGGTTCCACTCGCTCAAATATGGCCTTCAATATTTTATCTGGGCGCCATCTCCTCGGTAGCCAGTTTTTTCTTGTATAATTACGTTCTCAGTAAAATCACCGCCACCCAGGGAGCAGTATTCACCAATTTGATTACGGTTGTTGCCATAGCCGGCGGAGTGATTTTCCGCAATGAAGTGCTTTACTGGTATCACCTGGTTGGAACGGCAATCATATTAATCGGTGTTTGGGGCACAAACCGCTTTGCTCCAATGAGCCCTGCACAAGGAATACCGGAACAACCAACCCGGGATCAAAATAAAGCCTGATTGCTCAGGGCAAATTATTTTTCACTTCCTTTCAGAAGGCTGCAGACCCTCATCTGGTATTCTACTGGCTGCATTTAACCGCCCATCGGGCCAGTAAAACAACCGTTACCAGGAAAGAAGCAGCTTCTGAAAAAAGCGGTGTGAACAAGATCCCTTCCACTCCCCAGAAAGAAGGGAAAACAAGCAGGCCTACAACCGTGAAAAAGAAACCCCGTGAAAACGATATCAACAAAGAACTACCCGCCCTTTCCAGGGCGGTAAAAAAAGTAGAACTGATGATACCAATCGGCATGATCAACAGAGTCCAGCTGACAATAGACGAAACCCGAATGGTCAATGCTGCAGTTTCGGGATGATCGGGGATAAAGAGAGTTATCATTTCCGCCGTTTGGGTACGGAGGACAACAAAAAATATTACGCCCAGAATCCACGAAGAAACCATAACATAAATCAGGGTTTTCTTCACCCTTTCAAACCTGTCCGCACCATGGTTATAACTGAGAATCGGTTGTGCTCCTACGCTGATCCCGATAAAAACGACCGAGCCAAACATAATCAGGTACTGGGCCATAGCAAATGCCGCCACTCCAGCCCCTCCGAGATAAGCAAGAAGCGCCCTGTTAAAAAGAAAAGTAGTTAAACCGGAAGCAATACTGGTAAAAAACTCCGATGAACCATTAAAGGCGATAATTCGCAGAACCGGCAGGCCGCCCCCGGGTAATCCAACCTGCAAACCAGGCCGGTTACGGATTTTTTTCACTGCAAAATAACCAATAAAAATTAACGCTCCCATTGTCTGGGATAGTCCGGTAGCTAAGCCCGCACCTGCTATCCCCAACTGCAAGGGAAAAAGAAAAAAATAATCCAGAACAATATTCAACAGGGCCATGCCCATCATAACAGCAGTAGCCAGATTTGGTCGTCCATCGTTACGAACAGTCTGCTCCAGAATAAAAATTAGAATCATCATGGCAAAAAAAGGGTAAATAGCCATGAGATAACGCCCCGCCATCTCACCAAGTGCACCTGAAGTGCCAAGGAAAACCAGGAGTGATGGAGAGGCAAAAATAGTGATCAGGCTGCCTGCAACTCCCAGGCCGACTCCAAGAACGACAACCAGGCCGAGCACCCGCCGGGCATTTTCGGTATTGCCGCTCCCCTGCAGAACAGCCACTCGTGCATTTCCACCTACTCCGATCATCGCTGCAAGACCGATGAAAAAAGCCATAATCGGGTAAAGGATGTTCACTGAGGCCAGGGCATCCGGTCCGATACTTCGGCCGACCATGATCGCGTCGACAATATGGTAAAAAGCCATGAATAGCATGGAGGCAATGGCAGGCAGGGTATTTTTCAGTATTAAATTGCCAAGCGGCGCCGTCAGAAAAGCAACCCTGGCGGGATCTCGGTCCATTCTCCCGGCCGTTTTGTCCAACACGGACGGCTCAGCAGTTGAGTTATCACCCAAACTCTTATTTTCTTCCATCTTCAATCTGTCCATTCTCAGCTCGCCTGAAAGGGCTTCCCGTCCCGGTTGCAGATTAGCTGGACCACGTGACGGCCGGTAAGCATTGAACCATGCAGTCCGGCCGGGGGCTCAATCCACTGTCCGATTTGATAAAAGTCTTTTAAACCGGGCAGCTCCTTTGGGATCTTAAAACGCCCTTCTTCAGGAGGCACAATCCAGCCCATGTAAGCCCCTTTGTAAACATTGGTATAGCGCTCGTAAGTCACCGGCGTGACAACATCCATCGCTTCGACTTTTCCCCGCACCGGGGGAAATCTTTTTTCAACCACTGCGGTCACCTGTTCCGCCAGCTGTTCTTTCTTTGCCCGATAGCTATTCTTATCTCCGGCCACTTTTCGCCAGTAATCATAGGGAGAATATAGAGCAGCGCCAACCACGGCCTTCCCTGCCGGGGCCAGTGAGGGGTCAAAGGAATAATTGGTCAGGTAGAGATAACGGCTTTCTTCTCCACCCGCATTGATGGGGATGTCCAACTTGACAACAGGGCATTTGGCCTCGGCGGAAAGATCAGCTTCTATGCCAAGGGAGACTCGAACAGAAGAATAAAGTGGAAAATGGCGAAAACTTTTCTTGATTAACGGGGTTATATATTGTCCCCCGAGCAGATCGTAAGAGGTATGGTGAAGATCGGCCGCCGAGATAACAATGTCACCGGAAACTTCCTCTCCTTTTTCCAGGAGCAGGCCAACTGCCCGTCCATTGTTAATTTTGATCTCTTTAACAGGACACCGGTAATTTATAACCCCTCCCCATTCATGGAACCGCTTTTCTATGGAGCGAACAAATTGCAGTGATCCACCGCAGGGAAAACCAGCATCCTGGTTATGCAGTGAAGCGAGGGTGCTGATCAGGCTGATCATCGAATAACCGGGGGGCACAATCAACCCGAAAGCTTCCCTGAAAGAGTGGTTCTTCGCCCGGGCAAAATATTCGGCAATAGATGTCCTGGAAAATTTCCCCATTATTTTAAAGAGAGGCATCATCCTGACAAGCATAACAGGAAAATCCCATAGTTTATAAAGCTCATCCGGTTTTTCGAGCAGGAATCTGGCTCCGGCAAAAACTCTGGCCGCCCCGGATATTTCCCTGATCAACATTATATCTTCTGGATATTTTTGCAGGAGGTGCTCCTCCAGGCGATCGAGATTGTTGAATATATGCAGGGGTTCCCCACTGCCATTTTCTACAGTCATAAAGGGATCGTGAAGGGTAATTTCCGCATCTTTGAGAGCCCCTATTTCCCGCCAGAGGCGGTTAAACTGGCTGTCCGGTCTGGTTCCCGTCAACCAGTGGATGCAACCGTCAAAGGTATACCCCTTTCTTTTCCAGGAGGTACAGAGACCTCCGGGAAGATCGTGTTTTTCGAAGATTTCCACCTCATAGCCGTTCCGCAGGGCGTGCACACCGGCCGATAGCCCGGCGATGCCGGCTCCAACTATCAGTATCTTTTTAACCACAAGATCTCCTCCCAATTGAAACTAAAACCAGAGCACAGCAACAATCTGAAAATTTTTCTGCTACTTCTACATGGTGAACCTTAATACCTGCAGTGATGTCCGGCATTCGGGATAACAAACACCGACCGGTTATTCAGCCAATCGATATTTAATCCCTTTCACCAGGTTGATAATGGAATCAATGACCAGGACGAAAGCGACAACTGCCGTTAACCCTTTCAAAAAACCGGTCCAGATCACACTGAATTCAGTGCCGGCGGGCAAAATGTCCAGTTCAATAATGAAAGAGAAAAACTGGGCATTCCAGAGATTGGGGTTAAAGATAAACAGCACAAACAGAACCAGCGAAAGCAGGTTCAGGACAAGATTGGCAACCGCCATTTTTATAGTCCACTTGCCGATAATCAGTTTCAACAGTTCCTTGATTGCACCGGCGGCCAGCATAATATTAAGTAATGGCAATAGTGAACGAAAGGTTTCATGATCGAAAAGTGGAATAATTTGAGTCGCCGCTTCTTCACTAAAGATGTAAATGCCGATGAGGTGTTCAGCCGTGTTGAGCAGGATAAACGCCAGAATAGCAAAGACCAAACCAACTATCGATTCAGCAGGTTTGATGCTGACATCCTCTAAAGGAAGCATCGGCAGGTCGGCCGGATTCCATTGTTTCTTTTCCTCTTTTTTGTTGACTTCTTTGGCCATATTAACATCATAGTACTCAAAAATAGCAAAGATAAGGGTAACCCAGGCAAAAGCATTCAGGACTGCATTAAAAATACTGCCCAGGTACCCGCCGACGAGAGCCCATATACTGGACGGAGGTTCCACAACATAGCCGATTGCCAGAGCCAGGGTAATGCCGAAAACAACCGCCGCTAAGACAATTTTTATAACAAGCATGTAGAGAGCAAAATTTTCCGGGCCAATGAGAAAGTGTTTTTTCATGCGGTATTGATCGGCCATTTCTGCCGGATCGCCCAGTTCCATAAGTACCTCTTCGATATCGGTCTCGGACGCTTCATCCCCACCTGTGCGGTCGGCAAGCATGTCCTCAATCAAGCTGCGCAGTTCCCTTTCAATATCACTGCGCTGTTTTTCCGGCAGTCTCCTGGTAACTGCATAGATATACCTTTCCACCAGTTCCATAATTTAAATCCCTCCATATTTCTTTTATCCAAGATCAACCAACCGGTTAATCTGCTGTACAAGCGACTTCCATTCGCCGCGTAGAGCTTCATAAACCCTCTTACCCTCTTCGCTCAGGTGGTAGTACTTGCGGGGACGATTTTCTCCGGTATCCCAGGTGCTTTCCAGCAGCCCCTGTTTTTCCAATCGCCTCAGAAGTGGATAAAGCGTTCCCGGTTCAACGGGAAACCCCTTTTCTTGCAAGGCCTGCACCAGGTAGTAACCGTACTGCGGCTCTTCGAGCCGGCTCAGAGCCGCCAGGATGACGGCTCCTCGGCGCAGTTCCAGCACCAGGCTTTCGACAAGCTGTTCTGTTTTCTGCATTTTCATCACCCGGAGTTATTATACTGTATGGTATACACTATTGTCAATAGCATAATATAATATATTTTACATGTTTGTGTTACATACAACAATACTTCAACCTGACTAATACAAACATTTTTTTACCTGTTCTCCCTTTTCTGGCAATATAGTTTAAAATTATTTGACTTTTACAACATAAAATGGGATAATAATTTTGCTCTACCATGAAAAGGCAAAATCGCTGAAAAGCGATGACGCAAAGCTAAAGGGGCTAAAGCATGATTAATTATGCCAGGGCCAGCCAGCTGCCGGTTAGATCCGTAATTCTACCGGCCCCGCCTGGATTCTGCAGGCGGGTTTTGATATACTGGCACCTTGAAGATTTGTCTGTTTTAGTTCGCAATCGGCCCCCATCCTCTGGAGGAATAAAATGTATAAGCAATTCAGGCCAAACAAACCATTACTTGCAGCACTCTTAATTATTTTTGTTCTGATTGCCAGTGCGGGCGAAGCCCAGGCGCTCATGATCAGGCTGGACCTGGATGAACTCACTGAGATCTCTGATGCCATCGCATACGGCACTGTAACCGGTGCTCACAGCCAGTGGGACGAAGGGCAAACAAACATATCAACGACAGTGACGTTTTCCATCGAAAAAGGCTTAAAGGGCAGCCGAAAAGGAGAAACGGTTACGATTATTGTACCTGGAGGTGAGGTTGACGGCATCAGCCAGTATGTTTCAGATACTCCCAGCTTTGAACCCGGTGAAGAAGCGGTTCTTTTTCTCCAGGAATTGAAACGAGAAAACCTCCCCCGCCGACAGATCCAGACCCGCCATTTTGAGGTGAGCGGGAACTTCCAGGGGAAATTAATTCTCCCGTCCGACAATAAAGAAAAAACCCTCCAGCAGCTTGAAGAAAGTATCAGTGTATCCACTGCTGAAAACAGGACAGCAGAAAACTTCCCCGCTACTGTTGAAGAAGAAGTGGTTAGCGGAGACGGCTTTGTCTACAACGGCATGCGCTGGTATGGAACCTCGCCGGTCGTTCCTTATAAAGTAAATTCCCCTTACGAAACTCGCATTAATCATATCCAGGCCGCAGCATCGACCTGGAGCAGTGCCGGGGCTAATTTTACTTTAAGCTATGACGGGACCCACAGCCGCATTGGAAGGGCTGAGCGCAACAATATTAATGAAATAATGTGGTATAACCTTAACTCGGATCAGACTCTTGCCCTGGCCACAGTCTGGTATTCCGAAGGCGGGATCCTGGAAAACGACATGGTTTTCAATACCATGTTTAACTGGAGCACCGAGGGCTCCCCTTACTATGATGTCCAGACCATCGCTTTGCATGAATTCGGCCACTGGCTCAGCCTGGGCCATTCTCCCATCTACGAATCGATAATGTATTACCAGAATAAGGGTATTCAGCGTACTTTACATTCTTTCGATATCTCAGGCATCCGCTATATTTACGGCGGGACAGAAGCAGAAGTTCCGGTCAATGACAATTTTACCGATCGCCTGATTCTTGAAACATCCTCAGGGCAAACTACGGGGACCAACATCAATGCTTCAACCGAAACCGGCGAACCCGACCACGCCGGGACTACCGGCGGCACATCAGTATGGTGGGAATGGACTCCTCCCGCTAATGGCCAGGTAGAGTTTAATACTTTTGGCAGCAGTTTTGACACACTGCTGGCCATTTACACCGGTTCAACACTGACAAACCTGCAAAGTATAGCCGCCAACGATGATTATGGAGAAACTTACCAGAGCAAGGTTGACTTCAAGGCCATGGCAGGTACTGCTTACAAAATTGCTGTTGACGGCTGGAGAGCTTCCACCGGCGATATTGTTCTCAGCTGGCAGTTCACCCCGGACCCCTGTTCAGTGACAGCTCCAGACCAACCAGGCGGTCCGGACAGCGGCACTACCGGCGAACAATATGTTTATACTGCAACAGGTGGAAGCTGTTCCAACGGCCACGATCTTGAGTATCGTTTTGACCATGGAAACAGCACCGTTACCGGCTGGGATGCTTCCCCCTCCGTGACGGCAAGCTGGGCCGAGCCGGGCACCTACACCGTGCGTGCCCAGGCCCGTTGTTCAATCCAAACTGAACAGCAATCCCCCTGGTCAGCAGGCAGGGAAGTAATTATAACCGATCCGGTTTACAACCTCACGGTATCGATCGAAGGAGAAGGAACAACCAGCCCGGAACCGGGAACCCATACATACAGCAAAGACACTTCCGTCGAGCTGAATGCCGAACCGGCTGAAGGCTGGCTTTTCGACCACTGGCTTATTGATGATATAATTTTTGAAGATGCCTTCCAGACAGTAGTGATAGCAGCAGACAGAGAAGCAACCGCCTTTTTCAGCATGGAAACGGATCCCGAAGAGCAGAATCCCCCGGAACCGGAGGAGCCCACGGTGCCTGAATATACCCTCACAATTACCACAACTGGTGAAGGAACAACCACTCCCTCTCAGGGTAGCCACTCCTTTACAGAGGGAACAACGATCCAGCTCACTGCATCTCCGGCAGAAAACTGGCATTTTAAAAAGTGGATTGTCGACGGCGCGGAATTTTTTGAGCCAGCAATTGATATTACCATTGAAGGTGACACAGAAGCAGAAGCCCTGTTCGCAGAAAACCCTGCCGAACCGGAACCTGATCCGGATCCGACACCACCACCGGCTCCGACACCACCACCGGCTCCAACACCACCACCGGCTCCAACACCGGCTCCACCCGCTTCTTCCACCCCTCCGGCTTCTGAAACGCAGTTGTTAACTGTCGGCATCAGCGGAGAAGGAACAACTATTCCCGGATTGGGCACACACAGTTACAAAAAAGGCATCACGGTCAATCTCTCAGCCAAACCGGCAGAAGACTGGCGTTTTGAAGAATGGATTGTCAACGGAGCAAGCCATACACAGATCAACATTGAAGTGGAAATGGATGAAGACAAAATAGCAACAGCACACTTCAAAAAAATCACCCGGGGAGATTTAAATGGAGACGGCGCTGTGAATATAACCGATGTAACACTGGCCGCCCGTTATTCGCTGGAGCTAACTGATTTAACTGCTTCCCAGCAGTCGCGGGGGGATATTAACGGAGACAATAGAGTAAATATTATTGATATCAGCATGCTGACACGCTATACACTGGGTTTAATTGACGAACTCACGGCGGAGTGAGAATTACTTCTGATTTATTTTTGTCATTATGTATTAACTAATTCTTCTCATATTGGATATAAGAATCGCCATTTTCCTCATCAAGCTCCCACCATTCCTTTTCTTCCTCTTCCTCTTTTTCGGCAGCCTCTTCTTTCTCTTTCAGGGCTGCTTCGGCTTCTTCTTGCTTCTTCTCGATAATCCAGGCCATGGTCCCCGGCCTTACCTCTTCATCTTCATTGTCATCGGCATCCGGTTCTTCCGCTGGGGACTGCGGCTGTGATGCAGCCGCTCCATTGGCCAGGTTTTCGTCAATATCTTCATTACTTGAATCTAAATCAACAGCATCTGTTTCACCGGGCACCGAAACTTGCAGTTCCGGCAAAACAGGTTCTTTTTCCGCCAGGCCGGGATCCGCCTTGACCCGGTGAGACTGCAACAACCATTCTGGAAGCATACTGCCGTGTTCAACGGGTTCATCTTCCGGTTCTATCCAACCTGAGAAAAACTTTGTACAACCACTCAGTTGAAAAACGCTGAAAGCCATTATCAGAAATAATGAAACAACAATTTTTCTCTGCATGGCTATCCCTCACTCGGACAAATATTATTGGTGATAAAACAAGCCGTTTCCCCCGATGGAATAGATCTGTTTTGCATGAATATTATAATCAATAATAAATGCAAAAACAAGCACCTGACTGCGGTAAAACAGGAGAGGCAATTCGCATGCCCTGGTAGCAAACTCTTTCCGACATTTCATCTCCCTGTGGCCCGAGTTGAATTCAGAAGCCATAAATAGTAAGATCCTATCAGGTCAATTCCAGGCAGTCGAAGGAGGAACACAGTTGAAAGCCAAAACAGTAGAAGAAAGCAGTGTATTTATCGTTCAGCAAATGACTCAAATGGATGCCAACATGGTTGGAAACGTGCATGGCGGTTCAATCATGAAACTCATCGACAGCACAGCGGGAATTGTTGCTGTTCGACACGCTTCCACGAACGTGGTAACAGCAGCTATAGACAGGCTTGATTTTCATAATCCCGTTTATGTCGGCGAACTTTTAAAGCTGAGAGCATCAATCAATTATGCCGGCAACACATCAATGGAAATCGGGGTTCGGGTGGAAGCAGAAAATTTTCGTTCCGGCGAACGACGGCACACTGCCTCGGCCTATCTCACTTTTGTTGCCCTGGACAGCAATGGCAAACCTACTCAGGTCCCCTCCTTAGAGCTTAAAACTGAAGATGCGATAAGACGAAACGCTGAAGCAAAGGAACGGCACCGGCTGCGGGTCCTTGAGCGCAAAAGGGAGAAAGAAGCACAGGGATAGAAAATGAATTTGAACCATGGGCACTTGTAAAAACTAATTAACAAATAATACAGCAAGTACAAAGGACTTTATGTTGAGGTGAAAAATGAATAACGAGCGAGATTGTATTTACGAGGTTGAAACTGAAGTATCTGATTTAAATGAACAAAATGTGCTCAAGCCTTACGCATATCAAAAATTATTTTCCCAGGTAGTGGAAAAACATTTAAATGAACATAACAACAATGTAGAAACCACAATGAAAAATAAATTAGCATGGGCACTGGTATCCATCTCTTTTGAAATTGTTAAACCAATTCAGGGTTGTATAAAAATGTTTGCCAGTACCTGGTACTCCCGGAGGAAAGGCCCTTATTTCAGGCGTGAAATCATGTTTAAAGATGAAAACGGAGGAGTCTTTTTTAAAGGTTCCTCTTTTTCAATATTGCTGGACGTTGAAAAGCGTACCGTCTATCGCCGGAAAGAAATACCCTTCAACCTTTTTGAACCGGTAGAAGTATTTACGACAGAAGCAAAACCAACCTTTAAAACTACTGCGGAATATACTAAGGTGGAAACACGCGAAGTCTACAACAGTTATATTGATTGTCTCGGTCATGTGAACAACAGCCGGTATGGAGAATTTGCTTATGATGCATTCACCGATCAAGAATGTGATAATTTGCTCAACCTCAAACGAATTGAGGCCTACTTTTTATCCGAATTAAGAAACAAAGATATCTTTTCTATCTTAAAAACCAGGGCAGATGATCATATTATGATCCGTGGATACAACGAAACAAGGAATAACATGGCCTTTGATATGGTTTTTAAATTTTGATTTTGCATCCGTGATTTTAAAAACAAGGGAAAGATCCGGTCTTCTTATTGTTACCGGCTTTCCCTTTGTTTAATGGTGGGGACGAGAGGATTTGAACCTCCGACCTCTTGAATGTGAGTCAAGCGCTCTCCCCCTGAGCCACGTCCCCAAATTTATGTAATTTTTCACCGGTAATATTATAGCATATTAGATTAAACGGTGAAAGGCTTACTTATCTGATAATGAGGTCCCGGGTTAAAATGAAGGCGGAACTAAAAGTTCCACCTCCATTATTAATCTGAAAGAGCATTTTTATGTGATAATTGGCTACCTTTTAAAACCAAAACAAGCACCATTTACAAATATTATTGAGAAGCTTAATCATTTGACAAAATGGAATGGACTATATACTGATACCTTCACAGAGCAAGGGCCAACCTGATCCCTTACCAAAGGTAAATTATGATCGAAATGGGCAATGCGTTGCAGCCCCTGTTTAATCTGTGAGAGTCCGTTGCATATGTTGCCAATAAAGATTAAACTATCTAGGTGAAAAGTAATTAAAAATCAATTTTTCTATGGTTTTATATATTGAGAATTTGGCCCTGCCCTTTCAGCCGGCTACAACCGGCAGCAATTGTTGAATGGAACCAGATGATGCCGCTGCTTACATCATTTTAATTAATTCACATCAGAAAGCTGGTAATCACAATAGAAGACAAGTCAAACAGGCATGTAATATTTTTGGCTGTTTCCATGGGCAGTTTTTTAATGCCCTTTATGATTACTTCAGTAAACATCGCCCTTCCTACCATCGGCAGCGAATTTTCTATTGATGCAGTCCTTTTAAACTGGATCGCCACCTCTTTTGTTTTAGCTTCGGCAATGTTCATCATCCCCTTTAGTAAAATAGCTGACATATATGGCCGAAAAAAAATATTTTCTTTCGGATTTATAATCTTCATTATTGCCTCTGTCCTCTCGGCAATCGCAGGTTCTGTAAATTTACTAATTTTCAGCCGTTTTTTGCAGGGTATCGGCGCTGCTATGTATTACGGCACCGGTGTAGCCCTTTTAACATCGGTTACCCCGATGAAGGAAAGGGGCAAGGTCTTAGGGATAAACACTGCCCTTGTTTACATCGGACAATCTGTCGGGCCTTTTCTTGGAGGAATCTTGACCCAGTATTACGGCTGGCGAAGCATTTTTTACTTTGCCATCCCTTTCTGTGTCCTGGCAATTCTACTGGTAACCTGGAATATAAAAGAAGATTGGGCCGAATCCAGAGGAGAAAACTTGAATTACACGAGTTCCATAATTTACAGCCTTACCTTTCTGGTCATTATGTACGGCATCTCCATTATTCCAGAGAGAAACAGCATCTGGCTTATATCCTTTGGCTTAATTGGCTTTGTTTACTTTATCTGGCATGAAACAAAAGTTGAAAACCCCCTGATATACATAGAACTTTTCCGTGAAAACAGGGTCTTCTCTTTTTCCAACCTTGCTAATTTAATCAATTACAGTTCAACTTATGCAGTAATTTTTCTAATGAGTCTTTACCTGCAATATATCCAAATGCTCACACCACAAAATGCCGGTCTCGTTTTAATGTCCAAAACAATAGTGCAGAGTATTTTTTCACCGGTAACAGGAAGCCTGTCGGATAGAAACGACCCCAAAATACTTGCCTCCATCGGTATGGGCATAACCGCTGTCTCTCTTTTCCTGCTAACATTTGTCAAGGCCCAAACTTCTTTAATTTACATCATTCTTGTTTTAATTCTTCTCGGCCTGGGGCTCGGTGTGTTCGTCTCACCTAATACCAACGCTATAATGAGTTCCGTTGAAAAAAAATACTACGGCGTTTCTTCCGCAACCCTCGCCACTACAAGGCAAACAGGGCAGCTTTTGAGCATGGCCGTTGTAATGCTGCTTTTTGCCTTAATCATAGGCAGAGTTGAAATAACACCTCAACACTATGAAGCATTTTTAAAAGCAAGTAAAACCGCATATGTAATATTTGCTCTCCTCTGTTCCTGCGGCATATTTTTTTCCCTGGCCCGGGATAAAAAAAGATAAGTGAAATTATCAAGATCTCAATAGCCATGAGTCGCCTTAACTTAACTCTGCTTACACCCGACCCAATCCTGATATCCGTTTAATGAGTCATCTCCAAATTATTCATATCAATATTTAAAAAAAACGGACAGAATAAAAGCTTGTAAAAGTAAAAACCTTTTATTTATAGAATTCTCTCTTAGAAAGATATTCAGAACTGTTTTTGGCGTTACTCCAATGTTGAAAAGCACCTTGAAAGTGATATCATAATAACTGGCACTCTCTATGGAAGAGTGCCAGTTATTAAAAATCTGGGAGGGTCTGGCAATGATTAAGACAATAAATGAAAAATCCTTTCAGCGGGTATTTGCCTTCACAAGTATTTTGCTGATCCTGGCCATTCTTATTCCCGGCCAGGCTGCCGCTCAACAGTCAGGTATCGAACTGATCACTCAATTTCCCAGTATCAGCGCTAATGCGGGAGAAGATATTACCTTCTCGATAAAGGTGAAAAATCACGGTAACAGCAGTGAAATAGTCAACCTGGAAGTGAGCTCACAACCTGAGGAGTGGATGTCCGCATTGAGGGGGCGCGGTAGAAATGTCCAACAGGTTCTGGTTGAAGGTAATGGAGCCGAATCTGTTGATCTCCTGGTGAAAATACCGGACACAGCAAAAACAGGTGATTACAATCTCACAGTAACGGGAACAAGTGAAAGGGGCAGCCGCAGTAACCTGCCGCTGACGATTTCCGTATCGGACATCCGGATGGGGGAAGATACTTTAACAGCAAGGTACGCCGAGCTTAAAGGACCCAGTGATGCCACTTACAATTTCAGGCTGGATCTGAAAAATAACGGTGGTAATGAGCAGCTTTACAGCCTTGGGGCACAGATTGAACCTGGCTGGCAGATTAGCTTTACCCCTACCGGCGAAAGCCAGCAGGTTGCCTCCATCAATGTAGGCCCTGGCGAATCCAAAGGAATTGACGTAAAAATTACACCACCGGCTACCGTTACGGAGGGGACATACAACATTTACGTAGAAGCAGCCAGTCCAACAAGCATAGCCGAGGAAGAATTAAAAATAATAATCAGTGGAACTTATAACCTTGATTTTACCACTGCATCCGAAGCTCTAAATGCTGAAGTCCTGGCCGGTGGAGAAACCAAGATTAATATGAAAGTGGTTAATACCGGCAGTACAGCTTTGAACAATGTCAATTTTAGCTCAAACCAGCCAAAAAATTGGGCTACCACTTTTGAACCGGACACAATCGAAGTTTTGGAGCCGGGTGAATCCCACCAGATCACCGCAACAATAAAAGCTGATGCCAAAGCAATTGCCGGTGACTACATGGTTACTATGACGGCCTCAACCAGGGAGATTAAGAACTCAGCCGATTTGAGAGTAACGGTTAAAACTTCTACCCTGTGGGGGATTGTAGGCCTCCTGATCGTTATTGGTGTTATAGTCGGGCTTTACTATGTATTTCGCAAGTATGGGAGGCGGTAAAAGTGACCGGTGAAAAAACAATGCTGGTGGAAACAGAAAACCTCACCAAGCGGTATGGTGATCTGACCGCTGTCGATTCCCTGAACCTGAAAGTAAAAGAAGGGGCCATTTTTGGCCTGCTGGGGCCTAACGGAGCCGGTAAAACAACCACTATCCTGATGCTTCTTGGCCTGACAGAGCCTTCTTCAGGACGGGCCCTGGTCTCCGGATATGATGCAACCAGGAATCCGCTCCAGGTTAAGGCAATTACAGGATATTTACCGGACAACGTGGGATTTTACCAGGATATGACTGGCAGAGAAAATCTTCGTTACACGGCCAGCCTGAACGGTTTTAAGGGCTCTCTGGCAGAAGAAAAGATAGAGCAGGCCCTGGTCAAAGTAGGGTTGCGGGAAAAAGCCGATAAAAAGGTGGGGGAATACTCAAGGGGGATGAAACAGCGGCTCGGCATTGCCGATGTTTTAGTGAAGGAACCCCAACTGATCATCATGGATGAGCCAACCCTGGCCATAGATCCCAAAGGCGTCCAGGAAATCCTGGGCATTATTAAAGATCTGGCTAAAAAGGACGGCAAAACCATTTTAATTTCCTCGCATCTGCTGCATCAAATCCAGGAAGTATGCGATGAAGTGGGTATTTTTGTCAAGGGCAAATTGATAGCTGTCGGACCGATTGCCGCTCTTGGTGAGCAATTAATTAAAGATAAATCGCTGGAAATTGAATTGTCGGCTTACCCTAACGGCGAAATGCTTCTCAATGTAATCCGAAAGTTCGATGAAATCAGCTCTGTGGATCATGAGGGCGATATGCTCATACTTGAATGCAGGGAAGACATCCGCGATAGGCTATCAAAATCATTACTGGAAAACAACTTCAGTATACGGCATTTAAGCTTGAGAGGGATATCTCTTGACAGCATTTATCGCCAGTATTTCCAGGGGGAGGTGCAGTAAAATGGATGACAGATCAAATACAAGAGGTGCTTTGCAAAAAATCACCCGGTCTTTTGAAACACTACAGCAGGCTAATACCGGTTTATCTGCTGTTTTTCGCAAAGAGCTGGTCGATTTATTGCGGGGGAAAAGATTTCTGATCCTGGCAATCATAATCGCTTTCACCTGCCTGGCTGCACTATATACTGCTTCGGCAACAATTAGAAGCACTGTTGGAAGTGAAGAGCTGGATTTTGTATTCTTGAGATTATTCACCACTTCAGGTGCTTCTCTGCCATTCTCGTTTATATCTTTTATTGCTTTCTTTGGTCCTCTTGTCGGGATTATCCTTGGTTTTGACGCCATCAATGGGGAACGCGACAGGGGAACACTGAGCCGGGTGCTTTCACAACCCATTTACCGCGATGCCCTGATCAACGGGAAATTCCTAGCTGGAGTAGTCGTCATTGCTCTTATCATATTCAGTCTCGGTTTTCTCGTCGGGGGACTGGGATTGATTGTAACCGGGATCCCACCTACCGTTGAGGAGTTAATGCGGTTGCTGGCTTACCTGACATTAACCGTAATATATATTTCCTTCTGGCTTGCGCTGTCAATGCTTTTTTCAGTTGCCTTCAGGCAGACCTCGACTTCGGCCCTGGCCGGAATAGCAGTATGGCTCTTTCTGGCAATATTTGCTGCTCTCCTGGCAAGTATGGCAGCTGAAGCAATCTACCCGGTGACGGACAATTCGGACGTAGAAAGTATCATCGAGCAAGCCAGCCTGGAACAGGCTCTAAGCCGTTTCTCGCCAACTACGCTTTATGACGAGGCGGTAACTACCTTGCTGAACCCTTCAGTGAGAACTCTGGGCCTGGTTATGGTCGAACAATTCATCGGAGCAATTAAGGGGTCAGTGTCTTTTGGCCAGAGCTTACTGCTCATCTGGCCGCACGTGGTCGGTTTGATTGCCGTAGTTTTGATCTGTTTTGCCATAGCCTATATTATTTTCATGCGCCAGGAAATTCGTGCCTGACGAAGGCCAGAGGTATGATCCGGAACAGAAAAGGGCGGATGCCCCTTCAGCTAACCAGGCTGAAGATTAATTCCCTGCCCCCGGATGAAAGGCCTAGCTGATCGATTTCAGCATTGAGGAGAGTTGTATTGCCGTACCCACCGAGATAACCGTTCAAACGGGCGGCAGCGGCAGAATGGACAAAATCTTTAAAATCGGGATAATAAGCCCTCAGTTCCATAGTAAGCTCTCTGTTGCCCTGCAAGTAATACTTCTGGTGATATTCTTCCGCAGGGAAAAACCGGCTGAATGGAAGAATATCCGTGTGTATCGTCTTCTGCAACTGCTGCTCAAGCGCCGCCTTACTTTCAAGGGCGGCTTCTTTCTGCTTTTCATCGTGGTAAAAAATGATTGCCGCATACTGCCTTGAGCTATTCCTTGAAACAGGATTATGGCTGTCCCAAAAAACCTGCAGGATCTCTTCAAAAGATATGACTGAAGGATCGTACTCGATCTGCAAAGTCTCTGTATGATCTCCCAGATCATAGTAAGACGGATTATCTTTTGTTCCCCCGGCATAACCTACCCGGGTACGATAAACACCGTTGATAAGCCCGAACCGGGCTTCCGGTCCCCAGAATCAGCCCATGGCCAGAGTGGCGGTGGCCAGCTTTGCGGGAACATTTTGATCGATAGGTGGTGCAATCATCTTTTCGTTCCCTGCCTGTTCCATGTCATCAATCTCCTCTTCTTCCTTCATCAATTTTTCAGCAAGTCTTTCGGCCTGGCATCCAGCCGCCAGCGCACCAACCATTACTGAAAATAGGACCAGCATCATAATCAGAACAATATTTCCCCACATTAGCTTACTGCCCTTCATTATTAGGCCCCCTCCAGAGAGAAATCCTACCGGCTCTGCTTGTTTTCAAAATTTTCTTCTTTGCCAATCTGATCCAACAGCAGCTGCGCTTCAGCATAAAACTTTTCGTCAGGCTTAATATCTGCCAGGTACTCTACAGCTTCGCCAGGTTCACCAAGCAGGTATAAAGCCCTGCCCATCATGAAGTACAGGGGTTTGCTGTCTCCAAGAGCAGTTTCCAGCTGTTCTGCTAGAACCTCTATTTCAGCTAAATACTTTTCTGCTTCCGGCACATGATGGGCATCAATAAGGTACTCAATCAAACTGAGGCGCGTCCAGGCCGCCTGGACATAATATGAACTATCAAAAGGTTTCAGTTCAATAGCCCGGTCAATGTAAACAAGTCCTTCCTCTGCATCAACATAACTAAACAATAGGCTGCCGTAGCGGCCTACATAATTGGGGTTATAAGGTTCCAGATCATAAGCTTTTTCCGCCATATGAAGGGCATTTTCAAGGTTGGCCTGAAGCTTTGTCCTGTTGAATTTTTCTTCTTCCAGTACCCCCAGATTGTGATAATTTTCTGCCCGCAGGGGATCCAGGCTGATCGCCTTCTCCAGTTCAATGGTCGCTTTTTTAAGATTGCCGTCTTCCATCAGTTCCTGGGAATGCCATGTTGCCTTGAGCCCGCTGTGCAGGTTTATAGTGAAAACAAATAAACCAACACCGATTATTATAGCAATACTGCCAATTAATAACCCTCGCCGTTCTTTGGAACGAGATTCATTGTTCTTTTTAAACCAGTTGGTTTGATCAAGGCTTCGGCCTGCCCCGAGGAAAACGAAGAAAAAAATACAAACGGCCATGAAGTCAAAATTCCAGTCAATGACGCTGTGTGCCCCCAGGGCAACTACCGGAACAAGAACCGCCGTCCAGTACTGCCAGAGACGCGGTGGAGCTTTTCTTATCAAACAATTTTTCACAAAAGCAACCGCAAAACTGATCCAGATACCCACAAAGGCAAGAAAGCCAAAGAGACCCGCTTCCACCCAGACCTGCAGGAAGTGATTGTGAACCCCCATTGAGGTATAATGTTGTTCCTGGTAAGAATGGTAGAGAGCTTCCCATCCGCCACCACCGGTCCCCAATAGAGGATAATCTTTTATTATTTTTAACGCATCATGGAAAAGCTCGAAGCGACGGTCCATGTTGCGATTGAGTGAATAGGAAAAAAGCCGCTCATAAAAACGTTTCGGCAGGACCCGGTTCATGACAAAACGGAGTTTTTTCTGTTCTCTGTCGGAAAGAAGGGTTACTTCCCTAACCGTTACAGCCGACCCGGGATGATCATTGTAAAGCTGGACTTCCAGCCTGGTCATATCTTCCGCTGTTTTAAAAGTGAAAGCTTTTTCTTCCCAACCTTCAGTTGTTCCATCACGGTGATTGAGCAATTCCACATCCTGGTACCCAGGAACTCCTCCCAAAACACGCAGCCCCCATATAGAAGATGTTCCTTCCTCTGAGGATTCCTCCACCGTAGCGTCAACTGCCATGTTCAGCTCATATGTCTCCCCGGGGGCAATGCCGGTAATTACCTGTTTTATGACTGTTGCCTCAGCCTGTTCATCGGCTCCCATTTCAAGATGGAGGGGAGAAATCGCCGGCAGGCCAATTAAGAGGAACAAAAGCAAAACAAAAACAAATGCTGCAGAAACGGCCAAAATTATTTTCCCTTTTTTCTTCATCTGTATATATCTTTCCGCCAGGTAACCGAGCAAGATTGCCAGAACAACAGCGGGAATAATAATCAACCATGCCCTTGCCGGAGCATTCGAACGAAAGACCTGGTCTGTTATTAAAGCAGCAGGAACTGCTGAGACGGCAGTGGCAAAGAGGTATAAAAAAGTGCGCAACCTTTGGCCGGGTGCGGCCAGCAAAATCAGAAGCAAAACAAGCGGAGGCAGTAGAAGCCAGGCCCCTCTTGAAAACGTAAGCACCAGTGTCATTAGCATCAAGGCTGCCGGTGCCAGATAGAAAAGCCGGAACCACTTAGCAGCCAGCGGTGCAAGTCCAATTGCCAGGAGGTAAGAAGCCATCATGTAGGCAGCAGCTGAATTGGCATAACCCATGGGAGAAGCAATCCTGTTGCTGGCATAAGCACCGATAAAATTCCAGTGCCCGGCGGGAACCCCGAGGCTGGCTACGGTTATTACCGTAGCCGCGGCCAGCAGGAGGTGCAGAAGAATTGACAGTCCGGGAGGAACAGCCGTGGAATCTGAATCCGGTTGGAAATACTCCTTGATTCCCCTTACTTCAATCTTTCCCCAGTGACGGCAAATGTCAATGGAAATAAGATAGACAACAATATATGAGCTTATTTTCAATATTTCTTCAAGCGCTTCTCGTTTATTGGCCGCCACGAAAAAAGCGGCAACGTAGGCCAAAAGCAGAATAATCAGGCAGAAATCCAGGGGTGTAGAAAAAAAGCGGCCATCTTTAGACCGGATCCGAAAAACACCCCATGCAACAAGAGTGCCAAAAATTAAAATCATGGTATATAATCGTTCGACAGGAAAGAAAAGTCCGCGATAAAAAGGCCCGATAAAGAGCAAGATCACAAGGACTGATACCATAATAATAAAAAATATTCTTTTAGTGAGTTCGGTGATCTTGCCGTCGTTGAACAACAATTCACCAACAGTTTTAAAAATACTTACCTGGCCGGTTGGATTGCCAGCAGGCAATTTTATTTTTCCCTTTGCTGTTTTTTTTCTGCTCACCCGGAACCCTCCGTTAAATGCCCTGATCTTCTACACTAAAATTATTAATCCTTCTCTTTATTTATGAGGAAGGCAAGCCCGTTTACTGCTCAAATAACCTGGAACAGCGCACATAAACAAGCTTAGGCTACCCTGGCCGGGCAGCCTAAGTGAATGCCGTATACATTTATTGTAAGAAATCTTCTTTATCCCTCATAAAGATCATTGGGCACGTTCCCCTCGTATGTGTTGTCATCCGGGCTGTTCAGTTCCAGTGCAGCACCTTCCGATAGATGGATTGCTCCTCCTTCACTGGCCCGGTTATCTTCAAAGATATTGCCGGCAAGATTAACCAGGGCTTCCGAAACTGCATATATCCCACCCCCGTCTCTTCTCGCCTCATTGCTTCTAAAAGTGTTACCGGTAACGACTGCTGTGGAATTCTGAATAAAAATACCGGCACCATTTCTCTCTACATAATTTTCGGTAATTTCATTATTGTTTATTTCAGGGTTCGATCCCTCATTGACCAGGATTCCACCACCGAGCAGGGCCTGGTTGTCTGAAATTGTATTGCTCTCAATAATTGGAGCTGAATCTGCATAAACCGAAATACCGCCGCCTGCATCAGCTTCGTTCCCAATAATAATATTCTCCGTCATAACAGGCGAAGACTGGGCATTGACAAAAATTGCACCCCCAAAGGGGCCGGCTTTGTTGTCAGTGAAGCTGTTACCGGTAATCCGAGAATCCGACTGGACCAGGAAAAGCCCTCCGCCGCTTTGCGAAGCAACATTATTAATAATCGTATTATCCTTAATATCGGCAGCAGCTTCAAAGATCGAGAACCCACCACCATTTTCGGCAGTGTTATCGGAAATAGTGTTACCTTCAAAGAGCAGGGTATTGTCTCCACCTCCGCTGATAGCCACCGCTCCGCCGCTGCGCCCCGCCGAGTTCTTGCTGATTTCATTATCGCTGATTGTAGGAGAAGCGTAAGCGATAAAAAATCCACCTCCGCCGCCTGTAGAAATGTTGTCCACTATGTGGTTATCGGTTATTACCGGAGTCGCTTCATAAATGAGAATACCGCCTCCACGTTCAGCCACATTGTTGGTAATCACATTTTTAGTAATGGTGGGGTTGCTTTCGTTGGCAATAAAAATCCCCCCGCCGTAATAGGAAGGGACTTCCTGCATTTCCCCGTCAATTTCGAATTCCAGGACTTCCATGTTCCCGCTTCCACCGGTAATTGTGAAACCTGTTAAGACAGCTCCTTCACTTTCACCATTATTAAAAACCACAACGGAGTCGACTCCGCCACCGTCAATAACAGTTTGTTCCACTACTTCCGGATCTTCCGGATCAAGGCTGCGAAGAGTTATGTTTTTGCCGCTAAAATTTATACTCCCTACGTAGGTGCCCGGCTGAACCAGGACCACATCACCATCTTCTGCCGCGTCAATTGCTTCTTGAATAGTTGCATAATCTTCCGGGACTTTCAGTGCTCCTTCGACAACAGCCGTCTCTTCACCACAGGAAGAGAGAAAACCAGCCCCGGCGAAGAGTAAAACACCAAATACCAGGCAATATAAAAGATGCTTGCGCTTGCTATTCGTCATCAGTGAGCCTCCAATCTCCATTTATGATAAGGGTTTTCAGGCTCAACAACGTGCCCGAAAACCCTTATCCTGGTGGACGTGAGGGGATTCGAACCCCTGACCTCTTGAATGCGAGCCAAGTGCTCTCCCAGCTGAGCTACACGCCCTCGCAGGGGTATTATAGCAAATAGGCACCCATTAAGCAAGAGAAGGGAAATCCACTTAAAAGGCAGTTTGTTTACCTTTGATTTATCCCCAGGAACTTCAGCAGATCGTGAGGGATGGGCCTGCTCTTGCCTGTTTTCAAATCGATAAATACCGTTGTCACCCGTGCTTCGCTAGCCTTGATTGACATCTCCTTCTTTATTACTTCTTGCTGCATAACATAACTGCTGTTGCCCACCTCAACCGGGCGTGTCTTTAAAATGAGCAAATCCCCCCTGTAACAGGAAGCAAGATAATCTATATTGATATTGGCAACAACTGTTCCGATTCCTTTCTTCCGCATTTCATCAAAAGAACAACCGGCCTGATCATACCAATCTGCCCTGCCCCATTCAAGGTATTCGATGTACCTGGCATTGTTAACGTGGCCGAGGAAATCAATTGCCGTTGATCGCACAATTATTTCAAGAGTTGTTTCCATCAATATCTACCTCTATCTTTATTATTGAACCATAAGAAGGTCACCAATACTCCCTTTTTGTGGTTTCCAGGAAAACCTCCTTGTGATTTTAACACAGTACCCTTGATAATCAGAAGATGAATATTCCCCCATATCTTTATTACAAACAGTATTAATGCAGCCTAAAAGCTGCCCCCAATACTGATTTGTTCTACTGAATATTTTTAATAATGCACTGAGCCACCATCGACATTAATGTTTTGGCCGCTGATAAAAGCGCTGTCATCCGAAGCAAGAAAAATGAGAGCTCCCTCCAGATCTTCAGGCATCATCGCTCTTTTCAGCACCCGGGAATCGATATTCATCTGATAATTATGCTTGTAAACCTCCGGATCATCAGATAATTCCCTGGAAGCCTCGGTCAAAGCATAGCCGGGAGTAATCGAATTTACCCTGATTCCATATTCACCCAATTCTCTGGCAAGCGATCTGGCTGTCAACCATTGTATGGACGCTTGCATAATCAGTTACATCGATCTCCATACTGATTGCCTGGCCTCCAATTTTCTTTACCTGTTCCTCGGTGTCAGCGAGTTTAAGCCTGTCCGCCAAAACAACTTTAGCCCCTTCCCTGGCCAATCGCAGGGCAAAAACCTGCCCCAGGCCGCGGGCAGCACCGGTTATTATTGCTACCCGATCTTGTAACTTCATGAGATCACAGCCTTTCCTCCAGGTATTTAGCCTCTTTTTTACACCTAACTGAATGCTGATTTGATTAATATCATACCTGGAACATCTATTGTATTCGATTAAATCCCCAGCATTATATTTTTAATTATTGCCTTAATTCACCTGCTGAATCGTTAAAAATGTTTTTAAAGATCTCCCCTGAAAATGCTTTTCACCATTCTCATCCATCCCATGATGCCCTTGTTTTTTAGGGCATGGATGTCTGATTACCTGATTAACTATGATCATGAATTGATCCCTTTTAATTGATCCGAACAAAAGAGAGAACAGCTGCTGTTCCCCTACCTGGAACGCTATGGCTTCGCCGGCCCGACAAAAGTAATGTGGGGGAAACATGACGAGATTCGTGATCTGTTGAAGCAGGCATCCTCCGCGGTCGAAGACATAAAAACTGCCGGCAACCCGGAACAATTTGTTGAAGAGCACCTTAACCCCCTGATCGAAGAAGTGGACGGGATGATTTTCAAAGAGGAAAACATTTTATTTCCCACTGCACTGGAAAAACTGCAGACCGGCGACTGGATCGATATTCTCAAGGAGAGCGACCAGATCGGTTACGCTTACATCAAACAACCATCTGAAACAGCGCACATGATTGAAGCTCTGAAAAAGGCTGCTGCCGACAACCCATTTATAGAGGGGGACAAGATCAAGCTGCCGTCAGGGCTGCTTTCAGCGGAACAGCTCATGTACATGCTCAACACTCTCCCTGTTGACCTCACTTTTGTTGATCATGACGATACTGTTCGTTATTTTTCGGAAAACAGGGAGCGCATTTTTGTCCGGACAAGGGCAATCGTGGGACGCAATGTCAGGAACTGCCACCCGCCGCAGAGTGTAGATCAGGTGGAGAAAATACTGAAATCTTTCAAGGAGGGAACCAGGGATAGCGCTGAATTCTGGCTGACCGTGAACGGGAAGATGATTTACATCGTTTTTTATGCGGTACGTGATGATAACGGGAAATATCTTGGCACCCTTGAAATAGCCCAGGATATTACCGCCCTGCAAGCTCTTGAAGGAGAAAGAAAACTTCTCGACGAAGAATAATACCCCTGAAAAGAATCAGAGAGAAACCGGGGATATGATGTGAAGCTCAATAAACCCTTCCTGAGTTTTCACAAACTGTCTCCGGTTTTAACCTTTATGCTCTACTTCCGTGACACATTCAGTTTTAACTTTCTCCACCAGGTACTGCAGAGCATCGACAACATGAGGTCTTATATCGCCGCCGATGAGCACAACCATAATATCATCCCCTGTTTCAAGGTACCCTTCATTGAGCCACACCCTGACATAAAAAATACCTTTCCTCTTCCGGGTTTCTTCAACTGCCTCTTCCACTTTCCGGGCATCAAAAGAGAAATCCATTCCCCGGACTTCTGTGCCGTCGTCTATGCCTTTCCGGACCTTCTCTTTAGGCGTTTGACGAACAACACCATTATGGATTAAAAACATCCCTACCTTTTCTGAATCGGAATCCGCTCTGGCTTCTCTGAGCCATTGATCGATGGAAGGCCGCTCCGTATTAATTTCTTTATTAATCATCACTATCCACTCCCTATAAAATAATACTTTTATCAGCACTGAGTTTTACATCCTTCCTTATAATACCACAAGTGACAGCCTGCAGGAAAAGGTTATAAGTTTTTTCGGTCCTCAGGATGAACTCTTGCCGAAACTGACTCATCCCTGGACACCGGATATTATTAACCCGGGAGTTCTACCGAAGCGGTTCTGAATTGAAGTACCACAAACCAGGAGGGCACCCATAGCACCCCAAACGGGGGTTGATAAAAGGTTACTATTATATATAATGTAATCAAGCGAGAGTTGTCTTCTAATAGCATTTGAGGAGATTATTTTCTGGCTGTTACGGGTAATGCTGTGCAACCTGATCAACGGAGGTGTGCTATGAACAAGTTGTTTTTTTTTGAGGTGCCTGCTAATGAGTCTCCCCTAAGTTTTGCTCCCGGTTCGCCTGAAAAACAAACGCTGAAAAACAAACTGACGGAATTAAAAAAATCTGTGGTAGAAATTCCCTTGATAATCGGGGGTGAAGAAGTAAAAACAGACCGGATTGAGGAAGTCAGAGCCCCGCATGATCACAACCTTCTACTTGCTCGATATCACAAGGCAGGGCCGGAAGAAATTAATATGGCCATTGCTTCTGCCCTTAAAGCAAAGGTAACCTGGCAGAAGATGCCCTGGGAAAAAAGAGCTCTTATTTTCAGGGAAGCAGCGGCCCGCCTGGCCGGTCCATACCGCCAAACGCTCAATGCGGCCACCATGCTGGGCCAGGGAAAGAACGCCTACCAGGCAGAAATTGAGGCAGCCTGTGAACTGATCGACATGCTCCAGTTTAACACTTATTTCATGGGTCGAATTTACAGGGATCAGCCTCTCTCAACTCATGAACATATAAACAGCATTGAATACCGCCCGCTGGAAGGATTCATCGCCGCTATATCTCCATTCAACTTCACCTGCATTGGAGCTAACCTGGCCACTGCACCGGCCATGATGGGTAATGTGGTGCTCTGGAAACCGGCCTCGACTGCGGTATATTCAAATTATTTTGTGATGAAGCTACTAATAGAAAGTGGATTGCCACCCGGGGTTATCAACTTCATCCCCGCATCGGGTGAAAAGATCGGGGACTTGCTTTTTGAACATCCAGATTTTGCCGCAGTCCATTTTACGGGATCTGCAGCCACCCTGAAATATATCTGGAAAAAAGTCGGCCAAAACATCGACAGCTACCGCTCTTATCCCCGGATCATTGGCGAAGCAGGAGGGAAAGGATTTGTTTTCGCCCATCAATCCGCAAATCCTGATGAGCTTATTACAGCCCTGATCAGAGGCGCTTTCGAGTACCAGGGCCAGAAATGCTCGGCAGCCAGCAGAGCCTATATCCCTGCAACTTTGTGGGACATGATAAAAAAAGATTTCCTGCAAAAGGTTGAAAACCTGAAAGTCGGCCCGGTGGAGGATTTCAGAAACTTCATCAACCCTGTAATCGACAGGAAAGCCTTTGACAAGATTAAAGGCTATATCGATTATGCCGCTGAATCCGATGAAGCGGAGATTATAGCCGGGGGCAAATGTGATGACAGCAAAGGTTACTACATCCACCCCACTGTCATTAAGACAACCAATCCACATTTTAAAACTATGGAAGAGGAAATATTCGGCCCAGTGCTGACAGTATATATTTATCCTGACGAACAGTACAGGGAAACCCTTGAGCTGTGTGACAGAACTTCACCCTACGGGTTAACCGGGGCAGTAATTGGCAGGGACCGGGATGCATTAATCCTTGCCGAAGATATCCTTACCTATGCTGCCGGCAACTTCTATATTAATGATAAGCCCACGGCAGCAGTTATCGGGCAGCAGCCTTTCGGTGGATCAAGGGCTTCGGGCACCAATGACAAAGCAGGCTCCATTTTGAACATGCTTCGCTGGACTACCCCGAGAAGTGTCAAACAAAACCTGAATCCACCGGTGGATTATCATTATCCTTTTCTCGAAGAAGAATAAATTTTAATAAGAGGTCAGGTCTTGAAATGTTACTTTAGATGTAACATTTCAAGACCTGACCCCCTTTTATTTGCTGAAATAAAATAGCTCAGGCTCTAAAAGATTACATCAGGTATAATGTTCCCGGAAGTAACCTCTTCAGCTTATACTACACAGGGCCCCGGGTTATAGCAGAAGCTTCTTCCACACAATCAAACTGTTTCATCGTAATCTCACTGAAAGCATCGAGTGATTTCATACGGGCCATGATCGGGCCTTCAATATAAGCTTTTAGAGAGGCGCTGTCCTCAAACAGGTAAATACCGCATGCTTCACTTCGCTCTCTATCCAAACCAAAGATCTTCCACTTAAGCCCTGGCACCTTCGCAATGGGAACTGCCGCTGATTCGAATTCTTTGGCCAGATCTTCGGCAGAAACATTGAACCGCAAATTAATTTGCAGGATTTTTTTAGCCATAGGATCACCTCACTCCTTAATAATTACTTAAATTATGACGCCACATACAGTAAAGGTCAAACAATAATTACTGTGATGCCTAATTGGCAACTCCCTGTATTGATTTTTCGATATTGTCTAGCTCATACCTGATTTTCTCACCTGAATACTGATGATACTTGAGGTGGCCGTCTCGCTGTAATCTGCCAATCAAGACAAAGGAAGGAATATTTTGCTCGGCACTAAACTGTCGAATGCATGGCAACGAAAAATCACCGCTTTCCACAAAGAAACGATACCGATCTGGATTAATCAGTGTATTCTCAGCAAATTCATCCGCTCGATCCTCTACTTCATTCTTAGAGAACTCATAGTCAATTAGGCGATCCTCGATATCCCCGTTTAGAATGTGTCCAATTTCATGAAAAAGGGTAAACCAAAAGACATCTGCAAACTTACGCCTTAATGTCATAATTAAATTGAGGGTGCCGTCACTATTTCTCTTGATGACACCCTGGACAGGTGCTCCAGTAAAATGCTTGACAATGGCGAATTTAATCCCGCACTCAGCAAAATATTCCTTCAACCTTAAATTAATCGTATCCACATCTTCAAAAGTAAGAATTCGAATTAAATGCAGCTTACTCTTTAGTCTATCAATATTTAGCTTTCGGTTTGCTTGCTGATTTATTACAATTAAATCGCATATTCTAAGCCAGGTAAATAGAACATATGGATCCACATTATCCGCCACGGCCAAACGATACGCCCCGGAATGTGATATTTCTGGAATTCGTATTAGACTACTAACGTTTAACCGCTTTCGCCACTCAATGACAAGCATCGAACCCTGGGCATCAGGGTTAAGCAGACAGATATCTTTAGCATACTCAGTAATGTTTTTTAGCCTCTGCAAAATCTCTAATTCTTCACTTGCTATCTGGTTAATCTCTTCAAAATCAGCTAATTCTTTTTCGTAGTTTGTCTGAAGATTGATCCAAAAGCTTGCATCAACTTCCAATGCATACTCCAGCTTTTTGGCAAAGGAAACTGAAATCGGTTTTTGACCGTTCACGATACCGCTAATGTGCGGCTCTCTTACATCCGTTCTGATTGCTAGCTCGCGTTGCGTCATTTGCCGGTCTTCCAGCATTTCCTTCAAAGTTTCACCCGGATGAATAATAAACTCACGGGATAATCCATTTATTTTTTCTGCCATGATAATCCATCACCCCCTTGATAATCACAGTGTCACATTCTTTTAAAGCTTCAGGATCTAAACTTTCTACATCAGGGTTAACAATGAGTCTGATATTTCCAGTAATCGTAATCCCATAATAGCCCTTTAAGTTCTCAGACAATGGATGAGGTTTGCCAAGTCCTGTGGTCAAATAGATGCTAAAGTTATCAGAGGCCTCTAATTGATCAATCCTTGTCTTCGTTGCTCTAGCCCGATCTTTTCCAATTTCCTTCTTCATCATTGCAAGATCATTAAAGATTATGCGGACTGATTCGCTTTTGTATTCCACTAGCAACTTTTGCGACCACCATTCAACTTAACCATTTAGTTAACTTAACTTTTTGGTTAAGTTAACTATAGCTTATCTATTTCTTTTTTACAAGGGACCTGTGCAAAAAAGGCCGCAGCCGCCTTCCAGTTCTGTATTTTTTAGCTGCCGAACGGGGTGCAGACATATTTTTGGAGAACTCATGCCGCCAAGCCCAACTATGCAGTTTTTGCATGCCAAAAACAAACTCTTACAACAATACGGGTTATTTGTGGAAGTGGATCACTTTTTTTCTGGCGTTTATAGTAAAATAAAAATATCTTAATTCATATCAAATCATACCTCAATTATCACCTTCAGCGAAGTTACCATAAATATTTATCAGAATATATTGAGTGAAGTCCCATTTTTTTTTCTATAAAGATATCCTTTGCAGTTGATCGCGGCAAATAATCAGGAGAACTGCCTGAGAAAGTAAGAAATAAGACTCGTTCAGGGGGTTGAAAATGGGGAAGATGAAAAAAATCAGGCGGCAAAATAGCAGTCCCGAAAAGGTTTTAAAACAGCCGAGCTCTTTTGAATTACCGGGCAAAAAAGAATATCATCAGCCCAGAGAACAACTTTGTAGAGACGGGTTATCTTTTTCAATATGACTAATCTACTATCAAGTAACAAAATGCACACCTCCGTGGCAATCTTTCAACGATTTAAAGATGGATGTGTGCATTTTGTACCCTCCCAATCTAAGACAAAAAAAGAATGCGAATTCTTGTATGAATTCGCATGAGAATTAAGGTGTGATTTAAAGGATATGCACCTCGCTACAAAACCCGTTACTTTGAAATGCCCCTTTCATTTTTCATTATTAGTTATAAGTAGTTACTATTTTGTATATACCCCACACACGATAATGGTATTATCTGGTTCAAGTTCTGGCGTGATTTCTTTTCCTACTAAACCATCAATAGCCTGAGCATCAGATGGTGCAATCATAAACCGTATAAGCCCACCAGATTTTTCTATTTCAGCTTGCAGTACCTCAGTTGATTCCCCAGCAAATAGTAAAGACCATAGTTCAGTTTCTAAATAACCACCTTCATGATTACCAAAGGGAGATACGTTATCTCCTACATTTTCAAACTCAGGAAATTCACTATAAAATTGAACCACATCATCAATTGAATCATCAGTAGCATAAACTTCATAAACGGCTGCACTGAAAAAAGACTCATAAACTAACTCTGCACCTGGATAAACAGGTATGTCAGACCTAGGTGCATCACTAGATAATTCTTGCTCGGTTTCAGACTCTTCAGCATCTTGATCCGATTGTTCATGGCTATCTGTTTCAGTTTCTACTTCAGAATTCACGTCATCATCCAAATCTGCATCCGGTTCTGAACTCCCGCATCCCACAAACAAAAACATTAATAACATAAGTGCCGTTAAAACAACTACCAGGTTAAATGCGCGGTATTTACTGCCGATATTCATTTTATTGCCTCCCCATATAATTTAATTGGGAACACTTACCTGCCAAAGGCGTACCCTTTGAGAGAATTAACTTAGATTGGTCAGGGTTCCTCTTACGCCCCATTGTTGCTACCTTTCAGAATGATCCACCGAAAGAATTAGCCACGGCTGGTTCATTTACGAGGTTAATCCTGCCCTGGTGATCGGCTTCAAAAATACGTTACCCAAGAATCCTGAAACGGATCATCTTGATTCCCGGCTTATTGCCGAGCGGATTCGCTTCGGAGCTTTGTAAGCTTTCGTTGATGAGAATATGGTTCAAGCCGTCCGGGTAAAAAATAGGCAATAGAAAATAGCATTTACGTGTCGAGATTGAGAACTTCACAATGCAGGTGCTGTGTGATAGTGCGCCTGGATCGCCGCTGGCACGTTGATTCCGCAGTCGGCAACTGGCCAACACGATGGCTCGTCGCCGACCGCACTGCTGCCAGTTTACCACGTCGACCCCGACGTTTCAACAATGGTTGCCTGCTGCCCAGGCATTCCGTAAATGCCCCTTTAATATAGCCCCAAATATTGCCAAAGGGCAATTTTAGGGCAAAAAATGGGTAAAGGCGAAGAAGAGCGCAATACCCTGGCCACGGTCACCGGGTACCTGCGGCTAAAACGAACCTTCATGTGAGGGCTTCGGGACGACTCGGGTGGCATTTTTGCCAGCTTAGCCGGGATCCCATAGCTCTTTGCTCACGGACCAAAAAGTCATTTTAATAATCTCGCGCAGTGATATAACGGGTTTTCAACACCCTGAGGCGCAAAAATTCAGTAGATAAATTATGTAAAATATTCATTCCGTTCTTTGACATCGAGATAGATATCAGGCGAGAATCCAACTAATACTATTACCCTGGGCACCTTGAAGCGGCTGCCGAAAGCACGACGATTGGGGTTGTCGGTGGTCATGACCATGATTCCCTCCAGACTCTCCAGAATTTTTTTGCCGGTGGGTCTGAA
>JAXHVH010000026.1:0-31236 GCA_034189085.1 Bacillota bacterium | reverse complement strand
GTGCCGCTTTCATATTTGGCGTGCCCCGGGAGATGAGGACTCTGCTGCTGAACCTGCAGGCCTGCGGCATGGACGACGCCGTGAAAAAAATTAAAGTGGGCGATAGTGAAATTACACCCCGTGACTTCCTGGTAAAAGTGGTTCCCAATCCACGGGATCTGGCTAAAAAGATGGTCGGCCGGGGCTGTGCAGGCAGCTGGGTAACGGGAACAAAAAACGGCATGAACAGATCGGTCTACCTCTATCAGGTCACCGACAACCAGGAATGTTTTAAAAAGTATGGAACAAATTCAGTGGTAGCACAGACAGCCGTCAGCCCGGTAATCATGCTTGAACTGGCCGCCAGGGGGATCTGGAATTTAAAGGGCGTCCACGGACCGGAATCCTTCGACCCGGATCCTTACATGGAAAGACTGGCCGGTTACGAATTCCCCGCCGGCCTGCTGGAAAAAGATTCTGAATACGCAGAAATGCTTAATGCCAGGAAACTGCTTGAGTCATTCTAAGTAGAGTGCACCCATGCCCGGGTGTACTTAAAACCCGGGCTTACAGTATAACCTGTAAGCCCGGTGTTTTAATAGGGTATAGAAAATGCTTCTTTAATTTTTATAAGAGAAACCTATTTCCCCTTCTCTCTAAGCTTCATCGGCTTGTCGCAGCAAACCAGCGTTCCCACACCGGCGTTGATCACTTTTACGACATTGGAGCAAACCTGACATTCATAAACTTCTTCTTTTTTGGTCGCCACAGGTTTTTATCCCCTTTCTCGGATTCACTTAATTCGCCTATTAATCAGCAGCTGCAATCACCGCAGGATCTGTCCGGTGACCCGTCAGTGATGGAAAATCCACCCTTTTCTTCATGGTAATCAATGGATTTACCGTCAATAAAATCCGAAATCCCTTTTTCGTAAACGAACTTCAGAGATCCCAATTCTTCGATCATATCCTTATCTTCCTGAACCGACTCATCCAGAGTCAGGCCGTACCTCGGTCCGCCTCAGCCAACACCGCTGAGATAGATGCGAATGTAAGAATCGTTTTTTTCTTCCTGCTCCAGAAATTCAACAAATTTTTCCCGGGCAGTGTTTGTTAGTTTTAACATTGTCATTCCCCTTTCTGCAACCTGGCAGTTTATATTAGAAGAGAACCCTGATAATATCTTTTGCTTCTTTGCTTGATACCTGGTAATACACTTCCGTTCCCCTGCGCTCACCGGTGATTATTCCCAGATCCCGCAAGCGTCCGAGGTGCTGCGATACAGTAGACTGCGAAAGGTGCAAACATTTCTGCATTGATGATACATTACATGCTTCTCTGTCCAGCAGTTCTCGGACGATACAAAGCCGGACAGGATTTGATAAAGCTTTCAACAGTGACGCTTTTTCTTTAATCAAGGCAAACTCCTTTTCTATATCCATGCGGGTTCTCCTCTCTATTCATCATTATATCATAATATTATAATTATGCAAGTATATATTTTTTAGCCTGCCCCATCATTACACACCCGGGTGTTCTTCAATTATTATTCCCTCGTGGGGAAACAAAAAAGGCTGAAAAGAAGAACCTTCCGGGCGGCCGTTTAACCCGGTTGATAGAAGAAGCCTGTATTGATTGTTCCGTTGAAGTAACTGTATTTCCTGCCGGCAGGATGAAAAGTTCAGGCAGATAAGCAATTTTTCTTCCCCTGCCTGTCGGCGAAAAGAGAAAACGTTTTCAGATGATCCGAAATCCAGACTTTCGTAATCGCCTGTCTGCAAAGCGGGAAAACTTTTCCGCATTTGAAGTAACCGTTTTATAAAATTAAGGTGAGACCGCGGATCTTTATCTTGCTCAGCAACATTGAGCAGGCTGAAGTCCGGACCAACAGGCAGCCAGGGCTCGGCAGGGGAAAATCCAGCATTGGCCTCCCCATTCCACTGCATTGGAGTACGACAACCATCGCGCCCCCGGTTTAAAGGATACCACCACTGCCCGATGGGATCCTTAATCTTACCTTTCGGCAGTTTTACTTCCTGCATAGCTACCTCTTCACCATAGTATAAAAAAGGAGTTCCCCTCAAGGTAAGGAGGAGCATGGCCAGAAGCCGGGCACGCTTTTTGCCCTTTAAGCCTCCACCATACCGGCTGGCAGCCCGAACGACATCATGATTGCTCAGAGCATAAGCAGGCCAGGCTCCTCTCGGTAGAACCTTTTCCCAGCGGTTGATGGAACGCCTGAATGCTCCCGCTTTCCAGCGGCAGTGGAGCAATTCAAAGTAAAAATTCATATGCAGTTCATCATTATTTTCTCCATAATAAGAAGCAATCAGGGCAGGGTCGTCGGCAATTATCTCACCCACACTGGTTGTCCCGGGATAATGATCAAGGACTGTGCGCAGCATTCTTAGCACCTCATGGGTTTCCGGCTGATGCTGATTATATTTTCGCACCTGCAGCTCCGGCAGGGAAAGTAATTTCATCACATTAGACATGAACAACCGATCTAAAAGACGAGGTCCCGTTTTTATTTTCTCCCGCCGGAAAAAAGGCGGGTTATCACGAAAATATTGATCTTTACAATATATATGGGGAACATCGAGCCTGAATCCGTCTGCTCCGTGTTCTAACCAGAAACACATTATTTCTTCAACAGCTTTCCGCACCTTTGGATTTCGCCAGTTTAAATCAGGCTGCTCTTTAAGAAAAGAATGCAGGTAATACTGTCCACTTTTTTCATCAAAAGTCCAGGCTGAACCGAAAAAATTATTGCGCCAGTTATTCGGCGGCTTCCTATTTTTACCCTTGCCATCCCGCCAGATGTACCAGTCACGGCGGGGATTACTGCGGGATGACCTTGATTCCTGAAACCATGGGTGAAGATGGGAAGTGTGATTAACAACCAGGTCAAGAATTACCTTTATATTCCTGCGATGTGCTTCCACAATGAGGCAATCAAAATCGGCTATGGTGCCGAAACGGGGATCGACCGAACAATAATCGGCAATGTCATAACCAAAATCATGTTCGGGGCCGGTAAAAAAGGGGCTCAGCCAGATAGCATCAACCCCTAGAGATGCAGGTGTACCATCATTGAGATAATCCAGGCGGGATATTATGCCGGGCAGATCACCGATACCATCATTATTGCTGTCCTGGAAACTGCGAGGATAAATCTGATAAAATACTGCTTTTTTCCACCATTCAACTGTTCCGTGCTGCTCAGAATTATGGTTTTTATTAATACCCTTTTCACCCTCTCGACAATTTTTCCTAACCGACATTTTCAATCGTCGGAATCGGCTCCAAATTATGCCAGTTCTTGCGGCGGTACATTACAAAAAGCATCAAGGCACTTACTGCATACTGGAGAGCTGTAACCCACCAGATGTAATAGATCTCCATCTCAAATACATAGACGACAGCATAAATGAGCGGAAGGCGGACAAAGAGATTGCTGTATAATCCGACCTTGAAAGGGCCCCTGCTGTCTCCAGTCCCCTTCAGCGCTCCGGAAAAAACCATGGTCATAGCAATAAAAGGCTGTTCAACAGCAGCAATCTGCAAACATATAATTCCAATTCTCAAAACCTCCGGATCCGGAGGGTCAAAGAGGCTCATGACCAGGTAAGGGAAAAACAGAAATACCAGGCCGAACAAGGTCATTAAAATTGTTCCCATCACGACAGCCCAGTAACCCGTGTCACGGGCTTGTTTAATAAAGCCGGCACCAAGGCGTTGCCCCACAAGAGTTGTAGCAGCAACGGCAAAAGCCTGGCCGGGCATGAAAGAAAAAGCTTCGGCAGCAATGGCAGCAGCATTGGCGGCAAAAGCAACCGGACCGAGAATTGTAATCCAGCTCGAAGTAACCAACCTGCTACCGCTGTGGGTCAGTTCTTCCAATCCGGCCGGTATACTTAGTTTCAGCACCTGTTTGATAATATCAAGTCGCCAGGGGAAAAGTGAACGTAGTGAAAAAGGCAGATCGCTTTTACAAAACAGCAGGTAGGCTATCGATAAGAATAGGCCAATTAGCTGTGCGGATCCCGTAGCCAGAGCAGCACCTTTCACCCCCAGGGCAGGGAAACCAAAGTTACCAAATATCAACAGGTAGTCACCAATAACGTTATAGGCATTGAAGATGAGAGCTATAATCATGGGCACCCTGGTATTGCCGGTGCCGCGTATAACTCCACTGGCAACAACTATGGGCAATACTCCAAAGCCACCGCTGGTGAGGGCATAATAGAAATAATCTTCCGTGAGCGCCACTGTCACCTGGTCGGTAATAATCCAGGCAAAAAAAGAATCATAGAGTAACACACCCAGGGTAGTAAAACCAGCCGTAATAACAAGGCTTATTGATAAAGCCTGGCCTCCGGTTAAAGCAGCCCTCTCCATATCTTTTGCTCCCGTATAACGGGCCACCAGGGCATTAGCCCCTATACCCAGCGCTCCGAGGATCATTAAAGAGTCAAAAAGGACTATCGCTCCATATTCCACAGCCGTTGCTTCATGGGCACCGAGGCGCATAACCATAGCCGTATCAAAAATCCAGACAAAAGTATGCAACCCCATCTCAATTACTACAGGCCAGGCCAGGACCAGAATACTGTGAACAGGCTTAAACCTACCATGTTCATCAACCTGTATGGGTGCTTTTATCTGCTGCCGCCGTTTGTAAAACATCGGTTCACTCTCAGTCTACCCGCAGACATTGAAAAACCGGGAATAAGTACACATAAATCGAGAAGGAATGATATTCCTTCTCGCAATGTTTCTTTCAAAAAGATACTTTATTTTAGCACCGGTTGAAAAACAAAACAAGTTCTACCTTAAAGATACCTCTTTTGAATCTTTTTAAATCATTCAAAAAAACTGCTTGAAACCGTAAAAATTAAAATTTATGCATAGTCGCACGAGATTACCGTTTTGAAATATTATTACGACAAAGGATCTATTCCGAAATCAAAAATGAGTTATCACTGTGACCACTGCCATTGCCACTTCTCCTGTCCTCTCATAAAGAGCAGGACTGGCAGGGAAGTTATAAACCGCCTGTCGAGATTGGCTCGATCACTAACTGGTTTCCCAGATCATTCGACCATCTTCAAAAGAATAATGAACCAGCTCATGAGAAACGAGATAAGCAAGGTACGATCGGATCGTACTTGACACCAGGACATGCTGCGCCGGATTCAGATTGATGTTGTACCGCACGCAGGTCTCTGCCAGTAATTCATCGAATGTGACCATTTTACTGCAGGCGTCGGTCAGGAAAGATAGTATTCCCTTTATTTTATTCCTGTTAATTCCAATTAACCGGTTAATTGAATTAAGCACCTCACCATGGCCAGGGATATAAAGATCAGCCTCCAGCGTTTCCAGTTTTTCCAGGGTTTGCAGGTGCTGTTCCAGATCATAAAGAAAAAAGAGATGATATTTGGCAATTATCCTTTCCGGGAAAAGGCTGTCGGCAGAAAAAAAGATCCCGTCAGGAGTTTTAATCCCAATCATTTCAAAAAAGTGGCCGGGAAGGGGTACGGTTTCAAGGGGACACTTTTTAATTATTCCGGAAGAAAGAATGACATCCGTTACCAGGGATGGTTTGGCCACCAAAAATTTATTGTTCAATTCGGGATAGGGGAAGCCACCGCAAAGAAAAGCTGCTTCCAGCTGAGGATTGTTTATAAAAATTGCCTCTTTTTCAGTCGCGGCTATGGCACAACCTGTTTTTTGCTGCAGGAAAGCATTTCCTCCAATGTGATCAGCGTTGGAATGGGTATTAACAATCATCTTTAATTCCCATCCCTGTTCATTCAAAAGCCTGTAAATCTGCCGGCCAGCATCTTTGTCGCTTCCGCTGTCAATCAAAACCGCCGTCTTTTCATCAACGTAGACTCCCACATTAGTTGGCGAAGGAATATAGTATGTGTGATCGGCTACCTGGACCAGAGACAATCTGGGCAATCTTTACACCTACTTTCCTCTCTCGAGTTAACAAATCGGCAGCCTGCTTAAGAAATCACTATCCGGTTAAAGAACAGGCTGTCAAAATTGCATATTTTATTTATCGTGTATATCCATATTATTCAAATTCTTTTAAGGCCTGGGAAAGCATTTCCTGGGGCACTCTGAATGTTATTCCGGTTATCTCGGATTTTTCCTTGTAAAAGAATTCAGGCAAACGATCTTCTTCATCTGTCCAACCGGCCTTTTTATTAAACCTTTTTTCCAGAGTCAGGGTTTCTGTCCCCAGGTTTAGCAGACGTTCCGGGTCGGCATCGCCTCCAAAAGCCGCTGCATATAAAGCAGCCAGCTTGTCCAAATGCTGGTTGGCAAATACCCAGGCAAAACCACACATTATATTGTCGAGCATCGCAAAGACCTTCTGCAAGTTTTTGGAGGCGTCGCAGATTTCTTCAGGGAGCATTTCGGCACAGGAACCTGGAGCAGGCGCAGTTGTATGATCGGCACCCATAGCACTGGTAGCAAAAGCAACACCGGTAATTCCAGCTCCCCTGATGTCATAGCCGGCAAAAGCCTGATGTTTGGCCACTGGAATGCGATTGACGCCAAGGTGCCTGGCTACCGCTTCAGTCCCTTCACCCATCAGTTTGCCGAACTCAGTACCTTTAACCATTTCCCTAACCAACTCCATAGCAGCTTTTGCATCACCCCAGGGTATTTTACCCGCTTCCATGCATACGGCAATTGTTGCTCCCGTTTCAATCGTATCTATGCCGAAATCATCACATTGATGGGCTATCTTCGCTATTTCATCAAAACTTGTAATATCACAATTAGCCCCGATTAAAGCCACCGTTTCATATTCAAGGCCGGAGACTACGAGATCTCCCTTTTCATCGAAAAGCAAGTTGGCACAACGGATCACACATCCAGCCTGGCAGGGAAGGCCGCTGCGCCCTCTCTTCTTCAGGAGGGCGGCAAATTTATCAGGGTACAAATCGTTTAGATTTTCCAGCTGTTTCCCCGAGAAATTACGGACAGGCAGCGAGCCAGTTTCCGCATGATGTTTAACTCCGGCCGGAGTTCCCATTTTACGCAGTTCATCATTGGCCGACCCTTCAGCCAAAATTTTGTTGAACTCGGTACGTACCTTCTTGAATTTGAAAGCATCAACAAGGGGCGGCTTAAAACGTTCCCCTGCTTTCTCCAGGACCACTGCCTTTATTTTCTTGGATCCCATGACCGAACCAATCCCCCCCCTGGCCGCGGCCCGGCTGGGGTGATTTGTCCCATATTCGGTAACCTGGATAGTGGAATTTCTATACAATCGCTCGCCAGCTGGGCCTATGGAAGCAACTGCAATATCGCTGCCATAACGGGCAAATAACTTTTCGTTCAAGCTGTAATTATAGGTTCCACTAAGATCAGACGCTTCATCGAGGGATACCCGGCCTGCTGAATTTACATGAACCACCCAGGGCCCCTCCTGATCGGGCTGGTCTTCAATGATAATCACCTTGATACCGTGATCCGCCATGTAAGAACCTACTGTTCCCCCGGAGCTTGATTCTTTAATACCACCTGTCAGCGGACTCTTGCAACCTACAGAAAGCCGGTTTCCTGTTGATACTCCCATGCCGGCAAAGATAGACGTACAGAAAATTAGTTTATTTTCAGGACCCAGGGGCTCACAGGTCGGTTCCACTTCATCTGTTAAAATCCGGGCTACTAACCCTCTTCCACCAATTAGCATATATTCTTCTTTCAGCGGCTCTTCAGCCGTCGTCAGCTCGCTCATGTTGACACGAATTGTTTTAAACATTCAGCTACCACCTCTCACAATTAATCTTGCAATGAACCTTGGCCGGCTCTTCACTCTCGCCGTTCATTAATTTTTTTATTTTTCCTCCGGCCGTTGCAGGTGATCAATATTCGCTCCCCAGCCTTCAGCAAATGTACCGGCACCGAGCATAATAGCACCCTCAATGTGAGGTTTGCGGAACTCTTTCCATGTATTGGGCCCATGTTTGATACCTTTGGGCAGGAAAAAGACACAGCTGGCATCCATCAGAATCGGTTTCCCCGCTACAAATATTTCAATTTTTCCACCGAGATCTTCCGGATCAGCCGGATCGCCACCCAGGTGGAAAACTATCTCATCAAAATGATGGAGATGCTCGAAGATATGAGGATTCGGTTCCGGCATTCCATAAAGCCAGCCGAACTCGAAATAATAATTTGCTTCCGGTATATGAGACCTGCTCATGTAAGTCATAGTCGGAGCCTGGCGGTTTTTAACCCTGGGGGCATCTTCATAGAAAGGACTGCGTACAACATATTTTTCATAATCAATTTTATCCGTTTTTCGAGGCAGCTCATCTTTCGGCTCCCTGAGCCCGCTCTTTTCGTATACCTCTTCAGTGCTACCAGTGCCTACCGTTATTACCGTTTGCACATGCGGCCGGGTAAATTCTTTCCAGGTTACAGGACCATGACGCAAACCTTTGGGAATATATAGTCCTGTTGTTGTATTAAAGGTAACTGCCTGTCCACCAACATAAAATTCAATTTCTCCACCGAGAACCTGGGGCTCATCGGGATCAGTGCTCCAGAATATAATGATTTGATCATAGTCGTGAACATGCTCGTAACTGCAGGGATTTGGCTCCGGCATTCCATAAAACCAGTTGAGGGTAACATGATTGTTGACCCCGGGAACCAGCTCATTGCTCATGTAAGTCAATTCCTTGACATTCCTGGCACCAAGAGATTCTTTTCTCAGCGGTTTCTTTACCATGTATTTTCCATAGTTAACTTCGCCCATTTTACAAAACTCCCCCCTTAATATTTTAGAGACAGGTTACCCTTTATCCATTTCAAACATTCGAGAGGCTATAATAAATTTCAGGATAAGGCTTTTTAAATTTCGCGGCCACTATAGGATTTTTTTTAAAGTCTTTCCGTCCAGTCAGTACATGTGCGCACCCACTGCATGCAGCAAGTTATTCAGATCGGCATAATATGCTGATCATGTTTTTTAGCGGTCCTTTTAATTCCCCTTTCTTCGTTATGAATCTTTCTATTTGAAAACTATTCACTCTCCGGTTCAGTATTAAACAGGTGTGATAAGACGAAATAAACGACCAGCACCAAACCAAGAGGGATTAAATTGAGGTGAAACATGGCCCGATAGCCCACAACAGTGACAACCAATCCCCAGATTACAGAACCGAGGAAAATTCCCAGATCAAAGGCAGTCCAATAAGTGGCATTGGCTGCTCCTCTCTTATCAGGGGGGACATTTTTTACGGTCAGGGAAATCATGGTCGGCTGAAGAAAAGCAAATCCGATACCAAAAAATAATCCACCAACAACCAGATCTATTAAAGAACTCATTCTGGCAAGAATGAGCAGCGAAACAGTAAAGGCAACCACACCGACAATCACGGCAATACTGTAACCCCGGTCCCCTTTTTGATCAACAAGTTTCCCTGAAAGAGGTCTTAAGATCAACGAAGTGATAGCCATCACGGTATAATAAATACCCATAAAAGCTACTCCCTCAATGGCTGCATAAACAGGCAAAAAAGTCATCGTAGAACTCATAGTCATGGATACCAGCATCATAACCAGAGAAGGTTTAAGCCCGGTCTTCGATAGTAAGGCAGCCCTCTGTGCTTTTACTTTTCTTTCAAAATAGGGATACTTGATTAAAAGAGCAATTATGAAAGCCGCGATAACAAAAACGGCAGCAAAAATGAAAGCATATTCATAAGAATATTTTTCCAGCAACCACGAACTTACTGCCGGGCCAATCGCAGGGGTGAGACTCATTGTAGCGGTAAAATAACCCATCCCTTCACCAAATCGGCTGCGGGGCATAATATCAGAGACTACCGTGAAAAGGGCAGTTGTGCTTACCCCAAATCCTATACCCTGGATGAAGCGTAACCCAATTAATAAATATGCCGGGACCATAAGAATATAGATAAGCACCGGCAATAAAAATAAAACCAATCCAAGCCAAAAAATATTTCTTCTCCCGTACTTATCAACGGCCCAACCGGCAAAGGGCCTGATCAGCAGGGCTCCAAGAGTCAGGGAGGCAAGAGGCAATCCCGCTCCGCCACTAACCCCTTCCCGAATTTCAATATAGAGGGGCAAAACAGGAATCATACTGTCAAAAGATATGTATATAAATAACGCTGTAAACCAGGCCAGGATATAGTCACGTGTCCAGAGCTTATTGGTTGATCTTTCATCTGCCGCTTTCAGAGTAAAATCCCCTGTCATTCAGTTTTATGAGGTATATACTGCAAATTTTGGAATCTTTGCAAAACAGAAGTCCATTCCGAGCCAATAATACCAGCATCGGCTAACCGCCTGGCCTGATAAGTGAACAAACATAATTATGTTCACTTATCAAGTTTGACACGAAGCGGCAAAATCCTTCCGATTTTTTTAAAGCTTAATAAATTCTTTTGGTGCAAAATTTTTCTCCAGGGTCCAAACATGAGCAAGGCCGCCCTTCAAGCAGAAAAGAGCAATTTCTTCTCCTTTGTCAACAAATTGCTTCAAGAAAGGGCGCTCTTTCAAGCATTCTTCCACAGCTGCGTCATCTTCCATTAATTCAACGGCTCCCCTTACCCGGACCTGAATGCGATCTTCAAAGTTATTAAAACAAATCTCCACATTTGGATTCTGCATGAGCTGTTTACCTACATCTTTGCTTTTGAAGGTCTGGATAATTATCCCGTCTTCTTCCATCCGGTAAATACCAATTGCCCTGACCCTCGGCTGGCCGTTTTCGATTGTTGCCAGGTGGGCATCACGATTGGCTCTCATAAATTCCAGGATTTCTTTTTTATTCATTTTTATCCCCTTTCAAATAAATAATTCAATTTAAATACTCACATAACTATAATTCTGATTAAATTTCTCCTAACACTCCCTCCTGTTAAAATTATTTGCCTGTCAATCTGCGTGAACATTTTTTTTTATGTTCAATATTATATAAATGCTTACCCTCGTTGTCAATGAAATAGGCAGCATTTTTAAAAAGAGCAAATTTTAAGTGAAATAGATTTTACATTTCTCACCATCTAAAGTATGATAATATACTAGAAAAGAGATTTTGAACCTTTGCTTTTACTATAGATCAATCTAACCGGAGGTATCGCCATTGGTAAATCAATCCAACAACAGGAATCAAAAAGCTGTTGAAACCAAAAAAAGAATTTTTGATGCTACGAAAGCTCTGGTTGACACACATGGAATTGAAGGAGTTAATATCAGAAGAATTGCCAGGAAAGCCGATATTTCAATTGGTACTTTTTACCGCTATTATAGTTCAAAAGATGAAGTCATATACGACATGTTAATCTATATTAGTGAAAAATTCCTGGCTGACATCAGGGGAAAGCTAAAAGGAGAAACATACAGCGAAAAAATTTATGATTTCTTAATTTGTGATCTGCGCTTTAAAAGCAGGTACATTAAATTATACAAAGATATTTTACGGCGAATACTGCAAAATAAGAAAACGGATTACAAGTTTTCCGATTACCTTTTTTCTGATAAAAACAAAGGTTACGAGCTTCTGAGGGAACTGGTAACCGCAGCCAGGGAAGCGGATGAACTTGTTACTAATATCAATACCGACAATATCTGCGTTACATTTCAGGCTATTTCCTGGGGTCTGACTGATCTGGAAAGCATCGATGATGATTTTGACCTGGTGGGCTACAGCAGCAGGATCTCCCAGACTCTGCTGAGCCTAATTAGCCCGACTTTTAAAAAAATACCAAAAGAACTATTCACCCTTGAACCAGAAAAAGAGTTTTAAAAACGATCAATTTTCATTCATATATTCCTGGTTGCCCTATTTCGAAAGAACCATATATAAAACCAAACCCCTACCATCATAGTAAGTTAATTTAAATTTGGCATACTCCCAAATTCATTTATTAATAATCCAGCCGAACTAATAAAAATAGCCCATTATTTAAGGTCCCTTCATAAATAGAATTGCTTGTCATAAAAAGGTAATTCTTCTTATCCCATTGCTCGGGAAAACCAATGAAATTAAAGTGGAAATTCTATAACCAGGTCGCAACCACTGCGTATATCCGGTGGCGGCCCCATTACCCTGATTTCCCATCCATTTTCTTTTAAAACATTTTCCGCTTTGATCACTTCACTAATATTTTCAAAAACAAGGATTCCGCGATCCTGGTTGTCCACTTTTGCTTTAGCTTTAAACCTATTTTTTAACCCTTTTAACATTTACTTTTCCTTCCCAATTTTAATCCTGTAGCCATCATCCTCCGGCTGGATATCTAAGACTTGCCATTTACCGGATTTAGCAGCACGGATAACATTTTCCCTGGAAGTATCTGTATCAACCAGAATAACAATTTCACCCTGCATATCATTTTTAATCGCTTCCACAGTCAAGATCACGGGCTGGGGACAGGAAAGCCCCCGGGCATCGACGATATTGCCGTCCATATTCCAACTCCTCCTTATAATATTAAGTTCAGGCCACTTTTCCTCTCATTGTAAAACCAATTAGCAAACAAACCACCATTCCTATGCCAACCACAACCATGCCCCCGGTTGTTACTCCAGCATGAGAACTGGCCAGTCCAAAATTGTGGGAAATGGCGGCACCAACAATCAGAGATAAGATCAGGGGCGCGTGCATGGAACCAGGCCTTTCAACCCAGAAAAACCAATGCTCCAATCATGGCAAAAACACCGAGGATAAACCTGACAATAGGAGCTGAGCCAAGCCTCGATCTGAATTCTTTAAACAAGTAAGCCGCCACAAAAGAACCGAGGACAAAACCGATAATTTCGGGACGCATGTACTGGACAAGAGCAGCTCGATGCATTCCCAGGGCTCCGGCAATATCTCGCTCAAAACAGGCCACGCAGATACCCATATTAGCCGGGTTTCCCCATAATTGTAGTAAGGATGCTAAAATTCCTATCAAACCACCAACAGCAATAATACCCCACCTGCTTGCAAAAACGTTTTTTACTAAAATACCACCACCTTATTTAGTATTAATCATATTAACCTTTTTAATTATGGATTAGGAGGTAAGTAAAGTAAAATATGGATTTCGAATAGAGCAGTTTTACCACATAAGAATAATTAATAAGTCCTCTACATCTGCCCCTCTCATATCATGATAGCTCCAGCGAAGAAATGAAAAAGCCTTATTGTATTTTCAAACCAGATTTGATCCCCTATAAAAAAATTATCAGGTATGTTATAAATAGATATCAAGGTAAATATTATTCAACATACTTTTAACAGAGACAAGGTAGTCATCATAATTTGAAACAGGAGCCCGGGCTGATGATCAATTTGTTATGCAACAACCTGATTGAAACAATTTCGAAAGTAATTGTGGGGAAAAATAAAACTATTGAACTGCTACTGGCTGCCCTGTTAGCCCAGGGCCATGTTCTATTAGAAGACGTCCCCGGGGTGGGAAAAACCCTGCTGGCCAAGACACTGGCCAAAACGATTGGCGGCGAATTCAAAAGGATTCAATTTACACCGGATTTGCTTCCCGCCGACATCACAGGTTTCAACATATATGACCAAAATACCGGTAGCTTTAAGTTTCTGAACGGCCCTGTCATGGCCAATGTATTGCTGGCTGATGAGATCAACAGAACTGTACCACGAACACAATCAAGCCTCCTGGAAAGCATGGATGAAAACCAGATTACAGTTGATGGAGAAACTTATCCGCTGCCTGAACCTTTTTTTGTGATCGCCACTCAAAACCCCATTGAACATGAAGGGACATATCCGCTACCGGAAGCACAGCTGGATCGTTTTCTGCTCAGGCTTAGCCTGGGCTATCCTTCACGGGAAGAAGAGCATATAATCCTGGAGCGTTTTGGTAAAAAAGATCCGCTGGACGATTTAGAACCGGCTGCAAACCCGCTTGACATCGTTAATCTACAAAAAGCACGCCGGGACATACATATCTCGGAACAAATCAGCAGCTACATCATCGACCTGTGTCAGAATACCCGCAATCATCCACAGGTTCAATTTGGGGCCAGCCCGCGGGCTTCGATTGCCTTGAGCAAAACCGCACAGGGCCTGGCCATTTTACGCAACCGGGATTATGTCTTGCCTGATGATGTCAAAGACCTTGCCAAACCGGTCCTTACTCACCGTATAATTCTAAAAACAGAGGAACTGCTGCGTGGAAATTCACCGGATATGATCGTTGACGAGGTTTTAAATCAGGTAGCAGTTCCCATTTTTTAACCCCTGGTTATGTATACATCCAATGAACGCATATCCAGTATTTTTACTGATGGCATTTTGCAGCTTATATTGTTGGCCGTCCTGTTTCTTGCCCTGCTCTACCGGCAATATGAGCTGGCAGTGTTAACTTTAATATTGATCTTAATGGGATTGCTGGCCCGGATATGGGCTCAAGCGGGATTGAAAAGATTCGGTGTTGAGTTTGCATCAAATCATTGGCATGCTTTCCCCGGGGAAAAGATCCCCGTTTCTTTGAAAGCTACCAATAGTTTTCTTTTGCCGGTTAAGGTTAGTGTTCAGCTGCCTGTTGTCAAATACCCTCACAGTTTTGAACACACAATTGTTTATCCGGCAAACCATATGTTGCCCGGAAAAGGTATGAACGAAATACACTGGGAAATTACAGCCAGTGAAAGAGGCTGTTACTCAGTGGGGCCTTTACACATTGCCCTGGCCGACCCCTTCATTTTCTGCAGCCGAACTTACTCCTGGAGAGAGAAAAAAGAACTGCTGGTGTTTCCTCAAATCAAGCCAATTACACCCCCAAAGCCAGTCCTAAAAGAATATTTCGGTACTTTAGCTGTTAGCAGCCCTGTTTTCGATCCTGTTTATACAGCCGGCTTACGGGATTATCATCATGGTAATCCGGCTCGCTACATTAACTGGAAAGCCAGCACACGCAGGCAGCGGCTGCAGGAAAAAACTTTTGATTCAACTGTGCAATTAAAAGTTTTGATAGCTGTTGATGTAAGCCAGTATGCAGAACTAAATATGGAGGCAGACTTTGAACAGATGCTGGAAGCTGCTGCTTCGTTGAGCAACTGGCTGATTAGCCAAAATGCACGGGTCGGGATAATAACCAACGGGATTTTATATGGAAGCGAAACTAATTATATCGCCCCGGCAGGGGGCACTGCTCAGTTAACACGAATCCTGGCTTTGTTGGCGAGATTAGGCCTGGAGTCTACCGCCGACCTTTGCCAGCTTTTAAAACAAACAAAATTGGGTTCTTCTGCTTTTTGCCTGCTATTTACTCACAGACCGGATCAAAAACTACAGCAGACCCTGGCCAAATTAAATAATATGCGACTGCCAACCCTGACTGTGATTTCAGACACAAGTATCAGTCCAGAGGTGAACAAAAAAATAATTTCCCTTAAAGAACTGTTACATCAAAAGGAAGAATCATATGGATAAAGGCAAATCGGCAACAATAAAATTTTTTATTGCCCTGATGGATCTTTGCTGGCTTTATATGCTGGGAGCCCTGCTATTCGCTCTAACCGCTTCCGGCTTATTATCACTTGCCTGGCTTATCCTCATTTATGCCGCTGCCTGGCTGATCAGTGCTCTTTGTCGAGGACGTTTACTGATACTTGGCATTCTCGCTCATGGAGCAGCCCTCTACATCCTTGTCCGATTAATTTTTGCCCGAGCGGGACAATTTACTCTTTCTGTTGTACCGGATCAACTACAATCGATCTGGACCGATCCCGAAATGCTCGTGTTGATCCACCCGTACATCGTTACCATGGTGGCACTCATTTTCTGGACAGGGGGAACCCTGCATTCTCGGCGCACAACATCCGCATCTTTGACTGCCGGACGATTCGATCTTGGGGTAACAATTTTACTTGTAGTCACTGCTGCTGCAGGCGCTCTCAACCTCAACCTGAGCGGTCATTTGCTGGCAATAACATTTTTCCTCCTTACAGGAATAATCGCCATTTATCTGTCCAGATCAGGTGAATCTGCTTGCTTTAAAAATATGGTGATTCCCCTGGTTTATACAGCTCTGATTACAGGCATGGCCATAGTACCTTTAAAAATCGCCTTTTTTTCGCTGGCTTCAGCTGCCGATAAAGGTAATTCCCTGTTGCAATGGCTATTTAAACCCCTGGCCTTATTTTTGGCCAGGGTAATAATATTCCTCTTTCGGGGCAGGAGCATAAAGGCTGATAGCGGTACGGGAGAAAATATTTCTGCCATCCCCGGAGTTGGCGGTGAAAGCTCAGGCCTGTTTCCCTGGCTGGGTCAATTTTTACTTGCCCTGCTGTTAATTATACTGGCTGCGGCTATTCTCACAACATTTATCTATGGCCTTATTCTATTGGTCCGTTATTTAACCAAAAAACGAATATCCGGAGAGCAAGTTAACCTCTGGTTGGAGATAAAAACCTGGCTTAAAAAAATAACAGATAGAATTAAGTTGAGATTCACCTTGTTAAGCAAAGGAATTGTATCGTTAATGGCCAACGATCCCACTAAAATCTTTAAACGTTATTTAAAGCTGGGTAAATGGTTTGGCCAGTCACGCAGGAAAGAAGAAACCATCATTGAATACTCAAAGCGCTTGAAATGTATCGTACCTGAATACAAAACTGAAATATCTACCATCTCTGAAGGGTTTAACCTGTACACCTATGGCAACATACAGCCTGACAACAAACAGTGGAAATTGATTAAGAGAGCTTCACGGCGTCTGCTGGGAATCAAATCGCAATTTTTGTTCTTCAGCTATTGGGTATCGGGCAGGCTCAGAACAAGATAAAAAAGGGTAAGCCCATCAAACAAGCAACCATTCTCCCTGCATTATTTACCTGCATCTCTTCTGCATTCTCAACAGTTAGAGCAAATAGAGTTGGTACTAACTTTTTTTACATAAATGGCCCATTATCTATTGATAAGGGGCCACACTTGTTTGTATTGGCAGGAAGAGATGAGAATCCAGCCCACCGATCGATCACTATTATTGATATTTTTTAGCTACCATAATAAGCATTCTTCTTGGCTGATTCAACCTTTACAGGTACACCCGCAATCAGAATTAACAGGCTGGGAGAAAGCTTATGCAATTGAATATTACTATCCAGGTACGTGCTTTCTTCCATTTACTCCAGGAAATCTAAAGTACCCTGTATGTTAACCATAGATTCAGTCTCTGGATTTTTGTAATAATCATCCATTTCGATTACAAAAGTTTCTATCTCACCGGAATCCGTACGTTCTTCATGATGAATAGTGTATTCCCCATCCGCATATGCTCCTTCAAACTGGTATACATCGGGATACTGATCTGTATAAAAGTTAATTACATCTTCCAGGGAAGCTGGCACCCAATACTGAACCAGGAAGCTATCATCGCTCTCTTCGAAGTAAACCCGAACAGATCCCGGATAGAGTGCCAGGTTAGTATCTTTGCCGGTGACCTCTTCAACAACCTCATCAGAGATTTCATCTTCCACCGGAGCAGCTTCATCACTTCCGCCACATCCGCTTACCAGCAATACCAATAGTGACATCATCACCAACAAACTAATTTTTTGCATTTAAAAATTCCTTTCTGTGTTTTATTGTAACGATCACTGCAACAAACCATATGCATTGTGATTGTGATTTATTTTTCATAAAACTGGAGGTTAAGAAATTCACTCTTGTTTAAATCTGGCGGGAGTAGATGGGAATCGAACCCACCACAGGGGGTTGCCCTGCCACTGGATTTGAAGTCCAGGAGCGCCACCAGGCCGCTAACTACTCCCATACATGTTTTACAGGTTGTTGCGATTAATTGAACAGTTTAACTAAAATGCAATCCACTAATTATTATATTGTTTTTTTGAAAACCAGGCAAGCGCTTGTCGATCATATGCCTGCCCTTTACCTTAAAACCTTCATTGTCCTCACAGCTTATTATTAATGCAGATAACCGAAATAATCTGTAGTAAAGCTTAATCCTGGTTAATAATTCTCAAAAATTTTTCCACCAGGTTGGGATCAAACTGCGTGCCGGAATTACGTTTCAACTCTTCTATTGCTTCTTCTTTGGACATAGCCCGGCGGTAAGGGCGGTCATTGGTCATGGCATCATAGGCATCAACAATAAGCAGGACCCGGCATTCTACAGGGATCTTTTCTCCCTTCAAACCCAGGGGGTAACCGGTGCCATCCCACTTCTCGTGGTGACGCAAGATTAAATCGGCAACATGGGTAAGTTCCGGGGAAGTCTGGGCAATACGGTATCCTTTTTCAGGGTGCTGACGCATGATAGCCCATTCTTCGTCAGTCAGCCCTCCCTTTTTAAATAGAATGCTGTCCGGGATGCCAACCTTACCCAGGTCGTGAACCTGGGCAACCAGCGAAAGAGCTGTCAGACGATCCTGCTCCAGGCCGATTTCCTCACCCATTTTCAGGCAGAGTTTCTCCAATCTCTCCGCATGCCCACTGGCAATATAGTCACGTTCGGAAAGAGTGGCCATCAATGCATTTACCACCTGGCTGCGGGCGCTTTCCGCCCGATTCTGCTTATCCAGGTGCATCATTTTATCTGCTTCCTGGTATGCCACGGCAAGCGGTTTACCCGGATCCCTGCTGACAGCAAAACCCAGCGAAACTGAAAAAGGAAGGCGGCTATTTTCACGGTTGTACTGATCAAAAGTTAAGCGAATATTATCCAGTAAAGCCGTGCCGTCAAGATCCTCCGCCCCGGGCAGCAAAGCGGCAAATTCATCTCCGCCGATCCGGGCCAGGACATCGCCCTGCCTAAGCGGACGGCTGAGCAATTCGCCGCAGTCTTTCAAGACCCGGTCACCTTCTTTTTGACCCATTGTATCGTTGATTAATTTAAACCCGTTCAGATCGGCTGATAAAATCATGATCGGGTACTGGCGGCCGCCCTCAAGCCTCTTCATTTCATTATCAAAGTAAAGCCGGTTATATAATCCGGTCAACTGATCATGGAGGGATAGGAATTCAAGCTGTTTTTGATACTGCCTGTGCTGGTCGCGCAGTTTGGCATCGCGCAGTTCCCGTTCCACAGCCGGCGCCAGGCGGGCCATTTTATCTTTCATGATGTAATCATGAGCCCCGGCTTTCATGGCCGCCACAGCCACCTCTTCACCAATAGTTCCCGAAACAATGATAAAAGGCAAATCCCTGCCGCTTTTTTTTAATATTTGCAGTGCTTCCGGGGCACTGAATACAGGCATGGCATGATCTGATATCACTATCTGCCATTTGTCGTCCTTAAGGGCATTTTGCAGACCCTTCGCAGTATCAACCCGGGTATAGACGATATCAAAACCGCCCTTTTTCAGAGCTCGAACCATCAGGAACAGATCATCTTCAGAGTCTTCAACTATGATCGCTCTCAGCAGCGGCATAAATTGCCTCCTCTACAGTCTCTCCAATTTAACTGATTAAAGATCAAGCATAATTATTTATCCGCATGTTGAAAAGATGTTCCTCCCGCTGTAATGGTCAATCTTTTTCTACCTCAGCAGGAACAGCCTTTTCAGGGTCCCTTTTTTCCCTCAACCCCTGTAGATTATTAACCTGCCTTTAAAAACCAGGCTGTTAAAACCAATCTTTTTTTCTATCCACTGAAAAGCAAGTGGGTGATAGAAAAAAAGATGGGTCGAATCATTTTTGTAAGGCCAGTTTTTGAAATCAATTTCTTCAGTGTATATTTCTGTCATACAGTAAAGCCTGCCACCCGGCCTTAGAAGCCTCCTCAGTTTCCTGAATTCGTCTGCCGGCGAACGAAAATGTTCGATTACTTCCGAACAGATTATGAAATCATAACTTTTATTAAGCACCAATTCATCAGGATGGTAAAAAACATCGTAAAGTGCAAGCCGGTAACCTTTTTCTCCCAGCATGGCGGCGACAACCGGTCCCGGCCCTGCGCCAAAGTCAAGACCTTCTTTTCCAACAGTAAAGTCTTTAACCACCTCTTCCACAAGTGATCGAACAAAATTCCGATATCCCGGATCATTGATGTCGTTTATATGTTTATCATAGCGCAGTTTCTCTTCCACCAGGGAAGGATGCGCTGCAGGATCAAGCATAACAGAACAACATTTACAGCATCGGTAATACCTTTGCCCACCGATACAGGTAAAAAATACGGCACGTCTGCCGCATAACAGGCATATTTGTGATCCCGGCACCTGAATCATATCGCTTTCTCTGTAGTCATAAGAACTAATTTATTGTATTCTCTACAAATATACTGAGTCCTCTCTGCTGTCGGATCCGGTTTTTAAAGACCACAACTCTTTTCCCGTATCTTTGCTCAGGGAGAGTGACAGCAACAGGAATAATCCTGAACCACCAGCCCCTTTCTGGGCTCTCATCTAAAATAACGTAGCAACTGCCTCCTTAAACTATTCAGCAGTGGCTGATTTCTGCCAGTCCAACAGATATATCGCCGCAGGGCACCCGGGCGCGTGCAGGGCTTTTTCTACCCGTTAGACTGCGCCCATGCCGGGCGCACCAAAAATGGAGCCCTCCGCCGGCTGCGAAAGGCTCCTTTAGTTAACCGTTAAAACTCTTTATTTTACTCCTTCCAGGCAATAAAACGAGCCCAGCAGGAAGCGAGCTCCATCCCTTTCTGCAGGAAACAGCCAATGTAGTAGCGCCCCGAGGGCATGTTATTGAGATCTTTACCCAGGTTTTCGGCATGGACTATACCGAAGGGGAAAAGGTTAAAATGCATATCCTGGTAATATTTATCAAGGGGATACATCTCATCCCAATCTTTGCCGTACTGTTCAATTAACTTTTTGTTCGCCTCTTCAAAAGTTTTGGGATGGATCTGACGCTGAATTGTATTCATCGGGTGTTCCATGGCCACACAGTCAACACCCAGCCATTTTATTTTCTTCTTCCGACACCACTCGGCAAAGTCCGGCGAAGGCCCCGGGTGCTTGATCATGTACCTGAACTCATCGGAATCAGGGCTGGCCCAGCCATAATTTCCATAACCGGTCTTCACAATAAGGATATCTCCTTCTTTAACATCAACAGCCTCTTCAATCATGGCCGGAGTATAAACGCTGGAATCGCTCACATGCTCTGAAATGTCGGCAATCGCCGCCGGGCCGACCCAGAAATCTAAGGGAGTCTGCCCGATTGTCCTGCCATTGGAATAGAAGTGCGGTTCACCATCCATGTGAGTGGCAATATGGAAACTGCATTTGCAGTGGGCATTATTGCGGCCAAGACCGAAAAAGTTGCTCTGTACCCTCTTGGTATAGTGGACAATCAGCGGTATATAGTTGGCCCACTGCGGGGTCTGAATGCTGAAGGGCACGGAAAGATCAAACATTTTAGCTTCTTTCATTGCGGCAAAAAATTCATCATCACTCATTCCTTCAGGCGCCTGCAGGGCGGCCACCCGGGACCAGGCTGATTCCACTTCCGTGAAGGGCAGAGCCCCGACGATTATCCAGGCCCGCTGGTTTTTCAGTTCATTGATCTGACCACCCAGGGATTCTGCCAGAAGCAGACCTGACTTGGGCATGGTAATGTGGGTCAGCTTGTAGTACTCGTCGGGAGGAAACATTTCTTCCCAGGTTTTTCCATGGGTTTCTTTGAGCTTGGCTTTGGCTTTTTCAAATTCCGTCGGGTGGATATAACGAATATTTGTATTCATGGGATGTTCGGCGCATCCGCAGTCGACGCCGATCATCTTCAGCTTTTTCTTCAGGGCCCATTCAAAGAAACCGGGAGCCGGGCCGGGATGCCGGACCAGGTAGGAAAATTCCTTGTTTTCAATTCCAGCCTGTGCTTCAGGATTTTTAACATCCGGTTGATCATAAGTAAACTTGTGATAACCGGTGTTGATGATTAAAATATCGCCTTCTTTAACCTTGACCCTTTTTTCGATCATTTCCGGAGTATAAAGGCTATAGTTCGATACTTCATCGGAAATATCAACAATTACTCCTTCTCCTGTAACATCTTCCAGGGGGATATCGGCGATAGCCTGCATCCCGGAATGGAAAGCGCGCGGCCCCACAAGATGCGTGCCCGTATTGTTGGACCACTCAATCAACTGCCCGTTGGCCCCGGGCCCCCCGTGGAAAGAACCGGTAACTCGCTTGAAAAAATGAATCTGCAGCGGCATTTCGTTGGGCCAGGGGGGAGTAAAAATGCTCAAGGGCTGGGTCAGGTCAAACCACTTTGCATTACTGAGCATCTCAACCGTGTTTTTACTCATAGCAACCTCCATATTAATTTATTTTTAAAACGGTAAATACAGATCGGGGACAATTATATATGTCAGTCATAAGAACTGCCCTCCGGCAACATCAAAACGGGTTGGCAAAAAATAAAACGTCTTTCCTATCTAGCAGTTCAGAACTTCTCGGGTTTTAATAAATGCAAAAGTTTTACATTAATTAAAAAGATAATTATATATTTTATATTATTTGACTTAGATGCATGATTTCCTTTAGTAAATAATAATGAATTATAAGCCGGTTATTTGTTACACTACTACATCTTGCTGAAGCGCATCATTCCCGAACAACACCGGGCAGCACTGCCGAAAATGCTGCATTAAAATAGGCTGCCGGCATATAGCAGGTCAGCCCTAGAAACAGGACAGGGGACAGGTCCGTTGTCCCAGGTCTATTGATTTTAAAATTACAGAGGGGCGTTCCGCAGGGAACAGCCCCCCTGTCTTATCCTAATCCTTTAATATACCTGCTAAGTTCTGCTTCCGTTTTTTCGTCGAAGGGTGGACTCTCGAAATCCTGAAGAACCTGCTTGCAGTATTCATGCGCACGCTGGGCAGTATCGGTTAGTTCGGTAGCGCTGGCATAATTTTGCCTGGAGCTGACAATGGGGTTACGCATATCTTTCATATGCTTAAAGGTATGTTCATCAGCAATGAAATTTCCGCCTTCTACTACTCTGAATATAGTATCAAGAGCCAGGGCATCATCATCCACCGGAAAATGCCTGGAGAAGTTTTTGATCATACCGAGCATTTCATCGTCGTTGATGAATTTTTCATATGACATGGTCATATAGTTTTCCAGCAGGCCGGCGGCATGCAGAACAAAATTAGTTCCACTCAAGACTGTATTCATTAAAACCATCATCGATTCATAACCGCTCTGGGCATCTGGAATCAGCGCATCTGTTAAAGCTCCGCCTCCTCTTGAAGGAACACCGTAGTAGCGGGCCAGCTGGGAAATCACGGAAAACATTTTTACTGACTCTGGGCTGCCGATGGCCAGGCTTCCAGTGCGCAAATCGACAATGCTGGAAGCCGAGCCGAAAACAACGGGTGTGCCGGGATTAACAAGCTGGGCAAAAACTATCCCGGCCAGGACCTCGGCTGATTGCTGAACCAGGGAGCCCGCCAGGGTAACTGCCGAAGTAGTTCCGGTCATTGCCAGGGCGGCGATAATCACCGGCTGATTGTTGCGGGCATAGACCATCATGGCTCCCAGCATCCGCGGATCAAACTTCAGCGGACTGTTGGTGTTGATCAGGGAAATGAGAGCCGGGTTTTTTCGCACCCTGTCAATACCGCCAAAAACAATGCCTGCCATTTCAAGGCTTTCCTGCGCTTTTTGGTCTCCCATGGCACTGCCCATAAGGCATTTATCAGTATATTTCACTGAAGCATGAAGCATTTTGGCGTGTCTGAGATGATCGGGGATATCATTCGGTTCCACCAGCACACCACCTACAACGTCAAAATTTTCGCTGCTGCCGGCCAGTTTGGTAAAAGCAATGTAATCCTCATATGTGGCATTGCGCCTTTTATTCTGGACATAATCCATGACATAGGGGGAACCGTACCCCGGGGCATGAACTGTATAATCACCGCCAATTACCACATTATTCTCTGGATTGCGGGCATGCAAAGTAAACTCTGACGGCGCCAGTGCAACCTGTTCCATGACCAGTTTCGGAGGGAAAAACACTTTTTCACCCTCAACCCTGGCTCCCGCCTTTTTGAGAATATCCCTGGCTTCCTGAGAATGAAATTCAACTCCGACCTTTTCTAAAACGGTTAAAACTGCCTGATGAATTATTTCCAGTTCTTCAGGTCTTAGGAAATCCAGGGGTTTCAATTCACGGAGAATCATGACATGTCACCCTTCCTTGAACACGCGATCTCCACCATCGGGCAGATGAACATCTGCGCTCTTTTTTAAATCAGCTTATCAGCACGTGCCGCTTTCAAGTAATTCATGGCATAGGGATCCATATTCAGAATCACATTTGTCGCTGTGACCAGGCTCATCATCTTTTTATCCAGGGGGTCGATGATCGCCGAATCCATACCCCGACCCATGGCCAAAACAATAAAGGCCTGGTTCAACAGGGATCGATGCGGCAAACCAAATGAAATATTGCTGAGGCCACAGGTAATATGCACTCCTGACTCCAATTTCTTGATCATCTCAATTGCATCCAGCGCCTGTGGCCCATACTCACCATTAACACTGACGGGTTTGATCAAAGGATCAAGATAAACATTGGTCAAATCAATGCCGTCTTTGTCCAGTTTATCGATCAGTTTTTTCCCTACCTCAAGACGATCCTCAGCTGTTTCAGGCATCCCCTCATCGCTCATGCACAGTGCAACAACCTGAGCTCCCGAATCTTTAAGCAGTGGAGCTATTTTGTTGTAGCGATCCGTTTCCAGGCTGATGGAGTTAATCATTGGTACTCCGTTATGAATTTTCATTGCCTCTTCCAGCGCTTTTGGATTGGGGCTGTCCAGTGAAAGCGGCTTTTTGACTACCTCCTGGACTTTTTCCACCAGCCAGACCAGGTGCTTTGTTTCGTCATGCACATAAGCCCCTGCATTAACATCAATGTAATCTGCACCGGCTTCTTCCTGCTTAACTGCTAAATCCTGCAGATATTCTACATTCTGCTCGTCGATCGCCGTTTTGATTGCCTTGCGTGTTGAATTGATAAGCTCTCCAATAATAATCATTTTCCCCCTGCCGGATTCTGACTTCCCGGCAGCTAAACCTCCTTGCCTCTGATTTTTTTACTGCTTTTGTTTTTGCAATCACCTGCTGATGGCAGGTTTGATGAAACCCCGGCTATTATTTTTATTCTGGTTTGCAAATCCGACTCCTGCTTTCGTTCTCCTGATCCGCAAAGATTTATTCGGCTTTCTTCAAACCATCAATCGCTCAATCACTCCAGGGACGACCGACAGCTGAAACCTCGATCATGCTTTCAATAAACAGCCTGTTTTCCTGTCTCTCGTTGTCGACAGTCGATGTGAGCTTGCTGTAATGGTCCTGCCGCTCAACTATGGTTTCAATATTGGCCGCGCCGGAAGCTGCAGCCTGTTCCCGCACATACCTTTCTCCCTCTCTGCAAGCATATTCAATAGCTTCTTCGAAGATCATAAAAAACTCACGCCTTGTTGGAGTGTGAACCAGGAAACCGCCTCCCTCGCCGGGTTTAACCAGGACCGTTATCCTTTCCACTGCCTTGCCGCTGACTGTTCCCACGGCGTTAGCCACTTCAGCAAAAGGAGGTAGATGTAGTTTTGCTCCTATTCTCTCGGCCAGTTCTGGGAAATAAGCTTCCACCGGTGCTCCCACAGCAACGATGGGATAACGAAGTTTCGTCAACCACTCTATCTGTTCGTTCCGGTCGGGTTTTCCTTTCGCAATCAGCTTCCTGATCAGATATGAACCACCCTCTTCAGCGGAAAAAGAGAATCCCGCTCCCTCTTCTTCCAGCAGGCGATCAATAATCAATGCTGCCAGCATATAGAGAATTTCATCCATCACCGTTTCGACAAAAGCTTCCATCGATTGTCGATGACGGTCGGCCAGCATTGCTGTTCCCAGTTCTGCGGCCTTTTTATCCCACAGATCCAGCCTGCCGTTGACATGGAGAATATCACTGGGGGTAAGGGAAGCGCGGTGAACAGAGGCCACGTTGACCAACCTTTGCCATGGCAACAGGTCGATTTCTTTCTGCAATTTCCTGTTGATATAATGCAGGGTATGCGGCTTTTCCTTGATTAAGTCAATAATCTGTTGTTCCGTTTCCGTTAGCTTGATATTTAATGGATCCCTGATGTAGGTCAGAATCGTTGTCGGCTGTGTATCCATCATCGTATAATCATAGGCCCTGATATCTTCAAGCTCCTCTGTGAGGTATGGATACCGGGAAGCAATCCAGGAAAGAGGGAAAACTCTCTGTGGCCCCACTGTTAAAACCGCATTTTTAGAAACCTGGATCAGGCTGTCGCCTCCAAGGCCAATTGTGGTGATCTGGGCAGCCTTTACTCTGGTCAACCATCCACCGACACTGGCCCCTTCTTTGTTCAGTGAAGGACGGCCATCTTTAAGTACAGCCACATCGGTGGTGGTCCCACCCATGTCAATAACAATTCCTTCACGCACCCCGGTCAAAGTTAAAGCCCCGATAATGCTGGCTGCCGGTCCGGAGAGGATTGTTTCAATAGGTTTTTCACGCGCTTTTCTTTCACTGATGAGACTGCCGTCTCCCCGGACAACCATCAAGGGAGCCTTGATCGCCAGACGATCCATCCCTTCTTTTACAGAATCCATCAAATTGGTAATCAGAGGCATCAGACGGGCATTGAGAACTGCTGTTACCGTCCGTTCATGCATACCGAGATCACTGCTCAGCTGATGAGCCGCCACCACCGGGTATCCAGTAAGTTTACGGATCAGTTCAGCCACTTCCATTTCCTGGACAGGGTTGCGGACACTTAAATAGCCTGAAACAGCAAATGCATCAACCTGATCTTTCATTTCCAAAACCGCTTTTTCAACCAGATCCAGGTTAAGTTCTTCCCTGATCTTTCCCTTGATGTTACAGCCTCCCGGAACAACGGCAAAATGGGGGGTAGGCAGGCCTTTCTCGACTTCGAACCCCATTTGAATAAGTCCCACCCCAGCCCCCTGTCCTTCAACAATAGCATTAGTGGCAAGGGTAGTAGATAAAGCAACCATTTTGATCTTTTCCATGTCCACAGCACCGCTGTTGCTGCTTTTGTAAACTTCGAGCAATCGGTCAAGACACCGGTTTACAGCAAGAGTAAGATCATGTCTGCTTGTTTCCACTTTTGCTTCGGCTTTAACTGTTTTATTTTCCAGGTCGAATAATACACCATCAGTAAAGGTCCCCCCGGTATCAATCCCAAGTGCCATTTCAGCCATACCTGATCCTCACCACTTTGTTAATATGATTATTTATTTATTTAATTTAGATTCTGCTTCGGCTATAATATCCTTTATCTTTTGTTTAACATCTTTGGGCAAAGGCTCGGGTTCATAATTCTCGAGAATATCGATGACCCGATCATTGGCTCTGTCAAAGAGCGTTTTTGATCCGTCGGCGGCCCAGTTTTCGTATATCTGCCTGATGAACAGCCGCGGATACCATGTTTCTTCCCTAAAGTGCTTCATGGTGTGATCTTCAGCCAGGAAATGCCCTCCCGGGCCAACTTTATCAATCACATCAAGGGCTAGAGTTTCCTCATTAACCTGTATTCCATTGACGACTTTCCTGGCCATGCCGATCATATCATCACAGATAGCCAGGTACTCAAGCGAAGCAGTATTACCATGTTCAATGTATCCCACATCGTGGTTCAGGTTGGCCCCTCCCTGGGCGGTAAGCAGTATTGACATTGCTCCCTCAATCAAGGCCTGTTCATCAACTACCTTGGCATCAGTGCAGCCACAGGTACCGAACATGGGCAGATCCAGGAAGTGATGAATATCGGCAAGAGCAGCCATCATCAAGTCAAATTCCGGCGCGCCGTAAGAAAAGATCGTAGTCTGCATATCCATCACCGTAAACACACCGCCCATAATGAAGGGGCTTCCTTCGGATGTAACCTGGTTCAGGACCAGGCCACTCAAACTTTCGGCCAATCCGTTGGCCATCGCCCCGGCCAGGGTGGCCGGAACAGTACCGCCGGCCATGATGCATGGTGTATATACGACCGGCAGGCCTTTCTTGGCCGCCAGCATTAACTTGCGGGCCGAATCGTTGGGATGCTGCAGGGGAGAGATAGGCTCCGCATAAAGGGTCATAAAGGGATGGTTTTTCAACTCTTCTTCCCCACCGGCAATCAACTCGCACATCTTAATGATATCCGAATAACCCGGTTCGTCAATAGCAGTGATCACTATGGGCTTCGAAGTATTTAAAACCATCGCTTCAAACTGGTAGCGGTCATAAACCAGCTGATGGACATCCTGAACAATTCCCAGGGACATGACAAAATCAAGGTTTGGCAGCGCATCGATAACCTTTGCTGCCATGTTGACCGTTTTTCTGCTTGCCCTGATCCGGTCCTGGGTATACGGATCAATAAAATTCGGCGTATCAGAGCCGGTCCCGAAGTAGGCGTTGCCTCCTTCCATTTCCATTACTGTTTTACCAGTCCTGCTGTTGCACAACGACACTTTACGTGGAACAGTGGTTAATGCTTTTTCAACCAGCCTGAATGGAATGCGCACTCTTTTACCATCCACGTAGCAGCCGGCTTTTTTCATCCTCTCCAATGCTTCATCATCATGATAAGTAACGCCGGTCCTCTCTAAAACCTCCATTGCCGCCGCCACCAGCCGCCGACACTGATCTTCGGAAAGAACCTGCAGAAAATTTGAATCCTGCGCTTTATAGCTGCTTTTCATTTTCCCTTTGCTCTCCTTTCTCCACTTGGTTTAAGAGCGGTCATCTTAGCTGACCAGGTTCAGGGCCAGGTCCTTGGCCGAAGCGGCATCGGGAGCCCAGCCATCGGCGCCAATCTCGTCGGCAAAGTCCTGCGTCACAGGCGCCCCGCCTACCAGAATTTTTACCGAATCTCTTAAACCTTCTTCCTTCAGCACTTCTATGGTATCTTTCATCGACAACATCGTCGTCGTCAAAAGAGCACTCATCCCGATCACCTGCGGCTTGTGCTCCTTAACTGCGGCCACAAATTTTTCCGGGTCTACATCCGTTCCCAGGTCCACTACTTCCATGCCGCCGGATTCCATCATCATCGCCACCAGGTTCTTGCCAATATCGTGAAGGTCACCCGAAACTGTCCCCACAACTATCTTACCCATCGTCGTCGATTCGCCTTCCAACAAAAGCGGCTTCACTATGTTCATCCCGGCGTGCATCGCTTTGGCCGCCATCATTACTTCGGGGACATACATCTCCCCTTTCTTGAACCGGTCTCCTACCACGTTCATCCCGCTGATTAAGCCCTTGTTGATAATATCCAGCGGGGTCACTCCTTCATCCACCATCTTGCGTGTCAGCTCATCGGCCTTCCCTGCATCACAATCTATGATCGTCTGGGCCAATGCTTCAAAATCTGCCATCAGATTTACCCTCCTTGAATATCCTTCCTGATCAGGGTTGTATTCTATTTCTTCTTCTTTTTGGATACTTCACGCTCTTCTGCCTTTGCAATGATTTCATCCATTTTTTTCAAGACATCATCGGGAAGGGGCGGTACTTCGTGAGTTTTCAATATATCGCGCATTTTTTGAGCCACCCGATCGCCCATTGTGGTTCCGCCTTCCATAGTTTTCCATCCATCATAGCGTGTCCTGCTAATCAGGGTGGGGAACCAGGTTTCCGTTTTGAAATGTTTCATCGTATGGTCTTCGCTAAGATAATGCCCGCCGGGGCCGACATTATTTATTACATCAAGGGCCAGGTTTTCATCATCAACCGTGATTCCGCGCATGAAACGTTTAACCATACTGATAATTTCATTGCACATTACCAGCTGATAAAGAGAGCCAAGTGAGCCTGATCCAGTGTAACCAACATCATGAACCAGGTTTGCTCCGGACTGAGCAGCAATTAAAATACTCATCGTCGCCTCACCAGCTGCCTGTCCGTCCAGGGTATGGGAATCAGTACAACCGGCTGTGCCAAAAACCGGTATGTTCATGTAGTGTGCTACTTCAGCAATCCCGGCCTGCATCGCATGAAATTCAGGGCTGCCGTAGCTATAGACGGTGGTCTTCATATCCATTATGGCGTAAACTCCGCCCATAATGATGGGGGAACCTTCCCGGACCAGCTGTGAAACAACTATTCCCACCAGGCTCTCGGCAACTCCAAGAGCAATAGTTGCCGCCATGGTTGCCGGTGTTGTTCCTCCCAGCATCACACATGGTGTATAAACAATGGGAATCCTATTTTTCGCCGCAAAAACCGCCTTGGCAATTGCTTCACGCGAATGAATCAGGGGTGAGGTTGGTTCTGAATAAAGGCAGAGAAAAGGTTTTTTCTGCAAATTTTCCAGGCCACCGACCACGGTTGCTGCCATATCGATAATATCCTGGTACTGTTCAATATCGAAACCCCAGTGAACGATCGGTTTGCGGCAGTTTGTAACCATAGCTTTAAAAGCATAAACATCTGAAAGCGAATCAGTAACCCCGGTTGGTGTACCAAGGTCAGAGATAAAATCTATGTTCGGCAGTGCATCACAAACCTTGCCCACATTTTCAGTATCCTGTAAAACAGGCCTTCTCCGCTCGCCGGTTTCCGGATCGCGGTGATAAGTATTTGTCGGGCCGGGTCCGTAATAAGTATTTCTTCCTTCAAGGACTATGCTCCGTTTGCCATCACGATCATAAAGCAAAATCCGCGACGGTGCGGCAGCCACCGCCCATTCTGTTATGCCTGCCGGTATCCGCACCCGTGTTTCTTCTATCCAGCAACCCGCTTTTTCGAGCAGCTCTAAGGATTCCTTGTCATGAACAACCACCCCGGTCCTTTCAAGGATTTCCAGAGCACTCTGGTAAATGTCCCTTTGCTGATCTTCACTCAGCATTTTGAAGCTCGGCGTACTGTTAACTTCATAACGCGCTCTTACGCACTTATCCAATTATGTTCTCTCCTTTCTCCACTTGGTTTAAGAGCGGTTGCCTTAACTGACCAGGTTCAGGGCCAGGTCCTTGGCCGAAGCGGCATCGGGAGCCCAGCCATCGGCGCCAATCTCGTCGGCAAAGTCCTGGGTCACAGGCGCCCCGCCTACCAGAATTTTTACCGAATCTCTTAAACCTTCTTCCTTCAGCACTTCTATGGTATCTTTCATCGACAGCATCGTCGTCGTCAAAAGAGCACTCATCCCGATCACCTGCGGCTTGTGCTCCTTAACTGCGGCCACAAATTTCTCCGGGTCTACATCCGTTCCCAGGTCCACTACTT
>JAXHVH010000025.1:0-31483 GCA_034189085.1 Bacillota bacterium | reverse complement strand
TAATGCGCCCATCAGAAATCGCAGCAAGGGATTGAAATATCCCGTAGACTTTGTTAATATATTTGAAGAGCTGACGCGCGCGTGGCTTCATGGGAAATCCCTTTCTTTTAGGTGTTTTTTTCTACAAAGAATCACTTAGACAAAGAAAAGGGATTTCCTTTTTATTGTATTAAAGTTGTTATATTCCAAATAGATCCAATCGATCAGATTGATCGACAGAATTTTCGAATTTGCAAAATAAAAACCGTGGCCCAATAACCCCTTGTGCTTGAGGTTGTTTTATGGTTTTTAAAGATCATTTACGGAATGCCTGGACACCTATTCAATTATTTAATTTGATCTTAAAATTATTACGAAATTCAATTGTTTATTTGATAACAATCCGCGCGAATTTTCGTTTGCCGACCTGAACTACAAATTCCCCTCTTCGGTCCATAACAGCATTTGTAGCCTCTGCCGTTTCCCCATTGATTTTAACTCCCCTCTGCTGGATGAGACGGCGGGCTTCGCTTTTGCTTGATACCATGCCGGTTTCAGCCAGCAATGCTACAAGCGAAACGGTTCCACTGTACTCATGGGAAGGCATCTCTTCCGGTATCTCCTTTTTCTGAAAAACAAGTTTGAACTGTTTTTCCGCTTCCAGTGCTGCTTCGCTGCCATGGTAAAGAGTAACAATTTCCCTTGCCAGGTGCATCTTGGCATCACGAGGATGTAAATTGCCTTTTTCAACTTCTTTTAAAATTTCCTCCACTTTTGCCGAAGGCAGGGCGGTGCCCAGATGATAATACTCCGGCATCAGTTTATCGGCTATGGACATTACTTTCCCGTATATTTCTTCCGGTTTTTCGGTGATACCAATATAGTTACCCAGGCTTTTCGACATTTTTTGAACTCCATCGAGACCCACCAGTATCGGCATGGTAAAAGCAACCTGTGGTTCCTGACCGTATTCCCGCTGGAGATGGCGGCCCATGAGCAGGTTAAATTTCTGTTCCGTTGCCCCAAATTCAATGTCTGCTTTTATTGCTATTGAATCGTACCCCTGCATGAGAGGGTAGAAAAATTCATGGATACTGATTGGCGCTTTCTCCTGATACCTCCTGGCAAAATCTTCTCTTTCCATCATACGTGCTACCGTCATGGTCGAAGCCAGTTTGATAACATCAGTGAAATTAAGCTTGGCCAGCCACTGGCTGTTAAAAACAAGCTCTGTTTCATCAGGATCAAGAATATTAAAGATCTGTTCCTGGTAAGTGCGGGCATTGTCCATCACTTCATCAGTGGTGAGCTGCTTGCGGGTTTCCGAGCGGCCGGTAGGGTCGCCCACCATTCCCGTAAAATCACCAAGGATGATAACAATGTGATGTCCCAGTTCCTGAAATTGCCTCAACTTATGAAGCACAACCGCATGACCAAGATGCAGATCAGGTGCAGAGGGATCAATACCCAGTTTGCAGCGCAAAGGTTTGTTTTTAGCCACACTATTTTCCAGCTTTTTGCAGAATTCTTCCTCTGTAATAATTTCAGCGGTATTCTCAGTTAAAATTTTAAACTGCTCCGCAGCGTTAAGCATAGCCATATTTAATACCTCCAGTTTTACCTTTTTCCTTTTTTCTGTTAATCTAAAACAATCCCTGTTATTCTACCATATTAAACAGTGTTATTAACAGTCATTGTGCTGAAAAACAGAAAAGACGCCATGAAGGCGTCTTTTAACCAGACTGAAAGTTTTAGATTAAATATTCAGGAACCGAGCAAACTCATAAGCCGAGTTCTGTTCCCATGGTGTAAACCACGGGTAGCAGCCATCTATCTTTGATATCAGTTGCCTGACACCTCAAGCGACCTAACCCGGGGAGTCGGCGGGCAACTTCATCCTCCCCCTATTTGGTCTTGCTCCGGGTGGGGTTTACCTAGCAAACCGGTCTCCCGGTTTCTGGTGCGCTCTTACCGCACCGTTGCACCCTTACCAGGCACTCAAATACTGCCAACTTTAAATGTTTCTTAACAACTGTCTCAGTGTTCCGTAATTATGCTGTATTTCAGGTATTATCTTTGGTTGAATCCGACTGCAGAAAATGATGGCAAAATTTGAGTGCCTGGCGGTATGTTTTCTGTGGCACTGGCCTTAAGGTCACCCTCACTGGGCGTTACCCAGCACCCTGCCCTACGGAGCTCGGACTTTCCTCGAGAAGCACCTTGCGGTCTTCTTCCCGCGGCCGCCTTGTTTACTCGGTTCCCGTTCTTCTTATTTTAGTATAGCATCACCTTAAATCAGAGTCAAAACAAGAGACCAATTATTTTATTCATTTAGTTCTGCCAGAAAACTAAGTGCATCTTCCAGGGAAGAAACGGGAACAAGGGTGATATCTTCGGCAACCGGCTTAGCTTCTTCAAAATTTCCTTCCGGCACAAAGAAATACTTTGCTCCAGCTTTTTTTGCAGCGATTATTTTCTGCTTTACTCCTCCAATTCGGCCCACTTTGCCATCCAGGTCGATTGTACCGGTGCCGGCAATATTTTTACCTGCCGTCAAATCTTGAGGCAATAATTGATTCATGATCTCCAAAACAAACATCAACCCCGCTGACGGGCCGCCAATTGAGCCTGTATCAATGTTCACATCTATAGGAATAACCGGTTCCCAGGGCAAAGATTTTATGTATATTCCAATCCTCGGTATTTCAGGATCATCAGGGCCGGGATAAGTTGGAACTGTTACGGTCATTTTTTGATTGTCCCGTTCTATGGTGAGAGTTACATCATCGCCAACCCGGCGATCCTGCACCAGGACAGTCACTTCCGAAGCCAGGTAGATTTCTTTTCCATCTACTGCATGTATTATGTCGCCTTCCTGCAGATAATCAGAAGCCTCTGTATCTTCCAAAAAACCGATCACCTCAACGCCCTCACTAATAATCGTTACATCGTACCCACTCTCACGAAGGGCAACTACTTTGGCCATGTGCTGGCTTTCAGTCATGTATTCAACCAACAATTCGCGATATTCCTCTTCGTCCATGTCTGCCGGTAAAACCGAACTTGACGGCCTTAATTCCATGTGCGGATGGAAATAAGCCACTGCAGCAAATGTGAGGCTGGCGTTTTGCTGGGTAACGGTTACCAGATAGAATTTCCCCTCATCTCCAGTATCTGCTCCTTCAACCGTAATTAATCCACTCAACTCAACTGCCCTGCTTGGCCTGACTACATAGTAATCGATGGGAATAAAGAGCCCCAGAACAATGATAACGATAATGACCAGTAATACTGTACTTAACCTTTTCTGTTTCAACAGCACAACCTCTCTCATATCAAAGAGCTTGAATGATATAATTTGTCCTCAAGTTATTTAACGACCAAACAAACCGCAATAATCCAACATAACCAATCCAAGGATAATAACCAGTATGCCGCCGAAACGAAGAAGGGTTAAATATGCTCTGTTCGGAGCCATATCAGGCACTTTTCGCCCTACCCGAAGGTGCCAGAAAATTTGCGGATAAATCAATGATGCAAGGCCGACGGCGATAATAAGGATACCGAAAAAAATCAGATTACCGGTGGGAACAGGCACATTCTTACCTGCTGCCAGGAATATTTCCAGGTAGTTGCTTTTCAAGAAAGACATTTCCGTTCCATCACTCCATATCCATGATGATACACTGTCCTGCTATTGATGCGTTTTCATATCTAAACCATTTAAGATGCACTGCCTCTATCTTCTACTTGTTAAATTTGGCTAGAATCATCTCATGCACTTCCGGCGGGACCAGGTTGCTGATCTTACCGCCAAATGCTGCAATTTCTTTAACAATGCTTGAGCTTATATAAGAATATTTGCTGTTGGTCATCATAAACAAGGTTTCGATATCAGCGTTGAGCTTCTGGTTAACCAGAGCCATCTGGAATTCAAATTCGAAATCAGACATAGCCCGTAACCCTTTAATGATAATATTAACACTTTTTTGTTGCGCATACTCGATGAGTAATCCCTTGAAGTACTCCACATCAACATTTGGATAGGGCTTAGTCACCATTCTTAGCATTTCCAGCCGATCTTCAATGTTATAAGTCGCCACTTTACGGGGATTATCCAGGACTGCTACTGTCAGGTGATCCATAATTTTGCTTGCTCTGATGATAATGTCAAGGTGTCCTTTAGTTACCGGATCGAAACTACCGGGATAGATCGCTTGACTCAACTTATTACCTCCTTTGCTATGAGCAGTAAAATGACATTCCCTTTTAGTTTCGCTAAATCCCCTTCATAACCTGCACATCCATAAATCTTTTCTTGTTTGAAACATTTTGATGTGCTACAATATTATTCGTGACATAACAAGCAGGGGGAGGGACGTTATTATGGCCAAAATTTGCGCAGTTTGTCATAAAAGTAAAACAACCGGACATAAAGTCAGCCACTCTAATATCAAAACAAAACGCACCTGGCGTCCGAACATGCAAAAAATTAAAATCATGATAAATGGTACGCCCAGACGGGCTTATGTTTGCACCCGCTGTATCAAATCGGGAAAAATTGAACGGGCGATCTAATCTATCATTGATAAAATTGATTCCCAAAAGTAAAGGGAGCGGTTTTAACCGCTCCCTTTTACGTTTCTTTTTTGTCATTGTGTATTTAATTATCTAATCTTTTTCACACGTGCAGGTAAATAATTACATCCGATCGAGAAAATACTTTTTATCCACATACACGGCATCGGCAATTTCCCTCTTCATACCATAGGTATTGATTGGGTTAAACCGGGTCAACAAACGGATACCGGAATTTGCTTTTGCTGCCGCTTCGTCCTTAAGGGTAGCGGCAATAATTTCTTTTGCCCAGGTATCCATCTTTGGCACCATTTCATTGAAGAAACATTTGGTCATATTCATGGCCAGTCTTGATTCATCTTTTTCACCACCAGCTGTCATTTTCTTCGCTCTCAACAACCCGCTTTCGGCAGCAAATATTTCCATAGCCATATCTGCCAGGCGGCTGAGAACTTCCTGCTCGTCTGTAATTTTATCAGCAAATTCACGGGCAGCATTCCCGGCAGCAAGCAGGAAAAGCTTCTTCATATTCTCCAGGTAAAACTCTTCTTTTTCCGGGCTGCTTTCAGGAATCTGGGCATCCTTCAGTTTGGCCAGTTCGCCTCCAAGGTTCACGACAGCCTCCATGAATGGTAGCTCGCCTTTCATGGCCTTACGCAGAAGAGTTCCCGGAATAAGTATACGGTTAATTTCATTGGTCCCTTCAAAGATGCGTAAAATGCGGCTGTCACGATAGGCTCTTTCAACGGGATAGTCCTCACTGTATCCGTAACCCCCAAAAATTTGCACAGCTTCATCGACTACGTAATCAAGTGCTTCCGAACAGAAAACCTTGGAAATTGAACACTCAATTGCATATTCATATATAGCTTTGACAATTTCCGACGGCTCAGCTCCGCTTTCCTTGAATTCTTCCATTTTTGCATCAACCAGGCCGGCGATGCGGTAAATCATGCTTTCAATCATATAGGTTAGAATTGTCATGTTGGCAAACTTATTCTTGATCAGATTAAACTGGGCAATGGGCTGATTAAACTGTTGCCTCTGCAGGGCATAGTCGGCAGCATATTCAATGGCTCTTTTGGCTCCTCCAAGGGCTCCCGCCCCGAGTTTAAATCGCCCGATGTTTAAAGTATTAAAAGCAACCTGATGACCTTTGCCCTCAACCCAGAGCATGTTTTCCACCGGAACTTTTGCATTTTCAAGAATTACACTGCAGGTGGAAGAACCCTTGATCCCCATTTTTTTCTCTTCCGGGTCCACTGATACTCCCTCAGTGTCTGCATCAATGATAAAAGCGGTAAATCTTTCTCCGTCAATTTTGGCATATGTGATGATAATATCAGCCCAGGCGGCATTGGTGGTATACTGCTTCGCACCGTTCAGAATATAGTACGTGCCATCTTCAGAAAGCACTGCCTTAGTTTTAATGCTCAGGGCATCAGATCCTGCTTCCGGCTCAGTAAGAGCATAAGCGGCTATTTTTTCACCAGTCGCCAGGGCAGGGAGATATTTTTTCTTCTGTTCCTCATTACCGAAATAAACAATTGGCAAAGTGCCGATCCCTGTATGAGCACCAAAAGCAGTAGCAAAGGAACTGCTGCTTATCGAAGCATTTTCGGCCAGGATAATAGTGGTAATTTTGTCCGCCTCTTCACCACCATATTCCTCCGGAATATCACTTGCAAGCAGTCCCAGTTCACCAGCCTGGCGCAATAGCCCTGTTGTTACTCCTTCCGCCTTTTTTTCAATCTCGTCAATCTTTGGTTCAACCTTGTTCATCATGAAATCATAGCTTGATTTTTTGATCATCAGGTGAAAATCGTCAAAATCCTCGGGTGTAAATACAGTGTTTTCGTCAACCGGACCCAGCAGAAATGCGCCGCCCTTAATTAACTCACTCATAAGTTATTTCACCCCTTATTAATAGTCAGGCAATTAATACTTTTACCCGTTAATATTTTCTATAGGCAAATTTCTTTCCCTGCTTTGTGAATTTATTAACTTTCACCAATTCTCTGTTAATTTTTTTTATTTAACTGAACTATCTGAAACCACTTTTTAAAGCCTTCCTCTAACGGCTCAAAAGAAATTAATTTACCTTTTTCAACAAGCGTTTAACTAATTCATTCGTGATACTGCAGCTTGCGTTAAGAAAGCCGGATTATTTTAAGCGACAGAGGTTGCCTGTTCACTTGATCTACCAGCCTATCTGTGCTAAACTTTTGCTGTCAGGCCGAAGTGGCGGAATTGGCAGACGCACACGACTCAAAATCGTGCGCCCTCCGGGCATGTGGGTTCAACTCCCACCTTCGGCACCATTACAAAAAAGGCTTTCCAATGCGGAAAGTCTTTTTTGATCAGTTCATAGTGTAAAGTTACTGTAGGATTTAGCAGGGAAATATTTTAGAAGCATAGAAAGAGGAACCTCGATCCTACAGTTGCTTGACACGATCAATCAGTTAGAAATAATTGCCTCGTGTGGGCAACTGGGTTATGATAGAAATTAATCACTGAAAAACTGGGACAACTTTTTGCGCGGTAAATACGAGGTGGAATAATGCCCTGGTATATCTCACTATTAGGCTCTATTGCCGTCATAATGATCTGCATTTACAAGAAGCTTAACATTGGCCTGACCATGATCTTCGGGGCAGTATCACTGGGCCTTCTGAGCTTTATCACGATAAAAGACTTTTTTGCTATTTTGTTAACTGCGACCACAAACAGCGTAACCGTGATGCTTTTCATCAGTATCCTTTTACTCGGCATCCTGGGGCAGATCCTTAAGGAAACCGGAGCCTTGCAAGAAATCATTGCCAGCCTAACCGCCCTGGTAGCAGACATTCGGATCATCACAGCGATCCTTCCCGCCCTCGTCGGCATGCTGACCGTTCCCGGCGGAGCGATCCTTTCCGCTCCTCTATGTGCCGAAGCAGGAATGAAATTACGTCTACCTCCTGATCGTCAGGCGGCGATCAATATCTGGTTCAGGCATGTTTTTTATTTTGCCCTACCCCTTTTCCCCAGTCTCATTCTTGCCGCACAGCTTTCCGAGGTTAACATCGGTCGGCTTGTTCTGCATAACCTGCCTCTGGTTCTTATCGGCACTGTGTTTGGCTTTTATTATCTATTCAAGGGGTTCCCATCACAGGAAAAGGGCTTTTTTATTTCTCCCCGAGCAACCCGACGCCTGCTGATCAGTCTTGCCCCACTGCTGGTAGTTTTAGTGCTTGTTATTATTTTTGATCTCTATTTCCCCTGGGCCCTGTTGGCCGGTATTGTTTTCGCTCTCTTAAATTATCTGCCTAAACAAAACCAATTTTCCCGACTGATCGACAGAATTAAAACAATGATTTTACCCGGAATTAATATCCCCACTGCTTTTGTCATCGTTGGCATCATGATTTATAAAGAAATGCTCACCAGCACGGGTGTAATTTCCGATTTGACCAATCTTGTTTTAGGTCTGGGCATTCCGGTCATCCTCCTCATTGCACTTATCTCTTTCCTGGTTGGAATGCTTACCGGTGACAATTCGGCGAGCGTGGCGATCCTCTTTCCCATGTTTATGCCTCTCCTACCATCCGGTAGTTACATTTATTCTGCATACATCGCTTTTCTTTATGCCGGTTCAACAGCCGGCCATATTATATCTCCGGCTCATCCCTGTTTCTCCCTAACCAAAGAGTATTACAGGGCTGACATGTTTAAAATTGTCGTGCTGATCATTCCTCTCCTTGCGGTGGTAATTGCGGCAGGGTTTTTAATCACTTCTTTGTTTGGCTGGTTTTAAAAAGATATAAAAAAACCTCCCGCCGTCATCACTACACCGGAAAGAGGTCGAAATGCCTGTTGTATTATTCAAGTTCCACCAATTTCAATTCTTTGTGGGAGTACTGACGGCGGCAGAGGCTGCGCTGTAGTTTCCCTGAACTGGTTTTAGGCAGGGTGCCGGGTTGGACAAGAATGATATCCCTGGGAGGGAAACCAACGATTGCGATAACCTGTTCGCGAATCTTTCTTCTCAATGCAATCGGATCTTCAGTCCTCACTTCAGCCACTACGACAATGTTTTCTTTCCTCTTAGTTCCTTCAATACCGAAAGCAATAACATTGCCAGCTCTCACTCCATCAACGGCCCCTACTTTCCGCTCAATATCTTCAGGAAAAATATTCCTTCCTGCAATGATAATTACATCCTTAATTCGCCCACAAATAACCAGTTCCGGTTCGCCTCCACCGGGCCCTTCACCGAAATAAGCCAGATCGCCCGTTTTTAACCAGCCGTCGTGAAAAAGTGATTCATTGAGATCCGGCCGTCCATAATAACCGGCCATTACTGATGTACCCTTAATTTCCAGTTCACCAACCTGTCGCAGGCTGCTAGTTTGATCTGTCTCTAAATCGCAAATCCGCATTTGCAGGCCTGGAATTGGCGTTCCCAGCAAAGGAAAACGGCGAGCCTTTTCACTTTCAGGATCCACAGGCAAAGCATATTTTTCCTTTTCAAGGGCCTGCCGGTCCACTGTATCGGTGACCATACCCCGTGAGGGGGGTGGAAAAGTACCTCCCAATGACAGTTCAGCCATGCCGAAAGCGCAGAATACAGCCTCCGCTTGCAATTGGTGCGGTTCAGCCGCTTCAATCAACGCTTCAACCACATCTGGATCGATTGGTTCCGCACCGCTCAGGGCGAGGCGTATTTTTGAAAGATCGAGGATCTCTCCTTTTTCAGTAAGTCGCCTTAAAGCCCGGGTTGCTAAAACCCAGGAGAAGTTGGGGCCGGAAGTAACCGTCCCTTCGTATTCATGCATCCATCGCAGCCAGTCTGCCGGTCTGCTTAAAAAATCCTGGGGTGAAGCCAGAACCAGCGAACACCCTACGACCATGGGTACTATCAGTAGACCAATCAAGCCCATATCGTGATATAAAGGAAGCCATGAAACAAAGGTATCTCCGGGAACAGTTTTTGAAGCAGCAATCATTCCCATTGTATTAGCTTCCAAAACCCGATAGGGAAGCATTACCCCTTTTGGGCTTGAAGTGGAACCGGATGTAAACTGCAGTATAGCCAATCGTTCCGGATCATATGGCACTTCATGGTAGTCATCCTCCGACAACCCTGCAGCTGCAGATTCCAGCTCGTTGAGCAACATCACAGGTGGATCCCCGGGCTTACTTTCATAAAAAGCAGCCAGAGCTGGATCGAGGAGAAGCATATTAATATCGCCATGTTTCATCAAATCCCTGGCTTGATTGGCAAATTCTTCAACTGAGCTGAAACGCATGGGAATGGGAAGCATGCTTACACTACCGCCGGCAAACCAGACCGCCTGAATAGCTGTAACCAGGCTGCGTGTTGTTGCCCCTAATAGGGCAACATGGTCATCCGGCTTGATCCCTTTTTGTTGTAAAACAGCAGCCATGGCCAGGGCGTCATGGTGTAACCGGTGCCAGGTAATAGTCACATCTTCTGCGTCAGCATTACCGGCAGCTGAACCAACAAAAGTAATGGCGTTCGACCCTTCTGCAGCGCTGCGGATTTTCAACGGTAAAGGTTCGAAGCTTAGTGAATCGTCCGGCGTGTAAATAATCAAGGGCCCACTATTACCTGACAGGTTTTCATTAACAACCACTTTTTTAACCCGCCTTTCATAACTGGAAAAATTACAGGTCAATCCGGTAAACACGATATTTTTTGTACAGCCTGCCTCCGGCTTTCTGAGCATCAATATTCATACGCTGATTAAATTCATGAATCGTTGAACCTTCACCAAACTGGTATCCCAGGCGGCGAGCATTCTGCATGGTGTAGTGGTACAGAGCTGCCGAAACACCCCTCCGGCGCCCCTTCGGCGTCACAAAAAGGACGAACATTCTCACTCCATTTATCTTTCGTTTGTACCAAAAATATTTCAGAAAACCAATCGGAAACAGCCTGCCGTTTAAACGTGACAGCACCTGGTTATAATCCGGCAGGGTGACTGCAAAACCAAGGCACTGGTTTTCACTATTTTCGATGAAGAGTATTAATTCGGAAACGGCAAGCTGTTTCAGCTTATCAGCTTCAGCAGCAATCTCTTCATCGCTCGGCGGAATCATATCAGGCCAGTCAGGCATCGCCTCTTCGACAACTTTTTTAATGACCTGCATCTCCTGCTCCATGTTATGAAGATCAATGGCGCGAACATGAAAAGCAAAACGTTTTTTTGCCAGTTCCACGCCTCTGGCCAAACGTATTGGTGATTCTTTTGTCAGATCATAATAATAGGCAAAGCGGTCGAAGTGTTTTTCAAACCCATATCTTTCAAAATATGATACATAGTATGCCGGATTATAAGAATTCAGCAAGACAGGAGGGCTGTCAAAACCTTCTATGAGTAAACCGCGATAATCATCACCATTGCTTGGCGATTGCGGCCCTGACGCATAAACCGCTCCTTTTTCTTTTAACCATTCCAGAGCAATCTTGAACAAGGCTTCCGCTACCGGATATTTTTCAATGCTTTCAAACAATGTAATATAACCCATGTCCTCACTTTTTACTTTATTGAGCCTTAAATCCATACCCGCTCCAATGCGTCCAGCAAGTTTACCGTTGTAAAAAGCAAGGAAGAAACAGCTTGGGCCAAGCCGCAGGAGAGCATTTTTATTTGGATTTAGTGTGTTGTGCATATCGGAAAGCAGTGGCGGTATCCAATTGGGATCATTTTTATAAATAAACCACGGCAGCTCAACAAAAGATTTTCGATCGTTTTTATCCTGGATGATTTTTATTTCGACTTTATGGGCCAACAGTGCACTCCCTGGTTCAGCTTGTAATCCTGCTAATTTGCTGAATTCTCCTTTTCAAACTTCTTTTAAAAACCACACTTGATATAAATTAACTATATTCCCTTCTCCATGGAAAAACCCTTCTTTAATAAGGCCATCCTGTGCAGTTTTCCCAAAAGCAGATTAATTTTACTAATTAATGTGGTAATATGCAAAACCCTCTCAATTCCCGTGGTATATCCCTTTCATTGCAACAAAATCTGACCAATTATTTCTTGTCGCAGGCAGCTATCTCTCCTGCCGGTTTTCTTGAAAATCAAACTCACAGAAAGTTTTCAACACCTGATAAAGGATTGCACCGGGCATATAAATAAAGCGGCCAGCTAAAGGCAGACCGCTATATTTCAAGTTAAAGATGAACCTCTTTTACTGAAAAGGCTTAGTTTTTTTTTCTAAATAATCGAGCAGGAAGGGGTTTAAAACCTTAATATAGGTTCCTTTCATCCCTAACGAGCGTGATTCAATTACACCGGCGCTTTCAAACTTGCGCAGGGCATTGACAATTACCGAACGGGTGATCCCCAGCTGATCGGCAATTTTGCTGGCTACGAGAAGGCCCTCTGTCCCTCCAAGCTCTTCAAAGATGTGTTCCACAGCTTCTAGTTCCGAATAAGAGAGTGTTGCCACTGCGAGCTGAACAACAGCCTTATTGCGAGCATCCTCTTCTACTTCTTCCGCCTTCGAACGCAGGATTTCCATTCCCACAACTGTTGCTCCTGTCTCAGCAAGAATCAAATCTTCTGCATCAAAAAGCTCGTTAAAACGGGCCAGCAGCAGCGTTCCCAACCTTTCCCCTCCTCCGAGGATGGGAATAACAGTGGTGATTTTATTGGAGAAAAGGCACCTTTCTTCTTCCAGGAAGACACAATCATTGGACTTCTGACGCAGGTTAACCCGCGATTCATCTTCTTTGAGCAGAAAACGGTTGTACCGTTCAGGAAAAACTCCCACTTCGAGTACATTGTTAACCATCATCTCACACTCAAATTCATCAACCAGGGACCAACCGAGCACCTTACCCTTGCGGCTGACTATATAAACATTGGCATGAATGACATTTTTAAGGACTTCAGCAATATCTTTAAAATCAACACGCTGTCCGGCTGTTTTTTGCAAAATTCTGTTAATACGACGAGTCTTCTCAAGCAATGGAGAAGAAATCACGTCTTTCACCCACCTTTCATCTTATGTTTTATAGAATGTACTTGCTTAAATCTTTGTCTTTGACAACTTTTTGCAGCTTGTTCTGAACATATTCATGATCCACCGTTATTATTCCGTCGTTGTTACTATCAGGCAGATCAAATGATAAATCTTCGAGAACCTTTTCCATTATGGTGTGAAGGCGCCGTGCGCCGATATTCTCCATTTCCTGGTTCAGAAAACATGCTGTTCGGGCAATCTCAAGGACTGCCTCGTCCGTAAATCTCAATTTCACCCCTTCCGTCTCCAACAGCGCCTTATACTGTTTCAGCAAAGCATTGTTCGGTTCGGTCAGGATCCTTTTAAAATCATCTTCGGTCAGGCTGTTAAGCTCGACTCTGATCGGGAACCTGCCCTGCAACTCAGGAATCAAATCAGAAGGTTTAGTCGCATGAAAAGCTCCCGCTGCAATAAACAAAATATGATCTGTTTTTACCGGACCATATTTTGTAACAACCGTAGACCCTTCCACGATCGGCAGTATGTCACGCTGGACCCCTTCTCTTGAAATATCAGGACCAGATCCATGATAATCTTTACCGGCAATTTTGTCAATTTCGTCAAGAAATATAATTCCCAACTGTTCCGCTCTTTTTAATGCTTCCGAAGTAACAGCATCCATGTCGATGAGCCGTTGAGCTTCTTCCATTTCCAATATTTTCCTCGCTTCGGCCACTGTCACCCGGCGTTTCTTCTTCTTCGGGGGGACAATGTTCCCCAGCATGTCCTGCAGGTTAATACCCATTTCTTCCATGCCCTGTCCTCCGAAAAGATCAAGCATGGGCTGTTTCCTTTCTTCTACCTCTATTTCAACGGTCATTTCTTCCAGTTCGCCTTTTAAGAGACGCGCTCTTACTTTTTCCTGTTCTTCTCTGGCTTGCTGCATTCTTTCTGCAAAATTAGAATCCTCCGGACCGGGTTCCGCCTGCACTGGAGTAGTTTGGAAAAGAAAGCCAAGCGGGTTGGAGGACCGCTGTTTTTTCCTGGGCAGGGGAGCGATAATATCAACCAGCTTTTCGCTTACATTGACCGCTGCTTTGTCCTGAACTTCAAGCATGCGTTCATTTTTTACAATACGCACCGAGGTTTCGACCAGATCCCGAACCATGGATTCAACATCACGTCCAACATAGCCGACTTCTGTAAATTTCGTCGCCTCAACTTTGACAAAAGGTGCGTTAACCAGGCGTGAAAGACGCCTGGCCAATTCCGTTTTACCAACGCCGGTTGGACCGATCATGATAATGTTCTTTGGAATAATTTCTTCCTGCATATCATCGGGAAGCTGCTTGCGCCGATAACGATTCCGCAAAGCCACAGCTACACATCGTTTCGCTTCTTCCTGACCGATAATGAATCGGTCCAGTTCAGTTACTATTTCTTTTGGTTTCAGTTCTTCTGTCGGCATTAACAACATTCTCCAGTCTCTCTAAATTTCTTCAACCAGAATGGAATCGTTCGTGTATATGCAGATTTCCGCCGCAATTTTTATTGCTTCCGCAACAATTTTCCCGGGGCCCAAATCACTGTTGCGACGAAGCGCTTTAGCCGCTGCCAGGGCATAGGGGGCACCCGAACCGACAGCAGCAATTCCGTCGTCCGGTTCAATGACTTCACCTGTTCCCGAAATCATAAGCAAAAAATCGCTGCTGGCAACGACCATCAGCGCTTCCAATTTTCTGAGAACACGATCAGTCCTCCACTCTTTAGCCAGCTCTACAGCTGCTCTTTGCAGATTACCCTGATAGGTTTCCAGTTTTGCTTCGAACTTTTCACAAAGTGTCAGTGAATCGGCAACTGCACCGGCAAAACCGACTACAACTTTACCTTCATAAAGGCGGCGGACTTTCCTGGCCCCATGCTTGATAATGGTGTTATTGCCGAAAGTAACCTGACCGTCCCCGGCTACAGCTACCCTGTTGCCAATTTTTACTGCTATAATTGTCGTTCCCTCAAACATTTTAATACACCCTTTTCGCTATTTTCGCGGGAAAGCCTGGTTGTATACCTCACTCAACTTTTCCCTGGTTATATGTGTATAAATTTGGGTTGTTGATATGTTGGCATGTCCCAGCAGTTCCTGCACTACTCGCAAATCGGCTCCCCCCTCGAGCAGGTGAGTGGCAAATGAATGCCGCAGAGAATGGGGGCTGATCCTTTCTTTGTGCGAAACCTGACGAATATACTTGTGGAAAATGTAACGTACACCGCGGTCGCTTAAAGGATTCCCCCATTTGTTTAAAAAAAGCAGATCACCGCTGTATCCTTTGCTACTGCGCTCAATCATCAGAGGCCTTACCTTGATGAGGTATTCCTCAATCATCCCGGCGGCAACCCTTCCGACGGGAACGATTCTTTCCTTCCGGCCTTTGCCGTATACCCTGATCAGCCTTTCACTCAACTGTAGAGAATTGCTGCTCAGGTTGACCAGTTCGCTGACCCGCAATCCTGACGAATAAATAAGTTCAAGGAGAGTTCGGTCCCTGAAACCAAGTAGCGTCTTGCTGTCCGGAGCCTCAAGCAAGGCAACCACTTCGTGATAATAAAGAAAATGGGGCAGACTTTTTTCCTGTTTCGGGCGCGATACTGCCGACCATTTGTCGTTGTTCATGACCCCTGTTTTCTGTAAAAAAAACAAAAAAGAACGCGTCGCAGACAGTTTACGCGCGATTGAACGGCGGGTGTAACCTTTATCCTTTAGTAAAGCCAGATAATTCCTGAGCGTCAGGTGATTGACCGCACCCAGATCAACTGATTCTTCCACTGTCAGCAAAAAAAACTGGATGATATCGTTGCGGTAAGCTTGCAGGGTTAACGGCGATGCATTTCTTTCAACATCAAGGTAGGTGATAAATCTTTCTAACCAATCATTTTCAGTCAAGCCGCAACACCCTTATAATCCTAACATAACGAATTGCCACTTGCAAGTAAATAACTTTCTTTTTTAAGATTCTCTCTATTCAGACTGCATAAACTATCAAAGACCTCATAAAAATATTTTAAACAAACCAGCTTTATATTCAAAACAATGCTTTCTCCTGATTTAACTTTCAGCAGCAATTTTTTTATTACTAATAGATTTTTCAAAACCACATTCCTTGTTGGTACAGCGGGCTACTCTCATTTTCCCTTTCCTGTTTTCCACCATTAAGGAACCGCACCGGGGGCATTTTTCGGGAAGCGGTTTGTTCCAGACAGAAAAATTGCAGTCCGGATAATTATGGCAACCGTAAAATATCCTCCCTTTTCTGGTTCTTCTTTCAACAAGCATGCCACCACACAGTGGGCAATTTACCCCTGTCTCTTTGACAATTTTTTTAGTGAACCGGCAGTCAGGATAAGAAGGGCAGGCCAGGAAACGACCAAACCGGCCTTGCTTATAAACCAGCCGGCTCCCGCATTTAGGGCAAATCTCATCGCTTTCTTCCGGAGTAAGTTCGACTTTTTCCATTTTTTGCTCAGCTTCTTCCAGACGATCCTTGAAGTAACCGTAATAAAAATCTTTTATTACTTTCAGCCATTCCATTTTACCTTCTTCAATTTCATCAAGTTGCATCTCCAGACGGGCTGTAAAGTCGATATCGATTACCTCAGGGAAGTACCGGATCATCAAATCAACAACTACAAAGCCTAATTCAGTAGGGACAAAAGCTTTATTCTCTTTAATTACATAACCACGGCCCTGGATCGTTTCAATGATCGGGCTGTAGGTGCTTGGACGCCCAATGCCTTTTTCTTCCAGGGTTTTAATCAACGATGCTTCATTGTAGCGGGGTGGAGGCTGAGTAAAGTGCTGTTCAGGGATCAATTCCTGCAGTTGTAATGATTCACCTTCCTGCATATCAGGTAAGATTGTGTCCTTTCCTCCATTCTCTGACTGGTAAGCAATCAAATATCCCGGGAAAATTAGTGTTGATCCACTGGCCTTGAAAGTGTAATCGCCGGCAGCAATGACAACCCGTACCTGGTTATAAAGAGCGGGGTTCATCTGACTGGCCAGGAAACGATCATAAATCAGTTTGTAGAGGCGATTCTGATCCCGGCTCAGGTGCTGGCGGATTGCCGCCGGTTCGCGCTTCGCTGCGGTCGGACGAATGGCCTCATGAGCATCCTGAGCCCCCTGACGTGATTTATAAAAAGGCGCTTTTGCGGGAAGGTAATCAGAGCCAAATTTTTCTCCGATCAGAGCCCGCGCTTCTTCCTGAGCCTGATTGGATACTCTGGTAGAGTCGGTACGGATGTAAGTAATCAGGCCGACTGTCTCCCCCGAACCGACATTAATGCCCTCGTAGAGTTGCTGAGCAATATTCATCGTTTTACGGCTGGTGAAACCCAGCTTGGACGAAGCCTCCTGTTGTAAACTGCTGGTGGTAAAGGGTGGCGAGGGACGCCTCTTCCTGGTGGTCCGGGTAATCTTTTCTACAGTGAACTGTTCCTCTTTAACCGCAGCGACAACCGCTTCCGCTTCTGCTTTATTCTTCAGCTCAATCTTCTTCTTTTTATAACGCTCAAGAGCCGCCTTGAAATTGTTGCCTGATTCAGGCTCTTCAAGAAGGGCATCCAGCGACCAGTATTCTTCAGGTTTAAATTTTCGAATCTCATCTTCTCTTTCACAAATCAGTCGAACGGCGACCGACTGCACCCTGCCAGCACTGAGGCCACTTTTCACCTTGTTCCAGAGAAGGGGGCTAATTTTATAACCAACAAGGCGATCCAGGATTCTCCTGGTCTGCTGAGCATCAACTCTATTTTCATCAATGGTCCGCGGAGCTTTGAATGCTTCTTTAATCGCCTTTTTGGTGATCTCATTAAATTCAACCCGGCACGGCTGTTCCAGATCCAGCTTCAGAGCACGCCCAATATGCCAGCAGATGGCCTCACCTTCCCGGTCGGGGTCACCGGCCAGATATACACGGTTTGCCTTCTTACCGGCATCGCGAAGTGTCTTCAATATTTTCCCTTTTCCACGGATGGTAATATAAGAGGGAGTAAATTCGGCATCAATATCAACGCCCAGTTTACTCCTGGGCAGATCGATCAGGTGCCCCTGCGAAGCCATTACTTTATATTTTTTACTCAAAAATTTGCTGATGGTGCGTGCCTTGGTCGGAGATTCGACTATAACCAGATCCATTAGCTAATCCTCCTCGGGGGCTGGAAAACTCCCCGGATGGTATTCTACCATAAATGTCAAGTCCGACAAAAGAACTTGCCTGGAGACTGGCTGATGTATTTTTTTAATTCCAGGGACAATAGAGTGGCTACAACCTCAGCCGGGCTGCCACCGCTTAGCTTGATCAGATTGTCGATGTGGATCGGCTGATAGGGAATTAAGGAAAGCAAGGCCTTCTCTCCATCAGTAAGAGCCGGTTTCGCCGTAGAAATAGATAGTTGTTTTTCAGCAGGATGTTCCAGGTAAAGCTCATTTAAGATATCCTCCACCGATTCCACCAGCCGGGCCCCTTCTTTCAATAGCCTGTGGCAGCCGCGGCTGTAAGGACTGCCTACATTGCCGGGGACGGCAAATACTTCCCGGTTCTGTTCCAGAGCATAATGGGCAGTAATCAGGGCTCCGCTTTTGGCTGTTGCTTCCACGACCACGGTCCCCAGGGAAAGGCCGCTTATGATCCGGTTCCGGCGCGGGAAATGAGCCGGCAGAGGTATGGTTCCGGGGGGGAATTCACTGAGGACAACTCCGTTAGCAATTATCTGTTCCATAAGATCCTGGTTGCGGTGAGGATAACAAATATCGAGGCCACAACCCAGAACAGCCGCTGTGTAACCACCGTTCTCAAGAGTACCACGATGGGCAGCAGTGTCGACTCCAAGGGCCATGCCGCTGATTACAGATACTCCGGCTGTCGTCAGTTCTTTAGCCAGCCGATTTGCTACTTCCCGCCCGTAAAACGTACAGCGCCGGCTGCCAACGATAGCAACTGCTGGCCTGTCCAGCGGTTGAGGATCGCCGCGGTAATAGACAACCGGTGGAGAAGAAGGAATCTGTTTTAAAAGAGGGGGATAGTTGTCATCATTGAAGGTTAAACAGGTTATTCCCTTATCCTGAAGTTCCTTCCATTTTTGAAACGGATCGATTGCAGCGCGTTCATGGACCAGTTTTTCAGCATGCTCTGCCAGGCCTTTAATCTCTCGCAGTTCTGCGGTGCTGCCTGCCCACGCTGCCCGAGCCGAACCAAAATGGTTAATCAGCGCTTCTATTTTTTGGGGACCGAGAAAGGATATACAGTTAAGAGCATTTACGAAGACTGTTTCTTCGTTTTCCATTTCTTTAGAACACATTACTTTCCTCCGAGAAGGACCATTCTTTTGTCAGCAGTTTAACCAGCACTTCAACAGCATTTGCAGCATCCTTTAGATCAATCATTTCAGAAGGCGAATGAACATAGCGGCAGGGGATGGAAATTGCCCCGGAAGGTACTCCCTCACGCGAAAGGTGGATCGCCCCGGCGTCAGTTCCACCACGCTCAAGGACTTCCATCTGGTAAGGGATATCATTTTTTTTCGCTGTTTCAACCATCAATTGCCTGACACGAGGGTGGCATAGAATGGAGCTATCTTTCACTTTAATGGTCGGCCCCTTTCCCAGGCTGACTGCCATGGTCGAGGCTTTGGGTGTGTCTCCCACAAGAGTAACATCTACAGCTATGCCAAAATCCGGTTCGTAACGGTAAGCAGCTGTTTTTGCTCCGCGCAGGCCAAGCTCTTCCTGAATGGAAAAAACAAAACAGGCCTCCTGGGGCAACCTGGCCGGCAGCCGGCGCAATGTTTCGATAAGAACAGCACAACCGGCCCGGTCATCCATTGCTTTGGCCAGGCAGCGACTACCCGGAAGACTGTTGAAAGGCTGAGCCAGACAGGCCTGGTCACCGATTTTCACGGCGCCTTCCGCTGAAGCGGCATCTTTCTGGCCAACGTCGGCATAGAGTTTGTCCCAATCCAGTTCTTTTAGATCTTTCAGTTTTTCATGGTAAACAGACCCAGTCAGCCCGTTTTTGAAACGGATCCTCTGGCCAAGCAGCATAACCGGATTGACCCTACCTAACGGAGCAAGACGTAAGAACCCATTTTCATCAATGCTGGTAACCATCACTCCAATTTCATCCATATGGGCTGAAATCATGATCCTCGGCCTGTCGCCTTCTTTTACGGCATAAAGATTGCCAAGTGAGTCTTCAAAGAGCCGGTCAGTCCTGTCCCGGACCAGATCGGCTATCATTGTCCGGACAGTTTCCTCTTCCCCCGAAGGACCAAAAGTTTCAGTCAGGCTTTTAATTAACTCTTCCATGGTATTAAACACCGGCCTTTCTACTGGTTATTTTCCAACCAGGCCCTGGCTAATGAAACAGTTGCCTGCAGATCACTCTCTTTAAGAACACAGTGCGGTGAATGAATGTAACGGCATGGGACGGCTATTACTGCCGTTTTTACTCCCTCGCGGGAATAGGCTATGGCTCCTCCCTCTGTTCCCGCTCCGGTAAACCGCCGGAACTGGAAGGGAATCCCGGCCCGGACAGCACAGTCGGCAAGCTCATCCCTCATTTTTCGATCAACCAGAATCGTTTTGTCCATTAAACTAATGGCGGGCCCCTTACCCAGAATGGTGCTGCTCATCTCTTTTTCTGTTTCCGGTGTGTCGGCAGATGCTGTTGCTTCAACAACAAGTGCTTTCTGCGGTTGCAGGGTATAAGCGGTGACCATAGCACCCCTTGTGCCCACTTCTTCCTGCACAGTAAAAGCAGCATTAAAACATAAATCACTATTTTCCAGCAGCAGTTCGAGTAAAACCAAACAGCCGGCTCGATCATCAAAAGCCTTGCCCCGATAAAATCCATTACCCATCTTTATACAGCTCACATCAAAGACAGCATAATCACCTGTGCTGATATATTTTTCCGCTTCTTCGCGGCTGTTAAAACCGGCATCAATATATAAAGATTCTTGTTTATAGGGTTTCTCCTGTTCTTCTTTCTTCTGAAGGTGAATCGGTTTGGCACCAATCACCCCTCGTAGACCTTCCCGGCCAATTTTTACCCGCTTGGCTACAAGGACCCGGCTGTCAATTCCACCTACCGTTTGGAAATTAAGCAACCCGCCCTGGCGAATGCTGGTAATCATTAAGCCAACTTCATCCATGTGTGCCGACAGCATTGGTGGTGTTGCAAGCTTGCCGCGGTTCTTTCTGGCAATGAAATTGCCCATCGTATCAACAGAAGTTTCAATCCCTCTGCCTGCCAGTTTCTCACTTATAAAACGGCGAACCTTTGCTTCATCGCCCGAAACACCCTGTATATCGGCCAGTTCGCTTAACACTTTTTCATATCCTCCAGAAAAGTTCGATTTAACCCACCAATGAAATAGCCAAGCACTTTAACACAGTTAAAGAGATCATCCAGGTTAATCATTTCCACTGCCGTGTGCATGTAACGCAGGGGGATGGACAGAAGGGCGGTGGGAATACCCTCCCTCGCCACCTGGAAAGCCCAGGCATCGGTTCCGCTGTGGTCGGGGATCGGTTCCCTCTGAACAGGTAAAAAGTACTTGCCTGCAGTCTTCTCCAGCCGGTCAACAAGTGCCGGGTGTAAATTGGGCCCCTTGGCTACCACCGGACCTTTCCCCAGTTTAAAAAATCGTCCTTCTTCAAGCTCAGGAGCATCGCCATGGGTAACATCAATTGCCACAGCCAGATCGGGATTAAGCCCGTAAGCAGCGGTTATAGCTCCCCTCAGGCCCACTTCTTCCTGTAACGAAGCAATAAAAACTACATCAACACTGTGGTATAACCTGCTCAATCCGGCAGCACAGGCAATCAGGACAGCTATTCCGGCTCGGTTATCAAGAGATTTCCCGGTCATCATTTTTCCATTCTTCAGCGCGACTGGATGCTGTTCAAGGGAGATAATGTCCCCTACTTTCACCTTATCGGCAGCCTGTTCCTGATCCATGCCGATATCTATAAACAGTTTTTCCATCGGTGTTGTTTCTCCACGTTCTTTTTTTGTTAAGAGATGAGGAGGGGCAGCTCCAATCACTCCCGGAAACTTCTTTTTGCCATGGACTGTAACCGGCTGCCCGGGTAAGGTGCGCGGATCAAGCCCTCCGATGGGGGTAAAACGTAAAAAACCGCCAGGCTCAATCTTCGTCACCATTGCTCCAATTTCATCGGCATGAGCAACCAGAGCAATAGTTAATGCCGGCCTGCCAGTTGCGTTTTCACCGGGCTTGAAAGCCAGCAGATTGCCAAAACAGTCTCTTTTTATGTCGGAAACATAGGTCTTCAGATAACGGGCTGCAGCGGCGACAGCGGCTTCCTCTCCTCCAGAAACAGCCGCCATTTCAGACAATTCCAGCAGGGCATTAATAATCTTATCCTCGTTCACCAGGCTCCGATCTCCTTGCCTTATTGAAATAAACGGTAACTATTGTTCATCCGAATGATAATTTAACCATTGAAAAGTTTAAATCTGGGAGCTCAATCCTTTTCCTTTTTTTAGTTGATCAAGCATGTTCTTTGCTTCTTTCATCTGGGGCAGTTTGCGACAGAGCAATCCATATTCAAGACTGTCGACAAGGGCTATCCAGCTTGCTTCAATAATGTTCGGTGACACCCCAACCGTCCCCCATGTATTCTGATCGTCACGCGACTCAATAAATACTCGGACCTGGGCACCTGTCCCGTCAACACCGTCGATAACTCGCACCTTGAAATCGGTCAGCTTGATCTTTTTCAGGGCAGGATAACTTCCTTCCAGCGCTTTTCGCAGGGCATTGTCCAGAGCATTAACCGGACCGTTACCCTCTGCAGCAGTGTGAATTTGCACATCGCCAACTCTAACTTTGATGGTTACTTCAGAATAGAGCTGTCCGTTTTCTCTTTTTTCAACGATCAGCCTGAACCCTTCCAGCTGGAAAAGAGGTTGATAGGCCTTCATCATTTTTAAAATCAGCAGTTCAAAAGATCCTTCCGCCCCTTCGAACTGGTAACCGTAATGTTCCATCTCCTTGATTCTCTGCAAAACGGAAGCCGTTTCCGGTCTGCCTTTTACAAGTTGAATATTGTTCAGGTGCGATTTTGAGCTAATACTGCTGCGCCCGCCAAGTTCCGAGACAAGAATACGGCGTTTGTTGCCTACCAGCGCAGGATCGGCATGTTCATAAGTGGCCGGTTTTTTACTTACAGCATCGATGTGAATGCCACCCTTGTGCGTGAAGGCATTGTATCCCACATAGGGCTGTTGATCAGCCGGAGCTATATTGGCCTGTTCGGCTATGAAACGGGATAGTTTGGTTAAACCGCGCAGCTGGCCGGGAGAGATCACTTCAATGCCCATTTTTAACTGTAAGTTGGGGATGATCGTGCACAGGTTAGCATTGCCGCAGCGTTCACCATAACCGTTGATCGTTCCATGGATCTGGACGATTCCAGCCCTGACCGCCAGCAGTGAATTGGCTGTCGCCATTCCAGCATCGTTGTGGACATGTATACCCAGAGGAGTACTTATTTTATTTTTGACCACATTGATAATAGATTCCAGTTCCCAGGGCATCAATCCTCCGTTAGTATCGCAGAGAACAATCACCTCGGCTCCGCCAACAGAGGCAGCTTCAAGGGTGGAAAGGGCATATTCAGGATTGGCTTTGTAACCATCAAAAAAGTGTTCTGCATCATAAAATACATGGCGTCCCAGTGCTTTCAGGTAAGCAACACTGCCCCTGATCATAGCCAGGTTTTCTTCAAGACTGGTCTTCAGGGCATCACGGACATGGAAATCCCAGCTCTTACCAAATATTGTAATAGTTTCAGTGTCGGCTTCGATCAGCGCTTTAAGGTTTTGATCTGAAGCAGCTTCCAGTCCGGGACGGCGGGTGCTGCCAAAAGCACAAATCCTGGCATTTTTAAAGTTAATCTTTGCCGCTCGCTTGAAGAACTCTATATCTTTGGGATTGGAGCCCGGCCAGCCTCCTTCAATATAGCTAACTCCAAACTCATCCAATTTTTCAGCAATTTTTAGTTTGTCAGCAACTGACAGTGAGACTCCCTCCCGCTGTGAGCCGTCCCGTAAAGTGGTATCATATATGTCTACCTTCTGCATGGTCTCTCCTCCATAAATTTAACAGTTGCTGCGATACTCTTGCGCTGGTGATACAGACAGTGGATAAACATTCCCGGCAGAGTAAAATTAAAATATATTATAACACAAACTCCTAATAATAGGACGACGACCCGTAATCATAATCCATCAGTTTGTAACAGCTTGAAGGAAGCTCTTTCAAAAAGAGCGAAGGCCCTTCAGAAGCAGCACCATACTGCCGAAAATCCTCGCGGTAAGTACTCATGTACAGGTAATAGCGGGCGCGTGTTGCAGCAACATAAAAAAGGCGGCGTTCTTCATCCAGGCTGTTGCCGGCTGTTCGCTGACTGGGAAAATGCCCCTGGTTCATGCCAATGATGAAAACAGCATCCCATTCCTTGCCCTTGGCACTGTGGATTGTCGATAGGGTCAGCTGCCCACCAAATGCTTCAGGTGCAGAAGCCGTATCAGCAAAAACAGATTCTTCGAGAGCCAGTGATTCCAAGAAAGAATCAAGGGAATCAAACCTTTCAGCATAAATGGCCAGACGTTCAATCCCCTGTAACCTTTCTTCATACTGATCAGGATAATTCTGCCGTAAAATATCATCGTAATTTTTCTCCAGGATTATATCAATCAGTTTTGATACAGCTTCGCCTCTTCTTTCAACGACCGCAGCCAGGGTGCTGCAGAGTGCTTCCCAACCGTTTTTCCCACGGGCAGGCCTTATTTCATCGGCAATTGCTGCCTCCAGCGGATTGACCTGCTCTTTCAGTCCGGACCACAATTTATTAAAAGTAGCATTGCCAAAACCTTTCTGCAGGACTGCAACACGCCGCCAGGCATTTTCATCACCGGGATTATGAACTATTCTCAGGTAGGCAAGAAGATCCCTGATGTGCGCTTTCTGAAAAAACTTGACACCACCGTAGGTACGGTAGCTGATACCCTTGCGGGAAAGAGCAAATTCAAGTTCTGGAGTAAGGTAAGAACTGCGGTAGAGCACGGCAATTTCATCAAGTGGTACTCCGTTGTTCTGCAATTCCCAGACGCACTGCAGCACAAACGACGCTTCTTGACGGGCATCGAAAACCTTGGCTACCAGCGGTTTTTCACCAACCGGTTTTTCCGAAAAAAGCTTTTTCGGCAGCTGTTCCTGGTTGTGACTGATGGAAGCGTTGGCAAGCTCAACAATCTGGGGTGTACTGCGGTAATTTTGTTCCATGCGCACGAGCCGGCAGGATTCATATTTTTCGGGGAATGATAATATATTGCCAATGTGGGCATAACGGAAAGCATAAATGGACTGGGCATCATCACCCACCACACAGACGGATGAAGCCTTGCCAAACAGGTCAATTATTCTCGCCTGAATAATATTTGTATCCTGAAATTCGTCAACCAGCACATGAAGAAAACGCTGTTGATACCGGTTACGAATTTCAGGGTGCTGTTCGAAAAGCATTAACCAGCAGAGCAGCAGGTCATCAAAATCAAAAGCATTGCTATCTCGTTTTCTCTGTTCATATAAAGCGGCTGTTTTTTCGATCAATCCCAAAAATTCAAGGCGGTATGGATACTCTTCTTCCATCAGATCTTTTATCTTCAGATCAGAGTTGCGGGTCTGGCCGATAACTCTTCCCAGAAAACCGCGCTGCATTAGCAGTTTTCGATCCTGGCTGTCCACATCGAGGGAAGAAAGAATTTGTTTCAGCAATGTCCTGCTGTCATCTTCGTCAAAAATTGAAAAATTTGCACTCCTGCCGAGCAATGACGCATGGCAGCGGAGAATTCTTGCTCCAATGCTATGAAAGGTTCCCGCCCACAGGTCCCCAGGAAGAAAACCGAGCAAATGCTCCAGGCGCTCCTTCATTTCTCCTGCCGCTTTGTTGGTAAAAGTTAAAAGTAAAAGCTGATCAGGGCGGATTCCACACTTGATCAGGTGGGCTGCCCTGTAAACGAGAGCTCTCGTCTTCCCCGAACCCGGACCGGCCAAACCAAGTAGAGCCCGATCTTCAGCCGTGGCAAATTCATACTGCTGCTGGTTAAGTTCCTCTTCCAAAAAAGCATGCCACTGCGGATCAGCCTGAGATTTGGGTATTAAATCATCCATCGAATGACAGTCATACACTGCAGTAATCCTCTCCGTTTCCTGCCTGTTTACAAAGCGAATAATATCATATATCCCCGGCACATGCCAACAACTGTCTGCTGTAACCGGACAGTTCTCAACCTGCACAATAAATGTTTTCTTTATTACTCTTGCCTTTTTACAAGTATTGCTGTTAAAACCTTCCATTTTAACAAGTTTTATAATTTTACAATAATTAACATTTAAAAACAATAACCAGAGCTGGCAACCTTTAAAAACCAGTGTCGTTGATAACATTTGGGTTTGAGTTGAAAAAGATAGCCGAGGTAACTCATCTGCTTAATAAGTTTGGATTAAACGGGGAAAAAGAGCAGGAGGATATCTGCTATCCTCCTGCTCAAAAATATCCGCCTGTTTACTGTTAATGTAGTTAAATTTTTTCAAACTCATCCTTTCCTACACCACAAACCGGGCAAACCCAGTCGTCGGGCAGATCTCCAAAAGAAGTGCCGGGAGCAATACCACCGTCTTTATCTCCTTCTGCCGGATCATAGATATAACCGCAAACCTGGCATTCATATTTGTCCATCCATATTTCCCTCCTTTCCAATAATTGTTCCTATTATTCGCTGAAAAAATGCTTAACCCTGCCAAATATTATTTTTTAGCCATTTTTTTTACGGTTGTGTTAGTTCTACCCTAATTAAAAATATCCTTCCCTTTTTCTCTTTCGCTTACATTAGGACAGCAAGAAATCTATATTTTGTTTTTCGGCAGGATAAACCGAGCATGCCGTAGAAAATACTTGTATTCCGAATTTACAATTAAATTACTACATACTATCAGGGAGGTCACTGCAATGATCGCCAAAGTATTTTCCTGTACCCTGGTCGGAATAAACGGAATACCACTGGAAATTGAGGTAGACATATCCGACGGCCTGCCTTCATTTGATCTTATAGGGCTGCCGGATGCCTCAGTCCGGGAGGCCAAGGAAAGAGTTCGCTCCGCTATTCGAAACAGCGGTTTTGATTTTCCCTATTCCCGTATCACTGTAAACCTGGCCCCTGCCGGTTTGAAAAAGGAAGGCTCTGCCTTCGATCTGGCCATCGCTGTTGGCCTGCTGGCAGCAACCGGCCAGATCAGAAAAAACGAAAATTTACAGAACTCCATTTTCGTCGGCGAACTATCGCTGGACGGAAAGCTGCGGCCGGTTACCGGGACCCTGGCTGTTGCCCTTTCCCTCAGTGAAATGGAAAAATACAAGAAAAAGACACTTTACCTCCCGGATGCAAACTTGCTGGAGGCATCACTGGTCCGGGAAATAGAAAGCAAGGGTGCAAATACCCTGAAAGAACTGATTGATCATTTCAGGGGGATAAAAAATTTAAAAAAAGTAAATCTGCAGGAGATCCCCGACCCGGCTGAGGGTACAACTGGTCCTGACTTTTCTGAAGTAAAAGGACAGGAAACTGCTAAGAGGGCTCTGGAAATAGCAGCTGCCGGGGCTCACAATGTCCTTCTATATGGCCCTCCGGGCAGCGGAAAAACGATGCTGGCCAGGCGCTTTCCATCCATCCTGCCGGCACCGACAATGGACGATATCCTGGAAATGACCAGGATCCACAGTGTAGCCGGACAACTGTCTCCTGAAAAACCACTGCTGCGCTGCAGGCCCTTTCGCAGCCCCCACCACAGCGCATCGCTGGCCGGTATTGTCGGCGGTGGCAAGTCTCCTCGTCCAGGAGAAGTAAGCCTTGCTCACCTGGGCGTCCTCTTTTTCGACGAACTGCCGGAATACAGCCGCGACATACTGGAAGCCCTGCGACAGCCCCTTGAAGACCGCCGGGTCACCGTTACCCGCTCTGCGGCTTCTGTTACCTATCCAGCCGATTTTATCTTCATCGGCTCAATGAACCCCTGCCCCTGCGGCAACTACGGCGACCCCCGGCGGGAATGCCGCTGCAGCCCCACCCAGATTCACCGTTACCGTTCAAAGCTATCCGGGCCACTGCTGGACCGTATTGATATCCAGGTTGAAGTACCGGCGGTCAACTACGATGAAATGCAGAAAAAAACAAACGGCGAATCCTCCTCTGCCATCCGCGAACGGGTGGAAAAAGCCCGCCTGATTCAGCTCGGAAGATATAAAAAGTTGAAAGTTAAGGCCAATTCAGGCCTCAGTGCGCGGCATTTTGAAAAACACTGCCCCCTGACCCGTGAAGCACGGCAGATTCTACGTCAGTCGTTTCAAGACCTGAATCTTTCCATGCGCGCCCATGACCGGATCATCAAGGTTGCCCGGACCATCGCTGACCTGGAGGGTGCGGAAGTGATTGATTCACCCCACATCGCCGAGGCGGTGCAGTACAGGAGCATGGACCGGCAGATGTGATATAACAATATTACTTCGATTCTCGTTAAACTACAGGAAGATAATAATGGGGTCGATACATCATGTTAAAAAAACTAAATGCAAAGAGAATAATTATGCTTTTATTGATGGCCAAAACCTTAATCTTGGCATTCAAGATTTGGGGTGGACGTTGGATTATCTGCGATTCCGTCGCTATTTAAAAGAAAAGTATTCTGTATCAACTGCTTACTATTTTATTGGCTATGTATCTGGGAATCAGGATCTATATTCATATCTGTAAAAATCAGGTTACATATTAATATTCAAACCGACACTTCTTGATTCTGACGGGAATATTAAAGGTAATATTGACGCTGATCTGGTTTTACAAGCAATGATTGATATTTATAATTATGACAAGGCTGTTATCGTGTCAAGTGATGGTGACTTTTACTCTTTGGTTAAATACCTTTATTCTAAACAATGTCATTAACTTAAGAAAACAATAAATTCAAAAAACCAGGAGCGAAGATTTGATTCTTTGTCTCTTTTTTTATTTACCATGTAGTGAGAGCAAATATAAATATATATTTGTATAATATAGCTATTCAGTTTACATGGAATTGAGATACTTTTCTAAAATACTGGCTTTGAAAGAAACCATATCTCTAAAGCTGGCTAATTGAAACAACGTCAAAAATTGAATCCTTTGGTATTCCTGTCCCTAGCCCGGCATCACGCTAAAAGTTTCTATCAGGACCCGGAAATGGTGAAAAAGAAAAACAATTATTTAGTGCTGGCAGCAGACGGATCTGCCATAAATATTCCTGCCAACAGGATGATCATTGATTGCAGCATCAACCGCTGGAAATTTGGCGAGCGTGAACAAGCACGGCTTCATATGGACAACATGATGGATGTGATCGGTGCGCACCCCTGCGTGATCATATTTGATCGCAGCTACCCGTCTGGAGAATTTTTTCTTGACCTTATTGAACGGCACCAAAAGTTCCTGTTCAGGCTGCTGTCCACCACTTTCAAGAAAGAACTAAATCAAATGACAAGTGATGATTGCCTGATGGAGGTTGTTTTTGATGCGCCCAGGCTCAATCCGCATCAAGGGACGGCCACGGGAGATAAATTAGCTAAGGCAGGAAGTATAGTGCTTCGGTTTGTCCGGGTGAAGTTAAAAAACGGTGACTATGAATACCTGACCACCAATTTGAGCTTTGATGAGTTTACAACAAATGAAATTGCCGATCTCTATGCCATGAGATGGAGCGTTGAAACGGCCTTTGATGATCTTAAAAATAAGCTTGGCATTGAAAATTTCACAAGATCAAAACCCATTTTGTTAGAACAAGATATTTATGCTACTATCTACCTATGTAACATCATCAATGACCTGGTAATAGAAGCACAAATGGAGCTGGAGTAAGAAACCGGGGCAACTCCACATCAAGGTTTTCTATAACAGAATTAGGATTCATTCAGCAATTGGTTGTAATTGTCCGGAAGAGCACGAAAATCTAAAAAAAGTTGCTTAACCGGGTGTCCACAAAAGCGGGGGAAGATCACTATGAATAATCTGAAAAAAAGAGCATTTCAACTTATTATCACTCTGGGCATTATTAGCTTGCTCGGCGACATCATTTACGAAGGTGCTCGCGGAGTAAGCGGTCAGTATTTGCAAACTCTTGGAGTAAGTGCAACGACCGTAGGTTTTATCGTGGGCTTGGGAGAATTATTGGGCTACCTTTTCCGTCTCGCTTCTGGATTTTTCGCGGATAAAACAAAATCATATTGGCTGTTCACTATAGTTGGATATGGCCTTTTAATTTCCATACCGCTGATTGCTTTAACCGGTATATGGCAGATAGTCGCCGTTCTAATAATTTTTGAAAGAATTGGCAAGGGTGTCCGCACTCCGGCACGTGACACTATCGCTTCTCATGCATCAAAACAAATCGGCAGTGGCTATGCTTTTGGTATAGCTGAATTTCTTGATCAGATTGGTGCAGTTATCGGGCCATTGATTTTTTCCTTAGTACTGTTGCGCGCAGTTTCTGGTCAAAACTTAATTGCCACATATCAGCAAGGATTTAGTTTTACCTGGATACCTTATATTCTGCTTTTGGGGATGCTTTGGTTTGCCTACACACATTTTAAAAATTCAGAAGAACTGGAAATAGCTGTCGAACAAAAAAGCGACTCTGAAAAAAAGTTGCCGAAAGTGTTTTGGCTATATGCCTTATTCGTTTTTATCACTACTATTGGATTTATCAGTTTTGCTTTAGTTGGTTTCCATTTAAAAAAATATGGCATTTTAAATGATGCGTATATCCCCCTTCTGTATGCTGTGGCTATGGGAGCAGTTGACGCTATTGCCGGCTTGGCTATAGGAAAATTATACGACAAGCTAAATAAACGTTCGGGAAATCATAAAAGAGGACTGGTTTTATTGCTCGCCATACCAATATCTGCCGCATTAGTTCCGATTTTTATTTTTTCCAAAACATTGGCTTTCATTATTGTTGGAACAGTGCTTTTTGGATTCGGCATGGGGTTGCAGGAAGTCATTATGAAAGCGGCAGTTGCCGATATGACACCTCTTGCCAAAAGAGCAACAGCCTACGGCATATTCAATCTTTCTCTGGGGTTAGCGTTTTTCGTCGGTGGAACTCTCGCTGGTTTTCTATATGATTATTCCATACCAATCTTGATTATTTTTCTGACCGCCGTGGAATTGATGGCTATTCCAGTATTTTATATGATGAAAAAAATGATTGAAGATGAATAATAAGGTGTTTTGGATTTTGGGCATTCATTCACCTCTAAACCATCTGCCCAAAATCCAAAACAAAAATAAATTTATGATCATTGAGTGAAAATCCTGTCAAAATGAAATTGAATGAAAAATATTTTTTAACTTACCCCGCTACGCTTCGTGCCATGCTGCTTTCTCACTATACTTCGTTTAGCTTGGAACGTAAAACAAGTGATATAGGGTTCGGGGATCGGGGATCGGCTCATTCCTCAACCAAAATTTGCTCCTTTGTCACAAAACTTTGTGTATCCCTAAAGTTGGCCAAGTTTTGTTCATGATTCCACAGGGAGAAAAATTCACTGGTTCCAAGGAAGAGGGTTATCCACTGGACCAGGAGATGGCATGTCAACATAACATATTGAAGAATTGCTTGCCAGATCCATGCCTTTTTACTTAATGTAATTCATTAAAAAAATTTTTTTTATCATGTGGCTTCCTCTCTCCTCTCTCCCATTTGGCTAATGTAGTTGGATCAATATTTAACTTTCTGACCAGTTCCTTCTGGGTTACACCTTTTAACCAGC
>JAXHVH010000024.1:0-31531 GCA_034189085.1 Bacillota bacterium | reverse complement strand
CTCTGTTTAATGAGCAGTTCGCAGTAGAAGCCGCTGAAGCTGAAATTGCTTTCCGGCCACTGGGAAATATTGATTTAAACAGTATTCTTTGTGTTAAAGAAAAAAGAAAGGTCGATTCCGGCTGACGGTTAAGCTTTACAAAAGATTTCAGTCGTTGTAAACAGTCAACCTGTTTAGGTTATATCCTGCTATTTATTAATACTTTCGAATCACATAGCCGCAATGAACACAATACCTTTAAACAATGAAAAACTTGTGGTGTTTCATGCCGTTTGTCATGCAATCGGTAACAAGGGGGGTGTTTCCAATGGCAAAAACAGCAAAATTAAATACCAGGATTGACCCTGATACAACGATACAATAGAAAAAACCTTTTGCCAGTTTCGGGATTACTGTTTCCGATGCAGTCAATATATCCCTGCATCAATCCATTCTCACCGGAGGTTTACCTTTTGCGATGAAACTGCCCCTTCTGATACAACTACTGAAGGAGCAATAACTGAAATTGAAGATATGATCAGTGGAAAGAATGATCCCTGGCCCGCATATATTGTTAGCACTGGAAGCTATACTGATTTACCCGGGTAGTTAACCGCTCCCCCACTCTGTAAATCTTTCCAGGCCAGCACTTCCCTGGCCGGAGTTCTGTCACCGGTGCAGCTGATCATTCTCGGCGCATCCAAAAACTTCAGCTTGAAACCGTGCTGTTCATATAACTCAATGATCCCGCCGGTAGCCTGATTGGACAAGACAACCGGTCCGGGATGTTTCGCCAGCCACTTTATTAAGCGAACCTGGTCACTCCAGCCAAATCCATTTTGAGAGTAATGGGTGAATTTAACATCATAGGGAGAATCGGCATATATAAAATCATCTTCTTTCAACAACAGTTCCTCAAAATCCTGGCATTTGAACTCCCAGTGTTTAAATAGATCGTGAAGTGAATCAAAATGTCGCTTATAATTTATTTTTTTGTATCGGCCAAACGGAACATTAAATTCACCTTTCCGGTTAAAACGGCAGAGCCCGTTATATCCGGTCCGGTTTAGATAATAAAATAATCCGGTAGCTTTTCCTGCGAATTTTCCTTTCCTGCCCTGAACAACCAGTTAAACCTGGCCCGGTATTCGTAATACAGAAATTCATCATTATTCATTGGCATTTCGATGACTAACCCTTTTTGGATCCACCTGAAGAAATTCATCAGGTGCACATTAACATCATTCAGAAGAGCTTTCTCTGGCATCAATCCAAGAGTAACTGCCAGACCTCCACATAACGGCTCAACCAGAGGCGATTGTGGGAATAAGGTTCCCACAGTGAAAGCAGTTCCGGCACCAGCCATCTTTTACCTACGGCCCATTTTAAAGGTGGGTGCAAAATATTCTTATAAAGAATAGTATCGCTAATTTTCATAAAAGCTCCTTGCTCTAACCTGTCTGGAGAGGGAATCACCAGTGATTAACCAGACTGTTAATATATTTCGATCCATCAATTTGGTTCTCTTGCCTGTAGATTAACTGTATTCTCCCTTATCAACCTGAGAGCCTTATAAAGCTGCAGTCTGAAATAGAGGCAACCCCATTCGTGTGATTTATCGACTAATTTGAACAGGTCATTTATAACTATTATTGACACTTTCAAAATTAGTTATTTTTTGTTTATAAAAAAGTATCCACATTGACCATTTTAATCAGGCACCGATTTAGTTAATTTACTGCGCTGGCCGTGCTATCATATTGATATCATAGATTATGGCTGATCAGGTAATCCTGCTTTAATAAGTCAATCTGTTAGTCCTCTTATAATGCAAATAAAAATAGTTGTATCCTGAACCCAACCCTTCTGCTATGGATGCAGGTAGGTGTTAATGCCCTCTGCCGCCTGAACACCATCGGCGGCAGCCCTGACGACCAGCGACTGTCCACTGGCCATGTCCCCGGCCGAGAAAACCCCGGTGGTACTGGTCATATGACATCTGTCAACGGCAATATTGCTCCTTGCATCCCGCTCCAATCTGAGAGCTTCGGCAAGAGGATCTTTACCGGGGCCGAGAAAACCGAGCGCCAGCAGGACAAGGTTGGCATCCAGGGTAAAATTGCTGGCTTCTTTTTCTACCGGGATGAAACGGCCGTCTTTTTTCACCCATTCTACTTCTACACAGTGCAGGCGCTTTACCACTCCTTTTTCATCTCCCTCAAAGCTTTTCGTATTAACACACCAGCGGCGAATGCCGCCCTCCCGGTGACTGCTGGAAACCCGGTCGACCCGCGGCCACAGCGGCCAGGGGTTATCGGAAGGCCGCGTTTCCGGAGCCCGGGGCATTATTTCAATCTGGTAAACTTTGGCGGCTCCCTGGCGCAAAGCGGTCCCGAGGCAGTCCGAACCGGTGTCTCCACCGCCGATGATTACCACGTTTTTACCCCTGGCGGTGATGTCTTCCTCAGCAAAGAGCGGCTCACCAATTACTCTCTTATTTTGAGCACTCAGAAAAGCCATGGCCGGGTAAATACCGGTTAGTTCTCTTCCCGGAATGTTGAGGTCACGGGGCAGGCGGGCCCCTCCGGCTAAAAGAAGGGCTGTAAAGTGCCGCTTCAGGTAGTTATAAGAAATGTCACTACCGACAACGATCCCGCATTCAAAGGCGATCCCTTCTTTTTTCATCAGGTCAATGCGCCTGTCGACGATTTTTTTATCCAGTTTAAAATTGGGAATGCCATAACGGAGAATGCCTCCGGGATAGAGATCTTTTTCATAGACAGTGACTGGAAAACCCATTTTGTTTAGGCGGTCTGCGGCGGCAAGCCCGGCGGGACCGGAACCGACAACAGCCACCTTTTCCTTCCGCCGGCGACGAGGTGGACTGGGTTTGATCCAGCCTTCAGTGAAGCCCTTTTCAATAATCAGTTTCTCAATCTGGCGGATGGTAACGGGCTCATCATTGATGCCGCAAACACAGGAACCCTCGCAGAGGGCCGGGCAAACACGGGCTGTAAATTCGGGAAAGGGATGGGTGCTAAGCATGATCTCCAGGGCTTCTTCCCACCGTTTTCCTCCAACCAGCTCATTTATTTCAGGGACCACATTGCCCAGGGGACAGGCATAGCCGTGACAAAAAGGTGTGCCGCAGTTAAGGCACCGGGCAGCCTGTTCAACAGCTTTTTCTGCCGAAAACATTTTTTCCACTTCATCGAAGTCCCCGAGACGCTCGGCAAGATCCCGGTAACCGGGTTCCCTGCGCACAACCTGTTCTCTTCTTTCAGTAATCATAAGCCTTCTCCCCTTTAATTAATTGTACTGCGGTGCGATCCGCCTGACGTCACCATCTTCCCTGCTCATTTTGCCCAGGACCTGCCGGTACTCGATGGGGAAGACCTTGATAAAGAAGGGCAGGCATTCCTGCCAGTTATCCAATATGTGAACCGCTTTCGGGCTGCCGGTATAAGAGTGATGTTTCACAATCAACTCCCGCAGTTCTTCAATATCTTCTTCTTCCACTACAGGCTCCAGGTCGATCATATCCAGGTTACAATTGCGGTCGAGCACTCCGGAACGGTCGTAAATATAGGCAATGCCCCCGCTCATGCCCGCCCCGAAGTTGACCCCGGTTGGGCCTAGGATTACAACTCGCCCGCCGGTCATGTATTCACAGCCGTGATCGCCCACTCCCTCGACTACAGCGCAGGCCCCGCTATTGCGTATGGCAAAACGCTCACCCACCAGGCCATTGGCATAGAACTCGCCCCCTGTGGCCCCGTAGAGAATGACGTTACCGGCTATAATGTTCCGCGAGGGATCGTAACGAGCGCCGCTGAAAGGCCTGATGATAATCTTTCCTCCTGAGAGTCCTTTACCAACATAATCGTTGGCCTCTCCCTCCAATTTAAGGGTCAAACCCCTGGCAGCAAAGGCACCGAAGCTCTGGCCGGCTGAACCCCTGCAGTTGAGGGTAATCGTATCATCAGGCAAACCATCGTTACCGTATTTGACAGCAATGCTGTTAGAAATGATTGTCCCCACAGTGCGGTTGCAGTTATAGATTGGGGTTTCCACAATCACTGCTTCGCTGCTTTCAATTGCCTTCTCCACCCGGGGCAACAGCCGGTAGTCAAGGGCTTCTGAGAGATGGTGATCCTGTCCCCTGGTACAGCGGATCTCCGACGGATCTGCCTCAGGCTTGTAGATGATCCGACTGAGATCAACCCTGCGCGCCTTCCAGAAAGTAATATCCCGGTTTTGTTCCAGCAGGTCGGAGCGGCCAACCAGGTCGTCGACCCTGCGGATGCCGAGGGAAGCCATGATCTCACGCAACTCCTCGGCTACAAAGAACATAAAACTGCGGACGTGTTCCGGTCTGCCGGCAAAACGGCGTCGCAACTCTTCATCCTGGGTGGCCACCCCCACCGGGCAACGGTTGCTGTGGCAGTCGCGCATCATCACACAGCCACAGCAAACAAGCGCCGCCGATGCAAAGCCAAATTCCTCGGCGCCGAGCATGGCTGCGATGGCCACATCACGCCCTGTTTTCAACCCCCCGTCTACCTGCAACTTGACCCGGCTTCGCAGGCCGTTAAGGATAAGGGTCTGCTGAGTCTCGGAAAGACCCAGTTCCCAGGGAACACCGGTATGCTTGATCGAGGAAAGAGGTGCCGCCCCGGTACCGCCGTCTCCACCGCTGATGAGGATCATGTCGGCATGGCCTTTGGCCACCCCGGCAGCGACAGTCCCGACGCCAACCTCGGAGACCAGTTTGACAGAAATACGGCTTTCCGGGTTTGCATTTTTCAGGTCAAATATTAGCTGGGCAATATCCTCAATTGAATAGATATCGTGGTGGGGCGGTGGTGAGATAAGAGTCACTCCCGGTGTCGCATGCCTGACCCGAGCAATCATTTCATCTACTTTGTGCCCCGGCAGTTGCCCGCCTTCACCCGGCTTGGCACCCTGGGCAATCTTGATCTGCAGTTCTCTGGCACTGGCCAGGTAAGCAGCGGTCACGCCAAAGCGGCCGCTGGCCACCTGCTTGATGGCGCTGCAGAAATTTTCACCGCCCGGAACAGGCTTGTAACGGGCAGGGTCCTCTCCCCCTTCCCCGGAATTACTCTTACCACCAAGGCTGTTCATGGCCCGGGCCAGGGTGGTATGGGCTTCCGGGCTCAGGGAGCCGAAGGACATAGCTCCGGTAACAAAGCGCCTGACAATTTCCGTCGCCGGCTCAACCTCCTCCAGGGGAACAGGCTCCCTTTTCTTAAAGCGGAGCAGCCCCCGCAAGGTGGCCTGCTTTTCCTGCTGATCGTTGATCAGGTAGGCATATTCCCTGTATTTATCATAATCATTCATTCGGACAGCATGCTGGAGAAGGCTGATTGCTTCCGGAGACCAGAGGTGCCTCTCCCCACCCCGCCGGTAGGAGTAGTGGCCACCGGGAGGCAGCAGCTGCCCGGGATCTTCTCCATCAAGACAGCGGCGGTATTCTTCATAACGCATATTCGCTTCGGCGGCAATCTCCTCCAGGCCGAGCCCCTGAATGGAAGAGTGGGTGCCGATGAAATATTGGTCAATCAGTTCATCGTTCAGGCCAACTGCTTCGAATACCTGGCCGTTGCGGTAGCTGCGCAGAGTGGAGATACCAATCTTGGACATGATTTTCAGGATCCCCTTACAGAGAGCCTTGACGTAGTTTTCCATTGCTTTTTGCTGGGATAGTCTTGTCCCGAGCAGGCCTCTCTCGGCCAAATGGGCGACAGTCTCAAAGGCCAAATAGGGATTGACGGCAGAAGCTCCGTAACCAAGCAAAAGGGCCATGTGAGTTACCTCACGCGCCTCGGCACTCTCAACGAGGATGCCGATACTGGTGCGTAATCTCCTATCAACCAGGTGCCGGTTGACCGCCGATACAGCCAGCAGGGAAGGAATGGGCGCCATATTTTCGTCCAGGTCTCGATCGGAAAGGACTATCAGGCCGTAGTTTTTTTTAATCGCCTCCTGCGCCTGCAGACAAAGGCCGGTGAGCGCTTCTTCCAGGGCAGAGCCACCACCACCTGCTGGAAATTGCATCTTCAGCTTAATACTGCGGAATCCCTTTTCTTCAAGGCTGCAAAGCCTCCGCAGGTCCTCGTTAGAAAGGATGGGGTGGCTTAACTTGATCAGGTGGGCATGCTGAGGCGTCTCAGCCAGCAGGTTGTCGGCACAACCAATAAAGGTCATCAGGGACATGACAAGCTCTTCACGGTAGGGGTCGATAGCCGGGTTGGTTACCTGGGCAAAACATTGTTTAAAATACCAGAAGAGCAACTGCGGCTTTTCCGAAAGGATTGCCGGCGGCTGGTCCGCACCCATGGAACCTACCGGCTCAACGCCTTCGAGGGCCATCGGCTCAAGGATGCGCCTGATGTCTTCACGGGTATAACTAAAAAGCCGCTGGCTGGCGAAAAGTCTATCTCTGTCTACCTCTACAGCAGCGATGGCGTTAAAGAAACCGTGAATGGTGATCTGATTTTCTTCTGTCCAGCGGCGGTATGGCCGGCGGCGAGCCAAACGCATTTTAATTTCTGTATCCTTAAGAAGCCTTTTCTCATCCAGGTCGACCAGCAGCATCTCTCCCGGGCGCAGGGCCCCTTTCTCTTTCACTTCCGCCGGGGGAATATCAATCACTCCAGCTTCAGAGGCAAAGATCATGAACCCCGATTTGGTTACAGTGTAACGAGCCGGGCGGAGTCCGTTACGGTCCAGGATAGCGCCAACCCGCCGGCCGTCTGTGTAAACAACTGCAGCCGGGCCATCCCAAGGTTCCATAATCCCGGCATGGTATTCGAAAAAACCACGCAGGTCGGGTCCGATAGGATACTTGTCGCCCCAGGCCTGGGGAATAAGCATAGCCATGGAATGATCAATTGAGCGGCCCCCGCAGCACAGCAGCTCCAGGGCATTATCCAGATTGGCCGAGTCGCTGACTCCTGGTTCAAGAACAGGCAAAATCTCCTTTATATCATCACCGAACAGCTCAGACTGGAAATCTCTCTCCCGTGATGCCATCCAGTTGCGGTTACCACGGAGGGTATTAATCTCTCCATTGTGACAGAGATAACGGAAGGGCTGAGCCAGCGGCCAGGAAGGAAAGGTATTGGTGCTGTAACGCTGGTGGACAATGACGAAAGCGCTCTCCATCAAGCTGTCGGTTAGATCCGGGTAAAAAGCTTCCACCTGGTGTGGCATCAGCAGACCCTTGTAGACAATTGTCCGGCAGGAGAAACTGGCGGTGTAAAAATAGTCCGGTTCACGGCAAATGGTAGAAATCCGCTTTTCGGCCTTTTTGCGGATAACATAGAATTTCCGTTCCAAAGCATCACTGTTTAAATCACCACCGTCTATAATGCACTGGCGAAAAAAAGGCATCTGCTCCCGGGAAATTCCACCAAGGACATCCGGAGCCACAGGAACATCGCGCCAGAAAAGAGTGCGCATGCCAGAATGTTTTATTTGATCATCGATAATTGCACAGCACTCAGAACGGACTTTTGCCGTGCCGGGAAGGAAAAACATCCCCACTCCATAGTGGCCGGCAGAGGGGAGCTGGATTTCTCTCTCTTCGGCAATGCGGCGAAAGAAACGGTCCGGCAGCTGGAACTGCAGCCCCGCCCCATCGCCGGTCCTGTCGTCAGCACCTTTTGCCCCACGGTGGAGAAGATTTTTCAGCACCCCAACCCCCTGGCTGATGATCGCGCTGCTCTTCTCACCTTTGATATTAACCAGGAAACCGATACCACAGGCACCGTGCTCGCTAGCAGGGTTGTACATCCCTTTGTCGGCAAACTCTCTGCGTAAAGCATCGTCATTTTTCATACCCATCATTCCCGTCTAAAGATAAGGTTTCTATATAGTATACCATATAAATCCCGTATTGTGGAATCGTATTTCATTTATTATGCATTTTTAAAAGAGGATAATCTTTTCGGATAAAGAAAGAAATTAGAAAAGGAGATCTGGTGCCTGCTCCTTAGGAACAGGCTTTTTATTTGCTGAAAGGAGTTCCATTATGAAAAATATTAAAGTTGATATGAGTTACGTGCAGAACATATTAATGCAGCTGCTCCAGATTCCGAGTCCGTCAGGTTATACAGACCAGATAGTTCACTTTGTTGGCGAGGAGCTCTCCCACCTGGGGATTGAATTCGAGCTGACCAGGCGCGGGGCGATCAGGGCGGTCCTGCCCGGCCGGCAGGAAGAACCGACCCGGGCGATCGTCACTCACCTCGACACACTGGGAGCAATGGTTCGAAGATTAAAAAAAAACGGACGCCTGGGGATTGCCCCCATTGGCACCTGGTCAAGCCGCTTTGCCGAAGGTGCCCGCGTGACTATTTTTACCGACGGCGGCACCTTGAGAGGAACAATAATCCCCCTCAAAGCCTCCGGACACACTTACGGGCAGGAGATCGACAGCCAGCCGGTCAGCTGGGACAATGTAGAAGTACGCATCGATGAGCTATGTGAGAATGAAAAAGAACTCCAGGAACTGGGCCTGCATGTGGGTGATTACGTAGCAGTGGACTCCCTTCCGGAAGTCAGCGAAAGCGGCTATATCAATGCCCGCCACCTGGACAACAAGGCAGGAGTGTCATTAGTTCTGGGAACGGCCAGGGCAATCTGGGAAAATAAAATTTCTTTGCCGGTGACCTGCAAACTGCTCTTTACTATTGCCGAGGAAGTGGGGGTTGGTGCTTCAACAGGGTTACAGGAAAATGTAGCCGAGATGGTTACCGTAGACAATGCAACATTAGCCAAAGGACAAAATTCAAGCAAACTGGGAGTAAGTATTTGCATGATGGATTCTGCCGGTCCCTTCGATTATCACCTGACCCACCGGTTGATTGATCTCTGTAATGGGCTTAAGATAAACCATCAAAGGGAAGTATTCAGGCATTACCGCAGTGACAGCGCCTCCGCCCTGGCCGCAGGCAACGACCTTCGCACAGCCCTGGTCGGTTTCGGGGTTGACGCGTCTCACGGTTATGAAAGAGCCCACCACGATTCACTGCAGGCGGTATCCAGCCTGCTCTTAGCCTACCTGCAGACTGAGCTGACCTGTCCGAGGGATCGCGTCAATATCGGCCCCCTGAAGGGTTTCCCAACGCAGCCCGGCATCTCTTACGAAGAAGGTGAGGAACCGCGATAGTATTCTTGCAGGCACTGCACGCTCATACCGGAATGCTGAAGTGCTCGCATTCCCTCGAGGGCAGCCATAGCCCCCTGCATGGTGGTGATGATGGAAACTCCCCGGTGCACCGCCTGCTGACGCATGCATTTGCCATCTGAAAAGGCACCTGACCCGGCTGGTGTATTGATTATTAAATCAACTTTTCCATCATTGATAAAATCGAGCATGTGTGGTGAACCCTCGCTGATTTTTTTTACCTCCTTAACTTCTACTCCAGCAACACGCAGCGCTGCCGCCGTCCCCCTCGTAGCCAGCAGGTCGTAGCCAAGCCTCGACAGCGACCGACCCAGCTCCACCGCCTGTGGCTTGTCTATGTCAGCAACAGTGATAAATATTTGCCCCTTCACCGGAAGAGGTGTTCCCGCCGCCAGCTGGGCTTTGGCCATAGCCAGACCGAGGTTGCTGTCTATACCCATAACTTCACCGGTGGAACGCATCTCCGGACCGAGGACAATATCAGCATTATCAAAGCGGCTGAAGGAAAACACCGCTTCCTTAACAGAATAATAGTCAGGTATTATTTCAGCAGTAAAACCAAGCTCGTCAAGGGAAGCGCCGGCAATCACCTGGGCAGCCAGTCCCGCAAGGGGCATGCCCGTTGCCTTGCCGGTAAAGGGAACCGTCCGTGATGCACGAGGATTAGCTTCCAGGATATAGACTTCTCGTCCGTGAATGGCAAATTGAATATTTAGCAAACCCCGGATATTCAGCTCGTGGGCCAGCAGCTCAGTCTGGCGGTGAATGTCTTTTAACTGCTGAGTCCCGATACTGTAAGGGGGCAACACGCAGCAGCTGTCACCTGAATGCACTCCGGCCTGTTCCACGTGCTCCATAATCCCCCCGATCACCATTTTTTCCCCATCGCAGAGAGCATCAACGTCAAGTTCGACCGCTCCCTCCAGGTACTTGTCAATCAGCAACGGATTAGCAGAATTGATCGGCGGCCCCGACTGGAGATAAATATCAAGTTCTTCAGGGGTATAAACCAGGCGCATGGCCAATCCCCCCAGTACATAAGAGGGCCTTACAAGTATGGGGAAACCAAGCCTTGCAGCAATTTCCCTGGCCTCCGACCGGTGAGCCGCAATGCCATAAGCCGGTTCCCATAGATCCAGCTTGTCCACTACCACAGCAAATTCGCGCCGATTTTCAGCCCGGTCAATGTCACGGGGCGAGGTCCCCCAGATAGGTATGCCTTCCTCCAACAGAGGCAAAGCAAGTTTAAGAGGGGTCTGGCCGCCGAACTGCAGGATCAGGCCTTCAGGATCCTCTTCATGACAAACATTTAAAACATCTTCCAGGGTGAGCGGTTCGAAATAGAGGCAGTCTGAAACATCATAATCGGTACTTACCGTTTCCGGGTTGCAATTAACCATGATCACCCGGTAACCATCTTTCCTGAGAGTAAGCGCAGCCTGGACGCAGCAGTAATCAAATTCAAGGCCCTGGCCAATGCGGTTGGGGCCGCCGCCCAAGATAATTACTTTACCCTTGCTTCCCTCATTCGCAGAAGGCTGTTCCGCCATGGTTTCTACAGCACCCCGTTCGTAAGTTGAATAGAGATAGGGGGTGTAAGCTTCAAATTCACCGGCACAGGTATCAACCCTGCGGTAAACGGGATAAATTGAATACCTGCGGCGTAACTCTCGGATTACCTTTTCCTCAGTCCCCCGTAAAAAAGCGATCCGGCTGTCGGAAAAACCCCATGTTTTGGCCTGCCAGAGCATCTCCTCATTCAGCTCTTCGGCGAGGCGCAATTTATCTTCAAATTCCACCAGGTGTAAAACCTGGTCGATGAACCAGCTGTCGATGCCGGTGAGGCTGTATATTTCATCTGAGGACAAGCCTTTGCGCAGAGCATCGGCAATAGTAAAAATGCGTGAAGCCCGGGGTAGAGGTAAAGCTTCTTTCAGCTGATCCAGACTGGTGTAAAGTTCACCACTCTCCTGACTTTTCGGATCCATCAATCCGTCATAGCCCTGTTCCAGCGAACGAAGGGCCTTCTGGAGCGCTTCCTTGTAGGTACGCCCGATACTCATCACTTCGCCAACCGATTTCATGCGGGTGGTCAGGGTCTGATCCGCTCCCGGGAACTTGGTAAAATCCCAGCGCGGGATTTTGACCACACAGTAATCAATAGCCGGCTCGAAAGAAGCGGGGGTTTCCCTGGTAATATCGTTTGTTAGTTCATCAAGGGTATATCCAGCAGCCAGCTTGGCGGCAATCTTAGCAATGGGAAAACCGGTAGCCTTGGAAGCAAGGGCCGATGAGCGTGACACACGCGGATTCATTTCCACCACTACCAGTCGACCGCTATCCGGCTCGACTGCAAACTGGATATTACAACCGCCGGTATCAACCCCTATTTCACGCATCGCTGCAATGGAAGCGGTACGCATTACCTGGTATTCCAGATCACTCAACGTCTGAGCCGGCGCAACGGTGATGCTCTCCCCGGTATGGACACCCATGGGATCAACATTTTCAATGGAACAAATGACCACCACATTGTCGTTGTGATCGCGCATGAGCTCCAGTTCAAACTCTTTCCATCCAGTCAGCGATTCCTCTACCAGCACCTGTTTGATGGGGCTAATATCCAGACCTGTCCCAACCATTTCCACCAGCTGTTCCTTATTAAGAGCAATGCCGCCTCCGGCACCTCCAAGAGTAAAAGAAGGCCTGATAACCAGCGGATAGCCATGAATATCGGCAAAAGCCAGTGCTTCACCCACATTTTTTAGATGCACGCTTTCAGCTATCGCCAGGCCGATTCGGTTCATCGCTTCCTTGAAGAGGTCCCTGTTCTCTGCTTTCTTGATTACATCAGCATCGGCACCGATGAGTTCTACACCATAGCGGTCCAGCTGCCCGCTGTCGGCAAGTTCAACTGCCAGATTAAGGGCAGTCTGTCCGCCCAGAGTAGGCAGCAGGGCCTGGGGGCGCTCTTTTTCGATAACCTTGACAGCCGTTTCCGCCGTCAGCGGTTCAATGTAAGTTCGGTCGGCCATTGCCGGATCGGTCATAATGGTAGCAGGGTTATTGTTGATCAGCACTACCTCATAGCCTTCTTCTTTAAGCGCCCGGCAGGCCTGGGTCCCTGAATAGTCAAATTCACAGGCCTGGCCGATGACAATTGGCCCTGAACCTATTAACATGATTTTCTGCAGGTCACTCCGCCTTGGCAATTTTACCAGCCTCTTTTCAAACTTTATTTTGCATCATAACTACAAATTTTTTATAAAGATTGGTTGAATCCTGGGGACCGGGTGCCGCTTCAGGATGGTACTGGACGGAAAAACACCACCGCTCCCTGTTCTCTAAACCTTCCAGGGTCCCGTCATTCAAATTGATGTGAGTCGGAACGGTAGCCCCTGTTTCTTCACCGAGCTTAAGACAGTAACCGTGATTCTGGGAAGTTATGTTGACTTTTCTACTTGCCAATTCCCTGACAGGATGGTTCCCTCCGCGATGGCCGAAGGGTAGTTTAAAAGTGGAAAAGCCGAGGGCCATACCCAGGAGCTGATGCCCAAGGCAAATGCCAAAGATGGGTACGCGACCCAGAATGGCCTGGATGATAGGAATAATATCACTGTATGATGCCGGATCACCTGGGCCGTTGGAAAGCAAAACACCATCCGGCTTCAGCGCCAGCGCTTCGGCAGCAGATGTCCGGCAGGGCACTACCGTCACCCGGCAGCCAAGGTTGGCCAGGCTGCGAAGAATACTGTACTTTACTCCAAAATCATAAACCACCACATGTAGGTTCTCTCCAACAAACCCCGTTTCCCGACAGCCTACAGGGGTAACAATTTCCGGCGAACGTTCAGTCCAGGGGTGAGCTGACTGACATGTCACTTCTCCAACAAGATCCCTGGCATTGATTCCCGGGAAATCATTAAGCCGACGTTGAAGAACTGCAGGGTCATTTTCGATAGTAGAAAGAATCCCCTTCATAGTCCCTGCCCTCCGCAGGTGCAAAGTAAGGGAACGCGTGTCAATTCCCTCCACTCCAAGAATGTCATGCCGATCCAGCATTGTGCCCAGCGATTCCCGAGCCCGCCAGCTACGCGGCTGCCAGCAGTATTCTTTAACCAAAAGCCCTTCCACCTGGGGAAGGGCCGATTCAAAGTCATATTCGTTTACACCATAGTTACCTATAAGGGGGCAGGTGAGATTGAGGATCTGTCCCCGGTAGGATGGATCGGTAACCATCTCCTGATATCCGGTCATTGATGTATTAAAAACCACTTCACCAAATACTTCGCCTTTTCCTGAAAAACTTTCTCCTTTCAGTGTAAATCCATCTTCCAGAACAAGTAAAGTTTGCAGGGCTGCTCCTCCTTTGCGGCATTTGTGTAGTTAAGCTATTTCCCGGGAAATGGACATTTAGCAAAAAAATTTCTAAATATCTTTATGATTATAAGGGTAGAAAAATAAAATTACAAGGCATGCAGTCCCTTAAATGGTTATATATTCCTTGTTTTCGGTCTGCTTAAAATAAAAGTTTTTCAGGGTAACCATTTCACAGAATAGCAATCGAGTTTTCTATGCTGCAACCTCTCAGGGTTTTCCAGACAGATAATAGCAGCCCTGATGCCCTGTTTTTTCATTTATACACCGAAAACTAATCCAGTAAAATATTTTTTTTAATCTCTCTTCGAATGATTTTTCACGCCTGGAACACCAGAAACTGGCCGTTCCACCCGGGACAAGGCACCTGTTGATCAGACTCAGTCCTTCTTCGCTGTATAGAAAAACATTCTCAGGGAGGCTGAGCCAGCTGCTACCATTATCTGTATCAACCATTATTACATCAAAAACAGGCCCTTTCCGAGTTGCCTTCTTCGCTTCCTCAACAAGGACTGTGCTAAAATCGGCAGCAACAATTTCAGCCCGCGGATCTGCCAGGGCACGGCCATTCAGGGGTTGTAAAATATTCCGGTTCCATTTAATGATGGTCGGCTCAATTTCGGCCACAGTCACCCGGTTTACCTGCGGACAAACCAGGGCTTCCTGCAAGCTGTAGCCCATGCCGAGCCCACCCATAAGGACGGCCAGCGGTTTTTCTTTTCTCTGCACTACCTGCAGGGCATCCCGGATAGCGGCTTTTTCCGAAGCACCATTATAGCTGGCCATCAGAAAAGCCCCGTTGTAAATTATTTCATAGTCATCTCCCCGCCGCTGCAACTGCAGATCACCAGCCAGGCCCCTGCATCTTTCGATCACCCTCAAAGGTTCCTTTGGGATACTCACTGCTTTTACCTCTCTCTTCTTCTACAAGCGCTATTCTGCTCTATCATTTTATCCAGCCTTCCAAAAATTAATTATATCTTCATCTCAGCAGATTGTTCAAGTGCAACTGTGTGACAAAGACATAGTATTGCAAGCAATTTTTCGCTTGCGCATGAATGCACTGCAAAGTATACTATACAAAGCAATCAGCATATTTTTACAAGGAGACTCTCGATGAATTATTTTCAGGTTCTGAGCATAGCTTTCGGTGCAATTTTAATCCTCACCAGAACTGCTATACAATTTTCCCCCAGGCAGTAGAATGCTTTTGAACTGAAAAGGTCTTACACAAAAAAGCAGCCTTTATGGATCTGGGTAGTTGGTTTTCTGGGATTCATCCTCGTAGTTTATACCTGGTACATGCACTTTACCGCTGATGTGCCCTATTCAATAGTTATTACCATACTGATTTCTCTGACCCTGATTAAACCTTCGCAGGTGCTTTTTAATTATAAGCGGTTTCGTGCTTTTGTTGAGCAGGTTCTTAAAAAGGACCGTAAAACCTTGACCCTGATTAACCTATTTGCTCTGACACTCGGTGCAATCTCCTTAATGTTGGACTTTCTGTTGTACTAAGCAATAGCTGTCCATTTAAAAAGAGGTGGACACAATCAATTATTTCAAAGCACTCGGTATAATTTTCGGACTGGCCGCTCTGCTTAAACCGGTCTATATGCATCTGTTGCCATGGGACGAAAATCAGTTCCTGAAAAAATTTTATTCAGAAAAGCGGCCTCCATAGATAATTGTCATTACTCTGGCAGGTTTAGTCGTGATTGCCCTGACCTGGTACCTTCATTTTACTCTGGATGTCCCCAATTCTATCTATATCACAATTCTCTTTTCTCTAACCGCCATCAAGGCGCTAACACTGCTCTTTGATTACGGCCGGTTCCAAAAAACTGTCGCCGGGATGCTGAAAAAAGAAAAAGATAGGGGGCGCAAAATCGTTTTGATTGATGTCGGCGTTTATCTACTCGGGGTTATTATTCTGGTAATGGTTTTTATGGTCTATTAGCATTGCAAAGGAGCAGAAAACCTGAATCCTCACACCCCTGCTCCTTCCTCTTGCCGGTATGAAAAAAACATGCTACAAAAAACTCAGGCCTTATATGCTGCCGGCAAGTCGCTAAAGTTACTGTTCATCTTTGTATTCCAGGAGATCACCCGGCTGGCAGTTGAGTTCCCGGCAAAGGGCTTCGAGGGTGGAAAAACGAATTGCCCTTACCTTGCCTGTTTTCAGGAGGGAAAGATTGGCCATAGTAATACCCACTTTTTCAGCCAGCTCTGTCAGAGATATTTTGCGGTCAACCATAACCCGATCCAGCCTAACAATAATTGCCATTCTTAACCCTCCCTTCTAAACACAAGGCCGGGAGTTTCAATTTGCAGTTACATACCTTCATTGGGCCAGGCCGGTTCAGCTACAAGCAGATATATCTGCCAGCCGATGGCAGCCGCTCCATCAACAAGGCCGAGATAGAAAGCAATACCAAGGAGAGTTTTGATTACTGATGCAGCCGACCTCTTACCTGCGCATTTAACCACCAAAAGTCACCTCTATAATTTTATGCCGGTTGAGGTAATTATAAGTTAATATTTATTGTATGTCAATAAATTTTTATTATTTATCAATTATAATTTTGTATTAAACAATATAATTGGCACAACCAGGATCTGACCAACGATCCCGGCATTGGGCAAACCGGAAAGCAAGTCTATCAATTCTTTTTCAAAAAAACAGCGATGTGCTGATGCATGTTTTTGCCTGATATGATACATGCATCAAGATGATCAAAAAAATGCCGCGGTTCAATAACCACGGCGCCATATTTTCTGCATCTATATATTTAAAACTCTTTCGCCCGGTAGATTTTCACGGATATGAAGTAAGAAATCAGAAAAATAATTAATATCAGGCCAAAAATCACCAGAGTCTGCACCACAATTGTTTGTTCGGTGAACAGCTGCTGGACGAACTGAACAGCAGGTTTATCAGGATTCGCCATGGCATATTCAAAAAGAGTGTTGGGAATAAAAAAGAAGGCCAGTAAAAAAATAACCTGGAAAAGGCGCAGGGCAGCAACTCCGAATCGAAAATAGAGCGGCAGATAGATATCGACAAACAGCCCTACCATGAGGACAGTAACCAGGATGTCTATGCCGTTGGGGAAACGAGGCGTTATAGGGATAAAGGGTAGCTTAAAAACAGCAGCCAGGATGCTGAAACCAACGAAACTAATCAGTATGTAGACCGGGATGGTCAGATACTTGGCTAAAACTATATCCCGTCGGGTAATGGGCAGGCTGTTAAGCATTATGTCGCATTTATTCCTCTCATCCTCGCTGTTGGCGGTAATTAAAAAGATGTAGACAATCATCAAACTGCCCATGATGTAGATAAAAGCATCGAACATCGGGTTATTGTAAATAATGAATATGAACAAACCGATGAAGAGAAGAAAGAGAAAACTTTTCCTCTGAATTAGCAGGTCTTTCTTAACCAGGTGGATCATTGCTTTACCCCCTTTACCGTGTAGAGCATGATATCTTCAAGAGTTGCTTTTTCCACAACCACCTTGTCCCCAAAACGGCGGCGGGTTTTGACCAAATCTTCGGTCAGGGCTTCGAAGCCAAATTCACTTTCCCTAACACCGACAAATTCCCGCCTCATTTCATCGGTCAGTAGCTCAGCGCTTCCCTTAACAAGAGCATAGCAATCGAGGATAGCGGTCCGCTCATCCGTGAAGATTACATTACCTTCGTTAATGAAGGTAATGTAATCAGCAATCCGATCCAGATCGCTGGTGATATGGGTTGAAAAAAGCACACTCTTCTGCTCATCCTGCAGTAATTCCCTCAGAATATCAAGAATTTCCCGCCTGAAAACCGGATCAAGACCCGAGGTAGGTTCATCCATGATGATTAACTCCGCTTCATGAGAAAGCGCTATCACAAGTGAAAATTTTGTTTTCATGCCCCGGGAAAAATTCTTGATCTTTTTCGTGTGAGGCAGTTCAAAACGTTCAAGATACCGGTAAAAAGAATCATTGTCCCAGCTGTTGTAAAAGGGGGCTATCAAACTGCGTATGCCATCAGGTGTCAGTTCTTCATAGTAGTGGTTTTCATCATAAACGAATCCTATCCGCTGTTTGATATCAATTTCCTCCTCATCCATTCTCTCGCCGAAAATTCGCACTGTACCACCATCTTTTTTGACCAGATTCATTATTAACTTGATGGTGGTGCTCTTTCCGGCACCATTCGGCCCAATAAAACCCATGATGAAACCTCTTGGTAGTGAAAAAGAAATATTGTTGAGGGTAAAGCCGGGGTACTCCTTGCGCAAATTTTCAATTTCCAGAACAGTGTGCATCTCTATTTCTCCCCGTAAAGCATAGTCAGCATTTCAATCAACTCTGGAAGCCCTATTTCAAAAGTCCTGCTTTCTTCCACGATTTCAACCAGCTTCTCTTCAATAAATTTCAGTCGTCTTTCCCTGAGTAATCCGTTGCTCTGAGCAGCGACAAAAGAACCCTTGCCGGCAACCGAATCAATGAAGCCTTCTCTTTCCAGCTCCTCGTAAGACCGTTTGGTAGTGATAACGCTGATTTGCAGCTCCCTGGCCAGGTGCCGGATTGACGGCAGCATTTCACCGGGAGCCAGTTCCCCCCGCATAATTGAGTTTTTTATTTGACTGGCAATCTGTTCATATAAAGGTTCCGGAGAAGCATTGGAAATGGTTATATTCATATTATCTCCTTCCCCAGGTACATCATTATGTATATAGCGTATAATTCGTATATCCTGTATATATATATTATATACAGCTAGTCAATTTTGTCAACCTTATTTTTTTGCTTTTTAGAAAATATTTTATTCCGGTTCTCTATACCTGGTTATTTATAATTCCACCTCCAGTACACTGGCAATAATTCTTGCTTTCCGGTAAGCTTATGTACCGGAAAGCACCTGCAATGATAAGCAACTTTCTTTGTTCATCAGGGTTACTTCCAAAAGAAGATTAAAACCGAAGGAGGGAGCCAAAAATAAACAGGATACCAAAAGTCACACCACTTATTGTTCTGGCTTCACTTGTTATTGTAGTGGTCAACGCTTTCTACGAAGAAATTTTATGGCGCGGAACTTACTTTACTATTTTCCCCGACAACATCTGGTCGAGTTATCTTTACCCGGCAATCTGGTTTGGCCTGTGGCATTAAGCGCCCCAATCTGTCACAGCCAGCGGTTACCCGGGTGGAGTTCATTCCCTGGTTTTATTCGCCCTTATCCTGGATTTGATGTGGGGTCGGGTAGCCTGGAAAACCAGATCAACCCGCTGGACGATAATCACCCATATTATTCTCGATTTTTCTGGAATGGGAGCGCTGTTTCACTTCAGCTAAAATGAAAAAAATTTTAGATTTTTTTCAATTCCCGCAGTTCTTAACAACCTCTGCTGCTCCTGCCAGCGAGGCATAACTTCAGATAAAAAGTTATAAAACGCCTCATCGTGACGATGGTGAATGAAATGGACCAGTTCGTGCAGAACAACATAATCGATACAGTCCAATGAAAATTTCAAAAGTTCCGTGTTCAGGGTAATTTTCTGCCTGGTGAACGAACAGGAACCCCATCTGCTTTTCATTGTTCTGATGGTAACAGAAGGCCTCTCGATCTGGCAGCAGGCCAGTTTGGACAACATTCGGTCAACGGCCTCGTTGAAAACTGCTTCTCCCTGCTTTTTCAGCCAGCGATCGTATAGCCGTTTTTTTGAAACAAAATCGCTTTGATCCCAGATTGAAAACCGGATGAATCGGCCATCCAATGAAATTTCTTCTTTATCTTCAGCCGGTGATAGCACCAGTTGGCGAGGAATACCGAGGTGATAAATAGTCTCGCCCTCTCCATAATGCAGGATTTTACGGTTTTTATTCTTTTCTGCAAAACGGCTAATATTTTTCAGAATCCACGATGCTTTCTTCTTAACAAATCCTTTTATTTGTTCAGGGGATACCGTCCTGTTAGCTGAGACAACGACCGTTGAATCAGGTTTCACTCTCAGATTGATATTTTTAACCCGTTTCCTGATAAGAACAAATGATATGGTCCATTCTCTGTAAGTGACGGTGTACTGTTCCATATTATTTACTCCTGCTGCGGCAGGATTGTAATCTTACAGTTGCCCTGTTCTTTAAAAAATACGGCGCCCTATTCAACCGGTTGGAACCACAGTCCGGCAACCCGGTTGTCTTTATCAAAAACTACCCGGATATTAATCGGCCCCGCCTCAAATTCGGTGATTACATTTACAGCTCGATAATCACCCGATTCTTCAACCTTTTTCTCAATTTCTCCTTCATACGTCCCCTGCTGGGATAATACAGCTTCCCAGTTCTCCTCGAGCTTTCTTTCCGACATTGCTTTTTTCATATCAGAATTAAAAAAAGACACTGCGCTGCTGTAATCTCCATCGTGCATGAGCTCAATGAATTTTTCAGCCAGGTCCGCTATTTCTCCTTCCAGCGGTGGACCAACCGGCTCCTGGCTCTCACTGCAGGATAAGACAAACAGCGAAACCGACAGTAAAAACAAAATAAGCGAGTTTTTTTTAAACATTGACCATTCACTTCCTTATAAAAGAGAAACCTCACATTTCAGTTATTCCTTCATTTATTTTTTCCTCTTCGCCCAGCTGTCGCGGAGCGCCACGATGCTGTTAAAAACAAGCGCACTATCGAGGGAAGATTGAGGATCAAGGTAGAAGTAGCCCTTGCGCAGAAACTGGTAACGGCTGCCCGGAGTGGCCTCCAGGATGGACGGTTCGGCCGGAACATCGCGACAGATGATCCGCGACTGCGGGTTAATATGGCTAATAAAATCTTTTTCATCATCTTCTTCCGGGTTTTCCACAACGAAAAGGTTATCATAAAGGTTAACCGTAATCCGGACAGCATGCTCTGCCGAGACCCAGTGGATAACTCCCTTGATTTTTTTACCGCTCCGGTCGTTGCCACTTTTACTCAGAGGATCATAGGTGCATCTCAGCTCTATTACATTACCTTCACCGTCTTTGATCACTTTTTCACAGCGTATAATATAGGCGCTTTTCAGGCGAACTTCCCGGCCCGGGGCCAGGCGGAAAAATTTTTTCGGGGGGTCTTCCATGAAATCGGCATGTTCAATGTAAATTTCTCCACTGAAGGGAACTTCACGATAACCAGCTCCGTCATCTCGAGGAATGTTTTCCATTTCGACATTCTCGGTTTTACCCACCGGCCAGTTGGTAATTACAAGCTTCAGGGGGTCAAGGACGACCATCCGGCGTGGCGCTTTTGTTTCAAGCTCCTGGCGGATACAATGGTCCAGCAAAGCCAAATCCACTGTGCTGTCCGCTCTCGATACTCCAACACGTTCCTGGAAATCAGTGATCGCTTCCGCAGTTACTCCACGGCGGCGCAGACCGGCGATTGTGGGCATACGGGGATCGTCCCATCCATCCACGTACCCTTCTTCCACCAGGCAACGCAGTTTGCGCTTGCTCATTACTGTATAGGTCATATTGAGGCGGGCAAATTCGGTCTGACGGGAATGGAACTTGATCATTTCAGGCATCAGTTCTACGGCATTCTCAACTATCCAATCGTAGAGTGGGCGATGATCAGTATATTCAATTGAGCAAAGAGAGTGGGTAATTCCTTCCAGGGCGTCGGAAAAAGGGTGGTCAAAATCGTACATGGGATAAATAGACCAGTCGTCTCCGGTGCGATGGTGGAAAGCATGAAGTATCCGGTAAAGGACAGGATCACGCATGTTCAAATTGCCGGATGCCATATCGATCTTGGCTCGCAGAACACGGCTGCCATTGGGAAATTCACCGTCCCGCATTCGTTTGAAAAGATCAAGGTTTTCCTCCACCGGGCGATCCCGGTAAGGGCTTTCAACACCGGGTTCGGTGAGAGTACCACGGTATTGCCTGATTTCCTCCTGGTTCAGATCACAAACATAAGCCCGCCCTGCTTTGATCAGGCGCAGGGCAAATTCATATTTGATTTCAAAATAGTCGGATGAGAAAAAAAGCCTGTCTTCCCAGTCGGCCCCGAGCCAGCGAATATCTTCAATAATGGAATCAACAAATTCCTGCTCTTCTTTGATCGGGTTGGTATCGTCAAACCGAAGATTGAACTTGCCATTGAAATCCCGGGCAATGGCATAATTTAGAAGAATGGCCTTGGCATGACCGATGTGCAGGTACCCGTTCGGCTCGGGGGGAAAACGGGTATGAATCTGCTTGTCACCAAGCAGGCCTTTTTTCAGATCTTCTTTGATCATCGTGTAAATAAAGTTCGATTTAAATTCAGATTCGTTTTTTTCAGTCATCAAAAAGCTCCTTTAATAATTACTCGACAGTAACACTCTTGGCCAGGTTACGCGGTTTATCAACGGAACTGCCGCGGGCCAGGGCAGTATAATATGCCAGCAGCTGGGTCGGCACCACGCTCAGAATCGGGGCCAGCAGGTCACCAACCGGGGGCAGGGTAAAAACCGCTTTTTCCTCCCGGATCAGATCACTAAAATCATCCCTGGTGATGATGAACACGGCACCACCGCGGGTTTTCACTTCCTGGATGTTGCTAAGGCTCTTATCGAGCACCGCTTTTTGGGTAACCAGGGCAATCACCGGTACACCTTCATTGATCAAAGCCAGGGGGCCGTGTTTTAATTCTCCGGCGGCATAAGCTTCCGCATGGATATAAGAGATTTCTTTTAGCTTAAGGGCTCCCTCTCTGGCCACCGGGTAATCAAGGCTGCGCCCGATAAAAAAGGCGTTATCCCAATGAGCCAGGTGAGCGCTGTAGTCTCGCAATTTTTCCAGCTTCTCATTGGTGAGCAACTTTTCCAGCAGTGACGGCAGGTCAAGCAGCCCCTTGACCAAATCTGAAGCAAGGGCTGGATCAATATCTCTCCGCACCTCCCCAAAGTATAGAGCGAGGAGATACAAAGCAACCAGCTGGGTCAGGTAAGCCTTGGTTGAAGCAACGGCGATCTCGGGACCGGCCCAGGTAAAAAGGACCCGGTCCGCTTCACGGGCTACTGTGCTGCCCACGACGTTGGTCACCGCCAGAACTTTAACCTTTCGCGAACGAGCCAGGCGCAGGGCTGCCAGGGTATCGGCAGTCTCTCCCGACTGGCTGATCACTATAACAAGGTGATCACTGGCCAGCAACGGACGGCGGTAGCGAAATTCGGAAGCAACTTCAACATCAACAGGAATGCCGGCGATATTTTCAATAATATCACGGCCCAGGAGCCCGGCGTGATACGCTGTCCCACAAGCTACGATATGAATTTTTTGCAACCGGGATATTTCCCCGGGATCCATTGCCAGTTCGCTTAAATTTACTTTACCGGAAGGAAAGTCGATCCTCTGACGCAGGGTCTCCCGCACGGCAACCGGCTGTTCCATGATCTCCTTCAGCATAAAATGGGCAAAACCGCCTTTTTCCGCCGCTTCCAGATCCCAGTTTACCTCCATAACTTCCCGCTCTACCAGATTGCCACCAGCATCAACTATTTCAATCTTTTCAGCATTAATGGAGGCAAAATCGCCATCTTCAAGGACCACAACCCGGCGGGTATAATTAAGAAGAGCCGGGATGTCGGAAGCAACAAGGTTTTCATTATTGCCCAGTCCAATCACCAGCGGGCTGTCCCGGCGGGCACAGACTATCCGTCCCGGTTCCCGGGCAGAAATAGCCACCAGGGCATAGGAACCTCTAACTTCTCCCATCGCCCGGCGCAGGGCAGCAAGGAGATCGCCTTCATAATATTCCTCGATCAGGTGAGTCAGCACCTCACTGTCAGTTTCCGAACGAAACTGGTGGCCCTTTTCTTCGACCAGACGGCTGCGCAACGATCTATAATTTTCGATGATCCCGTTGTGAACTACAGCCAGATCATCGGAACAACCACCGTGGGGATGAGCATTTTCATTGGTCGGGCGGCCGTGGGTAGCCCACCTGGTGTGCCCTATGCCAGTTTTTGTCGTCAGGCGGTTACCGTTGTAAATTTTTTCAAGGGCAGCAACAGTGCCGGCTGTTTTGGTAATAACCACTTTCCCGTCATCCTGCACAGCCAGGCCAGCTGAATCGTAACCGCGGTACTCCAGCTTTTTTAATCCTTCTATAATGATGGAACCGGCTTTCCCGTTTCCCGTATATCCCACTATACCGCACATAGACAAACCTCCATCCATAAAAAACCCGGGAATGCATACAAATCAAAGAATTTCGGTAAAAGGTTAACCGTTACCGCTTTTACCAGCTGCAAGTGACCGGTTTGTCAGCATGGCCCAGAAATAATCAGGATTGTTCACGGGCAATAACTTCCGCCAGGGAATGCGCATACTGCTCCAACTTTTCTTGTGGCAGAGGCGCTTCAAGCATGATCCTGATTTTCGGTTCAGTTCCAGACGGGCGGATCAGAACACGCCCGTGATTGCCAAGTTTTTGCTCAATTTTTTTAATGGCAGAAGTAATTTCCTTGTTCTCGGACCATCCTTCCTTTGATGTGACCCGCTGGTTGACAAGGACCTGGGGCAGGCGCTCCAGGCGGGAAGCCAATTCCGACAGGGGGCGTTGTTCGGCATGCATTACTTTAAGCAGCTGCAAAGCGGTTAACAACCCGTCTCCAGTAGTGGCATAATCAGAGAAAATGATGTGCCCTGACTGTTCCCCGCCGATATTATAACCTCCGGCGAGCATTTTCTCGAGGACATAACGGTCGCCAACTGCGGTGCGAATTACCTCAAAACCGTATTTTTCGCCCAGTATATCAAGTCCGCCATTGCTCATGACCGTGGTTACCAGGGTGTTTTTTTTAAGTTGTCCTTTCGCAGCCAGGTTTATTGCACATATGGACATCACGGCATCACCGTCCACCTCACAGCCCTTTTCATCAACGGCAATAAGTCGGTCAGCATCCCCATCAAAAGCCAGGCCTGCCAGGGCACCGAAGGCTGTGACTTCCTGCTGTAACTCGGCTGTGTCGGTAGCCCCACAGTGAACATTAATTCTGCAGCCGTCTGGCTCATTGTGAAGCATTTTGACGGTGGCCCCCAGTTCTTCAAGAACATCCCCCGCAATGCGGCAGGCAGCTCCATGAGCACAGTCAACAACCAGCTTGAAACCGGACAGAGGAGAACCAGCCGTTTTTAAATAATCCAAATAATGCCGTAAAGTTTCACCATCACTGAAAGACCGGCCCAGCTCTGCTCCCTCCGGACGGGGTATTTGATCTCTATTCTCAAAATAAATATTCTCGATTTCAGCTTCAAGAGCATCAGACAGTTTATAACCTCGGTTGTTGAAAATTTTCAACCCGTTATCTTCGATTGGGTTATGGGAAGCCGAGATAACCACTCCGGCTGATGCTTTCAGCTCCCTGGTCAGGTAGGCCACCGCCGGGGTTGACACTATTCCCAAAAGCCTGACCGCACCCCCGGCTGAATTAATGCCGGCAGCCAAAGCCCCTTCAAGCATCGGTCCGGAAAGTCTAGTATCCCTGCCTATGATGAAAGTAGGAGCCTTAACTTCATTCCCCAGGAGCCAGGCCGCGATACGGCCAATTTTAAAAGCAAGTTCCGGGGTAAGATCGCGGTTGGCCACCCCCCTGATTCCGTCAGTTCCAAACAGTTTCCCCATTAAAACACCTCCAGAAGATACTATAACACAAAAATAACGCCCGCTGAGGGGCGTTTCCCTCTTTGCAGACCGTTAGTTTCCTGATTCTGCTGCTTCTTCAGGTTCCGGTTCTGTTGCTGACCCTGTTTCTATTTCTTCTTCAGGTTCTTCTTCGACAACCGGTTCCGGGATTCTCTCCAGCACCAGCCTGACAGAAATTTCCGCCGGATCAATAACCAGGCCTGTTACAGGATTGCCGTCCTCATCAAGGGCCAGAGGATTGAGGTTTATCCTTTCTACAGATCTCATACCGGTGAGATCCACATAGAGAATAATTGCATCCACCTGTTCAAAGATTGACTCGGGGGCACCAACAAATACACTTTCAGGATCAATTACCCAATCTGCCAGTTCCCAACCCTCAGCCGGTTCACCAAGGAATTCAACCACAACAGGGAAATCATCGCTGTGGTATACCTCAATGGTCACCCTGACCTGCTCCGGCTCAAGCATCACCAGGTTAAGGCCCCGAGGCGGCCTTCCCTGGACCCGCACCAGGTGAGTGCCTGGTTCTTTGCCGGCCAGGTCAACATAGGCATCCAATTCATGGATCGCCAGATCTTCAAAAACATCGGGTAGGCCTTCGAGGGTTACATCAACTGAAGAGGGGATATCAGTAACCACATAATCCTGATCAAGGTTTTCCACCCGCAGGGGAACATCCTGCCATACCTTGCGCGAGGGTGTAGTCCGGGTAATCTTATCCCCGGTTACGAAAAGCCAGAGAATAATGGCCAAAATAATGGCTAAAATTCGGGCAAAATTATTACTGCGTAAAATGCTGTCCATGTTTATTTATTGCTCCTCCAGGAAAAAAAACTAAACCCTTCGCTTCGCTCGGGTGAACAGAGCTCTCTCAGAAGGGCCCGCAGTTTTTTCTCGTCAATATAACGGGTCAGTACACCGTCGTGGGCGATGGAGACAATACCCGTTTCTTCAGATACGATAATGGAAACCGCATCGGAATGCTCGGTAATGCCGATACCGGCGCGATGCCTGGTTCCCAGCTCTTTACCCAGATCCGGTTCTTCAGTCAGGGGTAAGTAGCAGCCGGCGGCAACAATCTGGTTGCCTTGAATAATTACCGCCCCGTCGTGCAGGGGGCTGCGGGGGAAAAAGATGTTAATCAATAATTCAGCCGTAACAACGCCTTCAACGGGGATGCCGGTCTCCACCCAGTCCTTGAGACCGGTTCGCCGTTCCAGAACAATGAGAGCTCCGATCCTCTTTTTGACCAGGACCGGAATGGCCTTGGTCAACTCATCGAGCATCTTTTCGAAATCCTGAGAACTCCAACTGAAGTAAGTAGATTTGAAAATTTTCCCACGGCCCAGCTGTTCGAGGGCTCGCCGCAGTTCAGGCTGAAAAACAATGGGGATGGCAATCAAACCAACAGTCATGGTTTGACGCAAAGTCCATTGCAGGGTATCAAGGCCGACCTGATCACTTACAACCATGGCTAAAAGCAGGAGAAAAAGCCCCTTGATCAGCTGTTCAGCCCTGGTACCACGAATAATCAGAATGAGGCGGTAAAAAACATAAGACATGATCACAATATCGACCAGATCTCGCCATTCAACATTGAGTTGTTGAATTGCTGCTACAATTCTTTCCCAGATGTCCACTTTTTTGTTGATCCCTCTTCTATTAATTAACGGATAGGGGCACGGGCTTCCCCTTGTTTTTCCCTTATCGGAAAAAATATTCGCTCCCGACGGGATAAATACCTGCAGTGGTTAAAAAGAAATACAATTTCACCCGACCGGCTAAAAAACTTGAAAATAGACGATTGATTAAAAAACTGTCACCGATCAGAAATCACTATACTGATCACATTACCGCATTTGTTACAGCGATTTTCCACAAGGCCGCGGAGGCAGACACTATAGCCGTGCCGTTCTACAAGAAGATTACCACAGTGCGGGCAGATTGTATCGGAAGATCCAGGCAGATCGACGTTGCCAAGATAAACATAACGCAGGTAACTTCGGGCTATCTCCCGCGATTCAATCAGAGTCTTTTCCGGAGTAGGAGGCAAATCGAGTTTGTACTGCGGGAAATAACGCGAATAGTGAAGCACCAGATTGGGGCTTAATCCCCCCAGCCAGCAGGCCAGTTCTTCCTGTTCCTCCGCCCCATCATTGAGAGTAGGGATAAGCAGGCAGGTAACCTCTGCATGGGTTGATTTAACCGCCCTTTCCACAGTTTCTATAACCGGATCCCTGGTTCCACGGCAGTATTCCCGATAAAAAGAATCGGTGAAGGCTTTTACATCAATATTCAAAGCATCGATATAGGGCAGCAGTTCTTCCAAAGGCTCGGAATTGATGTACCCGTTGGTTACCAGAACATTTTTATAACCCTTTCCATGCAGCAACCGGGCAGTATCATAGACAAATTCGTACCAGATCGTCGGTTCATTGTAAGTATAAGCCACTCCCGGTGTCTCCGCAGGGCCCCCTTTGCCGTCAAGCATGCGCAGAACATCTTCAGGGCTCAGCCGTTCGGCAGCTGAAGCATCCTCAGCCGGTCGGCCCCGGGCAAGGGACCAATTCTGGCAAAAAGAGCAGAAAAGATTGCATCCCAGTGTGCCTATAGATAGAATCCGGCTTCCTGGCAGAAAATGATAAAGGGGTTTTTTCTCGATAGGATCCCAGCTGGCGGCGGCAACCAGACCGTAATTGGTCGTATACAGTTTGCCTTTCCTGACCTCCCGCACTCCGCAGCTGCCGGTCTGTCCTTCGGCCAGTAAACAGTACCTGGGACAAAGCAGACAGCGGATTTTTCCCCCTTCTTTTTCGTAAAAGAGTGCTTCATACATCAGGATCGACTCCCAGTTTTTATTTTTCACCATAGCGGGTTACTTTAAAGCGATAAAGCTCAACCGGCTCTCCGGGTAATATGCCGGCTTTACGGCGGGCAATATCAAGCTGCTCTTCCACTGTATCAACTCCCTCGAGATCGGGCAAAAGGAGCCCGGTTCGAGAACCACTTCGCACTATCACTCCATATTTTTTCGGATCAAGATCAGTTTTGTTTTTGATCCGTTCCGGCGGGCTGAGAATGTCAACCGATATACTTAATTCTGGCAATTCTTCCTTTCGCACCGGGGGAAAACGTGGATCTCTGATTGCCGCACTTACTGCATTGGCTGCTATTTCCTCAGCCAGGTTTCGACGGACCGGTTCTATCGTCCCAATACAACCACGCAACTGGCCATCTTTCTTCAGGGAAACAAAAGCACCGGCGCTTTCTTTGTATTGGGAAAGCAAAGACTGCGGTAGATCGGGTATCGTTCCCTTGTCGAGATAATGCTGCAGAACTCTGCGAGCCAGGTCTGGCGGATGAAAATCCGGGTTTCCGGAAGCTTTTTCCTTTTTCCCCTCACCTTCCAGGGTAAAATGATCGCCCCTGGGAGGATGAAGGGCTGCTACCAGGTAACCCACGCCAAAGGGGCCTTCGTAGGAAAATATTTCCGGTCTGTAATCAGATCCGGCTATCATTCCAAGGGCAATGATAAATGAGCGAAGGCCACATTCACCGGCTTCCTCAACCAACCCGGGATCAAAAGATAGCAAATCGTCCACTTTTTTGTCACGGATGTATTCAATTAGTTTTTGATCAAACTCGGCGCCGCGCGGTGAGTAACCGGCCGGGGCTCCCGGTATCAGGCGATGGGAAAGGTCCCCACTGGCCAGAACAGCAGCAGGCAATCCTCTCCGTTCAACTGCCCTTCTTAAAGCGGATCCAAAGCGGTAGAGATCGTGATAGGGGTTAAATCCAAAAGCCATGTGAAGGCCCGGAATATCCAGGCCAGCTTCCTGAAGGAAATAAAGGGGAACCATCGCTCCATGATCCAGTTCATATCTTCCGCTGAAGCGGAAAAAACGATCCTCGAGGAAAACAGGCTTCAGTGGTTCCCTCTCCGTTTCTTCTTTCAGTATTGCTACAAGTTGCTCGTCGGTTTGGAAACTCAACTTGATATCCGGAAAACCAAACTGGCCGAAATCTCCATGCAGTTTGGCCTGAATTGATACTGCCGGTCCTTCCCTCAACACCTGGCCATGTGGAGTAATAATAATCAGCAGCTCCGGCTTCGCTTCCCTGAAGCGGGCAGCCAGGGAACGCATTCCTTCAACAGTGTCTTTAACTTTAGGCAATTCACTGCGTCCGATAGACGGAATAATAATTGCCGGATGAGGTGCAATACCGATAAGCTTAAGCATGATAACCACCAACCTTTAGTCCGACAACACCGACGGGTCCGGTAGAGAAGCCGTCTGTGCTTCGGCCTGAACATTTAATTCTTTAAAAATTATATCAAATAGAACGGATTTGAACAATTACCGATACAAAAGATATGATTTAGATAATTGATATTGCTTAGAATATCCTTTCCAGGGAAAGTTCAATTTTGCTTGACATAATAAGGGATTTACCCTAACCTATAAACAGGTTTTACTGCCGCTCCAGAAAGACCGGGAAACGAGGATCGGGAATAATGAACAGCGAATACCGCAGCACCGGTAAGTTTACTGCCGCTATCCAAACTATCTTTCCCAAACTTAAGCACTATCTCAGCACCGAGGAAAACCGGGAACTGACCGGACTGGGAATTACACCGGGGCAGATCAATGCTATGCTGGTCCTCTATTTCAACGACAACCTGACCATGGGAAAATTAAGTTCCGAGATCTATCTGGCCGAGAGCGCCGCTACGCGCCTTGTCAACCGCCTGGCCAATATGAACCTGGTCAAGCGGAGAGGTGACGATAAAGACCGCCGGATAGTGCGGGTTACACTTACCGCTTACGGCCGCCAGCTTTCAAAGCTGGTTTTTGAACGACGGTCCTACCGGTTCAACAATTTAGCCCGGCGGCTTAGCCCGGATGAACGGGAAAACCTGGTCATTTCTTTGCAGACAGTGATGCAGGTTTTTAAAGAAATGGAAAAGGACGGTCTACATAGCAATAACCAGCGTGGTGTCCTTGATCCCAAAAAGGGCGGCATTTAAAAAAGTTTTATTTTTTCTCAACTACAAAACACACCCGGGGAACCTCAAAAAATACTTAACTTTTTAGGTGAAGCCACTGTCTAAAAGTGCAGAGGTAATTTAACAGCTGATCAGTCACCGCTCAAAGAAAGAGAGGTAAAACATTTGCCGCCGCATGTAGTCGAAGGCAAAACCACGGAATCACTCTGGGTTGTTCTGCTTGTATTTTTGAAAGTGGGTGCATTCACTTTCGGAGGCGGGTACGCCATGCTGCCCATTTTTCAGCGAGAAGTAGTAGAAAAACAGCACTGGGTGGATGAACAGACCTTCTCCGATTTTTTGATCATTACTCAGAGTATGCCCGGCCAGATCGCCCTGAATACCGCCATCCAGATCGGCATCCGCATCCGTGGCAACCTTGGTGGACTGGTAGCCGCTTTTGGCGTTACCGCCCCTTCAGTAATTATTTTACTCTTAATCGCTGCATATTTTTACCCCCTTCTTGAGAATAATGAGTACGTCCAGGCCATTTTTTATGGCCTCCGTCCGGCGGTTGTAGCCCTGATTACGGCTACCGCCCTGAAAATGGGCAAAGAAATCCTATCCGGTTTAAACGGAATTATTCTCTGCGCCACCCTGCTGCTCATCATAATCATGACCGGCCTTCATCCAATCCTGGCCCTGCTGACCGGTGGCCTGGCCGGCTTGTTCTTCTGTCGGGGGGGAGGATGCGACTGATGGCTGTCATTATACTGACTCTTTACTGGACCTTTCTGAAAATTGGCCTCTTCACCATCGGCGGCGGTTATGCCATGATCCCCCTGATGAAGACAGAAGTTATCAACGGCCACGGCTGGCTCAGCGCAGCGGAATTTATCGATATTATCGCCGTTGCCGAAATAACCCCTGGTCCCGTTTCCGTTAATGCGGCAACCTTTATCGGTTACCGGCTGGCCGGAATTGCCGGGGCCTTGATTGCCACCCTGGGCGTAATCACTCCTTCCTTCATTCTCCTGATGCTCCTTTCACGTTTTCTGTTCAAACTGATCAAGGAGCCGGCGGCTGGCAATTTTTTGAATGGCCTGCGCTCGGCGCTGGTTGCCCTAATCCTGGTAGCCGCCTTTACACTTGGCCAGTCGGCGGTTATTGATCTGACGACCACCCTCATTTTCCTTGTTTTGCTGGCAGCAAGCCTGCTGCGAAGAGTCAACCCCCTTTATCTGCTGGCAGTGGGAGCACTCTGTGGCCTGCTGTTTTTCCCCTACGGTGGCCAGGTTTAAATTC
>JAXHVH010000023.1:0-33849 GCA_034189085.1 Bacillota bacterium | reverse complement strand
AAGTAGTGGACCTGGGAACGGATGTAGACCCGGAGAAATTTGTGGCCGCAGTTAAGGAGCACAAGCCGCAGGTGATCGGGATGAGTGCTCTTTTGACGACGACGATGCTGTCGATGAAAGACACTATAGAAGTGCTGAAGGAAGAAGGTTTAAGAGATTCGGTAAAAATTCTGGTAGGCGGGGCGCCTGTGACGCAGGACTTTGCCGACGAGATTGGCGCCGATGGCTGGGCTCCCGATGCCGCTTCGGCCAAGGACCTGGCCCTGAAACTGGTCAGCTGAAGAAAGAATTTAAACTATGTGGGGGGTGGATCGGAATGATCATGCAGACTCTAAATCTGTATAGCCGGGTGGAACTCCCGGACTCCCCGCCAGTTTATTTGCTGATATTTCTGTTTGAGTAGTGATGAAAAGGTTACAGAATGCAGGTGACAGATGGTGATTGGTTGGACGGAAATTCAAAAGCAGAGGCTGCAGGAGTTGAATGCCTCTGAAGATATGCTGGCTCAAACATTTGCCGATCCCGGCGAACGCAACAGGCGTTATCAGAAGATTGAGCAGGATCTTGTCAGCAGAGGGAGAGAATCTCTCCTTGAGTACCAGAGAAAGAGCAAAAAACCTGCCCTGCTCAGCCTTGAATTTAAGTTATCAAAAGCCTTACGGGCGTACGGTTTTTCCCGGGTAACCACTCCGATACTTTTATCGAAGGGACTTCTGGCCCGGATGAATATAACTGAACTGCATCCCCTTTATGACCAGGTTTACTGGGTAGATGAAAAAAAGTGCCTGCGCCCCATGCTGGCGCCCAATCTATATTATTTGCTTAAAGATTTGCTAAGAGTGTGGGAACATCCGGTTAGCATATTTGAAATAGGCGCCTGTTTCAGGAAAGATACACGGGGAAGTTCCCACCTGCCGGAATTCACCATGCTCAACCTTGTTGAGATGGGACTGCCGGAAAAGGACTGCCGGAAAAGGCTGAAAGAACTGGCCTGCCTGGTGATGGAGGCAGTGGAGATAAATGACTACAATTTTGAGACGGTAAACTCGGAAGTCTACGGAGAGACCTTTGATATTGTGAGCAACAATATCGAAATCGGTTCCGCAGCGATGGGACCTCATTCCCTTGATCAGGCCTGGGGGATCACTGTCCCCTGGGTGGGGATTGGTTTCGGGCTGGAGCGTATCCTGGCAGTAAAAAAGGGCTTCAACAGTGTCCAGAAAGCAGGGCGCAGTCTCTCTTACCTGGATGGGATCCGCCTGAATATTCAGTGATATAATGGGAACCAGGTAGCAAAGAATACAATTATTGTCTGCCGATGAATAAAGTGTTGTAAAAAAATAGAGAGCAAAGAAGTGAAAATGATGGAAGTGCGGAATGCTTCCCCGGATGTCGATCATATACTGGCCGGTGCGATTGGCGGGGAACGGCTGACAGGGGATGAGATTCTCTGTCTTCTCAACCTGCAGAAAAGGCGCGATTTGGAGAATTTGTTTGAAGCGGCCAGGGAGGTAAGGAAAAAGCACTTTGGAGATCGGATCTTTTTATATGGCTTTATCTACTTTTCAACTTACTGCCGCAATGATTGCACCTTCTGTTTTTACCGATGCTCCAACAAAGTAAGCGAACGCTACCGCAAAACGACGGCGGAAATTCTCGATACAGCCGGCAAGCTGGCAGAGTCGGGAGTTCACCTGCTCGACCTGACAATGGGAGAAGATCCACAGTATTTTACCGATGGCCGGTTTGCAGGACTCCTGGAAACAGTTGCCGCAGTTAAAAAGAGTACCGGGATGCCGCTCATGATCTCGCCGGGAGTAATACCGGAAGAGGTCCTGCTGGCCTTTTGCCAGATGGGAGTTGAGTGGTATGCCTGTTACCAGGAGACTCATAACCGGGAACTGTATGCCCGGTTGAGACTGGAGCAGAGCTATGAAGAACGGATGCAGAGGAAAAAGTATGCCCGGGAAATTGGCTTCCTGGTGGAAGAAGGGCTTTTATCAGGCATTGGTGAAACAGCAGAAGATCTGCTGGCCTCATTTGAAGTGATGGCTATGCTGCAGGCGGATCAGGTAAGGGTGATGAGCTTTATCCCTCAGAAAGGCACCCCCCTGGGAAACATAGAAACCGGCTCACACCTGCGGGAAATGCTGATCATCGCTGTAATGAGGCTTCTCTTCCCGGATCGCCTCATCCCGGGATCGCTGGATGTTGACGGGATAGCCGGTTTAAAAGAGCGATTGCAGGCCGGGGCCAATGTTGTAACATCCATTATTCCTCCCCGGAAAGGATTCCTTGGTGTTTCACAAAGCACTCTTGATGTTGACGAAGGGACCAGGACTGTTGCCGGTGTTGTGCCTGTCCTGGAAGAATGCGGCCTGGTACCGGCCGGCATCGAAGATTACAGGCGCTGGATGGCTGAAACATTGATGAAACGGCATTGTCCTGAGAACATCCCGGGCAGCAATAACTGACCCCAGGAGGAACAGCGGAATGCGCATAGCAGTGGTTGGCGGCAGGCTGCAGGGATTAGAAGCTGCTTACCTGGCCCGCAAGGCAGGCTGGGAAGTAGTCCTGATTGATAAAGAGCAAAACTCACCGGCGCGGGGATTATGCAGCAGTTTTCTCTGTCTTGATGCCGGTGATTGTGAGGGAATAAAAAAAGCGCTCACAAATATTGATTTGCTCGTACCGGCTCTGGAAAACAGGGCTGTTCTGGAAAACCTGGATGCGGTGGCCAGAGCATTGGAGATCCCCTTTGCCTTTGACTTTGAGGCCTTTAATATTAGCTCATCGAAAATTGTTTCCGATCGCCTTTTTGAGGCAATGGAAATTCCGGCCCCCAGACCGTGGCCGGAATGTGGTTTTCCCGTCGTGGTCAAACCATCTGCTGCCAGCGGCAGCGAAGGGGTGATCAAAATTGACAGCCCCGCAGACTGGGCCGCTTTCGAAAAGGATTATGACGGGCAGCCCGGTCAGTGGGTAGTGCAGGAATACCTGGCCGGGCCTTCCTATTCGATCGAAGTGATATGTGCCGGAGAGTGCTGCTATGCCCTGCAGGTAACCGGCCTGGAGATGGACGATCTTCATGACTGCAAGCGGGTTTTTGCTCCCGCCGATCTGGCCCCTGCTCAGCAGCAGCAGTTTGCCGAGATTGCGGTTAAACTAACACGGAGGCTTAACCTGACCGGGATTATGGATGTTGAAGTGATCTTTCATCAAAACCGGTTTAAAGTGCTCGAGATTGATGCCCGTTTGCCGAGTCAGACTCCAACGGCAGTTTACCAATCGCTGGGGATAAATATGCTCGAGCTGCTGGCCGGATGTTTTTTGGGCGGAGCGCCTGTTGACATTTCGCCCCGGCATGAACAAAAGGCAGTTATCTTTGAACATGTAGTTGTTACCCCCGGCCATATTGCAGTGAGCGGAGAGCATGCCGTGGCTGAAGCCGGGCCTCTTGTTTACCGGGAAAAGTTTTTCGGTGCCGATGAAGCTCTGACCAATTATGCTCCAGGCAGGAACAGCTGGATGGCAACTTTGATCACAACAGCTCCAGGTAGAGAAGAAGTAATGGCTAAGAGGAACGCCGCCATTGAACGCATCCAGAAAGAGCTGCACATAAATGTTTACCGGGATCCTGTGCCGGCTGTGAGTGGCTGATCGAGGAAGGGGTAATGAAAAATGACCAGGCTGACGACTGGAGACGTTGCCGATATTCCGGCAATGCTGCCGTCTTATGACCGTGAACTGGTGAAGAAAACCGGTTATTCGCTTGCCGGCATTGCCGCTTCTGCCGCTGTCTATGACCTCAACAGGAAGCTGCCGGGAGATTTTTCAGTAGCCGTCATCCCGGTATCTACCGGCAAAGGAAAGATTGAGGGTTTTGTAGAAGCGGTCCAGGCCGTAATTGCCCATTTAGGCGGCAAAGCTTTCATTACCTCTAAAAGTGATGTGAAAGGGTTGGCCGAAGCATGCAGGAGTGGAGCGACGGCAATCATGCTGGCCGATGACGACATGTTTGCTGCCATAAACCTGCAGAGCCGAATAGTGGTGGACAATGATCAGGCTGCTGCAGCCGGTTATGCCGCCGCCCTTGATCTGATGACCGGAGGTTTAAAAAACAAAAAGGTTCTCCTCATTGGAGCGGGCCGGCTTGGTTCCGCAGCGGCAAAGTGCCTTCTCGGACGGGGTGCCCTGTTGACCGTCCTTGATCGAAACAAAGAAGCGGAAAGAACCCTGGTTAATAATCTTAAAAAGGGTCGGGGAGCTGTTGCTGCTGCCGACAGGGAGCTGGAGGAGTTAATGGCTGCTCATTCACTTGTTTTCGAAGCGACTCCGGATGGAGGCTACATCGGAGCTGGATTAATTGAAGGAAACAAAATCATTGTCGCTCCAGGCATACCGCTGGCGCTGGATGAGGAAGCGAACCACTTGATGCAGGAACGCCTGATTCACGATCCCCTGCAGATTGGCGTAGCGGTAATGTTCTACATGCTCCTTTCCTGAAAGAAAATTATATTGAGAGGGAGGATCAGCTTTGGCGGATATTCCCGAAAAGGTTCCGAAAAAGAAAAAAGAGCGCAAAAGATACTACCGAAAGAGGGTGGAATTTTTTCGTCTTCTTCAGAAAATGAAACTATGGCCTTCGCGCAAAAGGATTTTGCATGGCATTAAATCAATTGAGATTGTCGGTAACCAGGCGGTAATTACCACCCATTGTGGTGAAACCTTTACTGTCTATAATTCGAAAAACAGCCGGGCCGCCCGCCACCTGCGCAATAAGTGGGACATGCAGATTTGCCGGGCCTGCAATATCCCGTCCTGGAAGATAGAAAAATTCAAGGCGACCCGTTTCAGCCAGTCTTACGGGTCAAACCTGGCAGAAAAAGACAGTGAGGAATAAAGAAGTTGACTGCCTTAAATTTGAAATATGGCTGCGAAAATATCAGTTTTACCCTGCCGGTGGATATTCCCCGGGAAATACTGCGCAGTAAGGCTCAAGAAGCATTATCCGATCCGACGAAAGCTATTTTGCAAGCCCTGCGCAGCCCCATAGCTTCAGCACCGCTAGGCGAAAAATTACAGCCTGGCGGCTCTGTCTGTATTATTGTTAATGATGCAACCAGAGTGGCGCGCAGTGAAATTTTTCTTCCTGTATTAATTGAAGAGCTTCACCGGGCTGGAGTTCGGGAAGAGGACATTTTTATAATTTTTGCCTCCGGTACTCACCGTTCCCTGAAGCGGGATGAGATGGTTGCCCTGGTCGGTGAAGAAATTGCTGCCCGGATCAGGCTTTACAATCACGACTGCAGGAACGAGAAAGAACTTACCTGCCTGGGCCGGACTTCTTTCGGGACTCCCGTTTATATTAATAAAATGGCAGCGGAAGCTGATCTACGCATTTTGACCGGGAGTGTGGTTCATCATTTTTTTGCCGGTTTTGGGGGGGGACGGAAAGCCCTGGTACCCGGAGTGGCAGGGTGGGAAACAATTCGCCGAAACCACAGTTTGCTGCTTGATGAAAGGGCTTCCACCGGCAGGCTGGCGGGGAATCCTGTTCACGAAGATCTGCTGGAAGCGGCTTTGCTGGCACGGGGCGATTTTCTCCTAAACACTGTCCTTAATGAAGAACACGAGATAGTGCAAGTTTTTGCCGGTGATATGGTTGAAGCTCATCTGGCGGCCTGTGCCCTGGTGGAGGAAATAAACGGAGTAAAAATCAGCAGCCTGGCTGATGTGGTTATTGCCTCCTGCGGCGGGTATCCAAAAGATATTAACCTGTACCAGGCGCATAAAGCTCTTAATAATGCCATGGCGGCTCTGAAGGCCGGGGGGAAGGTAATTTTTCTAGCTGAGTGCAGGGAAGGAGTGGGCTCTGAAGCTTATAAAGAATGGGTTTATAAATACACTGACCTTTCCACCATGGAAAAGATTCTGCGGAATGACTTTGTTTTAGGAGGTCATAAGGCATACACCGTAGCCAAACTGCTGAGAAAAGGCCGAGTTTACCTGCTTTCGGAATTTGAGGCCGGGCAGGCCCGCCGGCTGGGTTTCATACCTGTCAAAAGTATGGCCGAAGCCCTGGAGGAGGTTTACGGTAAAGAAAAAAATCTGTTTACCTGCATTATGCCGCAGGCATCGACGACAGTTCCCCGGCCGGCCCGTTGAAGTGATTAAGTCAGGGTGAGATATATTGACCATTACGGTTTATCTGCATGATATTCTCAAAGAAAAAGTTGCCGTGGCTGGTAAAAGAAAAAACAGCCGGTTGGAGCTGGTTATGCCTGCCGGAGCTACGACAGCCGATCTGCTTGATCAAGTGGGCCTCCAGCCATCCCGGGTCGGGATGATCGTTACGGGCGGCCGCAGAGTTGGTCTTGATTACCGGCTGCAGGCGGGAGATATCATCCAGCTGTTTGCACCGCTTGCCGGCGGATAAAACATTTAAACGGGAGGTATACAGATGGCAAAAATTGTTCGGGTAAACCTGACGAAAGAAATCATTGTTGCAGAAGAAAGCAGTGAAAAATACAGCAGGCTGGGTGGGCGGGCGCTGACATCCCGGATTATTGCCGACGAAGTAGATCCGACCTGCGAGCCGTTGGGACTTCATAACAAGCTTGTATTTGCTCCGGGTCTGTTCAGTGGCAGTTTTCTGTCCAGTTCTTCGCGTATCTCGGTTGGCGGGAAAAGCCCCCTGACCGGTGGAATTAAGGAAGCCAATGCCGGGGGGACAGCGGGTGGGGCCCTGAGCAAGCTGGGCATAAAGGCACTGATTATCGAAGGAGAAAACATATCTGGATACAGCTGTTACCTTTACATAAATAAAGACAAAATGGAACTGCGGCCGGCTGAAATGGCCGGTTGTGGTCTTTATCATTCTGCCAGATTGCTTTTTGAACGTTACGGGGATAAAGTATCGCTGATCCTGATCGGGCCTGGTGGAGAAAGGGGATACCCTTCGGCCGGTATTGCCGGCACCGATGTGCAGGGTCGGCCGAGCCGCTTTATGGGACGCGGCGGGCTCGGAGCGGTGATGGGAGTGAAAGGGCTGAAAGCAATAGTATTAAACCCGGAAGGCACTGCAGGCCCGGCTTATCATGACCGGAAAGCTTTTGCGGAACTCAATAAAGAACTGGTTAAAATTTTAAAAGAAAATCCGGCAACCGGTGAAGGTTATCCTCTTTACGGTACTGCGGCGATGGCCACCCGAACCAATGCCCTTCATGCCCTGCCAACCCGTAATTTTTCCGAAGGCAGCTTTGAATGTGCCGATCGCATAGATGGCGAGTATCTCTACAACACTATCAAGAAAAGAGGCGGTGAGGGTGAGACTACCCATGCCTGCATGCCCGGATGCGTGATTAAGTGTTCAAATATCTATGCCGATTCTGAGGGAAGAGAAATAATTGCCCCCCTTGAATATGAAACCATCGGCCTGATGGGTTCGAACCTGGGGATCGGCAACCTCGATGACATTGCCCGTCTCAACTATATATGCAACGACCTGGGCATCGACACCATCGAAACCGGAGCTGCCCTGGGAGTGGTCATGGACCAGGGCCTGGCAGAGTTTGGCGATGCTAAAGCGGCCCTGGGGTTACTGGCCGAAATTGAAAATGACACCATCCTGGGACGCGTTCTGGCCCATGGGGCAACAGTTTCCGGACGAATTCTTGGTTCAAGACGTATTCCGGCCGTTAAAGGCCAGGCCATGCCGGCTTATGATCCCCGCAGCATCAAGGGATTGGGCGTAACCTATGCCACCTCTCCTATGGGCGCTGATCATACGGCCGGGAATACAATCCGGGCTCAGGTAGACCACCTGGATCCGGGTTCGCAGCCGGAGATTTCCCGCAATGCCCAGATAACAGCAACGTTGGCTGACAGCATGGGTTTTTGCCTGTTTTTAATGCCAGCCATGGGAGTGCACCTTGATAAATTAAGCAGGCTTTATGAATATTTCAGCGGCGAAAAATTGACTGATGAAGAGATGCGGGCCATTGCTACCCGCACGCTGCAGGAAGAGCATGATTTTAACCGTCGGGCTGGCATGAACCCTTCCCGGTTTTGCCTGCCGGAATTCATGAGGGAAGAGGCTTTGCCTGAAAATAGTGCCATTTTCGATGTGACGGAGGAAGGTTTGCGGAAAGCTGTTGAGTGATGAGTCCTTCCAGGGTATGTAGTTTTAGCGTTTAAAGTAGATGAATACCAGCCGGAAGCAGACAGGTTGGAAAACATTTATATAGAGGAAGCTCAATTTTTATCCCGGACTGCCGGGATATCTTTTTGACAATACCGGCGAAGAAGAATAAAATATATAATGTTTTTATGAAGTATCTGGGGAATGAAACAGGTAACCCGGCATTTGCTGAAAGGGGGATAAAAAAATGTATCTTTTCGTCCTGGTCCTGAACAAGACAGAACTGCTGGAAGATATCCTCGAAAAAATGGTGGAGGTTGGCATTACCGGGGCCACAATAATTGATTCAACCGGTATGGGACGGGCTTTGGCCGATATTGATAATGGCACTCTTCTGGCCGGCATACGCAGCATTTTTAAATACAGTCGTCCCAGTAACAAAACGATATTTTCGGTTATTGACTCGCTGGACAAGAAAGAGCGCGCCGCTTTGGCAATCAAAGAAGTCATTGGTGACATGTCGAAACCGGGAGTAGGCATAATGTTTACTTTACCACTTGAAGGTGTAATTGGATTTAATAATAGTTAAAGTTAATAGCGATAGCTGAAGAAGGGATCTTACATGGATGTTTATACCAGAGTACTAATTCTTGCTATTATAATACTGGCTGGTTATCTGGGCGGACGGCTTTTTCGCCTGCTTAAAATGCCTATGGTTGTGGGTTACCTTGTAGCCGGTATGTTCCTGGGACCGTCTATTACAGGCATTGTATCAATGGAGATGAATGAGAGCCTGGAACTGGTTAAAATTCTGGGGCTTGGTATGATTGCCATTCTAATTGGCGGTGAACTGGAACTAAAAAAAATCAAGCACCTGGGCAGGGCGATCCTGGGAATTACAGTCGTCCAGGTCTTAGGGGCGTGCGTGGTTGTTTTCCTGGTCATGTACTTTATTCTGGGTTTACCGTTGCCCATGGCCTTGATGCTGGGAGCCCTGGCTACAGCAACTGCTCCCGCTTCACCCGTAGCGGTGATCCGTGAATACGAAGCCCGCGGGCCTTTGACAACAACGCTGCTTGGCGTGGTTGCTCTTGATGATGCGGTGGCAATTATAGTTTTCGGCATTGTTTCCGCGGTGACGGCATTGCTCCTGGGAGGGATGTCCTTCAGCTTTAGCAGTATTATCTTTTCACTATCCGAGGTTTTACTTTCCGCTTTGCTGGGTATCATCACCGGGGTAATTATGACCCTTGCTTTTCCGAAGTGTTTAAATAGGCAGCATAAGGTTACAGTTTTAATTGGGTTGGTTTTGCTGAACAGTGGTCTGGCCTACGCTTTTGATCTTTCGCCGTTGATGGTTAACATGGTTTGCGGTTTTTTGATTGCCAATCTTTATCAGAAACCGGCCGAGCTAAACTTCCTGGAAGATATTGAAATGCCTATTATACTAATCTTCTTTACCCTGGCCGGCGCAAGCCTCCACTTTGACGTCTTATTTGAAAACTGGTTATGGGCTGCTGCTTACATCATCGCCCGGGCAATTGGCAAAGTTGGCGGCGCTTTTCTCGGGGCCCGTCTTTCCGGTGCAGAAGAGGTAGTTCAAAAGTATCTCGGTTTTGCCATGCTTTCCAAGGCCGGTCTAACAATCGGCCTGCTGATGATGGTCCAGGATCGTTTTCCGGAAATAGCGGCAACTATTGTGGCTGTCGAGCTGGCTGCTGTTTCCGTATGTGAACTCATCGGTCCCCTGGGGACAAAGTACGCCATTCTCTCATCCGGAGAAGCAAAAGAAAAACCTGCGGCTTAAATTACCAGCGAAAAAGGGCCGCGGCAGGGCTGGAATCTGGCATCATTTCTGCTTCCAGGGCGTATATATTGCTCTTATTCAGGGAAGATTGAGTTACAATAACATCGATTAAATCTTCACTACCCCGGGTTGGTTTGTTTGCCGGGGTTGCTTCGCCAGTTTTTGGATTATAGTGGCCCCATTGTTGAATTCCGGGAACAAATAGAAGGTCACTGATTTTGCCCTGGTGGGCTGCCGTTACCAGTTCGAGGATGTTGTTGGATGTTTTCCCCGTTCCCTTTAATTCGAAGTACCTTTCTTTTATTTTTTCCACCGGTTGTTCAAAGTACGGTTTTATGATAGACCACGCTTTTTCGTGGATTTCCTGATTGCTCCTGCTTTCCGGATTTCCCCTGATAATTTCCTCCAACAGAAAGGGATAGCTGCTTGCCTCCCTGTAAAGCGGAGCCAGGTAATCGAAGCAGGCCAGCACAAGGGGCGCATCGGTTGTTTCCATATAATTAGGCAGTTCCCGGTCGATGAATCGAAAATATTTCAGCAGGTGTTCTTTCTGGATACTTTCAACGCTTCCTCCGTGACCGAAAAATACGGCTGTCCTTGCTCTCCCTGCATAGGGAGCCCGGGTATGAAACTGGAGGTTACTTTCGGGTAGTTCTTCGACGAATTCAGTTTCAAACTTATCTACCAGGGGGCTTAAATCGACTTCTTCACAAGATGTTCTTGTTGCCCGCAGCAATCGGGCGTCCTTTCTGCTAATGGCCAGGACATAGAAGCGTCCGCCCAAGGTAAGAAGGCTGAAAAGAGGTTTCAGGTGAAAGGATCCTTTAACTACAGCCATTTCGGTAAACGGTAGCGGAAGGCGGTAATAACGATAGAAACTGAGATTAAGAAAACAGGCGAATCCTTCGTCCTGGTTTGCCCAGTACTGGCTGTTGTCAAGGAGCTTTTTGGCCGGGTTCAGCAGTCGCTCTTTTTCTAAAGCATTCATCTCCCAGTTCTCCAGCTGTTCTTCGGCTTCGGTAAGTAAATTTTTAAAGCGAATAGCATTTTCTTTGACTTTTTCTCCACTTTTTTGGGTAGGTATGTATATTGAGACACCAGGTCCATTGTTGCTTTCTTTAAAAAGCATTTCCAGTTCGTCACGGTCAATATACTCCATCCTGTACCCTCCCTGATTAATGTTTGGAGCCGGCAGACTGTAATAGAGGTTTTGTTTGTGAAAAGGAATTGATAATTGCCATGTTTAATATATCAACTGTAATTATTATAACTCATTTTTCTTCTCCTTTAAAATTAACAGAGGGGATTTTCTTTGCGGCAGAAAAATAATCTACGAGGATCAGGTTGTCATACAGAGTGCTGGAGGGTATAATTTACTTACAACAGAGGAAAGGAGTGATCACATGCCTGATTTTGGCCATGCCTTTTCCGGTAAAGCTTCTGATCGCAAGTTGACTCACGAGGAGCTGGTCCGGGCGATCCGTTTCATGGTGGCGGCTGAATATGAGGCGGTTCAGCTTTATATGCAGCTTGCTGAATCGACCGATCATCAGCTAACAAAAGAGGTATTGAAAGATATTGCCGATGAAGAAAGGGTCCATGCCGGAGAATTTTTGCGGTTATTGAAAGAACTTGCCCCGGACGAGGAAGAATTTTACAAGGAAGGTTATGAAGAAGTAGAAGAATTGATGGACGAAATTGATTAAGAGAAAAGCTTGATTGAAAAAGGAAAGAAATAAAAGCCTGTGGAGACCGGAAAAACAATAACTTTTATGGTTGACACAGGCTTTTAATATTTCAGGAAACCCTGCAGGAAGCTCCATCGCCAAGCAAATTTTTGCAGGTGTCCATATCTCGCAGAGTGACTTCTCTCCCCGGGCTAATAATCGTAAAATCGTCGTCCCATTTACGGAGCAAAGCTTTTTGGAGGATGGTAAGATCTCCTGGAACAACCTGCACTTCGAGGTCCAGTGCAGTGGCAATATTGCGGCATTCTTCGAGAAATTTACATGTATCATAAGCATTGGTGTCGATTATCATAAGATGGGTATAATGTTTCAGCATTACCCCGAAAAGGCGACGTGTTTTTTCCAATCCGTATATCTGAATGCTGCGCTGGTATTCCTGCCAGATGTTGTTTTCATATCTGAGCCAGCCTTTGGTCAGGTAATAAGCCCTGGTTGTATTCTCCATTTCCCGGCGCTTGTGGTTGCCTCCCAGAAAAAGAGATATACAATCATCAACCTTGGGAATGACAAGGGTGGCTTTTGGTGATCTAAGCCCGAGAAGAGCATTGCCGCACAAACCAAAGAGCATGAGAATATAATCGCTGTTGTCTATTTGATCGAGGGTCTGTTGCAGCCTTGTCTTCAGTTGATCGGGATAATTGTGAAGGCCTGATTCAATCCAGTAGAACGGATAATCAGTTTCAGTGTTTTTCAGGGCTTGCTTGATTTCATCTTCGGTTGTTCTGCAGGCAATTACTGATATGTTCAGAATTTGTCCCTCCGGTTGAACTTATTATTATTGCCAGGATGATTTTCCTGATTCATATTATACAGATTAAATCTTCAGTATGTAAGTCTGAAGGTAGTGATTTGTTCCGGATTCCCTTTATTAAAAAAAATTTTTGCCAGCATATATGAAATGGCGTACCGGGGAACCCCGGCACGCCATTTCTCAAAACTGAAAGGTACTTTGCTATCCGTACTTGCGGGTAGCTTCGAACATTGCTTTAATGCAATCCATGTTGCCATCATCAAGCACAGCGCCGTTGCTAACTATGTAGCCGCCGTCCTTGCCGACTTTTTCAATCAGGTTTTTAACATACTCTTCAACCTGATCAGGTGTACCGGCCTGGAAAAGAGAGGATGGGACGTTGCCGGCAATACATGTTTTTTCACCGAGCATTTCCTTTGCTTTAATCATGTCGGTTGAATCGAAGTACCACAACATTTTCCCGTTTGGAATATCGGGATCGTTTATGAACTCCAGGCGCTGGTTGTAGCCACCTTCAGCAAAGAGCAGCGGAATCAGGCCGTCATTGATCAGCCCGAGTATGACTGCTTTAAAGTAAGGCCAGTAGAATTCGCCGTACTGCTTGTTGGAAAGGAATCCATCAGCTCCCTTGTGCAGTGGCATGAAAACAAAGGGACAATTGTTGGTAGTTGCCGTGCGGATACCCAGTTCGATATTTATAGCAGTAAGCACTTCCAGTGCCTTGTGGACCTTATCCGGCCTGCGGAAGAGATCCAGCATCATAGGTTCAGTCCCGCGCATGGTGTCCCCGAGGGTGTCAAAGGGTACCTTGCAAATGCCACCCAGCAGTAAAGGGATGCCGTATTTAGTTTTGCTGGAGGTATCCATTTCGCCGATGGCGCCGATCCATTTCAAGGCCATCTGGCCGGCTTCCAGATATTTTTTGTAAGCTTCCTGGACATCCGGAATACCGACCGGAATTAATGCCGAACCAACAAAGGGGAGTTCCACTATATCGGTAAAGGGGGCGAGAGCCTGCCAGGGGGCCAGGGCGCCGAAAATGCGGGGAAGGTATTTCCTCATGAAGAAATTGGAAGGATCGGTGATGAACTCATCATATTCATCCGCCTTCATATATTCGTCTTCCCAGCACTGATAAGGGGTGTCTACATTGGTGCCATGTCCGGGCCATTTGTATAGCTTGAAATCAAGTTTTTCAAGTGCTTCACCAGGCCCGAAAAGGAAAGCAGTGTATAAACTGTCAGGCAGAAAATCTTTGTGGTATTTATCCATGGCCATAGCCAATTTTTCGTAATCATACATGGCGTCTTCACAGGTGATTCCAGCGTAATACGCAGGTAAAAAGCCGACCATGGGGCATACGGGGGTTTTCTCCGGTCGTTTTTTAAGTTCCACTGCATCCCTGATATTCTGGCATCTTTCTTCGTACACTTTTTTTACTTCCGGAGAAAATTCTACTCCTTCTTGCTCTACCCATTTTTTCATTCTCACTTCATATTTTTCATCGAGAGTTAGTTCGGACCAGTTTTCGGTTAACATCCTACGCACCTCCTACCCATTTTTTGGCCAGAGCAACAGCTTCTACGGCATCCTTGCCCCAGTCATCGGCTCCGGTATAGTCCTTAATTTGCTCGTTGACGGGAGCTCCTCCGACCATGATTTTCATCTTATCCCTCAAACCGGCTTTGTCAAAAGCTTCAACGGTTTCTTTCATCGGGTCAAAAGCCAGGGTAAGCAGGGCGCTCAAACCGACTACCTGTGGTTCGTATTTTTTGGCCTCTTCAATAAATTTTTCGGCCGGTACATCGACTCCCAGGTCTTTTACTTCAAACCCGTTGGCGTCAAGCATAAAAGTAACGATTTTTTTACCAATATCGTGGATGTCGCCTTTTACTGTTCCAATTAGTACCTTGCCCAGTGTTTTGCTCGGGCCGGACTGTTTTTCACTGATTTTTTCTTTGCTCAACTCGGCCAGCTGGGTCATAATTTGACCGGTCATCATCAGCTCGGGGAGGAAATACTCGCCTTTTTCATAGCGGTCTCCCACCTCACCTACAGCTTTGCGGTACAGATCCACCATTTCCAGCGGATCGGCGCCTCCGTCCAGCATTTCCTTGGCCAGAGACAGGGCTTCTTCTTCCTTCATCTCGACAATTGCGTTGAAAAGTTTGTCTTGCATTTTAACCTCCTGATTAAGTGGTAATTATTACTAAAGGGATACTTTGTTCAACCACCTCCGTTGCAGGAAATGTATCATAATATGTAGAATTGTTTTGCTCAATGTGATTATATATTTATATATACAAGTTTGTCAAGAATTGTTGACTTTCTTTCTCAGGAACGATATATTATTTTAAACAATGGAACTTGATGGACGGAAAGGTTTGACTTCATATTATGGAAAAAGATAATAGGCAGGCCATTAACGATTTGACTTCATGTGAAATAGATCGCAATTCATACGAACCAGCCTATATGCAGCTTGTCTATATCCTCAAGCAACAGGTAGCTTCAGGACTGCTGCGTGCCGGAGATCGCCTGCCTTCTGAATCTCAGATTTGTAAGCAGTATAAGGTAAGTCCAATGACTGTACGGAGGGCCATAAATATCCTGTCTGACCAGGGTATAGTCGATACCGCGCAGGGGCGGGGTACTTTTGTGCGTCCCATCAAGTTGGAATCGGCTACTTTTCAGTTGACCGCCCTGCAGGCTATATTTAACAATGAAAAGACCACTGTAACTATTCTGGAAGCGCGCATTTTAACTGCTGACGAGCGGGTTGCCCAGAAATTAAAGCTTCAAGGTAAAAAAAGGATTATTTATATCCGCCGCCGCATATCCCTTGCCGGGGAACCGCTGCTTTATCACCGCGAATATTTAATTTATGATCCCCGCAGAGCCCTGGTTGAATCTGAGCTGGAAGTTACATCGCTGCGGGGCATGTTCCAGGGGGTGAGCAGCGGTGGTTTCAAATATGGAGAGCTGAGTATTGAAACCACATCAATCAATGAAGAAGAAGCTTCGCTGCTCAAGTCTCCTGCCGGTATGGCGGCTTTCAACCTTGAGCATATTTTTTATGATTACGCTAACAAACCGGTTAGCTGGGGCTGGTTTATCTGCCGGGGTGATCGATTGCGTTTTACGACTACCCTGGGCATCCGCGAGGAGGAACTTTAAAGTATGGTCAATGCAACAGATTTGATTAGCTTGATTGCTGATTTGAAAGAGGATGAAACCATAGCCCTGATCAGGGATAAGCTGGCCGCCGGGGAAGATCCGCTGCACATTGTTTCCCAGTGCCAGGAGGGAATGCGGATGGTTGGTGAACGTTACAAGGAGGGGCAGTATTTCATAGCCGGCCTGATCATGGCCGGTGAAATTTTGCGGCAGGTAATGGAGCTAATTGAGCCGGCTCTGGCAGACAGTCAAGATGAAAAATGTCAACACAGTGGAACAATGATCCTGGGAACGGTGAAGGAAGACATTCACGATCTGGGCAAAAATATTGTTAAGATGTTATTAACCTGCAACGGTATTTCCATTTATGATCTCGGGGTGGATGTCCCCCCGGAAAAATTTGTTGAAGAAGCGGCCAGAATTCAGCCCGATATTATTGGTCTTTCCGGTTTAATCTCGGCTTCATATGAAAGTATGAAAGAAACAATTGCCCTGTTGCGGCGGGAATCGGAAAAGTGGGATAAAAAGCCCCACATTATAATCGGCGGTAGCCAGATAGATGAACAGATTTCTCAGCTGGTGGGAACCGATTACTGGGTTTCCGAGGCTGATACCGGGGTTATGCTGTGCAAGCAGCTACTTGAAAAAGGAGCCTGAGCAGAATAATTTTCAGTAATGGTGACCGGGAGTATTTTACAAACCGGAGCTTCCTGTTGTTTTAAAGAGGCAGTTTTATATATTCAAAGGACTCTCCCCTCGGGAGAGCCCTTTTTGCAACAATCACTGACTGTTTTTAATGCCCCGCTTTCTGAAGCATTTCAGCTGCTTTTTCCAGTCCCAGCTCTTTCAGCCTCTCAGTGGTTGGGATACCTTCCGGAGTCCAACCTCTAACGGTATAGTATTCATCGAGCATTTTGTCCAGGTCTTCCCGGGGCACATAATGGCCTTTGGAAGGTCCGTCCGGAATCGGTTCTGTGAGGACCCTCTCCGGGAAAGTGTCGTCTTTCCTGTCAAACCCGGCCAGCACATTGAATACACGGGCCAGGTTGGTCACCCTTTCACCGACTTTTTCCACTTCGTCAGGAGTGAGCTCAATTCCCGTAACTGCTTTAAGCAGATCGGCGGTGTTTTGCTTGCCCTCCATAATCAGCGGACCCTGACCGAGGATAAAATTACACATGGTGGGGCAATCGCAGCAGCCGATTGCTACATCCTGATTTCCTTTGGTTTCTTTGCCTTTACCTTCTACGGCAAAGCGATCTACCGGTGCCGGAACGGGAATGCCGAATATTTCATGGTTGGAGTAACCGCGGTTATGGTCGGCACCGGTGTATGATGTGGCATAATTCAAGCCGTGGGCTTTGGCTCCGCGGATATCATAAGCAGGCATCTCCAGCCCTTTGACCTGCATGGCAATCTTTTCCGAATCTTTGCCGATTTCGGCAGCTGCTTTTTTCGTTCCCCTGGTGAGCAGATCACCAAAGCCGCGGCGGTAGGCCATGTCGTCAAGCAGTTTCATCATGGCCTTATCGTTGCCGAAATTGAGTTCCAATCCACCGGTATCTTCTTTGGTCAGGATTCCCTTTTCATAAAGTTCCATGGCCCAGCCAATGGTTACCCCGGCGGAAATGGTGTCCAGGCCCAGTTCATCGCAGAGACGATCGGCAGCGATAATGGCATCGAAATTGTCGACTCCCACGGTCCCGCCGAGTGAATAAATGGATTCATATTCAGGCCCTTCTGACATTATTCCTTCATAATCACCTTCACCAGCCAGGTTCATCTGGCTGCAGGCTACGGGGCAGTTGTAACAGCGGTGGTGGCCAATATTTCGCTTTTCTGCAGCACCCAGACCAATCTTGTCGAAAGGATCCCATTCGCCGGTTGCAGCCCAGTTCCTGGTGGAGAAAATACCCATTTCTGTTGTTGCTCCGTAGGCCAGCGGAGAACCGTGTTTTGAAAAGAGAGGATAGGTTACTTCGCTTTCCTTCATCAACTTTTGCATTTTGGATAGTGCTTCCCTGTACACATCACGGTCTGCTATTTTAACTTCCTTTGTTCCCCGGATGGCTATTGCCTTCAAGTTCTTGGAGCCCATTACCGCTCCGATCCCCTTGCGGCCAACTGCCCGTCGCTCGTTGATTATACAGGCCATGGGTGAGAGTTTTTCACCTGCAGGCCCGATGCTGGCAACCCTGATATTCTGGTCGCGTAATTCGTCCTTGATCATCTGCTGACAGTCAAAGGTTCTTGTTCCCCACAGCTTTTCTGCAGAACGGAAGCGCACCTTATCTTCGTTGATCCAGAGATAACATGGTTTTTCTGATTGACCCTCGATGATAATCATGTCATACCCTGCAAATCTCAATTCAGCCGGGAAATAGCCTCCTGAAAGGCCCATTCCCACTGCTCCGGTCAGCGGTGATTTTGTTGTGACAGCCATCCGGCTGGCGCAGGGAATGGTGGTTCCGCAAAATGGCCCCACCGAAATAATCATTTTATTATCCGGTCCCAGCGGATCGACATCAGCCGGGACTTCATCAACGAGGTATTTGATTCCAAACCCGGTTCCGCCTATGAAATTACGGGCCAGTTCTTCGCTGATCGATTCGGTTTTTACACTCTGGTCGGTCAGGTTAACCCGCAGGACTTTCCCTGTATATCCACCTTTTAACATTGGAATCATCCTTTCTTTTTTTACGGCAACATTTTCGGTGGTCTTTTGTCTAAGCTGCCCGGGAAGGCAGTAATGTTTTCTTATTTCCTACCGTATGCCTTGTCCAGTATTTCGCGCACCTGGCCTGCATCGAGTTCCCTGGGCACGAAATAGGCACAATCATCTTCCAGCACCCTCTCGGCTACTTTGTCAAATTCATCTTTATTAACGGAAAGTTCGCTGAAAGGCTGCAGTCCGGCATCACGGGCAAATTCCCTGATTCTTTCTGCTACTGCCTTGCCCAGTTCGGCAGGGGAGTATCCCTCCACGTCCATATCCATTGCTTTGCCAATTGTTTTAATTTTATCGGGCAATACATCGGCGACGAATTCCACTGCTTCCGGAGTGCCGACTGAACAGAGGGTCCCGTGTGATATGTGGTAAAAAGCCCCCAGGGTGTGGGCGATAGCATGCCCAAGCTGAGGAGGAGCGCTGTTAAAGGCAATCCCTGCGATCATTGCCGCCAGGCTCAGGTTGGTTCGGGCGGTTTCATCGTCCGGTTCTTTAATTGCTTTGGGCAGGTTGTTGTAGACAAGCTCGATTGTTCTTTCAGCAAAAATATCCGAGACCGGATTGGCTGCCTTGGAGGTCAGGGCTTCCACACCGTGGGCGAGGGCGTCCATTCCGGTGACAGCTGTGATTCCTGCAGGCAGACCGAAGGTGAATTTTGGATCGACAATGGCCACGCTGGCAACACAACTGGCACCAATTACCCCGCCTTTTTTCTCGTTGGCCGTGTCGGTGATAACGCTGATGGCATTGACTTCACTGCCCGTGCCGGCGGTCGTGGGTAAAAGAATCATTTTTACGCCCGGATTCAGGGGAATACTTTTATCAAGGTAGCGGGTAATTGGAGAGGGATTGCCGAGCAGGGTATTGATAGCCTTGGTTGTATCCATGGCACTGCCGCCGCCAATACCGACTATGCCGTCGACATTTTCAGACTTGGCAAAAGCGGCCCCTTTTTCGATCATGTCGTCCGGTGGATCTGGGACAACCTCGTTATATGTAACGACATCTATTCCTTCCTTCTTGATCAGATCCATGATGCGATCGGCAAAACCCGTTTTCTTTACATTCTTACCGAAAACGCAGAGGACTTTTTTGCAGCCCAGTTCTTTAGCTTTTTTCCCGGTCTGCTCCGAAGAGCCGACGCCGAAAAGTATTGGGGGAGTTCCTTGAACTTCGTGGATCATAAATAGTAACTCTCCTTTCATGGATTATATTTATTGAAATACTTCGACCGGTAAAATGAATAAACCGGCAGGAATACATATTCTAAACCGTTTTGACTTGCACCTCCCTATATAATATGTTAAATATATTATAACATAAGAGTTCTTTGCCGAAAACACGAAGGTTGATCCAGGAAAGGTTAAAGTATTTGTTTTTCCCTGTGGTGAAAAGGGGCAAAATTATAAAGAAGGGAGTGCCTGTTTTGGACGAAAAGGAGAAAAAAGAGATTCTTGATTTGATTGAACGCAAAGCGGTGGAAGCAATTATCCGCGATGATACCTGTGCTCGCAGCACGATGCATGGGTTGAGCTGTTATTTTAAATTCATACCGGAAACAATGGTTGCCGCATCGTGGGCATTGACCGGAGGGGTTGCTGCAAGCAGCGGAAGTTGTGGAGCTCTTTGCAGCAGCCTGCTGGCAATCGGAGCCCGTTATTTCCCCACCATGGCTGAAGTGGAAGCGGGTGGCGAAGTGGCCGATAAGAAAATGGAAAAGGGGCTTGAGAAGCTTTTTGCCTACCGTGATGCTTTTATGAAAGAATTCGGGTCTCTTTCCTGTCCCGGCGTGCAGGAAGGTGTATTCGGAAGGAGCTACAACTTCCTGGATGAAAAAGAACACGAAGAGTTTCTGACTATGGAGGGACACAGTGAAAAATGTGCTACCGTGGTTGGCAAAGCAGCCCGGATGGCTGCCGAGATGATCCTCGAAGATGAAGAGTAGATGCCAGACTGAACAGGAGTGTTGTCATTGGTTAAAGTAAAGGTAAAAGCTGTGGCCAATATTGGGGACCTTGTGGCTGGAGGGGCAGAGCAGGAAGTTGACATGCCCGAAGGTTCCACCCTGGCCGATCTGCTGCAAAAGTTGATTGCAGATTCGGGTGAAGAATTTCGCTGCAGAATATTCTCGGAAGACAGTCAAGGATCTGAAGTTGTAAGAAAAGATATCCGTCTCTTGATCAATGGCAGGGATTATATTTTTGTTAAAGGATTGGATTCGCTCCTGGAGGATGGGGACCGGGTTTCCATCATGCCACTGATGGGAGGTGGATGAGAACGCCTGATATTTATTTTACTATCAAGTTCCGGGCAGAAAGAGGTGCTGATTTATTTTTCTGCCCGGTTTTTATTTGGCGCGGCAATTTCCTTTTTTGCTGGGGGCAAAACTTTTTTCAGGATTTGCAGGAAGTTTATGCCCGCTATTTTTTTGATTTCTTCTCTGCTGAACCCGCGTTTTTGCAGCCCCTCGATCAGGCGGGGCAGGCCGGTAACGTCTTCCAGCCCCGGTATTACTTTATTTATCCCGTCAAAGTCGGAGCCAAAACCAAGGTGGTCGGTGCCAATGAGGTCAGCAATGTGGACGAAGTGATCGAGCAAATCCCCCAGCGTTGTCTCCCCAGTGGTGATAAATGCTGGATAAAAAGATAAGCCAATCACGCCGCCGCATCTGGCCAGTTCCTTCAGCTGCTCGTCTGTCAGGTTGCGGGGATGGTCACAGAGGCTGCGGGCGTTGGCATGGGAGACAATAACCGGCCTGCAGCTTGTTTCAATCGCTTCGTAAAAGCCTTTTTCATTAATATGAGCCAGATCGACGATCATCCCCAGTTTATTCATCTCCCGGACAACTGTCCGGCCGAAGGAGGTAAGCCCATCACCGCCACTGCCTTTGCCGACCCCGGTGGCCAGCTGATTCTGTTGGTTCCAGGTAAGGCCGAGGGCGCGAATGCCAAGTCGGAAGAGGATATGCAATACTTCGATACTGTTTTCCAGCGCTTCACCGCCTTCTATACTGAGCAGGACGGCCAATTTGTCACTTTTTGCAAGATGATCCAGGTCGGCCGTATTGAAAACAGTGTCTATTTTGTCACGGCAGCTTTCCATGGTCCTGTAATAGTGATCAAGGAGCTGGAGGCACCGTTTTAGCGAGCCTACCGGTTTGTGTTCTTCTTCAATGTAGAGGGCGAAAAACTGCAGAGTGATCCCACTTTCCTTCAGCCGGGGCAGGTCAATGTGCCCTTTCCGGTTGCGGCGTCTGAAATCATATCCTAAATGATCCCGGGCTATTAAACCGACGGTATCACAGTGGGCATCGATTACTGGATATTTTCCCATTTTATTTCTCCTGGTTATTTATCTTCTTCCGGTTCCGGACTGCTGAAAGTGTCTTTCAACCTGCGGCTGCCCCGTTTTACCGCTTCGCTTATCTCCCTGGCCAGTTCTTCGCTTTTTTGCAGGGTCATTTTTCTTGCCTCACGGGTTCTACGGGCAGTTTTGTTGACCAGGTTATGTCCGAAAATAAAAGGCCTTTTGCCTGTCCTGGCTGTTGCCCGCAGGATAGCCCTGGTTACCTTGTAAGTTGATTCGCTCAGGATTTTGGCCAGCAGGGTGGCTGCCCGGGCTGCGGCTATACGACGCAGGGCATTTTTTTCCGGTTTTACAGTGGAGGAGCAGTATTCCAGGGCAATTACCCCGACCCGCAAAGTGAGGAACGCGTTAGCCGACCCCTGAATCACCGAATTGGTGATGATATTGGCTATGTTATTGAATGCGGGGGTCAGTGAAGAGAGGGAGCTGCCCATGATCGAAGCGATGACCGGTTCCATTTGATCTTCCAGCAGCTCCAGGTTTTCAATCCTGGTAGCCAGGAAAGCAGTGGCGAAAACATTGCTGTACAAATAGGACAATTCCCGCAGGTTTGGCCGCTGGTTGTAGACAACGGCGACCTGCCAGATCATGCGCAGCTGGGTCAGTAAAACGATCACTGCGTCAAGGGCACCATACTGTGAAATGGCGGTTAATATAAAAATATTGGAAGCGGTATCCTTGACCCTGGTTTCTGCAATCCGGTCCAGTGCTGCCAGGGCTTCTTCAATGGAGGACGGTTCGGCAGGATCTACTGTCATATTTTGCAGGGCGGGATTTCGCTTAAGCCTGCCGGTGAGCCTCTGCAGGTATTTTGCCTGGGCTTCGTTGCTGCTATTTTGCGGGGGAATTAAAGCTGCCGGCCTGCTGAAGAATGCAGCAAGAGGTATGATAACCAGGGCGGCATAGAACGCCAGGAGGGCGAAGAGGGTTATTCTGCCGAGAAGAGGATGTACTTCGCCGGCTAACCTGACCGCCTGGCTGGTCTGGTTGATGACAAAAATTATGAAGAGAATTGCCAGGAAGATGATCACCGGAATGGCAATTCTTTTAACCAGTTTAAACATGATTTGCTCCTTCCATTTACCTGTACTATTATATCAGCAGATTGCTGTTCCTGTTTGCGAAAGGACCGTGATCAAACTGATTGCAATTAACTGGTTAAAGTCCTGGGCGGCAAAGAGGTCATTAGATCTCCTTTCCGCCGTTTCAACGCTGTAGAATTCGCTCTTTTATGATTGTTTCCTTCAATAAGAGAAGAGGGTTTCCGCGGTCGCCGGTGAATTTTAAAAAGTGACTTAGCCTGGAGGGAGGGTTATTTATGCAAAAACGAGGGATCTATGATGAGCCGGAGCTGGCTCTGCCGGTCAATCTATGCCTGCCTGATGGAAAATTGAACCAGGCAGCAGTGGGCTGGTCCCGCCAACCGCTGCATAACTGCAACCTTGCGGGCGCCTGCCTGCGAAAGAAGCGCTGGAATTACTGGTGCGTGACCACGGACAAATTCCTCTTTTCCGCTACCCTTTCCAATATCGATTATCTCGGCCTGGCTTTTGTTTATTTCCTTGATTTTGAGACAAATTATTTTCATGAACTGACGGTTATCAGGCCATTCGGCAGCGGCTGTGTTCTCGGAAACCGGGTAAAAGACGACATTAAGTTTATCGACAAACGCCTGGAGATGAGCTTTATCAACAGCGGTTCCCATACATTGATAAAATTAAAGTGTCCCCATTTCGGCGGTCACAGGCTGAAAGTTGATTTAAGAGTTAAAATTCCGCTGGATCATGAAACTTTAAACGTGGTTATCCCCTGGAATACCAGACGCTTTCAGTTTACTTCCAAGCAGAACACCATGCCCGTTGAGGGGATGATCAGGCTTGGTGAAAAAGAATACCATTCAGATGATGGTTATGCCTGTCTCGATTTCGGTCGTGGTATCTGGCCTTATTCCAGTTTCTGGAACTGGGCCTCCGCTTCAGGCACCAGCCGGGGACACCTGGTGGGGCTTAATTTCGGGGCAGGGTGGACGGATGGTACCGGTATGAATGAAAACGGTATTTGCATTGACGGAGTGCTGACGAAAATAAGTGAAGACCTTGTCTTTGAATACAATCCGGGGGCGCTTATGAACCCGTGGCGCATCAGGACTGCTGTTACAGACAAGGTGGATGTCACTCTGGTTCCTTTTTACGAAAGGGTGGCCAGGACCGATCTTGTTTTGTTAAAATCGGAAGTGCACCAGATGATCGGGCATTTTTCGGGAAGGGTAACCGACAGCGGAGGGGCTGTCTATTCATTTGCCGATATGATAGGCTGGGCTGAAGAACACCATGCCAAATGGTAAAAAGATGCCACGGGATTTGTATCACGAATCTGATTGCCCGGGCATAAAGCCAATACGGATAAGTAAAGAGGTGCCACGGGATTTGTGCAAGGGGGATGGAAAAGTTGACACATCTGACAGGAAAATGGATAAATTAGGACAGATCTACAAATCTTAAGTTTTGTTATACTATTTGACATCCCAGGCAGTGTGGATGAGCCACTGAATCGATTCTGTTTGCTGATTAATAGATGATTAAAATAGCTCTTAAGATACAGAAACAGGTGGTTATCAATTAACAAGATCAAAACAACATGTCCCCTCGACTGCTGGGACCAGTGTGCGATGCTCGTGGAAGTTGAAAACGGCCGGCTTCTCTCCGTTTCACCAGACCCGGAGCAAAAAATAACCGGAAAATTCCTCTGCCGCAAAGGCAGGCAAAATTTAGCCCGCATAGTTCATCCCGAACGACTCCGTTTCCCTATGTTGAAAAAAAACGGTTCCTTCAAGAGAATTGACTGGGATGAAGCCCTGCAGATGATGGCCCATCGCCTTTCAGAGTCTTTGGCCAGGTTTGGGCCACTTTCGCTGTTGCATTATCATGACGGTGGATACGGCGGATTGCTAAAAAACCTGGAGTCACGATTTTTCAGTTGTCTCGGCGGCTGTACCGAGCACAGGGGCAGCCTCTGCTGGGCGGCCGGCCTGGCAGCTCAGCGCTATGATTTTGGGGCTGTTTATTCCCATCCTCATGAAGATCTGGCCAATGCCAGGATGATCATCATCTGGGGACGTAACCCCGCTTATACTCAACCGCACCTGCTCCCTTTCATCCGGAAGGCCCAAAAAAAAGGTACCCGGGTTATCCTAATAGATCCGCTGCGCACTGCAACGGCAGCCATGGCTGATGAATATATCAGGATCAGGCCGGGCAGCGACGGGACACTGGCCCTGGGAATGGCTGCCGTGATCATTGAAAAGGAGCTTTTTGATCGTGATTTCATCGACGCTGCCAGCAGTGGGTTTGAAAGATTCAAAGATCTTTCTTCATCATTCACCGTTGGAAAAACGGCTTCCCTGACCGGGCTTGCCCCGGAGGTAATCGAAAAACTGGCAGTTGATTATGCCTCTGCCAAACCGGCTGCCCTGGTAATCGGGATAGGCCTGCAGAGGCACAGCAATGGAGGCAATACCATCCGGGCTGTTGATGCCCTTGCTGCCCTGACCGGCAATATTGGGGTTCCGGGAGGCGGTGCGTCTTATGCCAATTTTCAAATATCCAGGCTCATTGACGATTCTTTCTTAAAGGGCGAAGAGCTGCAGCAGATCCGCCGCCGCTATCCCAAACCGGGGCTTGCGGAGGCCATTTTTGAGCTCAATGACCCGCCCATAGAGTTTTTATATATTAGCCGGGGCAATCCCTTAACCCAGGTCGGCGATAGCAACCGCCTGCGCGGGGCTTTTGAGCGGGTTCCATTCGTGGTCACCGCCGAACATTTCATGACCGATACAGCAGAAGCCTCAGACCTGGTTTTGCCGGTTACGGCTTTTCTTGAAACGGAAGATTTATTCTATAATTCAATGAGCCATCAGTACCTGGTATATAGTACCAAATGCATTGAACCGCCTGATGAATGCCGGCCTGAGTACGTTTATCTTCATAACCTGGCCCTTCTGCTCGATAAAGAGGGGTTTCCCGCTCCGGAGCCGGATCGTCTTCTGGCCCGGGCTATTAAACCATTGACGATTAAGACGGGAGTGACCCTGGAAGAGATCAGGGAAAACAGTCCCTGCATGTTGCCGGGTGGGAATGATATTCCCTGGGCTAATAGGGTTTTTGAAACAGCCGATGGCAAATATAATTTCTATTCAGCAGCGGCGGAAAATGATGGCGTTGGCGGCCTGCCTGTTTACCGGGAGCCCTTTGAACTTGGCGATGACAAACTGCGCAGAGAAGGTTACTGTTACTGGTTTGTTACACCCCATCCCCGTGATTCGATCCATTCATCACATCGTCTGCCGGATGCGGATCTTTTACCGGAGGCTTATCTTCACCCGCGAACGGCTGAAAAGGAAGGCCTCAGGGGTGGAGAAAAAATAACTGTTTTTTCCAGGAGAGGCCATCTCCAGGCGGCAGCGGCTGTCAGTACCCGGGTGCCCCCGGATACGGTCATGGTTTATGAAGGCTGGTGGCACCAGAGCGGGGCGGCGGTAAACAATCTCACGCCCGGCCGAACTACGGATATGGGTTGCCAGGCTGCTTTCTATGATTGTCTTTGCCGGATAGAAAAATGATTTAAAGACGGTGGACCAGCCATTTTGTTGGGGAACAGGTTCAATATTGCCTGGACTGGCTGTGGCAAAGATGAGTTGAGAAAAAAATTCGAATGCAGAACAGCAAGACATGCAGGAGCTGTTTCACCTCCTGCCGGAAACTGTTATAATAGCATAAATTATCAGAGCGAACCGGAATCATCAATCCGCATACTGGAGAAAGGTGGCCCGAGATGGATTTAACAAGGCTGCTTGGTGAAAAAAAATTTTTGATTTTTGATGGAGCCATAGGGACGGAAATGGCTGCCCGGGGTGGCGACACCGGTGTAGAAAGCAACCTGAGCAATCCGCAAACAGTGCTGGCGATTCACAGGGATTATGTTCGCGCCGGGGCTGATATGCTGATTACCAATACCTTTATCCTGAATCGTATCAGTATGGAAAAGAGGAAAGCTGCTGTCTCCGTGCGAGAAGTAAACAGCGCAGCGGTGCGTCTGGCTGTTGAAGCAGCAGGTGGCAAAAAGCCGGTCTTTGGTGATCTGGGGCCTACTGGAGAACTCCTTGAGCCGTATGGCACCTTCACGGAAGACCAGTTTTATCAATGCTATGCCGAGCAGGCGTCTATCCTTACCGAAGAGGGAGTCGACGGCCTGATCATTGAAACGGTCAGCGATTTGCGGGAAGCAGTATGTGCCCTGAAAGCATGCCGTGAAAAGAGCAACCTGCCGGTGATTTTATCCCTTGCTTATTCATCAACCGGCAAGGGCGGGCGGACAATCATGGGTGCTACCGTAGAGGAGGCAGCCGAAGCGGCTGAAAAATACGGTGCTGACGCTGTGGGAGCCAACTGTGGTGATCTCGATCCGCTGGGCATGGCAGAAATAGTAGCCCTTTATAAAAAAAGCACTGCTTTGCCCGTTATAGTCCAACCTAATGCGGGGAAACCAAAGCTGGCAGGCGGCAAAAATGTATTCGATATGCAGCCTGATGAATTTGCTGAAGGCCTGTCGTTCTGTATCACTGCGGGAGCGGCTATTGTCGGCGGCTGCTGCGGAACTACCCCTGCCCATATTGAAGCTCTCCGCCGCAGAATCAAGCCTACCGGCTGACTTGAAAGGTTTTCAATTGCAGGGAGTTCGGTAAATTAAATCTTTTCCGGCGGATCCCAGGTAACACCGAAGGTTTCTATCCTGATCTGCCGGATTTTTTGCTCCGCGAGCGGCCTGTCACCGGAATCGGTCGGTTCAGCGACAATCCTGTCTACTTCGTTCATTCCATCTATTACCCGGCCAAAAGCGGCGTATTGGCTATCAAGGTGTGGAACATTTGCCACGGTAATAAAAAATTGAGAACCGGCTGAATCATAATTCTGTGCACGGGCCATTGATATGACTCCTCGTTCATGCTTCAGGTTGTTGGCACACCCGTTTGCGGCAAATTCCCCCCTGATCATGTAACCGGGGCTACCGGTTCCGTTACCTTCAGGGCAGCCACCCTGAATCATAAACCCCGGGATAACCCGGTGGAAGATCAGATTGCTGTAAAATCCCTCTCCGGCGAGGGCGATAAAATTTTTAACAGTATTCGGAGCAGAATCAGGATCAAGTTTCAGCCGGATTAAAGCCCCGTTTTCCATTTCAATGATTGCCTCAGGGTTTGAATCTGTCATGATCAACCTCCAATTATAATGTTGTATAACTATTTTCAACGCCCCCGACAGGGCTGCTCCATCTTTTACAGAGTTGCCTATTCTTCAGCAGGAGTGAGCTTATTTTCGAGATACTGTTTTCGGCAGAGGCTGCGCTGTAGCTTGCCCGAACTGGTTTTGGGCAGGGTTCCCGGCTTGACCAGGATGATCTCCTTTGTTTTGACTCCGCATACACCGAGCACCCGGTAGCGGATTTTTTTGCGTATCTCGGCATGAGAACCTTCCTTAACTTCGGCAACGATTATTACGGATTCCTTGCCCCGGCCGCTGTCGGTGCTGAAGGCAATGACATTGCCTTTTCTTACTCCATCCACAGTTCCGGCTGCTCTTTCGATATCTTCTGGATATACGTTGCGTCCGGCTATGATGATTACATCCTTGAGGCGTCCACAGATAACCAGCTCCTCAGTCTGGCCATCGGGGCCTGTTACAAAGTAGCCGAGATCGCCGGTGTGCAGCCAGTCATCATCAAATAATTTTTCTGTCAGGTCAGGTCGGTTGTAATAGCCTGTGGTTACCGAGGCACCCCTGACCTGAAGTTCCCCTACTTTTCTTGGAGGCAGGGGAAGGCCGGTTTCCGGATCCGTGATCCGCATTTGCAAACCGGGCACAGGGGAACCAAGAAGGGGAAAACGGCGGGTGGATGGCAGGGAGGGATCGGCGGGCCTGGCGATCCCCTCGGTTTCCAGGGCGGAGCGGTTGACACTGTCGCAGGTTATTCCTCTCATCAGTGGAGGGAAGGTGCCGGCAATGGTTACTTCCGCCATTCCGAATGCACAGAATTCAGCCCCGGGCCGGAAGCCATGCTGTGAAGCCGCCTCAACAAACTTTTCCACCGAATCGGGATCAATTGGCTCGGCACCATTTAAAGCCATGCGTATTTTGCTGAGGTCAAGTATTTCTCCACTGTCGTTCATTCGGCGAAGGGCGCGGGTGGCCAGAATGTAGGAAAAGTTTGGCCCGGCGGTTATAGTCCCCCGGTAATTGCTCATCCAGCGCATCCAGTCGGCCGGTTTGTTGAGAAAATCCTGGGGTGCGGATAGAATCAGTGAACACCCTTTGCTCATGCTTGTTGTCAGTATCCCGATCAGGCCCATATCATGATAAAGAGGCAGCCAGGATACCAGAACGTCATCCTCCAGATCCAGCTTAATCAGTTCGTCCATGGCATCAATGTTGGCGCAGACCACCCGGTGGGGAAGCATCACCCCTTTTGGAGCGGAAGTGGAACCGGAGGTGAACTGAAGAATGGCCAACCGATCGGGGTTGTCGTCGACCGGCTGGTAGGAATAACTCGGCGGTTCATCCGGGACGGGCAGCAGTTCATCCAGCAGTATAACGGCCGGATCGCCTTCCTGCGGTTTATAAAGGGCGGCAAGATCTGAAGCAAGCAGCAGGATTTTTGCATTTCCGCTGTGGAGATGGGCCCTGGTTTGTGAGATAAATTCGCTGATGGAATTCATGCGCATGGGTATGGGCAGCATGATCACACAGGCTCCGACGAGCCAAACTGCCTGAATAGCAGTTACCAGCGGACGGCTGGTCAGACCCAGCAGGGCGATATGATCACCCGGTTTTACGCCGCGGGCCTGTAGAACGGCAGCTGCGGCGAGGGCTTCTTCATGCAAAGTGCGCCATGGCACAATCTGCCGGTCCTCGTTTCCTGCTGCTGATCCGACGAAGGTGATACTGTTCTTTCCTGAAGCAGCCAGGCGCAAACGCGGCAGCAGGCTTGTCGTTTTAGAGGTCATATTGGGACTCATTCCCTTCTTTTCCTTGAGACTTCCTTTAATTTTCGATATATAGTTCAAATTGTGTCAATAAGAGATTCCCTATTTTAACGTAAAAATGATCTGCCATCAAGCAGTATATGAATTACTCAGCAGGTAATGGCCGGCCGGAGGGCAGTGAAAAAGTTTGTAAGCTGGTTAACTGGATTTTATGCTGCTTCTTTTTTTCTTGTAATGTTCATAGATGTGGGAAGCAATGATCTTGAGGATGGTAAATACGGGAATAGCCAGTATGATCCCAAGCAATCCGCCGAGGCGGCCGGCAACCAGCACGATCAAGATTATGGCCAGGGGGCTTAAGGAAAGCTTCCGGCCCATAACCTGGGGAGAAATAAGGAGGCCTTCCACCTGTTGAACAATGACAATGATAATTAAAACTTCGAGCATCATCAGTGGTGATTCAATCAGGCCTACGATAACAGCTGGAATGGCTCCGATAAAAGGACCCAGCCAGGGAACAATGTTGAAGATCATAATAAAAATTGATAGGAGCAGGGCATAATCCAGGCCAATGATTAAGAAACCGATGTAAGAGAGGATCCCTACGCAGAGACAGACAATGGCCAGCCCCTGCACATAAGTGCTCAGGCTTTTGTTCATTTCAGCAAGGGCACTTTTAACATCGTCCACGTAATCCAAAGGAGTCAGGTAGTCGACGGCGCCGGTGATCAGGCCTTGCTCTTTCTCTTTCAGCATGTAGTAAAGCAGGAAAGGAATGATTATAACCGTCATGAATATGTTGGTCAGGAAATCGAGGGCAATGGTAACACTTGAAGCCAGCTGGGAAAAGGTACTGCTGACAAGGGCTGCTGCCCTGTTGGCAAGATTTTCAAGGTTCAGGGTGTCCAGGGATTCAAGATCAAAAAAGCGAGTTACCAGCTCATTCCCTTCAAACCTCTGGATAAGCAGGCGGGCTTCCCTGATTTTTTCCGGGATACTGACAGTTAGTTTGGTGAACTCACTTTGCAAAATTGGGCCGATAATTACGCCAAGCAGCGCAAGCAGGCCGACAATTATAAGGAAGACAATGATGATAGCCACCGAACGAGGGATTTTATGATTGTTTAGCCAGTCGACAAAGGGATAGGTAAAGTAAAAAAGAATGCCGGCGACGAGAAAAGAAATGAAAAGCGCTTCAAAAGCGACGACAAAGGGATAAAAGATAAAGGTTATCTGGCTGCCAATATAGATGATCAGGAACAGCAGCAAAACGCCAATCCCTGTTTTGAAAAGTCTCGAGTTCCACATGGCCCGGCACCCCTTTCTCCGGCATGATCATGTGTGTATTATATCCCATTAAGCCTTTCAGTTCCATCACCGGGTGAAGCAGGGTCGTGTCAAGCAACTGCAGGATCAAAGTTCCCCATATTCAGCCAGGATAGCTATCCATTCATTTAGATCTTTAAATGCACTTTGAGTTGAATTGTTTGGATCATACTAATTCCTGTCGTGATTGTCTAATATGGGGAAGTGGTTTCTGGCCGGGAAGTGATCATGCTACCTCGAAAAAAATTAACGGCATCGAAGAAAATCACAAAGGTTGAGCGGGTGTATAATAATCAGTGAGATGCAGAAAATTATTGCTAAAGAGAAATGGCCCTGCTGGTTGTCAACTGCCTTGCTGAACACGGCGACAGAGGGCTGCTTTACCTGTACCGCTTTATTGAAAAAGCGGGAATCGGTGTTGCTGCGCATTTCCTTTCTTCACACTATGGCTTATTCAGCTTGCTCAAGGGCAGGGAAGCAGGAACGGATCTCTTCTTCCATCAGCTGTGTCGCTTGACCGGCACTCCCGGTGTTGAGGTCGAGGTGGTCGATCTTTTTCTGCAGCTCTACGGCAGGCATAAAAAGGTGCGGTTTTATGACCGTTGGCTGGACACGGCGACCTTATCCCATGAAATTCAGCGGCTGGTGAAGCCTGGTAAACTGTGCCTTCTTTACAATCTTTGCTGTTACGGTGATCCCATTCTGCGGATATGCTGGCGGCAGGATTCAAAGTTACCGTCGGCTCACGGAAAATTAATGCCAGCTCTGCTGTGGAATATCCACTTTTCTACCGCTACTGGTCAGGTGAGGGATTATTCTCCAATAAAAGTGTGGCAGTCCGCGAAGCAATCCGCCGTGCCGATAGAAGGATGCCACGCAGGATCCAGGACCGGCTGGCAGGCCGCTATTTCCGCGATGTGGACAGCAAAAAAATAGTTCGCGGTGATGGACGGATTACGATCAATACTTTATAAATCGGACAAAATAGATGAGGAAAGAAAATTACAATACTGGAAATAAGGGGAGAAACGCTACTTTACCTGCGATCAAATATTAAACCGGAAACTGATAATATCACCATCCTGGACGATGTAGTCTTTGCCCTCCAGGCGAAACAGGCCTGCCTCCTTAACTTTTTGGACAGAGCCGAGACGGTATAAATCGTCATAGTGAAATACTTCAGCCCGAATAAATCCACGGCTGATGTCAGAATGAATTTTTGCCGCAGCCTGGGGAGCGGTGGACCCTTTCCGCACTGTCCAGGCCCTGACCTCATCTTCACCCACTGTAAAGAAAGATATGAGATCCAGGCTGTTATAGACCATGCGGGAGAGGCGTCCCAGACCGGATTCGGCCAGGTGATAATCCTTCATGAATTCGATTTGTTCTTCCTGCTTAAGGCGGCTGATTTCCATTTCAACCTGGGCACAGACAGTAATCAGGGAAAGATTTTTACTTGCTGCCCAAGATTCTACTTTTTCTTTCCGGGGATAAATGCCGCTCTGAAGCTGAGCCTCATCAATGTTGATTACTGCGAAAAGAGGTTTTCCCGTTAAAAACACCTGGTCGCTGAGCATATCTTCCTCTGGGGGGGATAAGCTGATGCTGCCAACGGGCTGCTCATTTTCCAGGGCGGAGAGAATTTTTCTGTATAAGGCAATCTGATCGGATACATCACCTTTTTTACCTGGTTTATCTTCGAGGCGGGCAAGTTTCTTTTCCAGGGTATCCATATCTGCCAGCAGGAGTTCGGACCCGTAATTAATCAGGTCACTGTAAGGGTCCGGTTCTTCAGGTGTGAGTGCAGTTGCTTCGAAAGCCCTGATCACCTGGACAAGGGCAGTGGCACTGCGAACCTCATCGAGCAGGCGGGAAGCACGGGCCCGGCTGTGTTCCATTTTGGCACCCGGGATATCTTTGAATTCGATACGGGCACAGGTAGTTTTACGCGGTCGGTAAAGCTTTGTAAGATAATCGATTCGCCCATCGGGGACAACTGCATTGTCTGTGTAAACTTCATCCGCTCCTCCCGGGCCGGTCGGTTTCTCATTACCCGTAAGCAGATTAAAAAGGGTGGTTTTTCCGGAGCCGGGCATACCGACCAGTCCGATCTGCAAAACAATCATCTCCTTAAATTGATCAATTAACCTGATAATTTTACCATATTGGGCGGCGTCTGGTAAGTCCCTTCCTTTGCCTATTCCGGCGCATCCGACCGGTAATTCCGGTTACATCCGACCGGTCAATCCGGTCTGATGCGACAACTTCGTGAAGTGGTTTAAGTCTATCAAAGATCAGGTTGATTCATCAACTTTTTCTTGTTCCGAAGAAATGGTCTCGGATGTGGCCGGATTAGGTGGTCGGATCAGGCCGGAATATGCACTTCCCAGACAGAGCTGACGCATGAAATAATTTTAAATTGCTGATAGATGAAAAAACATGTTTTTTTCAGCTATTGTTTGTCGTTTTACCGAATAAACCGTTTTATCGGCGGCAGCATAAACTTTTCAGAGCCCTGCTGCCCGATTTTCACACATCGCTAGATGTATTCGGGCAGACAGGTGGCGTTGGCCAAAGCTTTCAGGCTGCGCCGAGGCTTTTTTAAGCCGCCGGCCGGCTGGTTCTCCAATCATCTTCGAGAACCAACTCAAAGCGTTTGCTTCCCGCCACAGAGAAGGCAGGGACTTTTCTTTGAACACGATCATAAATTTCCACCTGTGTTTAAAGCATATCTCCATGACCGGCCCGTTGGCATAAAGCCCGTCTAA
>JAXHVH010000022.1:0-37389 GCA_034189085.1 Bacillota bacterium | reverse complement strand
AAACGATTCGATCATTACCAAAGCCCGTTACGGCAAGGTTTACCGGGGCGGAACCATTGACGGGTTTACAGTAACGGCCTTAGACGGCAGTGAAGTCTTTCGCCCGAAATCTGAAAGCTGGCGCTGTGAGAAGTGCCGGATTACCGTTTAGCCGCAGGCACCCGGTGCCCGTGGCCAGGGTATTGCGCTCTTCTTCGCCTTTACCCATTTTTTGCCCTAAAATTGCCCTTTGGCAATATTTGGGGCTATATTAAAGGGGCATTTACGGAATGCCTGGTTCGAGGGGTTGATCATTTTTATTAAACCATGTAAAATAATATCGTCAACAATGATAGTTAATTTATAAGATTAATGTCAATATATATTCGTTTTTAAAAGAGACGAATATTGTTGTATAATGTTACACAAAAAAATCGAGGAGGGTATTTGATGAAAAAGAAATTAGGTTTATTGCTGGTTATTTTCCTGGCCATCTTTCTAGTTGTTGGCTGCGGGGAAGCTCCAGCCGAAGAAACCCCGGAAGAAACTCCGGAAGAGACTCCGGAAGAGACTCCGGAAGAAACCCCGGAAGAAGAGCCTGAAGAGGGAACCGGTGCAGACGGCACTCAGAAACTGGGGCTTGGCGTGGTGACATCTATTGCCAAATCGACAGATGCAGATTTTGATGCCGACATCAATCCAACAGCTCAGGCAGATGTTGTGATGGCTGCTGTTCTCTTTGATGCAGAAGGAAAAGTGGTCAGTGCGACCATTGACACTGCCCAGACCCGCGTCACTTTCGACGAAGAGATGCAGGTTTCCACCGATATTTCCCAGCCGGGGAAAACTAAGCGTGAACTGGGCGATGAATACGGCATGGGTAACGTCTCTGAAATAGGCAAAGAGTGGTATGAACAGATGAATGAATTTGAAAACTGGATGATCGGCAAAACCGTTGAAGAAATCAAAAATATGCCGGTTAAAACCAGGGATGACGTCCATCAGAATGTTCCCGATGTTCCCGAACTGGAAACCCTTGTCACCATTACGGTGGAAGATTACATTGCCGCTGTCGAGTATGCTTACAACAATGGCATTGAAGTGGAGAATGCAGTAACCGTTGGCCTGGGGCAGAATATATCAACTGCCAAGTCGCTTGGTCTGGACGAAGACGGGGGTGTCGATCCCATGGCCCAGATCAATACGGTCATGGCTGCTGTGGCCTTCGATGCTGACGGAGTGGTTGTCGGGGCCCAGATCGACGAGGCTCAGATCAGAATTAACTACGATGCCGAAGGACAGGTTGTTTCTGACAGGTCTGCTGCGCTAAAGACCAAAGTGCAGCTCGAGGATGACTATGGCATGGGCAACGTGTCTGAAATTGGGAAAGAATGGTATGAGCAGATTGCCGCCCTCGAAGATTGGATGGTCGGCAAGACAATCGACGAGATTACCGGCATGCCGGTAAAAGCCAGGGATGAAGTGCACCAGAATGTTCCCGATGTTCCTGAACTGGAAACCCTGGTCACCATTACAGTTGAAAGTTATCTGGCCGCAGTTGCTGAAGCAGCCGAAAATGCCAGGTAATGTTACGCTGCACAAATAGTAATAAATGAAAACAAACACTCCCCTGCCTGAGCAGGGGAGTGTTTTATAACGGCGAATTATTGTTACGAGGGGTTAACATGAAAAAAATCATCCTGATGTTAATAATATTTAGCTTTTTTATTGCCGGATGCTCAGGAGAAGACCAGGCCGTCAAGCATAAGTACACAGATTCGTTTTTTGATACTTTCGATACCCTTGTCCGGGTGGTTGCTTATGCGGACAGCGATGAGGAGTATGATCAATACCTGGAGCAGATTCATCATCGATATATGGAATTGCACCGGCTTTATGATATTTATTTAGATTATGAAGGGATTAACAACCTCAAGACTGTTAATGACAATGCCGGGGTCAAACCTGTCGAAGTGGGGCCGGAAATTATTGATTTGATTCTTTTCAGTAAGGAAATGTACAGTCGCACCGGTGGCATAACCAACATAGCCATGGGTCCGGTTTTAAAAATCTGGCATCACTACCGCAGTGAGGCCGATTACGACCCTGCCGGCGCCCGGGTTCCCCCGCTGGAAGACTTAGTTGAGGCCTCCCGGTACACTGACCTGGATCAGGTAATTGTAGATGCTGAAAAAAACACTGTATTTCTTACCGATCCCCGGATGAGCCTGGATGTCGGAGCCGTGGCCAAGGGGTTCGCCACGGAAATAGTGGCAAAAGAAATCGAAGCTGCCGGTCTGACATCCGGAGTTATCAGCGCCGGAGGAAATGTCCGTTTAATCGGCACTCCACCTGAAAAAGAGCGAGATCGATGGGGTATAGGAGTGCAGGATCCAGACGCTTCAATTTTCGGTGGTGAAGAAAAACTCCTCGATGTTATATACCTGGAAAGCGGAAGTGTTGATACCAGTGGAGATTACCAGCGCTATTATGTAGTAGACGGTAAAGCATATCATCACCTTATTGACCCCCGGACTCTGATGCCGGCGGAGCATTTCCGAGTAGTTACCGTAGTGGCGGATAGCGCTGCCGTAGCAGATTTTATGTCAACATCTCTATTTCTGGTTCCCTTTGAACAAAGTTATGCCCTGGCTGAGAGTATGAATAATTTTGAAGCGCTCTGGATTTTCCCCGATGGGAAGATGGAAATGACCGACGGAATGAGTGAAATGCTTAAGAGCAGTGGGGCTGGAGGCAGTAATGCCGATTAGCAGCTATCTGGAATGCAATTATATCGCTTCAGTATCCTAACCCGGCATATTTTTCAGGATCTTTTTCCTAATCAGTCCTCAGCCCGGCTGGTAAGCTGTCAGCATCTCTGGCAACGGCTGAGCCTTTTTGCCTGCAGGTTAAAAAACAGATATATTTAAGCGGAATCGGTATTTGCACAGAGCAAATTTTTTTTGCGCTGAATAACGGTTCCATTTTGGCCAAAAGATATATTACTATAACTGCAAGAAAGGATGATTAATTATTTTTAGGATAAAACCGCTCTATCTGATCATTGTTATTATTGGATTTACTGTATTCCCTCTGTTGGGAGTGCTGTATTACCATACAGAAGGTCTGATCGGTGGTTTTGCTATCGGCCTGGTCATTGCCCTGATTGTCAGTATGCTTCACAAGGACTGATGAAGCAGGGGCTGTAGTAGTGTTATTTCTCCCTGCCCTCTGCAGGGGAATAAACAAAAACCACCTTGTGACCACCTTGCGTGGATCATGGAAGTTTAATTGTGAACTGAAGAACGAAAGATAAACATGCATCGAGCATGCCGTCTTCCGTTCTTTGTTGTGGATATCAGAGAAAACTTGACTATTATTTAGGGTTCAAAAACGGTTCCCATGAAAAGAATCGTTCCGGTTATTTCATCAGTGATGGTAAAAAAGAAGGGGCGGCCAATAATCATCGAAAATTGTTCCGGCATGGCTGTTACTTCTACTTCAACAGAGGTAACAGCTGCGGCTTCAATGCTTCCTCGTTTACGTCAATATAAGTTTTGTGTTTCGCTTTACTAATGAATAGGCGTGGCGGGATGGGACGCATTCCACCGAAGTCTGCGGTATTTTTATTAAAAGCGATCTCCATGCCCAGATCGGAGAGGGCTTCACTTAAGGACAACTCACAGGTGAAGCTGAACCGGGGCAGACCAAGATTACCTTCCATGCTGCCGAAGGCTTTGTTCCATTCGTTTCATTTCTCTTCATCCAGCTCCATTAAAAAATGTTCCAGAGTAATATCTCCGGCAGGCAGAAAAAGAGTCATGGCAATCCACTCACTTTCTCCGTAGGGTAGACGGGCTGCCTGAAATAGATCGGTTTCAAGGTATTCAAAATCATCGTTTTTAAACATCACCGGATGTTCCTTTTCCTTTCCGTCAGGCAGATTAAAGGAAATTTTTCTGATTTGTTCAGGATCAAATTCTTCAGACCAGGAGCTCTTGAAATAGAAGGCGTTAATTAAAAAAAGGATTGTTTCCGGATTAATGGGCGGTTCAACTATACCATATATCTTCTCTCCTGTTTGCTCCCTGACCCAATCGTTGATGACGCCGGCGGCTTCGGGATCGGAAAATTCCAGGGCTGTTATTTCAGCGTCATAAAAATCGCGGTTTTGACTGATGAAAGCTTCATTAAATTCCAGGCCTTTGCGCGCCCAGAGTGAATTGGCTACGTCCAGTTCGACCTCCGGATCAGGATTTTGCAGGATAGTAAGCAAATCGGCAAAGGTCTTGTTGATCTCTTCCCGGGACACGCCTGACAGGAACAAGGTCTTTTCCATCGCTGCGCGGGTTTTCCCTTCTGCTCCATTGCAGGTCATGGTCAGGTCGGTCAGGATGCTGGAAGGTTAAATTAACAGGTTGCTTTCTTTATCTGCCTGTTGCAACATCTTGAAAAGACTGAAACCAAATCCTTTGTTTGCTTCAACCAGGCATTCATCAAGTTTTTCTACCGGGGCTGCTTCTCCTTCTGGCAGACCTGGCAAACTGCGTCCCGCGGTTAACAGAATTACAATTGAAACCATAATGACAGCAGCGTATAGCCGGTTTATTATCCAAAACATTTTTAGTCCCCCTCAAGAAAATAGCTTTATTAAGATGACCGGCAGGATTCACTTATGGTTCCCGAATCGGAGATTTGCCCCGTCTTTATCAATATTTTAACCTTGCAGGAAGACTGAAAAAGGATGATCTCTAAAAAGGGTGAATATTTAAGTTAAAGCCTGTCGGAGGAGAGGAATCAAAATGAATCAAAACCATGATCAACAGCTGGAGGAAAAAAAGAGAAGATTGGCTGTAGCACAGGGAGATGTACCGGCTGATCTCCTGCTCAAAAACGGGCGAGTGATCAATGTATTTACCCTGGAAGTTGAAAGAGGCAACGTTGCTATCTCTGGAAAACGAATCGCCGGTGTGGGCAGTGATTATACGAAAGGTAAAGAAGTCATAGATCTTGAGGGAAGGTATGTCGCACCAGGCTTGATCGATGCTCACCTGCATGTTGAGAGCACCCTTCTTCTGCCGCCGGAACTGGCCCGACTGATAGTTCCGCATGGGACAACAGCCATTATCAACGATCCGCATGAAATTGCCAATGTAATGGGCGTGGAAGGAGTGGAATTGATGCTGGCAGCCTCTGAAGGGCTGCCCTGTGATTTTTTTTCTACGGTTCCGTCATGTGTGCCCACCAGTACCCTGGAGACCGCCGGGGGTGAAATAAATGCCGAGCAGGTATCCACTCTTCTGGCTCATCCACGGGTGGTTGGCCTGGGTGAAATGATGAATTACCCCGGGGTGCTGAATGGGAACGAAGAAGTCCTGCGGAAAATATTTGCCGCTCACAGGGCCGGAAAAGTAGTTGACGGGCATGCCCCCGCCCTGAGAGGTCACGCCCTCCAGGCTTATACAGGCAGCGGTATTTCAACCGATCATGAATCGATCACTGCTGTGGAAGCCCGTGAGAAGATGCGGAACGGAATGAAAATAATTATCAGGCACGGTTCGGCAACTTCCAGCCTGGCCGAATTACTGCCCCTTGTCAATCCTGCCAGCAGTGATATGTTCATGTTCGGCAGCGATGATCGGGAAGCGGGCGAGCTACTTGAAAAGGGGCATCTTGATGAGCTGCTGAAGACGGCTGTTGAGTCCGGAGCAGAGCCCCTTACGGTCATCAAAATTGCTTCTTACAATGCTGCCTATCATTTCCGGCTTTATGACCGTGGAGCAGTAGCGGCCGGTTGCCGGGCTGACCTTGTCATCTTCGGAGATTTGCATGAATTTCCGGTCATGATGGTTTTTAAAGACGGCCATCCGGTTGCTCGGGCAGGGCGTATGTTAACCGATGTTGCTGCTTATGAACTCCCCCGAACCGCCTGCTGTACTGTAAAATTAAACAGGCCCCTGCAGGAAAAAGATTTTGCCCTTTCATGTCCATCGGAACAGGTGCCGGTAATTGGTATTTTTCCCGGGCAACTGATTACAGAAAAATTGTTTATTCATGTTCCCCGCCGGGAAGATGGAACAATTTCTGCCCGGCCAGGTCCGGATCTGAACAAGATTGCCGTAATCGAAAGGCACGGGAAGGGCGGGGGAATGACCACGGCCCTGATCAAAGGGCTAAACCTTCAAACGGGGGCGATAGCTTCCAGTGTCGCGCACGATTCTCATAACATCATCGTGGTTGGGGCTTCGGAAAAGGCAATGACTGCCGCCGTAAACGAGCTGGCCAGCCTTGGCGGTGGTTTCGTGGTTGTGGGAGGGAATAACCTGGTGCAAGCTAGCCTGCCCCTTCCAGCTGCCGGCCTGATGACTGCAGAAAAAGCGGAAACTGCAGCCCAAAAAATGTCGGCAGTACTTTCAGCTGCCCACCGTTTGGGCACCGATCTACCGCAGCCTTTCCTGACCCTTTCTTTTATGGCCTTGCCGGTAATTCCTTCCCTGAAAATTACTGACCGGGGCCTGGTTGATGTTGATAATTTTGCCTTTCTCTGATAACGGGCGGGCAAATTTTATCCCCGCGCTTCAGGCATAGAGTTCTTCCATGATTTCATAAAAGCTATCTATCCTTGTGAGAACCTGCCCCCAGGGGAAACTGGTCCCATCGATACAGTCGCCATCAACGGCCAGAAAGGGGATATTCCTTTTCTGGAGTTCTTTTTTTAAGAATAGAATGCTGCCGACAGACTGCCTGCAGCCCCAGTGAGAAAAATGAATCACCCCGTGTGCTCTGTACCGGTGGTAATTCTTGATTATAAATTTCAGGCGGCGTTCGATCGGTCCGAGACCGGGATGGAGGATGACCCTGCGGGCAAGGCTGATAAAAGGTTTTTCCGGGTCCAGGGGAGGCCAGTGCACAAGATTCATCTCTTCGGCAGCAATAACCATCTTTAATTCATTTTCCAGGTAAGAGATGAGATCGGATGAATAATAAGGGCGCAGGTGGAGCCAGATCAGGCGGTAGCGTTCGTGGTCCATTTTGACTGTCTCTACCCTGTTCTTTTTGACAACCTCTTTTAATTCACCGGTTAGAGTTTCGTATATCGCGGCGGTTTCCGGATGGCCCTGGCCCAGGAGCGTCAGGTAAATGTAGGCCAGGCCTTCTGTGCCGTTCAGCGGGGCCGGGACTTCCGTCCGCAGATTTTCCACCTCTATCCTGAAATGGCGGGCCCGGTTTGAGGCCTCAAATACAGCGGCAATACGGTCATCGGTAAGTTTGATCCCTCTTTTCTTTTCCAGGTCGGAAGCTATTTCAGCCAGCTGATCAGCTACATAATGCAGGGCCCGGTCGTCATCACCTGCCGGCACATCGAGAAGATAAAGTGGTTTTCGACTGCGGCGAGCCATGTACTGAAATAAATGGGGCGCCCCATCGCAGAGGTGGGCACTGGCCATCAGGAAATCGGGGTGGGGAAAATAATCAAGGTCCGTACCCGCTGCCGCACAGCGATGGAAAGAACAGCTGTCCGCAGAGAGCCCCATTGATTCGGCATGCCGGATGAGGCGGGGCGAAAGCTCCAGAGCGGCCGACGTGCCGGCAGCAACCTCCGGGGCAAAGGGAATCAGATCGAAGAAATAAAGCATTTCCGTTGGGAAGAAAGCGCTGGTCCAGGCCACCGGTCTTTTTTTCTGGTAGGCTTCGGCTGCCTGCTCCAGAGCCATCGCCGTCATTTTCTTTTTTGCTTCAAAAGCAAAGTTGCCTTTGCGGACGAATATTTCCCTGGCCAGCCGGTAGGTAACCGGTGAAGAGAGCAGCTTCCGCCCCAGCTCATTTTTTAACCTTTCGTTAAACTGAGCTTTAATACTCACTATTGTTCCTCCTGACTGACAATTTCCAGAAAAGCTTCCACCCTGGTCTGCAGCTGTCCGCTGTCTTCTTCTCCTAATTCGGTTTTAACTTTCAGCAGGGGAATCCCTGTCCCGGCGAGCAGGTCCTGCAGGAGCAGATAGTCGTAATGACAGAGATCACAAAAAATCAGATCATGATAAATGACCCCTTTAACCGGCATAGTATCCAGCAGATTCCGAAAATATTTTTCCCGGGTGCTGGTGTTGAAAATACGCGGGCAGGGCGGCTTTTCCAGGCAGGCCCGGCTGATGGCGCGGTACAGCTCTCCGGCAGTCGCAGGCCGGTCGGGATTTACAAATGGCGTTTTTTTAAGCAGATAGCGCATCCCGCTGCAGTTTTCAGGATATACAATCAGCTCACGGCGTCCGTCAAGCATCCTGGAAAGACTGTCCGAAATTAAACCTCCGGCAAAGAGTATCAGCGACCTGTTATCCTGCTGGGTCCTGCAACCACTGCTATATTTTTCAACCAGCCGTTTTAATTTTGCCGTGAAAATTTCGGGAGAAAGTCCTGAGGCTTCTACAGCCAGTTCGTGGTAGCCGGAAGGAAAAGCTGATAACAGCAGGTCATAGCATTGCAGATCAGTCAATTTCTGCAGGTATTTAGCCCTTTCGCGATATAAAGAAAGAGATGAAGCAAGGGTTTCAGCCGTTACTGGCTGGCCCCGTCCTCCCAGGTAATCGGCAAGCCTGATCAGTTCACCGGTAAAATAATCAACAGCTTGATCATTTAATTTTCGGGGAACGTCCAGCAGATAAACGAAGAAATCGCCTGCCGTGCGCAGCACGTTATAAAGATGGAGCATAGCATTACATGAGTTTGCCACCACCACTCCTTCCATATTTTGCAAAATACCGCTCCGCAGTGTGCTGAGGATCCTGCGCGGATAGGGGCAAATATTGGGAGGCAGCAGATCTTCGCTTCCTTCCGTGAAAGCACCGCTTCCCGGGAGCAGGCGGACGGGCGTAAAGCCAGCGGCATGAATGATCTCTTCCGGTGTATAAGTGCAGAGCCAGCCTACTTTTTTATTTGATTTATTTCGCATTTATAACCTCCACAGCCGGCGGCCCGGTTTCGGGCAGCCGGCTGTTTTCCTGGTGGATATCGCCTCAGCAGCGGAACAATCCCCGTATCTCACGAGCGAGAGCAGTTTGTTTGTCTTCTGCTCCGCGGCTAAACCTGTGATTCTTCCCTGGTTAATTTACCTTCAACCCTGTTCAAGATCCGGTCTGCTTCTTCTTTCCAGGCCTGCGCTGTTTTATCCATTTTGCGGGCTGTTTCCCCGTATAATATGTCATCGGCCCCTTCATGAGTCGGCCGGGCTCCTGACTCGGTTACTATTTCTCTAAGTTGGTCCGGGACATCAATCAGCGGACAGGGCCGAAGCAGGTTGTTGCTGAAAGGCTGTCTACTCTGGTAAGCGGCAAACAGCGGGTTGGCCAGTATATCCTGGAGGCTCTTGCCATAGATTGTGTCGACGGCAAAATGGACAAAAGCGCACGGTTCAACATTGCCGTTAGCTGTTATATGAAAATAGCGGCGGCCTCCGGCGATACAACCGCCTGTCAGATGACCGTCATTCCAGAAATCGACTACCTGGATCGGCTTAGTTTTCCGTATTTCACGGATTCTATAAACCATTTCGGCCCGTTGCCCGGGGGTAATTCTCATAGAGAAATCGGGATTGCGGCCTATAGGGATGTAGTGGAAAGTCCAGCCGTAAAAAGCGCCCTTCTCAATTAAAAAGTCAATAAATTCTTCAGAAGAAATCTCCTCGCAGTTGTCCCTGGTTGCCGTAACGCTGAAGCCAAAGGGAACTCCCTTTGCTTTCAGGTTACCCATGCCCCTGATTATTTTATCGAAAACACCCGTGCCGCGGCGGTCGTCTGTTGTTTCGCGCCATCCTTCGATACTGATCGCCGGGCTAATATTGCCGGCGCTGCGCATCCACCCGGCAGCGTTTTCATCGATCAGGGTTCCGTTTGTATAAACCATGAAAGCAACATCCGGGTGATTCCGGCAGAGCTCTTCCAGGTGCGGCCACATGAAGGGCTCGCCACCTGAAAGTACAATAAAATATATCCCCAGTTCTTTTGCTTCGCTGACAAGGCGGTTCATTTCATTTAAACTGAGGCTATCATGTTTTTTATATGCTCCCGCCCAGCATCCCTTGCAGCTCAGGTTGCAGTTGCTGGTTGGATCGATCAAAATTGTAAAAGGGATATTAAAACCGAATTCGTCCGATTTTCGTTTCTGAATGGGAACACCGATTAAACTGGCATTAAGAAAGAAATTAACCAGCAGGTGGTTGCGGACATTTTCGTCAATTTCGTTGAATATTCGCCTGATATACTGCTGTATTGCGGGATTTTGCTTGAAATTACTCTTAATATTGACAATATAATCCTGGTGCCAGCTCAAAATGGGAGCCTTCATCGCCAGATCAAGGGTTTTAATAAAGTTTCCTTCGGGATCCTTTTCAAGATAACCAATTGCCTGATTCAACAATTTTTCTCCCAGGTAGCGTTTTGCCAAATCCGTACTTCTATTAATCATCGATTTTGCCTCCTTTACAGTTTCACTGCCGATGAAAATAATGATGAAAATAATATAGAAGTTTGTAATCCGTTCGATAATCCGTATGTTTAAAAGTCTTACAAGAACTCTTGTGGCCTAACTATTTTCTACTTTTGTAACAGGTGATAGCTTGCTTATTGTTGATCATTATTCTTGCTGATTCCGATCACGCATTCATTGTTTACCCTGATGGAAAGGCGTTTACGCAGGCGTTTAAAATCCTCGTTTATTGTCTCTGAAGAAATATAACTGACAGCCTGCAGTAATTTTTCCTGAAAAGGAACTTGCTTCTCATTGAGTCGGTAATAATTCCATTTGCCCTTTTTTCGACTGACGATCAGGCCGGCCTGCTGAAGCACTTTCAGGTGGCGGGAAACGTTGTACTGACATTCTTCGAGTGCATCAACTATTTCGCAGACGCAAACTTCAGTCTTAACCCTGTGCAGCAGAGCCAAAATGCGAATGCGGTTTTTTTCAGCAAGCCCTTTGATTGTTTTGATATAGTTATCCATTGTTATCACCAATAACATATGCAGCTTTATGCATATATGGTAGCAAAAAAATAGTTTCCTGTCAATATAACGAATTGCATCAGAAAAAAAGTACTCCAAAACACTTCGTTGCATCACAATTAAAAAGTACTCGAAAGGAGCGGAGTATATATGCCTCGAAACAAAAAGGATCTAACCCTCAAGGGGGCAATTGAGATGCCGCTAAACTTTCAAGAACGTCAAGCTGTGATCAGGGAGGATCGGCTCACTCACGACGAAATCTTACCGAGGGGACGTGAAATGACTATGTCAGTAAAGAGTCGTCGTGAGTACTTAAATGCCATGCGACAACGCTATCAACAAACAACATCGCGAACAGAGAAAATAAAAATGATCAATGAGGTAGTTAGGGTTTTGAATTACCACCGCAAACACGCAACTACCGTGCTCAATCAACCACTTTCCGTGCCTAACCCACCGGTCAAACGGCATCGCCCTTTAAAATATTTAGAAGCTATGCCTGTTATTCAGTCGGTTTGGGAAGCTTTGGATTACCCTTGCGCAGAGCGATTACATCCGATGTTGCTGCCCACAGCTGAAATCCTTGCTAAGCCCAATGAAATATTTTTAACTGAAGAGATCTGTGAACAGCTTTCCCAGATTAGCCGTGCTACCCTGGCACGGCGATTAACCAAATGGGTTTCACCCAAGCAATCTTTGCCTCAAAATAAACCATATCACAAAATTAAATCCGAAGGACCAATCAATGTTTACACCTGGGATGAAGACAAGCCCGGGGCTGTAGAAATAGATCTGGTGGAACATAACGGTGGTTCCTCTCTGGGCCAGTTTGCCTCCACTTTAAACATGGTCGACATCGTAACCGGTTATAGCAGCCGCAGAGCTACTCTGGGCAAAGGGCAAAAGGGCATCTTTAAAGAAATCAAGCTGATCATATCCCAGTGGCCATTTATCATCTGGGCACTGCACAGCGATAGTGGCAACGAGTTTTTAAGTGATCACCTGGTCCGTTTTTGCAAGGAAAACGGTCTTGAATTCTCCCGTAGCCGTCCTTACCGTAAGAATGATAACGACCATGTAGAGCAAAAGAATCGTCAATATGTGCGAGAAATGGTCGGCTATGAGCGCTATGATACCCTTGAGGAAGTGGCGTGGCTAAATGAAATCTATGCTCTGCTTGATGCATATGTGAATTTGTTTTTACCAATGCGGAAGGTGATTTTCAAAGAACGTAACGGTGCAAAAACTAAAAAACGCTACGACACTGCTCAGACACCCTTCCAGCGCCTTACTGAAAAGGATGTGTTAAATGACAAAATGAAGGCCGCTTTACTGAAGCAGTACTTTTCATTAAACCCCCTGGCCTTACATCGCCAGCTGGAAAAACTGCTGGCAAAAGAAACATTGGCAGTTTCCAGTGATCTTAACCTGGGCATGGGCCTTTCAGTTAACGATTTTGAAGGCTCCAAAAACCAAGAGGTGAAATGTTAGATAATTCTTTTGCCCCCCTACCCCGCGGGTAAGGGGAGCCACCTGGCTGGATACCGGACCCAGGGTAAGATCCTTCTTATATGAGTGAGCCGTTAACCTTCGTAAGATTTTTATATGAGTTGACACGGATACGGACACAGGAAATGTATCTTTGCGAAACCACTCAAAGAGTAAAAACTCCTTCTCACGAATTTATATTGAATCAGGCTGCTTCGATGCTGTCAATCAGTGAGTTTATATAAGCCAGGCGCATATCCCTGTTTCGAATATCAATATCTCCGTGATTTTCGGCGTTGGAAAAAATTAAAACCGGGTAGACCACACCTGAAATAAGATGGAGGACTTTAAAGCTAATTGAGTTTTTCCGGTTGAGGCCGGTAATTTTTTTTACCAGCGGGGCGAGGTCTGTTTCCAGTAAATCCAGGTGCGGGCCGATAATAGTGCTTTCTCTTTCCAGGATTTTGGTCCCAATAAGATAAATGATGCCGGGATATTCAATCAAGTGTTTTATAAGTTCGTCCGCCCAGCCGATCAGCCTGTCGCGTGGGCTTAACAAATTCTACAGCTTGTTATATAATATATTTGGTATAATATGCTTAAAATTTGACCGTGATAGGGGCAATTGATGAATGTCCCTTTTATTTATGATTTTAGCATCAATTTTCATTAAGAATCTGCTTGATTAAGTAATAAGGCAGGATTAAACTATTTAATAAGAAATTCAATAATTCTATATGTTTAAAAATATTGTATGGAAATGCAGGTGAGATGGATGTCCATCAGCTATATAAATGGCGATAGAATATATTATACTTTTCTGGCCGGAGCCAGGGAAGTTGTTTTGAATAAGGCAAGGCTGAACAAAATAAATGTTTTCCCGGTATATGACAGCGATACCGGCAACAATCTTGCGGCGACTTTTAATTATATTGTTGATTCTGTGAAGCCTTCCCGGAGTATTAGTGATACTCTTCGTTCTATTGCTGATGCTTCACTCAGTGGGGCGAGAGGCAACTCGGGGATCATAATAGCCCAGTTCATCAACGGTATTTCCAGGGAAACAGGCCAGCATAAACGCCTTTCGGCAAGGTCCTTTGCCCAATCGGTACATAAGGCGGTTCCTTATGCTTATAGTGCTGTTTCAACTCCTGTTGAAGGGACTATGCTTACAGTTCTCCATGACTGGGCAGATGCATTTCAACGGTTGGCTAAAGAAACTAATGATTTTATTAAGGTATTTCTAAAATCGGTTGAACAGGCCAGGTATTCTCTGAAAGAAACACCGGATAAATTGAAGGTGCTGAAAGAAGCCTCGGTGGTTGATGCCGGTGCCCAGGGTTTCGTTTTTTTCCTCGAAGGAGTGGCCAAACTTATTAATTCCGGAGATTTGAAAGCCCTGTTGTCTGGAGAAGTTTCTGATGTGGCTATGGCTGAACCGGCAGCAGTTATGGGAGGAGATATCAAGTTCCGTTATTGTTCTGAAGGGTTGGTAGCGGGAGAAAATATAGATCACGACCAGCTCAGACAATCGCTGCAGAGCCTCGGGGATTCGCTAATAATTGCCGGCACACCTGAGAAAACAAAGGTTCACATGCATACTAATGATCCTGAAAAGTTTTTTTCTAGTCTCTTTGAATATGGCGCTGTAACCAACCAGAAAGTTGATGACATGATCAGGCAGTACCAGGTAGTTCATCAAAGACTTGCTGAAGTGGCGGTGGTGACCGATTCTGCGGCTGATCTTCCCCCTGAATTGATCAATGAACATCAGATTCACATTGTCCCGATCAACATCAACATAGACGGATCCGCATTCCTGGATAAAGTATCAGTAAAACCCGAACAAATTTATGATCTGGCCGACCGGGTATCTAAACACCCTTCTTATTCGCCTCCTTCCTTTAATGCCGTTTACAATCAGCTTTCATTCATTGCCGAACACTATCAATCAGTAGTTATGATCCCGACTTCCAGAGAATTTAGTAATACCGAAGATGTATTTGAGAAAGTAGCCGAGAAATTACGTGACGATGGAACGGCTGTCTCTGTAATTAATTCGCACACAAAATCGGGGGCTCAAGGCCTGCTGGTTCTCAAAGCAGCCTGCCTGGCTGCCCGGGGTTGCAGTTATGAAGAAATCTTGGATAATATTGAAAGCCTTCTACCCCGGGCCAAAATGTTTGTGAGCATGACCGATTTTAAATACCTGGCCCGCAGCGGCAGGCTCAGCTTCCTGCAGAGCTTTGTGCCTGCTCTCTTTAATCTCAAACCGCTTGTCACCCTGGATAAAGGAGGCCGGGACAAGCTTTTTGCCGTTGCTTTAAGCCAGATGGCAGGCCTCAATAAAATAATTAATACCGTTAAAAAAAGCAACACTAGAATGCCAATCGACAGCTATTGCATTGTTCATGCCGGAGCTCCAGAACTGGCGGAGAACTGTGGTCAGGTCATTGCTGGTTTGCTTCAAAAGGAACCGGAGTATGTGACAGAGGTATCGGCGGCAATTAACATCAATACCGGCCGTGGAGCGGTTGCTATTTGCACAATCTCTGATACTGAAAAGGACGGTGTGCCCTGTGCTGATTAAACATTTTTTCATTGACAAAATTGCTCACAGTTCTTATATGCTTATCGGCAGCTGAAGCTGTGCGGTAATTGATCCGCAGAGGGATGTTGATGTTTACATCGAGGAAGCGCGCAGGCGGGGTGTTGGAATCACCATGATTATCCATACCCACCTTCATGCCGATTTTGTTTCAGGGCATATGGATCTTGCCAGCAGAAGCGGAGCGGGTATCTATGCGCCTCTGGTGGCAGAGTGTAACTTTCAGCACAAGCCTGTTTCAGAAGGGAACAACATTAAACTTGAAGATATGCGCCTTGAGGTCATTGAAACGCCCGGGCATACTCCGGAAAATGTATCTTACATAGTTACTGATCTTTCACGGGGTAAAGAGCCTGCAGGCGTTTTTTGTTGGTGATCTTCTTTTTGTTGGTGATGTTGGTAGGCCTGATATCTTTCCGGATAAAGCGGATGAACTGGCGGGCAAACTTTATGACAGTCTTTTTAATAAGCTCCTGAAGCTGCCCCGATCACTGCGAAATATACCCTGCCTGTTACGTCTGGTAGCGAGAGAGACGTAACAAACCTGAAGCTGCCCCGATCACTGCGAAATATACCCTGCTCATGGTGCAGGTTCTCTCTGTGACAGATCAATCGGGGCCAAGCACCAGTCGACCCTGTGATATGAAAAACTCTATAATCCCGTCCTGCAGATAAAAGACAGGGGGGAATTCATTCGTTCGCTTACTGAAAATATGCCACCTGCACCTGATCATTTCCTTCGCTGCAGTGATATTAACCGTCATGGGCCAAACCTGCTTTCATCCATTGCGCCCCTTGAAGAGTTAAAACCACACGAATTCAAGGAAGCAATTAGCGGTTTGGATGCTGTAGTAGTTGATATCCGCAGTTATTCTGCTTATGGCGGAATGAACATTGGGAGATCATATAATATCGAACTGTGTGGGAATTTTTCCACCTTTGGCGGCTGGGTCTTGCCGACGGACAGGGACATATACTTTGTCGGCGACAAATATGATGAAACGGTAGAAGCAGCCCTCTGGCTGCGCAGAGTAGGTATGGATCGGGTCAAGGGTTCCCTTGCCGGAGGCATGCCCCCTGGGTGATGTCCGGTTTGGAAACGAAATCGGTGCGGTTGATCTCGACTGAAAAATTACATTCTCTGTTACAGGAAATAATCCGACAGCCCTGGTAGACATCCGCACTCCCCTCGAATATAACGACAGTCACATTGAAGAGGCCATCAATATCCCGGTTCCCGATCTGCGGAGCCGGCACAGGGAACTTGATCCTCATCTCCCCTTGATTCTGATTTGCAGCACCGGTTTTCGCTCTGGCCTTGCAGCGAGCATTCTGAAGCAGCATGGGTTTAAGGGTATCAGTCACCTTGCAGGTGGTATGACGGGTTATAGTGTGGCTGGTTATGCCAAAAAGTGTGACATCTGTGTCAGTCCCCACGGTTCAAGGTTTGCTGTTACCATTCAGATAAGAGATGCCGTTCCAAATAAAAAATTGTCGGTTTTTAAAGGAATTGTCGACCTGAACCAAGAAGGCAATAATCTATACCCCAATAAGGAGGATTATTTGTGGACATATTTGAAAAAGCAAAAGAACTTGGTTCTGAAATCCGTAAAACCGAGGAATTTAAAGAACTGAACAGAACCACTGAAAATGTGAAAGGTGATCCCGAAGCCAGTCAGTTGATTGAAGAAATCCAAAAATTGCAGCAGCAAATACAGTTTTCTCAGCAATCAGGCGTGCAGCCAAGCCAGGAGCAAGTTGATGAATTCAATGCGGCAAAAGGGAAAATGGACGCCAGTTTGACAATACAGGCTTATGGCCGGGCTCGCAACAATTTTGATCAGTTAATGCAGGATGTTAACAAGGCCATTGGTGACGGGATTAACCCGGAAGAAAAAAAAGAAGAATAAACAGCCACCCTGCGTACTAGCTTATTAACTTATTGCCGGGCCGTTTAGTCGGCCCGGTTTATTTTTACCATGTAAAGGGTTAATATAATTGAGAGATACCTGTTTACATTAACCTGGTAATGGGTAAAAAAAGAAGGTGTCAGGCCGTTGGACAATGTAAAAGCAAAAGAAATGGTAGTAAAGGCCGGGAAACGACTGGTGAGGGAGGGGTTAATTGCCCGTACCTGGGGTAATGTTAGCTGTCGGTTGAGTGACACCCTTTTTGCCATCACTCCCAGCGGCCGTCCTTATGAAAAGCTGACCTCGGAAGATATAGTGATTATGAACCTTGATGATCTGAGCTATGAGGGCCGCGTGGAACCATCCTCGGAAAAGGGAGTTCATGCCGCAGTTTACAGGCAGCGCCGGGATATTAATTTCATCATTCATACTCACCAGTATTATGCCTCGGCTATAAGCTCCCTGCAGACTGACATTGAGATTGAAGAAGTTGGGTATGCTTCTTTAATCGGTGACAGAATCGTATCAATTCCCTATGGGATGCCGGGCAGTAAAAAGCTGTCTGAAAATGTTGCTACCACCATGTCCCGCTCGAAGGGAAAAGCTTACATTATGACTGCTCACGGTGCTCTATGCCTCGGCGTTGACAGTGAAGAAGCATTCCAAATTGCTGAAAGGCTGGAAGAGATCTGTGCCAATTATATATTGAGGTGGTACAGCCAGATCAGCAAGGTGGATTCTGCCGACTGGCCTTCACTACGGAATTATTACATTTCTCGAAAGTCAGGCAAGGAAAATGATTATCGCTCCCAGGAGCCCGTCAGCTTTTATAACAGCAAGAGAGAAAATGATGGTTTTATTTTTTCTCCCGCCGATGGGGATGATAAGTTTTTCTCATTCGGGAATGGCCGCTCTTTGTTGATCAGCCCTGGACAGGGTTTTCAAGCACGGACTGAGGAGGAATTAGATCCCCTGTTATTTGTTCACCACGCTATTTATCTTTCCAATCCTGCTGTAAAGGCGATCAGGCACGTGCTTTCTCCTAATGTTCTCGCTTTTTCCATGGTTGGCAAGAAAATGTATCCAATGCTGGATGATTTTGCCCAGATAGTGGGGGAGGATGTCCCCCTGTTAAAGTTTGACCCGGCAAATTTTCACAATAAAATATCCCGGCAGATCGCCGGATTAATGAAAAGACGCAGTGCTGTTCTGCTGGCAGGCGGCGGTGCGCTATGCTGCGGCCTTTCGCTGGGCGACGCCCTGGCGGCGGCGATGATCATGGAAAAAAATGCCATGGCAATAATCGTTTCCTGTATTTTTAACAGGGGCCGGCCGCTTAACCTTCGTGAAGCCAGATTGATGCGCACGCTTTACCTGGAAAATTACTCCCTCAAGGCAACCCGGTAAGACTCTCTTCTGCAGATCAACTTCTCTGATTTATTGTTCATCCTAAAACCTGCCGGTCCTGATGACAAAGGTCAAAACAAGACATGTAAAATAAATTTCTTTTAATTATATGTTGTAATTATTTCATCTTTATGGTATATTGTAAAAAATATTTCTTTAATTCTTCTTTTCTTCCTCATAAGGGTGGATTCAAATGGCACTTTACAGATACTTTCTGAAACGATTGGCTTTAACTATCCCAACCCTTCTTGGTGTCTCCATAATTGTTTTCCTACTTATTCACATGATCCCGGGCGATCCCATTGACATTATGCTCGGTGATCGTGTTACCGAAGCGGCCCGCCTTGCGCTTGAGGAAAGACTTGGTTTAAATGAGCCGCTGCATATTCAATACTGGCAGTGGTTTACCAGCGCCCTGCATGGAGATTTTGGTATCTCCATCAGGAGTAACCAGCCTGTGATGGAGGAAATTTTGACCCGCCTGCCGGCCACGATTGAATTAACTGTAGTGGCTCTTCTGATTGCTGTATTTTTTGGGATCTATTTTGGAGTTAGCGCCGCCCGCTACCGGAATACCCTCATTGATCAGTCGTTAATTGGCTTTTCTCTACTTGGCGTATCAATCCCCATCTTCTGGCTGGGGATGATGCTAATTTACCTTTTTGCGGTTATGCTCGGTTGGCTTCCTGTTTCAGGCCGATTGTCAATGGGGGTCGCCATTCCTACTTACACCGGCCTGTATTTAATAGATTCTCTGATTGCCGGTCAGATTGGTTCTTTTATCGATTCTGTAAGGCATTTGCTGATGCCGGCTGTTTCACTGGCCACGGTTTCACTGGCCCTCGTGGTTAGAGTAACCCGTTCCAGCATGCTCGATGTCCTCAGTGAAGATTATATTCGCACTGCCAGGGCAAAAGGTGTACAGGAAAGAAAAGTAGTTTATACCCACGCCCTGAAAAATGCCATGATTCCCGTTGCGACAGTAATTGGGTTGCAGCTGGCCAAGCTGATGGGGGGAGCCATCCTCACAGAAACAGTATTTTCCTGGCCTGGTATCGGGCGTTTACTGGTTTCAGCAATCAATGTCCGGGATTATCCGGTAGTGCAGGGTGTAGTCTTTTTTGTTGCCTTTGCCTTTATTGCTATAAACATTATTGTCGATTTGATTTATGCCTATCTCGATCCCCGTATCCGTTATGAATAGCCGGGGCAACATGGTGGTGAGTTAAACTATTGTTTAATGAACTAAATCAAATTCTGCGAGTATTCAAACGCAACAAGCTGGCAGTGGTGGCATTTTTCATTGCCGTTTTACTGGTGATCCTGGCCGTAATCGGTCCATTCATTGCTCCTTACGATCCGGTGGAAATTAACCTGTCGGCACGGTTCGAACCCGGTTTTTGGGGAGGCAACACCGAGAACCTGCTTGGCACCGACAACCTGGGTCGCGATATTTTTTCGAGAATTCTCCATGGAACCGGTATCTCGCTGAAAGTCGGTTATGCCGTCATTGCCATAACTGCGGTTGTGGGCCTTTTTATCGGTTTAGTGTCAGGTTATTTCGGCGGAGTGGTGGATATTGTGATCATGCGTTTCATCGATATTTTACTCGCTTTCCCTCCGCTCCTGCTGGCTTTAGTCATCGCCGCCACCCTGGGAACCGGTATTGAAAAGGCGATGCTGGCCATTGCCATCATCTATATTCCCAGCCTGGCTCGCATTGTCAGGGGGTCGGTATTTACAGTGAAAGAGATGCCCTACGTGGAGGCATCCCGGGCTATGGGGGCTGGTAATACATGGATTATCATTGGTCATGTTTTGCCCAATGTTCTTACGCCGGTTATTGTTTACCTGACCCTTCTTCTTGGCGATGCCATTTTATATACCGCCGCTCTCGGGTTCCTGGGCGTGGGCATAGATCCGACCACGCCGGAATGGGGTGCAATGCTCAGCAGTGGCAAGGATTTTTTGATCCTTGGCAAATGGTGGATAACTCTCTTCCCCGGGATGATGATCTTCCTGGCAGTTTTATCTTTTAACCTCTTTGGGGACGGTTTGCGTGAAGCGGTTGACTCCAAGCTGAGAATGAATTGATTTGCAGGGAGGAGCTTTATCTTGACAGAGGGACAGGTTTTGGAAGTAAAGGACCTGAAGGTCGAATTTACAACTGACCGCAGTAAAATTCTTGCCGTGGATAGTGTCCATCTAAATCTGGGGCAATCTGGAGCCCTGGGCCTGGTTGGCGAATCGGGGTGTGGTAAAAGTGTTACTGCCCTGTCTATCATGAGATTGCTTCCTTCATCTGCTTCTGTAACCGGCCAAATTATGTTCAAGGGAAAAGATCTGTTAAAAACAAAGAAAAACGAAATGGTCGGGATCCGTGGAAACCAGATCTCGATGATCTTCCAGGAGCCGATGACTTCACTGAATCCCGTTTTCACAGTTGAGTATCAGCTGGCGGAAGTCCTTAAGCTCCATCGGAACGAAGATCAAAGAGGTATCCGCAGCCGTGTTGTAGATCTGCTGAGCATAGTCGGGATTCCCAACCCTGAGAGAAGGAGTAAGGATTATCCTCACCAGCTGAGCGGTGGTATGAGGCAGAGGGTCATGATTGCTATGGCCATGGCCTGTGAACCCGACCTGTTAATTGCCGATGAACCGACCACTGCTCTTGACGTTACCATCCAGGCTCAGATCCTTGATTTAATGAAAAATTTGCAGGAGAGTCATTCTACCAGCCTTCTTTTTATCACCCACGATCTGGGAGTAATTGCCCAGATTGCGGATCGAGTTGCTGTCATGTACGCCGGGCAGATAATGGAATATGCAGATGTAAAAGAACTTTTTGCCGAGCCTCTTCATCCATATACCCGCGGCCTGTTGAAGACAATTCCGCAGGTATCGAAGAAACAGTCCCGCCTGGAAGAAATTAAGGGAACAGTCCCCAACATGTCCAGTGTTCCGCCGGGGTGCCGTTTCAATGATCGCTGCAGCGAACGGTTGCCGCGTTGTTCAGAGGAAATACCGCCCCTGACTGAATTTGGAGGCCGAAAAGTACGCTGCTGGTTATATCTTTAAAAAACCGGAGAGATCAATGATGGAGCCTTTGCTGAAGGTTGAAAATTTAAAGAGATATTACCCCATCAAACGAATGGATAGCTTTACTAAGCTGGATTATCTAAAAGCACTGGATGGGGTGAATTTTGAACTTTATGGGGGTGAAACACTTGGCCTGGTGGGGGAATCAGGCTGCGGAAAATCCACCACCCGCAAACTGCTGTTGTATGTTGAGCCGCCAACCGGAGGTGCCGTTTACTACAGGGGTAAAAATATATTTGAAATGAATGCGTCGGAATTAAAAAAATACAGGCGCAATGTACAAACTGTTTATCAGGACCCATATTCCAGCCTCAATCCCAAGTGGAAGGTCCTGAAGCTGGTGACTGAACCGATGGCCATCCATCACATCGGCAACCGCCGAAGCCGCGAAGAAAAAGTAAAAGAACTGCTCTCCCTTGTTGGTCTCCGGGAAGGTTATATTGACAACTTTGCCCATGAATTCAGCGGTGGGCAGAGACAGCGCATCTGCATTGCCCGTGCTCTTGCCCTCGATCCAAAAGTGATCATTGCCGATGAGCCGGTATCCGCCCTGGATGTATCCATTCAGGCCCAGGTGATCAACCTGTTCAAAGATTTGAAAGACAAGCTCAATCTTACCTATATATTTATCTCGCACGATCTAAGTGTGGTTAAGCATATTAGCGACCGGGTGGCTGTGATGTACCTGGGCAAAATTGTTGAGATTGCCGCTACTGATGATCTTTTTAACAATGCTCTGCATCCTTATACCAGGGCACTGGTTAAGGCGATTCCGGTTGCTGATCCCACCATAAAAGCAGCGGCAGCCGTTTTAAAGGGTGAAGTGCCGAGCCCGATTGATCCGCCCGCAGGCTGTGCTTTCCATCCCCGCTGTCCTGAAGCGATGGATATCTGTAGAGAGGTTGCCCCTGAAAGCCGATTGCATGAAAAGGGCCGTCAGGTAGCATGCCACCTTTACCGGCAGGGTAAGTAAACTGAGGCCAAGCAAAATACAGCAGGGTTCAATGAAAGAGCTTCTCTGCGTAACTTGAAAAAAATGGATTGGGAGGTGAACGAAAAACGTATTAGCAGATGATTCCCTTAAAGAGGGGTAACAAAGGCAAATATGGATCACCTGGTAACTCTGCATCAATTTTTGAACAGGCAGCAACCTGCCTGACATTCAGTGAAAGCGAGGTTTAAATGATGCGCGGACAGCTGAAGTATTTTATAGTTTTTGTGCTGGCTGTTTTTCTCCTTTTTTCTGTGATCGGCTGTGGGAACGGTGCTGATACCGGTGGCGAAACGGGCGAAGAGGATGAAGAAGCCCTGCCTGAAGAATCGGGTGAGAAGATATTTATCATTGCCCGGGGTACCGATGCCAAGACCCTGGACTGTGGTTATTCTTACCATGAAGGTGAAATTGATCTGGCTTACCACCTTTATGATGGCCTGGTTAAATTTAAAGACGAAACCCTTGCAATAGAGCCAGCCCTGGCCCTGGACTGGTCCATGTCAGAAAATGGACTGGTATGGACCTTCAACCTGCGGGAAGGCGTAAAGTTCCATGACGGGACTGATTTTAATGCCGAAGCGGTTGAGTTCAGCTTTATGAGAATCCTTGATGAGAACCATCCCTACTACGGGCTTGGTGATCAGAGCCTGGCTTACATGGACTGGCTTTTAGGCGAAGCGATTAAGGAAGTAAGAGCAGTGGATGATTATGTTGTGGAAATCGAACTGAACAATGTATTCGGTCCTTTCTTGACCTACATGGCCATTTATTCCCAGTATATTGTCAGCCCCACAGCGGTGGAGGAATATGGTGAGGAGTATTTCAAGAACCCTGTCGGGACCGGCCCATTCAAGTTTGTTGAATGGAAACGGGACGAATATGTGACCATGGCAGCATTTGAGGATTACTGGGGAGAGAAACCGAAAATTGATACTCTAATCTGGAAAGTAGTCCCCGATGAATCAACCAGGTTGATGGAACTGCAATCGGGTAATGTCCATGCCATCAAATCCATTTCGCCGGCCCAGCTTGAGACGATCCAGAACGATGCCAACCTGAAACTGCTTCAGGTAGCCGGTTCGAATCTGTTTTATGCAGCCATCAATCACAAGGCGGAGCCTTTCGATGATGTCAGGGTCCGGCAGGCTGTAATGCACGCTGTCGATTTCGATTCGCTGGTGGACAGCGTTTATGAAGGGCTTGGTACAAGGGCGATCAATCCGATGCCGCCGACCATTTTCGGTTTTAATGATGACATTGAACCGTATGCTTATGATCCAGAAAAAGCAATAGCGCTGCTGGCTGAAGCCGGCTATCCTGATGGATTTGTTACGGATCTCCATGTTTTTGCCGAATCAAGAACCTATGTTGGGCGTCCGGTTGATGCTGCTGAGATCTTCAAGAGCTACCTCAATCAGGTCGGTATTGACGCCAATGTAGTTGTCAATGAATGGGGGACTCATCGCGATCTGGTAAGAAACCATGAGCATTCAATAGGTTTTCTTGGCTGGTATGATGTCCCGCATCCCAACAATTTCCTGAATTTGATGTTGCTGAGGGCGGTTAACAACCAGTACGAGAATGAAGAGCTCAGTGAGCTTTCGGACAAGGCCCTGTCTACCTTTGATCGCAGTGAACAGGAGGCCTATTACAGGGAAATGCAGGTTATTTCTCACCGTGATGTGGCTGTTGTCCCCATAGCGCACAGTGATTACTCGGCTGTTACATTAAAAGATATTAATGGTTTTGAGCTGGATCCTCTTGGTAATGTCATTGCCCGGGGGGTAAGCTTCTAAATATTACAGAGGGCTGCAGGAAGTGGGGCTGTATAACCCCCTTCCTGCAGAGCGGTTTAAAGGAAGAAGGCATCAAACAATGATCACAGTTTTCAAGGGAGCGGCACTCATTGATGGCAGAGGCGGAACGCCTCTGAAAAATGCGCTACTTGTAATCGAAGATGAAAGCATCATCTACGCAGGTGATGATGATAATTACAGTATTTCCGAAGAGGCGCAGGTTGTCGATCTGGAAGGAATGTCGATTATTCCAGGATTAATAGACTGTCATATCCACATGGACCTGCACGGCATGGCTGACACCAACGATGAAAACTATGTAGAAGACAAATTGCGATCCATCAGAACTGCTTATAATATGGAGCTAACCCTTCAACACGGCATTACTACAATCAGAAACGCCGGCAGTGTCAACCACATAGACTTTGCTGTGAAAACTGCCGTTGAATCGGGCTGGTGCAGGGGGCCCCGTATATTTACTTCCGGGCAAATTATCAGTATGACGGCCAGTGGGAATGATTACTTTAACGGCATGTACCGGGAAGCGGATGGGGTTGCCGAGGTCCGTAAGGCAACAAGAGAACAGATCAAGGCAGGAGCTGATTTTATCAAGGTTATGGCTACCGGGGCCTATATGAATCCTGGAGGTGTTCCGGGAGCTGTCCAGTACAACCTTGAAGAACTTAAAGTGATCGTGGAAGAAGCCGATAAACTTGGCCTTCGTGTTGCCGCCCATGCCCATGGGACTCAGGGTATTATAAACGCTGCCCTGGCTGGCGTAAAAACTATTGAGCATGGCAGCTTTATTGACGACCTGGGGATTGAACTGATGCTGGAAAAAGATATCTATTTGGTGCCAACATTTGTCGCCGGATACCATATCCTGGAGCATGCCCAGAGTCATGGGGTTCCCGATTTTATGATTCAGAAGAATATTGACATGCATAAAATCAGGGGATCCAACATAAAGAAAGCTGTTGAAGCGGGGATTAAAGTGGCTCTTGGCTCTGATGCCGGGACCAGTTATAACCTGCACGGTTTGAATGCAATGGAGCTTATTCTCTATGTCAGGGAGGGTTTCATGACTCCCATGGAGGCGATCAGCAGCGGAACCCGGATTGCCGCGGAAGCAATTGGTATAGAAGATCGGGTGGGCACCCTGGAGGAAGGCAAGATAGCCGATTTTGTCGTAGTAAACGGTGATCTGGCCCAATCCCTGGATCCGTTGCTGGATAAAATCGAAGCCGTCTATAAAGAGGGTAAAAGTGTTCCCCTGTTGAATTAGTGATCGCTCTGGTTTCTATTTTGCCGATCATGGATCGGCCGGGAGAAGAAAAATAAGATGGTAGTGAAAAACGTTCTTTTCGATAAAATTAAGGAAAAGGGAGATTTCCTTTCTCCCAAACAAACTCAGCTGGCCAAGTATCTGATCAACAATTATAAAATAGCGGCATTCCAAACGATTGCCCAGATGGCCAAAGAAGCGGGTGTAAGCGAGGCTACCGTAGTCAGGCTGGCAACCGCGCTGGATTACACCGGCTTTCCGGAGATGCTTGAGGATCTGCAGGCGGTAGTTCAGTATGAGCTTAAGGCAGTGGAAACAATTCGCCATACCTACAGGGCTGATCAGCTCAGAGAACTAAATATTTTGGAAACCGTGGTTAACAATGACCTGCGCAACATTAATCGCTTATTTGAAAGCATATCAATGCAGGAGATTGAAACAATTGCTGATGCCATATGCAAATGCGATAGGGTTTTTGTGATCGGTTCTTATTCTTCCGGGTACCTGGCCCAATATTTTGGTTATAACCTTGCCAAGGTTAAAGAGAATGTGGTTACCTTAAGCAGGGATAGTACCGATGCCTTCAACTTTTTTTTATCCTGCAACCGTAAAACGGCGGTTTTTATATTTTCTTTTCCCCGCTACCCCCGCAAGATGCAACTTCTTGGCGAAGCTTTCAAAAAAAAAGGAGCAACCATTATTGGTGTAACCGACAGTATCCTTTCTCCCCTGAAAGCGGTATCACACCACCTGCTGGTTATCCCCCAGCAGTATACCTCTTTTTCCGATCCGGGCTGTTCCATAATGCTTCTGCTACAGGCTATTATAATGGAGTATATTTCACGTAATCCGGAGCAGGCGGAAAGTGGACTGCAGCAGTTTGACGAATATATCGATTATATTAAGTTTCTCTAGTAAAAAAAGATGTATAATATAATATTGAAAAATATAGTTTATAGCAGCAGGCTGACGGGCATGCTGTTTTATTTTTAATGATCGGGGAGGATTGTCCTTTGAGCTTCAGAATTGTAGAACGGGTTTTTTCCGAGGATGAAAAATTACCCACCATCCTCCTGGCCAACATCTATGGTGCGCCAAGTGTAGAAAAAAACCTGGCCAAGATGGAACAAATCATAGAAATTGCCCATAAAAAGAAGGTTAACGTGCTCATTTTCCCTGAACTCAGTGTGACTGGATATATCTGGGAGTCAAAACGCCGGGTGGAGATTTTTGATTTACTTGCTGCCGGGGAAAATGGTGCTATTGCATCTCGATTAAAGAATATCAGGGACAGCCTTACTGAGGGAGAGGATGGCCTGGAATATATCTTTTACGGTAATATTCGCCGGAAAGAGGACAACTATTACAATTGTACCTTTATCCTTAATCCAGGGATCGATTACCGGAAGGAAGAATATATTTATGCCAAGGTTTTTCTCACACCTATCGAAAAAGATTATTTTAAGCAGGGAACAGATAAGAGATTGAGCATTGAAACAAAATGGGGGCGTTTCGGTTTCCTGATCTGCTATGATCTCTGTTTTGTGGAGCTGCCCCGCCAGTATGCTTTTATTGACGGGGTTGATGCTATTGTGACCATGGCAGCCTGGCATTCACAGGCCATTCGTGAATATGTTTCAATGAATACAAGGACTGATCATTATTACGGTTACCTCTGGGACTTGATGAATGCATCCAAGGCAGCTTATAACCAGGTCTGGAGTCTGGGAGCGAACTGGGTCGGCCTGCATCCCAGTAGTAAAGAATATTTCTGGGGAGGAAGCGGTATCTGGGCACCTTCGGGGATGAAACTTCTGCAGGCTTCGAATATCAATGAGGAACTGCTGATCATCAGAAATGTCGATATAAGCGGGCAGAGCAGCAAGGAGCGAGACGATTTTAACTACCGCATAGACTTTGAAGATTTTTACCGTAACCATAAATACCGGGAAAGCTGTCTTTACAGCCTGGAGGATTAAATTTGAGCGTGGCGGAGTTTAATTGAAATGCCCACTGACAGGGGGAAGGATTAATCCCTTATCCTATCCGGGTGAGGCAAAGCAGAACTGCCGGTGTACCCGCCTTAACTGGTGCTGCTTGATCCCTCTTCCAGATTGGTAATACTGCTGATGCAGGCTTCGACATTGAACTTGGATTTGCTACCATTGTAACTCATGTAGCGGATCTTACCGAAAATAGGCCTTTCAAACCAGGCCCGGTCGTGTACACCACCAATACTCCAGGCGATACCGGCATACCCGCTGGGATCGCGTCCGTCCAGTGAATGACTGTCATTCAGTTTAATGGCGATTTGCATGGCCCGGGCCGGGTTTTCAGTCCAATCCAGGATTTTTTTAGCTCGGTACATGCGCAGATAACCGTGTATTTTGCCTTTCAAAAGCATTTCTTTCTGAGCAGCGTTCCACAGGGGGTCATGCGTTCTGGCTTCCGAAAATTCCTGTAAAGAATAAAGATGTTCCCGACGGTCGGCAGCATGAATTTCCAGGGTCTCTTTGGCCCAGCGGGGAAATGCGTCAACTGAATCGTAATGCTCATTATAATAGCAGAAGATGTCGGCCAGTTCGCGGCGGACGATTAGCTCTTCAAGGAAAGCATCTCCCCGAATGCCTGGTTCTTCGGCATCCTGTACTGCCAGAGCCAGCCTCTGAGCACTGAGCTGCCCGAAATGGAGATATGGTGAGAGAGCCGAATGCCCGCCGGCATTGGGATCGGTTCTGTTTTCCTCATAATTGGCCAATTTATTCTGAATGAAAAATTCCATAGCAGCCAAAGCAGCTTTTTCTCCCGGTGGGAAAGGGAGGATATCCCTTTCTTTTTTACTGAGACAGAGAAAAGAATGTGCCTCGGTCCATGAGACTGTCGAGTCATCCTGGGCCTGGCTGTGAGGGTGCCTGGTGACCCGGGGAAAGGAAGTTAATAATTGGGGAAGCAGTTTTTTTATTTTCGGGCGGAAAGTTTAGGCCGCATATTCCTGTTTCGGGGATGCGAAGGGGCAGGGGAAAATATTATGGGCTTCTGCTTCTGGAAAAAACGGACCGCAGAAGATATCGCCCAGCCGGTCACCGCTGTAATTAAGAGGATTAAAGAACCTCCCATCAGCAGGCTGATAAAATCGCTTGTCCCGTACCAGGGAGCTTTAGCCATGTTCAGGGCCGGTCCTCCAGAGTACATGAATGTTTGCCCCGAATCGGCGGCCTCAAATACGAGAGCGTTGACCATCTGTGTCCCTTCGCTGATGCGGTTGCGGTAAAGCCGGGTTCCACTTCTACAAACTGCAGTGTTTCTCCAGGCATGGTCAGTGTCAGGAAACCTTCTTCGGTGATACCGACTTTCGCCGGTTGAAAAAGGGTGAGCAGTTTCTCAACTGTTGAAAAATTGCTCCTGCTGGGGTGGTATTCTCCCATATACATGGATGCTCTCCCCCGGCTTCCGGCGGGAGGAACTGCTTCCCGGCCTGTTGTTCCCGGGAAATAGCGATCCATAAAAGCTTTGATCAGATATTCCCTTTCCGTTCCTCCGCCGCCGCTGTAGGATACGAACAGGCCGACATTTTCCTCCGGTAGAAGGTATAAACCGCTGTTAAACAGCATAGTGTTTCCGCCGTGGGTGATCAGCCGCCGGCCGTTAACGGTCTGCTCGATCAATGTGATTGTCGTCCATCTGATTATAAATAACACCGTCGAGAAAAGCTTCCAGGGCCGACGGATCATCGGCCGGGCCGGCTGCTGTTGCAGTGCCCATTGCCGAGACTGCCGCGATCACTGTTAAAAAAAACAGAAATAAATATTTTATTAATTTTACCAGGAACACCTTCTTTCGAATTTTACTTTCCGGATGTAAATTTTTGTTTCCTTTTATGGCTATAAACGTCTATATGCTGCAGATAGTATACCAATCGGGGCTGGAGCTTCCAATAGGATGGTTGGAGCCTTGTCCCTTAACGTCAGGGAAAAAGAGAGAGGGAAAAGGTATCCCGGCTCGGCGGTATGTATGGTATTATTAAACAGTATCAGGAAATGGCGACCACAACCATGAAAGGAGAAAAAGATGAATAAAGAAAATCCCAAGCCGGTAAAGGCTTATAAAAATTTAGAGTTTCTGAAAAGCTCAGAGGCGCGGATTATTCGCATCCTATCTGAGTTCCTTGAGCCCATGGCCCGTTTTAAAAAGTATAAGATATATGACACTATTGTTTTTTTCGGTTCAGCACGGACCATCAATCGCGATGCTGCGGAGAAGAAGCTTGCCGAGGTCCAGGAACGGGTAGCCGAAACCGGCGATCACCCCGACCCCGCCCTGCAGGAAGAACTGGATCAAGCCTGTAATAAGGTTTTTTTTTCCCGCTATTATGAGGATGCCGTTGAACTGGCCGGGAGAATTACGGAGTGGTCAAAATCACTCTATTCAGATCATCGCTTTGTAGTTTGTTCCGGGGGTGGCCCAGGTATTATGGAAGCAGCTAACAAAGGGGCGATCGAAGCGGGAGGCAAATCAATAGGTTTGAATATCAGTATTCCCATGGAACAGTACGCCAATCCCTACATCACCCCGGAATTGAATTTTGATTTCCACTACTTTTTCATGCGTAAATTCTGGTTTATATACCTGGCTAAAGCCCTGGTAATTTTTCCTGGAGGATTCGGCACGTTTGATGAACTGTTCGAAGTTTTGACTCTGATCCAGACTGAAAAGGTGAAAAAAAGGATGCCCATTGTAATCTACGGTACTGAATACTGGAAGCAGATCATTGATTTTAAGGCCATGGTCAACTTTGGGGTGGTCAGCGAAGAGGATCTGGACCTGATCAAATTTTGTGATACAGTTGACGATGCTTTTAATTATCTCAAGGAAGAGTTGACCAAATATTATATGTCTGATCAACAGGATCTTGACCAGGGGATGTATGAATTATAATACAGGGCTGGAGTGCTTTCGTGAAAAGTAAAATTTTGCAGTTCCCTGGACAGACGGGCAGCAATCAGGAGCAGGGGGTAATGGAGGTGGCTATTTGCTTATGTCTCAGCATGTTTTTATTACCAGGTTGATTTCGGAAGTGGGAATCATTATCCTGCAAAAAGCCGGTTTCGAAATAAAAATTCATGAAGAGAAAAGGCCCATGATCCGCAGCGAGCTGGAGAAAGCATTCAAAGGGTCCGACGCTGTTATTACCATGGTCTACGATCGGGTAGATGCCTCTCTGCTTGATGGTGCACCGCGCTTGAAAATAGTAGCCAACCTGGCTGTCGGCACGGACAACATCGATATACCGGCGTGTACTGCCCGGGGGATTACGGTGACCAATACTCCGGGAATATTAACTGAAGCGACTGCTGATTTAACAATGGCTCTAATCCTGGCTGCAGCGAGAAGATTGGCGGAAGGTGATCGCTTCGTCCGCCGTGGTTTGTTCAACAGCTGGGATCCGCTCCTTCTGGTAGGGGCTGAATTGCAGGGTAAGGTGCTGGGAATCATCGGCATGGGGCGAATCGGCACTGCGGTGGCCCAAAGGGCGCAGGCCTTTGGGATGAAGATTATATACTACAAGCGTTGTCCCCTTTCTACGGTGGAAGCAGCCCGCTATAAAGCTGAATATATGCCGCTTGAAGAGGTGATCGGGAAGGCCGATTTTTTATCACTGCACCTGCCGTATACGCCTGAAGTGCGTCATTTAATTAACAGGGAAAGACTGAACCTGATGAAGCCGACTGCTTACCTGATCAACACAGCGCGTGGCGGCCACATTGATGAGAAAAGCCTGGTCGAACATTTAAAAGCAAACAAAATTGCCGGTGCTGCGCTCGATGTATATGAACATGAACCAGCCCTGTCACCGGGGCTGGCCGATCTTGATAATGTAACCCTTCTGCCTCACCTGGGCAGTGCCACGGTAGAAACACGTAACAAAATGGCGCAAATGGCCGCCGAAAATGTCAGGGCTGTCCTGACCGGGCAGAAGCCGCAGAACCCTGTTGGTTGAGCAAGAAGGTCAGTTTTTTGAAGAATCCTGTTTCCTTTTCTGTCCCTCCAGGTTTTCGAGTTCCAGCTCGAGATCTTCAAGTTCCCGCAACATGGAAGGCTTAGCAGAATGCATGGGCCACCTTTTTTTTACATCGTCGATCTTTCTTATTAATTCGGCAATTTTTTGATCTAGATTGTCCAATTATAAAGCACTCTCCTTTTTTACCGAGGCAAACTACTGCGGTTTAGTTTTTTGGGATATAATGGAGAGACAGAAGATTAAAATTTAAAAATCGCGGCTTTCCTGTTTTATCACATCCAGGTGGCAGGTATCATTTAGCCGGACCAGGATAAAGTGATTGTCGGCATATTCCAATTCATTCAGGCAGGCGGTGTCCTGCCGGAGTTTCCAGAAGGCCTGCTGGCTCAGGCCAAGAAGGCGGCAGAGTAAAGCTTTATTAACGGCGCGGTGAGCGACAATGACTGTTTCACTTTCCCGATTTTCCTTTGCTGCCCGGATGATCCCTTCTTCTGCCCGATCGGCAACTTTACCCAGATTTTCGCCCCCGGGAAAAGTTACTTCGCCCGGGTTTTCCACCCACATACTGTAGAGTTCGGGATAATTTTTTTCGATTTCCCGGAGTGTTTTACCCTCCCATTCTCCGAAACAAAGGTCAATAAATGATCGATCTGTCACAACATGTGAGCCGGCAAATCGGGAAGTAACGATTTCTGCAGTCTCCCGGGCCCTCGCCAGGGGGCTGCATAAGAAAATGGGATCTTTCAAACCGGTCCGGCTCAGCACTTCTGCCAGCGCTCTGGCCTGTTGACGCCCAAAATCGTCCAGGGGAATGTCTGCCCGCCCCCTGAATATTTCTTCCCGGTTCCAACTGGTTTGACCATGTCGTAAAAGAAAAAGTTTTGTCATTATTTCAGCTCCCGGCGATTTTTAATGCTGCCCTGAATAACAGGCTTGAAAAATCTACCCTGCATCAGCATTGCCAGGCCTGTTCAAAAATGTGCAGATGCCCGGGGGAAAGGACTTTAAATGTCTCGACCAGTGCACCATTTTGATTGCTGGCCTCTTCGCTTGCTTTAGCCTCCAGGTACTGTTTGAGTTTTTCCCCCTGTTCCGCTGAAAACTGGCTCCTGTGGCAGTCAATGGCCGCCATTTTTTTATCCCAGGTTTTTGCCACATCGATAAAAGTATTTGGATAAGCGGTATAATAAAAGGCGATCATTTCGACAGAATGGGGCTGCAGTCCATCCTGCATGTCAGCGGGACAAAAATAAGGCATATGGGCGAGCAGCCCTGCCTCAGCAGCTGCCAATCCGGTGCGTATATGGTCACTGTGAGCTTCATAAGGGAGCCAGGGATCACAGACCATGAGGGCATTCGGTTTTAGCTGTCTTATGTAACAGGTGATTTCTGAACGGATTATTTCCAGCGGCAGGATACCGCCATCGTCGAAATCAAGCCAGATCAGGTTTTCGATGCCGAGAATGGATGCCGATTTTTTGATTTCGTCGCGCCGGCGAGCGATTAAATCATCCTGACTTACATTTGTATCGGTAGTGCCCACGGAACCGTCTGTCACTGTGAGGCAATTTACCCGGGTGCCTGATTTGACCAGGTGAGCGATAGTACCTCCGGCACCAATTTCCATGTCATCCGGGTGAGGCTGAATTACAAGCAAGTTTTCAACTTTGAGCAGATCGGGTACGGGCAGCAGACTGCAGAAATGCGGTTTCACAAGATCAGCTCCTGATTAATATTGGTTATATTCTTTAAGAATATTCTGCATGATCACAGGAGATTCCTGTCATCAGCAGGTCAAGCGATCAACTTTATTGCCCGGTGGCAGGCCGGCATAACGTCACCGGAAATTATCATGATGATGCTCATGTTTGCATTTCCCGGGCAATAATGTTTTAATTAAACCCTGTAAACAGGCGTTCTGATGTTCAGGATGTACGAGTAGAAAGAATTTATGAAGGTGAAAAGATGACGGTTGTAACAAGGGATGATATTCGAAATATTGCGATCATCGCCCATGTTGATCATGGTAAAACTACCCTGGTGGACGGTCTCTTAAAACAGGCTGGAATTTTCCGTGATAACGAAAAAGTCATGGAGAGAGTGATGGATTCCAACGATCTCGAACGGGAGAGAGGTATTACCATCCTTTCCAAGAATACCGCCATTTATTACGGAGATATTAAAATTAACATTGTTGATACACCAGGTCATGCCGATTTCGGCGGCGAAGTGGAACGGGTGTTGAGAATGGTTGATGGGGCCCTGCTGCTGGTTGATGCTTTTGAAGGACCCATGGCCCAAACAAAATTTGTCCTGCGTAAGGCGCTGCAGGTTGGACTGCGTATTGTTGTGGTCATCAATAAAATCGACCGTCCCGATGCCCGTCCCGATGCCGTGCTGAATGAAATATTCGATCTTTTCGTCGAGCTGGAAGCAGAGGATTGGCAGCTTGATTTTCCCGTTATCTATACTTCTGCCCGGCAGGGAGTGGCCTCTACCGATCCAGGTGAGGCAGGAACGGACCTCCAGCCTCTTTTTAGAATGATAGTTGGAGAAATACCACCCCCGGCAGTTGATCCGGAAGGGGTCCTGCAGCTGCAGATCAATACTCTTGATTATGACGACTATGTTGGTCGGATCGGTATCGGCCGTATTCGCAATGGCCGTCTTGATAGTGGTCGGGATATTGCTCTCTGCAAACAGGACGGAAGGGTGGAAATTTTGAAAATCGGCAAGCTCTGGACCTACGAAGGGCTTAAACGCAAAGAAATTGCCAATGCTGAAGCCGGAGACATAGTTGCTATAGCCGGCCTCGGGGAAGTAAATATTGGGGAAACGGTAAGTGACCCCCTGCATCCGGCCCCTCTTTCATTTCCGGCGGTGGATGAACCCACCCTGACTATGAACTTTATGGTTAACGACAGCCCTTTTGCCGGCCAGGAGGGACGGTATATAACTTCCCGCCACCTGCGGAGCAGGTTGTGGAAAGAGGCCGAGACGAATGTCAGTCTGAAAGTGGCTGATACTGATTCACCGGACATTTTTCAGGTATCGGGGCGGGGAGAGCTGCACCTGGGCATTCTAATTGAAACAATGCGCCGCGAAGGTTATGAGCTGCAGGTGTCCAAACCGAAGCCCATTTTGAAAGGAATAGACGGTGTAACCTGCGAACCATATGAGAGACTTTTTCTTAATATCCCGGAAGACTGTTCTGGAAGAATCATTGAAAATCTGGGCGGACGCCTCGGGGAAATGCTTTCCATTCAGGCTGTAGGCGAAAAGAATGTGAAAATGGAATTTTTACTTCCAGCCCGTTGTCTGATTGGTTTTCGCTCCGAACTACTGACTGAAACCCGCGGCGAGGGGATTATGCACCATCTTTTTGACCATTATGGACCCTGGCGTGGAGAAATTGCCGGGCGGCGGCACGGAGCCCTGGTTGCTTTCGAAACCGGTGAAGCAACAGCATATGCCATTCACAATATCGAAGACAGGGGCACTCTCTTTATCAAACCGAATGATCGTGTTTACGGGGGGATGATCGTTGGTGAGAACGCCCGGGAAGTGGATCTCGATGTTAACGTCTGTAAGAAAAAACATCTGACCAATATCAGGGCGGCAGCATCGGATGAAGCCATTCGTCTGGCGCCTCCGGTTCTTTTTACCCTGGAGAGAGCGATGGAGTATATTGAGGATGACGAACTCGTTGAAGTAACACCCGCAGCTATAAGAATGCGTAAAAAAATACTGGATCGCGATCAGAGACAGCGGGCCGCCAGGAAATAGGCCAGGCTTTTTAAATGAGCGTCGCTGCTGGTTGATTCAACCAATATTTTGGGAAGAGCCAGCAGGCCGATAATTTTAATAAAAGGATTTGCCTTTACCACGATAGAATAACTTTCTATATGGAATTACAAAAACCGGTTTTTGTTGACAACGCAGGTAATGAGGAGGAGTAATCTTATGGCTCCGGGAGAGAATAAAACAGACGAAAAAACGGGGATGCTGGCCTGGTCTTATCAGGATGATTCGCAAAACGAGGGAGTCCCCTGGGGACCTTTCAAGCCTCCTGTTTATCTTACCCTGGGCGGGGTAAGAATATCCATGGAAGAGAAGGGCAGTAACTACATTTACCGGAGGGAAGGCGGAGGGGAAACAGTTGATAAAGTTATTCTGGCCGGAACCGGCATTCTGCGCTTCAGCCCGGTTGAACCGCTGCCCAAGCCCGGTTTAAGTGCCCATCTTTTAATTGATTTTGCCCGGCCGGTGGTTATGGAACCGCGGGCAGAAAGAAGTATTTACGTCCTTTTCCCCCTGTCAATTGCTGCAATCATTGAAAATCGCCGCAAAGAAAATAACCTGCTGGACCTGTTCTCCCTGAATAAAAGCAAATATACCCTTTACGGCAATGTTAGGGAAGGGTTGATCTGCAGATACTGGCAAAGTGAAATTTATGAAAGCATACCCCCGGCCAATCCTTTCGAACTGGGAATTTTGCAGATAGAGATCAAGAACAGTACAGCCAAATGGGCGGAAATAAACAAGGCTGTTTTCAGCGCCTATGGGATGAAAATTTATTTCAGTCTAAACCTGGTTACTTTAAAAGCGGTGATGAAAATAGCCGGTGATCAAACAGCCGAAACCATTTTTATTGATAAACCAACTCAGGTGGGAATGCATGAAGCATGGTGCCAGTTTGTTTCCAAACCTCTCACCCAGCAGGGGCGGACAATAATGGGGGAGGGCTATTAGATGGTCGATTGGCTGGATCGAACTGTTTACGGTCAGGTGACGTGGATGAATTTAATGGTTGCGATCCTGATCTTTTTCGGAGCCCTGATCATATCTCACTTCCTGGCTGTACAGCTTCGGCGATCTTTAAAAGAAAAGCTGGACAGGGAACATCTGGAGATTTTGTCCAAGGTTGTTTCTTATGGTATTATCATTGTCGCTTTGATCTGGCTTATGCCCATGCTCGGGATTGACCCTTCCGGCCTGATGGTTGCCGGCGGTATCGTTGCCCTGGCAATTGGCTTTGCCAGCCAGAGCATAATTGGAAATCTTATTTCGGGTCTTTTCCTGATAGGTGAGCGGCCGGTAAAAATTGGTGATCTGGTTAAGATTTCAGGTGAGCAGGGAATAGTCGAAGACATTCGTATTATTTCAACTTCCATCCGTACACTTGAAGGCAATTTTATCCGTATTCCCAATGAAACAGTGTTCACCTCCAATATTACCAATTACACGGGAAACCCTGTGCGTCGTTTCGGATACAGTGTGGGGATCAGCTATGCCGACGATGCCAATCTGGCGATGAATGTAATCCGAAATTTGATTGAGGAACATCCTCTGGCTCTTGTCAACCCGGAGCCGCAGATTTTTGTTGAAAACCTTGGTGATAGCAGTGTAGATATAACAGTCAGAATATGGGCCCCTTCATCTGAATGGTACCAGGTGAAAATGGAATTGCTCTGGAAGATAAAAAAAGCTATTGAAGATGCCGGTATAGAAATTCCTTTCCCGCAGCATGTGGTATGGTTCGGGAAGGATGAAGCAAAGGAGGTTCCAGGTGAACCGGGGACTTCCCAGTAAGGCAGAAAAGATAAAGGCAAAGGCATCCTTCAGGGATGCCTTTGCCGCTTTGGTGCGCCCGGCATGGGCGCAGTCTAACGGGTGGAAGTCCCGAACACAACCGGTAGCGGGAAGTGTATAGCCAGGGCCAAGCGCGTCCCTCGCGAGGTGGAGTGTGAAGGAAGGCTTAAAGCAAATCTCCGGCCTGACGAATAGGAACTGCATCAGGCACAAGCTGAGGA
>JAXHVH010000021.1:0-38779 GCA_034189085.1 Bacillota bacterium | reverse complement strand
ACTATTGTCTCACATTCGTGTTGCGCTGTTCAGTTCCTTTTTGCGAAAAAGTTTTTTTCTTTTGTCCCGTAAACCACGACAGCTAAGACTATTTATTTTGATGCGTCAGCTCTGACCTTTCAGAAAAATATCCGCCAGATAAATATTTATTTTCCTTAATATTCGGAACAGGAACAACAATTATTATAAGCAAATAAGGATCTTCAAGATGGATATTTACAATTGGAGGTTTAAAAAAAATAGTGAAATGCATGGCTATTATCTTCTGGGTTTTGATAGTGCTCTATCCGAACTTTCACCTGACCGCCAGTGTCTACCGGCTGTCCAATCCTCCGGTCAGCCGTATAGAAGCCGCTTTACTGGCCGAACAGCTTCAAGAAAAAACACCTGAAGAAATAAGGGCACTTGTCTATACCACTCTCCCGTATAATTTCGACTGGGCAGTATATAATATGCCCTGGTACTTCCCTATCCTCGAAGAGGCCCTGCAAAAATGAACAGGCCACGGCAAAGCCCGTTACCTTCTTTTTGCCTCTCTGCTGGAAGAACTGGATATTCCCTATCAGAAAAATATTTCATTTACCCATATCTGAGCTGTCTATAAAGGGATGCCGGAAACCCTGATCGAAAATGATCGAGAAGTCCTTTTTGCCGTTGATAAGGAAAACCGCTGCACCTTTAATATCCCCCGGGTGAACATCAAAAGATCCTGGCGCAGCTTTTACCGCGGCTTCTGGGAAGTGATACCAGCAGAAAAAAAGTTTCTTCTCATAGCCTGCTTCCCCATCGTCAACAGTTTAGTCGATATATCCCGCCGGAGGAATGTTTAACTGGAAGAGTTTCCTTCCGCCTGTTTGATAGAAAGAGAAATTCGGCCGCGATCGCGGTCGATAGCCAGCACTTTCACCGGCACCACCGCCTCGATCTGCAGGACCTCAAGGGGATGGCTGATATAGCGATCGGCAATTTCCGATATATGGACAAAGCCATCCTGGTGAACCCCGATATCAACAAATGCCCCGAAATCGACAATGTTGCGGACTATACCCCGGAGAATTATCCCCGGTTCCAGATCATCAATTTCCAGGACAGACCTTGAAAAAACCGGGCCAGGTAGATCTTCACGAGGATCACGGCCAGGTTTGCGAAATTCTGCCAGTATATCTATGATAGTCGGTTCTCCAGCCTCCAGGCGGTCGGCCAGTTCCGCAGTCGGGAAAGTCTCTGCCGGAGGGATAGCATCCGTGTTTCCGAGGTCACCCGGGTTTATGGAAAGCACTTCAATAAGGCGGCCGGCCAGCTCATATGATTCGGGATGAACAGCGCTTCTTTCAAGGTAATTTTCGCTTTCCGGTAGGCGCAGGAAACCGGCGCATTGTTTAAAGATCTTCGGCCCCAGACCGGGGATTGCTTTCAGCTCCTCGCGTGATTGAAAAAGTCCTTCATCACTGCGGTAAGCAACAATTCGTTCGGCTACGGCAGTATTGATTCCGGCTACATATGAAAGAAGGGCTGCAGAAGCACTGTTCAACTCCACACCGACAGTGTTTACACAGCTTTCCACGGTCCCCGCCAGGGCGGTATCCAGTTGTTTTGGAGGCATATCGTGCTGGTACTGCCCAACACCGATCGCTTTTGGATCGATCTTTACCAGCTCAGCCAGCGGGTCCTGGAGGCGGCGGACTATGGAAACAGCACTGCGGGCTGACACATCAAGAGTGGGAAATTCCCTGCGTGCTGCTTCTGATGCCGAGTAAACACTGGCTCCTGCTTCGTTGACAACAGCATATTCAAGCTCGGGTCGCTTTTCCCTGATCAGATCGGCAATGAAGGCTTCACTCTCCCTGGAAGCAGTGCCGTTGCCAAGAGCAATACAATCAATTTTATACCTGTCAACCAGCTGCAGGACTATCTTTTCCGCTCCCTCGAGATCATTTTTCGGCGCTACTGGAAAAATAGTTGCCGTTTCAAGCAGGATACCATTTTCCGAAACGCAGGCTAATTTGCACCCGGTGCGGAAACCGGGATCCCAACCCATGATCCGCCGGTTGCGGACCGGAGGAATTAGCAGCCTCTTTTTTAAATTTTCCTTAAAAACATCGAGGGCACCGGTAATCGCCCGTTCAAGAAGCTCCTGCCAGATTTCTTTTTCCAGGGAAGGATGAATCAAACGGCGGAAACTGTCAGCGGCTGCTCCACCGATCAGCGCACGGCAGGAATGGTTGTATGCGGCGGCAGGGTAGATACTGCCAATTTCTTGCAGGGCTTTCTCCTCCGGGATTTTTATTTTCAGGTTGAGGGCTTCTTCCTTAACTCCTCTGCTTATGGCCAGGACCCGGTGATTCTTAATTTTTTTCACCGGTTCGCTAAAACCGTTATAAAGCTCATATGTTTGGGCTTCCGTCTCCTCTTTTTTACCCGTCTCCACGGTAGCCAGACGGCGGTAAAGGAGGCGCAGCCGGCGTCGTATTTTAGCATCATCAGAGATTATTTCGGCAATTATGTCGGAGATTCCCTGCATTACAGCGGGGCTGTCAGCCAGTTCTTTTCCCGGATCAATATATTTTTTCGCCTCCTCAGCCGGATCAATTTTCCCCTCGAGGACAGCCATTGCCGGCGGCTCAAGGCCTTTTTTGCGAGCCATAGATGCCCTGGTCTTTTTCTTGGGCCTGTAGGGGCGGTAGAGGTCGTCCAGCTCAGCCACGGTAGCCGCTTCGTTTACCCGCCGGCGCAGTTCATCAGTAAGTGCTCCCTGTGCTTCTATCAAGCGCAGTATCTCTGCCCGCCGCTTCTCAAGTCTGCGGTATGCTTTCAGCTTTTCTTCCAGCCGGCGCAGCTGTTCATCAAGCAAACCGCCGGTTGCTTCCTTGCGGTACCGGGCAATAAAAGGGACCGTGTTCCCTTCATCAAGCAAAAGAACCGTCCGGTTCACCTGCGGCAGGGAAATATTCATCTCCTTGCTCAGTCTTTCAAAAATTTTTTGTTCCATCTCAGTCATCTCAGTCCTTTCAGCTTCAAAACCAGGGGAAACAGGGAACCCGGCTCTCTTTAAAGAGCGCCTTCTTTCGGTTTCTGCAGGGAAATACCAGCCCGGCACAGGGGGCACTCGTTGGGATTATACGATTCAATAGCCATTTTCAGGAGGGGTTTTACCGGTACTCCCGGGGCAAAAAAACCGTTAGTGCGGTCAACGATCACCGCTGCCCCGACGATATCCGCCTTCACAGCTGTCAACAGGTCGATCACTTTCTGTACCGACCCCCCTGTGCTGACTGCATCTTCAACCACCAGCACTTTTTCTCCCGCTCTGAGGCTGAAGCCACGGCGGAGGACCATTCGTTCTCCTTCCTTTTCGGCATAGACTGCTCTTGCCCCGAGAGCACGGGCCATTTCATAGGATAAAATTACCCCGCCCATTGCCGGTCCGATCACCGTTTCGATACCACTGTTGATAAAGGGACGGGCCATCATCCGGCATACTGAGGCAGCACGTTCCGGGTATTGCAGCAATTTTGAACACTGCAGGAAACGGTCACTGTGACGCCCTGAGGTCAGTAAAAAATGGCCTTCCATGATCACCCCGCTTCTTTTCAGCAATTCAAATATTTCAGCTTGATTCATTTAATCCGGCCCCCTATTTCGTCGATTATTTTCCGGGCTTCCGCATAAGGATCTTCAGATGCTCTTATGGGACGTCCCACCACCAGGTAATCTCCTCCGGCCTGGATCACTTCCAGCGGGGTAGCCACTCTTGATTGATCATTGATGTCGCTGCCGGCCGGCCTGACCCCGGGGGTGACAGTAAGGAAACCACTGCCCCCGGCCTCCTTCACCGCTTCTATTTCCCGGGGGGAACAGATCACCCCGTCCAGTCCGCTTTCTGCAGCCAGGGTGGACAACAACCTGACCCTTTTTTCAGCACCTTCCCAAAAACCCAGTTCGGAAAGCTGGCTCTCGTTAAGGCTGGTAAGCACGGTGACAGCGAGCAGCAAAGGCTTTGCATTATAATTTGCCAGTGCTTCCCGTGCGGCTACCATCATTTTTCGCCCTCCGGCGGCGTGAACATTGACCATCCACACTCCCAGGGAAGCAGCCGCCTTCACTGCTGCAGCAACGGTACTGGGTATGTCATGAAATTTGAGATCAAGAAAAATGCGATAACGGGAAGCCATTTCGGCAACGAAAGACGGACCGCCGGCGAGAAATAGCTGTAGACCAATTTTGTAAGCAGCTCCAGTATCGCTTAACCTGTCAGCCAGGATCCGGGCCTTCTGCGGATCCGGCAAATCAAGAGCGACGATCAGGCGTTCAGCAGGGTTCATTATCTCTGCCTCCCTTCCGGGCTGATCCCTCGATTAAAGACAGGGAAGAAATCCCTCGCTGCTGCAGGTAACCGGCAATCCCTTTCTTTACTTTATCCGGCAGGGCTGGATCATAAAAAAGGCCACTGCCAAGGGCTACAGCCCTGGCTCCGGCCATGATGAACTGCAGAGCATCTTCCGCAGAATTTATGCCTCCCATACCAAGGATCGGCACACTGACAGTTTCGGCAACCTGCCAGACCATTTTCAAGGCTACCGGCATGATCGCCGGCCCTGAAAGCCCGCCAAAAGTATTACCCAGCACCGGCTCCACTTTTTCAATGTCAATGAGCATGCCCGAAAGGGTGTTGATCAGGGAAATGACATCGGCCCCTGCTTCTGCAGCGGTCCTGGCGATAAGTGCAATATCTGTAACATTGGGAGTGAGTTTAACCAGCAGCGGCAAACCGGTTTTTGCCCTCACTGCCTCGATTACTTCTGCCGTCAAAACTGGATTCGTTCCAAAAGCCATTCCACCTGCTTTGAGGTTGGGGCAGGAGATATTCACCTCCAACCCGTCCACTCCCGTAAGGCCATCCAGTTCCCCGGCCACAGCCGCATATTCCTCCACGGTCCGGCCGATAATGTTGACGATAATTTTGGGGCCCAGTTTCCTTAAAGCGGGCAAATCATGAGTCAAAAAAAACTTTAAACCCGGGTTCTGCAGCCCAATTGAATTGAGAAGACCGGCTGAAGTTTCTACCAGGCGCGGTGGTGGATTCCCCGGCCAGGGATCAATAGAAATTCCTTTTACAATTATGGCACCAAATGCATCACACGGAACCAGTCCCGGATATTCCAGCCCACTCCCGTAGGGGCCAGAAGCAGCCAGAATCGGGGTGTTCAGTTCTATGCCACCAAGGTTCACCCGCAGATCAGGCTCAGCCATGGAGAAACACCTCCTCCACTGGAAACACAGGGCCTTCACTGCAAACGCGCTGGTAACCGTTTCTTGTCATTACAGCACAGCCCCTGCAGGCGCCAATACCGCAGGCCATTCTTTCCTCCATCGAGACCCAGGCCGCCACCCCGGCCGCCAGGCAATCGCGGGCTATTAACTCAAGCATCACTTTTGGGCCGCAGGCAAACACTGCTTCAGCCCGGGGCAGCAGGCGGCGGAATAAATCGACTGCATTGCCCTGTTCTCCACAGCTGCCGTCTTCCGTCACTTCGTGTAAAAACAGGCCGGGTCGATTAATATAATCCGGCGGGCAGGAAAGCTGTTCACTGTTAGCCGCCCCATAAATAAAATTTATTTCAACTTCCACCGAAGCTGCCAGAAAAACCAGGGGCACCATTCCAATGCCTCCGGCGACAAGAAGAGAACCGGCAGGTGGAACTGGAAACCCTTTCCCCAGCGGGCCCATAATTTTTAACTCCGTACCCGGTTCAGCCAGCGAAAGAAGGGTAGTGCCTGTGCCGATAATTCGAAAAAAAACGGTCAGCTGTCCTGTTTCCCTGTCTGCGGCAAAGATACTGAAAGGCCGCGGCAGCATTTTTTGCATCCCTGCAGCAGGTGGATAAACCATCACAAACTGCCCCGGCAGCGCCTCTTCGGCCACAGGGGAAGCGAGAAAAACAAGGCGGCAATACTGTAAGCTGATGATCTCTTTTTCCAGAATGGTGTATTGACCCAGGCTAACCCTGTTCAAAATTTCCAGCAGGAGCACCTTCTTCCATGACAATCTTTCCGCCCACAATCGTCCACACCGGTGCTCCGGTAAGCTGCCGGCCAGCAAAAGGAGTATTGCGCGATTTTGAATACCAGGCTGCAGGGTTTACTGTGATAATTCGCTTCAGATCGATGATAGTCAAATCTGCCACCGATCCTGGCTGCAGTGTTCCGCCAGGTATGTCAAGGATACGGGCTGGAGCCAGGCTCAGCTTCTCTATCAGCAGGGGCAAAGTCAGGTTCTTGACTCGCCCGGAGGAGACCTCGTCTAGAAGCAGGGGAAGGGTTGTTTCCAAACCGGCAATACCGAAGGGGGCGAAATCGTACTCCACTTCTTTGTCATCAGGATGGTGGGGAGCATGGTCCGAGGCAATGGCATCAATCGTCCCGTCCAGGAGCCCCTCCCAGAGAGCCTGACGGTCCTGCTCTGAACGAAGCGGCGGATTAACCTTGGTATTAGTGCTGTAGCCGGTATTTTTCACCATCCGGTCGGTCAGCAATAAGTGATGCGGCGTAACCTCGGCCGTTACAGGCAATCCTTCTGATTTAGCCCTGCGTACCAGTTCAACGGAACCGGCTGTAGAAAGATGGGCTATGTGCAACCGGCCGCCGGTCGTTTTCAACAGGAGCAGATCACGGATCAGCATCGCCTCCTCGGCCTGTGAAGGAATCCCGCGCAGGCCGAGCACAGAGGAAACCGATCCCTCGTTCATCACTCCACCGCCAAAAAGAGAAGGGTCCTCTTCGTGAACAATGATCAGAGCTCCTATACCGAAAGCATACTGCAGGGCATTGCGCATCATCATCCCGCTGACTACCGGCTTACCATCATCGGAGAAAGCAACTGCCCCGGCCTGTTTCATCCGTCCCATCTCAGCCATTTCTTTGCCTTCCAGACCTTTGGTTACCGCCCCGATGGGATAAATACGGACCGCCGCCCGGGCGGCTCGATCACAAACATAACGGACCACTGAAGAATTGTCGCAAACCGGATCAGTGTTGGCCATCGCTGCAATGGCAGTAAATCCTCCGGCAGCGGCAGCCAGTGATCCTGAAATAATATCTTCCTTGTAATCCTGACCTGGATCGCGAAGGTGAACATGCATATCGATCAACCCGGGAGTTACAATCAACTCGTGAGCATCAATTTTCAAAGCTCCGGTGGGCGGCTGCAAATTTTTTTCTACTTTTTCAATCAAGCCCCCCCTCAGCAAAAGGTCGGCTTTTTGATCAAAATTGCGCGAAGGGTCAATGATTCGTCCACCGGTTATGTAAATATCCTTGTTTGTCATTCTTCTTTAGTCCCCCCCAGTAAGAGATAGAGCAGAGCCATCCGTACCGCAACACCCCCGGTTACCTGTTTCAGGATCACCGATCGGGATCCATCAGCAAGTTCCGAACTGATTTCCACACCCCTGTTCATCGGTCCGGGATGCATGATCAGAGCATCTTCCCTGGCCCCGGCAATCCTCTGCAGAGTCAGCCCGTAAAGATCAGTGTATTCACGCAGGCTGGGGAACAAACCACTTTCCTGCCGTTCTTTCTGCAGGCGCAGGGCCATAATCACATCAGCTCCTTCAACCGCTTCTTCCACCCGGTGATATGATTTTACTCCCAGCCCCTGCATGTCTAAAGGCAAAAGGGTCGGCGGACCAGCCACTACAACTTCCGCACCCATTTTGGTAAGGCCCCAGATGTTGGAACGGGCTACCCTGCTGTGGCGGATATCCCCAACAATAGCTACCTTCAGCTCTTCCAGGTGCCCCTTTTTCTCCCATATTGTAAACATATCCAGTAAACCCTGGGTAGGGTGTTCATGCATACCGTCACCGGCATTAATCACCGAAGCTTCAACACTGCGAGCCAGGTAATGAGAAGAGCCTGATACGGGGTGCCTCATAATCACACATTCAACACCCATTACCTCCACGTTGCGCACCGTATCTTTTAGCGTTTCGCCCTTGACCAGGCTCGATGAAGATCCGGCCACACTGACTGAATCGGCGCTCATATATTTCTGAGCCAGTTCAAAACTGGCTTTTGTCCTGGTGCTCGGTTCATAGAAAAGATTGAGGACTGAACGGCCCCGCAGGGTGGGGACTTTCTTAATTTTTCGCTGTAGTATTTCGCGCATGGAACGTGCTGTATCCAGGATCAGGGTTATCTCTTCCGCAGACATCTCTTCCAGGCCCAAAATATCTTTACGTCGCAAAATCTGCACCAGCTGTATACCTCCTTCTAACTAATATCTGTTTCCTTTACTCGCCACCCGGACCGAGGATATCAACCTGATCCTGCCCGTCAATTTCCCTTACCTTTACTTCCACCTCTTCACTACGGGAGGTAGGAACATTCTTGCCTACATAATCGGCCCTCACGGGCAGTTCCCTGTGCCCGCGATCGATTAAAACTGCCAGCTGAATACTGGCCGGCCGGCCAAGATCAATGAGGGCATCCATGGCCGCGCGCGTTGTCCGACCGGTATAAAGAACGTCGTCTACCATAACCACGTGCCTGCCATTTATATCAAAGGGAACATCAGTAGTGTGAACCATGGGCTGATCCTGCCGCTGAGAAAGGTCATCGCGATAGAGGGTAATATCGAGGATACCAATGGGGATATTAATATTTTCAATTTCCTTGAGAAAAACCTGCAACCTTTCGGCCAGGGGAACACCACGCTTGCGAACACCAACCAGAACGACGTTATCTATTCCCTTGTTGTGTTCGATAATTTCATGAGCAATGCGTCTGAGGGCCTGCCGGATTGTTTTTTCATCCATGACGGTAGCCTTATGAATTAACGCCATTTTGTCACCTCCTTCCCGATCCTGGGGGAGGCATCCTGCATAAGGAGATCCGGCATATAAAAACACCGCCCGGTGTTGCATGAGCGGGCGGTGTGAAAATATACCATTTCAATCGCCCCTTGCAGCCTCACAGGACTATCTTTAAAGGGTGCTTTACTGCATTAAGATTAGCATCAGCGATTTCTAATGTCAAGGTACCAGACAAAATTTACACAGGGACGCGATTCTTTTGTGTCATTTTCTCACTGCAACAGGTTTGCATGTATCTGCCAGTTTTGCCCCAAAATCCTTTCTGTCTCGATAAAAAGATCAGATTAGCTGTCAGACAACAATATTTGACAGGATGACACAAAAGAAACGTGTCCCTGTTTTAATAAATACTGATCTTGTCCGGCGGGAAAAAACGGAGGATAACCCGGCCCTGGATATTTATCGTCGGCACGGGGCCGATCCGCCTGCTGTCACTGCTTCTCTCCCGGTTGTCGCCCAGCACGAAAATGTGATCCTCCGGAATAATTAACTCACTCAGAGGAGATTCAGTCCGTCCCCTGATATAATCTTCCACCAGTTTTTCACCGTTGCAGTAAACCAAACCATCCACAAATACCAGATGATCACCGGGCAGACCAATAACCCTTTTTACCCAGAGATGTTTGTCCTCCCTGCCCAGGATCAGAGCAATAATAGGGCTCTCCACGACCCTGTCCCAGAAAGTCCTGCTTCTGTTCACCCGGCTGTCAATGATCAGAATATCACCGTACTTCGGCTCACCGCCAAAAAGATATGGTGTCACATAAACCAGGACCCGGTTACCCTGAGGATCAAATGTGGGCTGCATGGAAACATCATTAATATCATAGGTCTGGATGAGTGTGATACTGATGAAAAGAGCAGCTGTAATGATAAACAGAATCTGCTTAATCCAGGAAGCTGCAGCCGCCACTGTTTTTTTATCGGCCATGTGATGCTTTTTCTCCTTCACTGTTTCAGGATCAATTATTACTTCAGCGAAATTTTGTGCTGAACTTTTTTTAAACCGACCCATGGTAAAATTCAAGATCTTTATCCAAGACCCATGGCATCCGGCCGTGGTAAAGATCGCCGACATGGTGCATCCGTGAACATAACCACCAGTGCCCATCCGCTTCATGGTAATCAGATCCACTGCAGGAGAAAAGCCGGCCACGATCACCAAGCAAAATGGACAGTCCCATGGCCACCAGTAAAACAGGCCATCCATAACGGGCAATGTCATTCCCCGTCAGCACAGCAACCCCTGCAGCAGAGAGAAGGTTGAACAGACCAATTCCGCCCATCCAGAGGCCAAGTCCGAGAAGCACCCAGTGCTTGAAGCTAAAGCTGATACTTTCCCAAACCACGACGATACCTGCCAACAGCAGGACCACCGGCCAGAAAGAAAGTCCTAAATAATATACTCCGGTTACCTGCAGTAAAATGAGAATCCCAAAAGCCAGGAAAATTGCTCCCCAAAATTGACGTCTCATTGTTGTCAACCCCTTATTTTAATTTGACAGGGAACCAATCGCCCCGCCGTTAAAACAAGGATAGCAGGAACCACCCTTCCGGCAAAGGTCCGCTGGTCTGAATCGGAATCGTCCTTAAGGATGATTTTTATATCATTCAGATTAGTACCCATTAAAAATTCCGGTTTTCCTGTTTCACATATTAAATAACCTTCTTTAATTTTCCTGCCTTTACTCAAAGCAACTTCCCGGTGCCGGAAAATTTTTATTAGTGATAAAATAACCAAATCTATGGTAAAATTTAAAGGAACAGGATCAGAAATATAGCCCTGGCTAAAGGCAGAGGAGGCATTACTATTATGGAAAAACTTTTCTATCCCGAGTCAATCGCCATAATCGGGCTGTCCGGCAAACCGACCAACATTCCCCGCCTGACTCTGGAAAACCTGCTCCGCTGGGGCTACCGCGGCCGTATTTTCGGAGTAAATGCCAGGAGTGAAGATGTCCATGTGGACGGGATCAGGATGTACAGGAACATTGAAGACCTTCCCGAAATACCCGGTTTGGCCTACTGTATGATTCCGGCCCGGCTGATTCCGGAAATGATGGAACGATGCGGTAAATTCGGTATTAAGCGTATGGCCATCCCTTCCGGCGGTTTTTCAGAATTTAATGAAGAAGGACGCCGGCTTTCCGCCAGCCTGCTAGCCATCGCCCGGCAATACGAGATCCGTTTCGTCGGGCCAAACGGCATAACCGTAGCCAACACTCATAATGGCCTCTGCCTTCCATTTGTTGCCCTCTACAAGGCACCAAGGGGAGGAATGTCAATAATTTCCCAGAGCGGCGGAGTAGCTTTGACTATGCTCAACTATCTCTTCGATGAAAAAATAGGGCTGGCCAAGTTCGCCAGCATCGGTAACAAGCTCGATCTGGACGAAGTCGATTTCCTTGAATATTTCGGCCGGGACCGGCAGACCAGGGTCATCTGCATGTACTTGGAAAGCATCTCACGAGGCAGGGAACTGATCGAAACAGTCAAACAAATTGACAAACCAATTATTGTCTATAAGGCCAACACCACCAGGGCAGGAAAAAACGCGGCCATGAGCCACACCGCCGCCCTGAGCAGTGACGAAGCTGTGCTCGATTCTGTCTTTGCCGAATGCGGGATCATCAGGATCAATAATTTTCTTGATTTTATTGAGGTAACCAAAGTTTTTCAACTGCCGCCTATGAAAGGACGGCGTATAATGGTCATGAGCCCCGCTGGCGGCTTTGCCGTACAGGGCGCCGATCTCTGTGAAAAAGCCGGTTTCGAGTTTGCTGACATGGGCAAAGAATTTTACGAAGGCCTCAAACAGTTCAGCAATGCCGGTGTAATTAGCTTTTCCAACCCGCTGGACATGGGTGACATTTATGATCCGCAGCTTACCGCTCATGTCCTCTATTCGGTAATGCATTCCAACCAGGTTGACGGGGCCCTTTACATCAGCCAGCGGCCCCAGATGCCGCCGGGAGAAAATGCCTTTCACAAAATGTTTCTAACCGATCTCTCCAAAGAAGCCTGGGGATCTATTCTTTCATCCGGCAAGCCGCTGGGGATCTGTCTCTTCGGACCAACAAGAATGATTCAGCAAACCAAACGATATGTTGAGTTTCCCATATTCAACAGCCCCGAGGAAATGATCAACGCAATGGTCCTGCAAATGAATTTTTACCGGAAAAGAGAAGAGCTAAAAAAACAGGATACAACCACTCCACCCACGGGAATCCGCAAAGATAAAGCCGCAAAATGGCTGCAGGACAAAAGCGGTAATTTCGGTGAAGAAACCCTGGAATTGCTGGAAACATACGGTATCCCGGTAACTACTTCAAAAACAGCCACTGATGGAAAAGAAGCGGTCCAACAGGCCCGGGCAATGGGATTCCCGGTAGCAATGAAAGTCATCTCTCCCGACGCCATTCACAAATCGGAAGCGGGAGGAGTCCTCCTGGATCTCAAGAATGAAGAAGAGGTGGCAGAAGGATTTGCCATAATTCGCACCAATCTGAGGGAATACAGTGTCTCAGCCCGTTTTGATGGAGTAAGAATTGAGCCTCTGGCCCCTGAAGGCTACGACATGTTTATAGGGGGAAAAGAAGATCCCTCCTTCGGCCCGGTCATCTTCTTCGGGCTTGGAGGGATCTATATAGAAATATTTAAGGATATCGCCGGTGTGATCTGCCCTGCCAAAAGGGAAATTATCGCTGACAATCTCCAGAACCTGCGTTCAGCGAAAATTTTAGCCGGCCTGCGGGGAAAAGAACCCGGCGATATTGATTCATTCATCGATTTAATTTTCAGAACATCACACCTGCTGGCCGACTTCCCCTCTATCCAGGAACTCGATATCAACCCGGTCAGGGTATTTCCAGCCGGCCGTGGAGCTTTAGCTCTCGATGCCAGGATGCGCCTGGCCTGAAAAAACTTCTTGATTAAAACCTTTTTCGCCTGATCAAGCCTGAGCAGGGTATTATTTCAATTCCCCTCTCTTCTAGTCCATCGAGGAGCAGGTTCATCCCCAGTGAATCACTGGCAATATGGCCGGCTATGACAACATTGATATGATTCTTTTCTGCCTGCTTGCGGTGTTTTTCAGTCATATGCATGCCCACTATGGTCCCCACACCGGCCTGGGAAAGTTTTGCATAAGCCTCCTCCGCACCGCTCGTCCCCCCGGTCATATCAACCAGGACCCTGCCAGCCCGACGTTCCCTGCTGCCCAGGATTATATCCGGCCCGGCGCTCTGTTTTGCCGCCTCTTCATATTCGGGAATTCCTTTTAACAGGTCAATAACATCCCGCAGGGTTTGCGGTTTTTCGCGATCAAAGATATCCTGCAAGTATGAAGCCACCTGGTTGTCGGCAACCGTATGCGAACACATCATGGCCAGGCCAAGAAGGTTAGCCGCGTCAACTGCCCGGTTATGGTTTACAGGCATCAATCCACGTTTCACTTCGCTTATGCGGGAAGAAATGATTGATTCGGCTACATTGATGGGCACACCAAAATGTGCCAGAATATCTTCCTGAAGGTGCATCACATAATGGAGATCAGCGAGCGCTTTCCCTTCCGGATGATGGGCTAAAATCAGATCTATTTTCTTGCCCTTCTCAGTAATCCTGTCTGCCAGTAATACCTCTCCCACTTCCATATCGATGCCGACCATCATTCTACTGACTTCTTTATCCGGGTCACCGGAGAGAATACGGGTATCACTGTAAGGATTCTTTAGCCTTTCTAAATCGTATTCTTTTTTGTCATCTTCGTTCATTGCCTCGTAATTTTTCTTTTCCCTGGCCAGTGCTTCGGCTACACCTTCTGGCTTACGGGGGTCTTTCTCAATACCTTTCTTAACGAAATAATCATAAATCTCCTTGATTTTCATCACTGCCGGTTCCCCTCCTGCTTTATAAATATATTTTCAAACCGGTGCGCAACTTATGAAATCGTTCACCCAGTTGGCCGGATATATGAGCTTCTGCAGCAAATCCTGTGCAATGACCCGTATAAATCTGTGCGTTCTCAAGATCTGAAAGTGCATTGGCCGTCCGGGCAATTCTTTCTCTATCCGCTTCAATAAGGTGAAACCCTCCGATAACAGCATGTACCCTGTTGATTCCAGTCAGCCGGACAGCGGCATTAATTATACTGATAATGCCGGCGTGAGAACACCCGCTAACTACGACCAATCCCTGCCGGAGAATCAGGACCAGCGATACATCATCAATCATGGAATCGTAAACAATCTGGCCATTCTCGATAGTCCGCGAATCATAAGTAAGGGCTGACTCAAAATCGACTTTCTCTTTGATCTCACCAGTGGTTAAAACACCAGTCATCAGCGGAAAAGGTTCGGCGGTAAGGAAAAGTTCCCCTCCGGCTTTTTCAACAGCTTCCCGGCTGTCGCCCGGCTTCATGCCGACCGACCGAAGAGCCGGTTCAAGGCTAAAATTGGGACGGAAAAGATCCGGATGGGCCAGAACAGGCAGTGGTTTTTTACGGCACGCCTCGAGAATACCGATCAATCCACCGGTGTGATCATAATGACAGTGCGAAAGGATCACATAATCAATTCCATCGGGATCTTTACCAAGTAATTTCATATTGTTGAGGACGGTTTCCGCAGACTGGCCTGTATCAAAAAGGATCGTTTTCCGTCCTGCCTCGTTGCTCACCTCAAGATAAAAGGAAACCCCGTGCTGGGCAAGAAGGCCACTGTCGTAGCCGGCATAATCTTCCACCAGGACAGTTAATTCCAGCTTATCCAGTGTTCCGTAATCGTTGTTCATAGCTGCATCTCCTCAAATATTTTATATATTTTTTCAAAAAGTTTAACATGCACTCCCGATTTGTTGTATGAAATTTTTACATGCCGACAGGCAGCAGGGGTATCTAATTATTTCAATATTTAAGGTGGTTCTCCTGCTCTCCATTGTATTTTGAATTATAATACTTCGCTATTCCCAATTCCCCTGGATATCTGGCAAACCTGCGTTGAATGAGAACATCAATAGCTTACTTTCACTGCCAGGCTCATGCCTTGCCTGACAAACGTAAAAAGAGGCACAGGAATAACTCTTGTGCCTCTTCTCAAAACAGAACCTGCTATAATAATTTAACAATAAAGCGCCGAACCGATCAAGATCCTGATATTGCCCGGTTAAATTTCCGATTCCTCGCTTTTCAGACCTGGAATAACCGCCCGCCGGCGGATGGCGACTCTCTGCCACAGGGCAAATTTGCCCATTATGCCTACCTCATTGATATCTCCCAGGTCACAAAAGAAAGATAAAATTAGAAAAGGACATTTATCAGGGTCCTCCTCCGGAGAATTCTGCCGAGATTGAGATCACCGTTCAAGTCGCCGCCCAGGAAATCTTCCCACCACTGGCCCGGTTCATCACCCGCTCCCCCCCGGTTGTCATTATCACCATCACCTTCATCAGGAGGGTTTTCGTCATTACCTCCTTCATCAGGAGGGGTGTCCTGCCCTTCATCTTCATCCTGAGGATCTTCTTCGGGGTCCGGCTCTCCCTCATCCGGTCCTTCCGGCTCTTCATCCTCTTCTTCCGCATCTTCTTCCAGCTCATCCGGTTCCAGAAGAAGATGCAGATCACAGGGCAGGCGGGGTGCATATTTTTCCATAAAATAATCATAAGTAGTAGTTCCGGCAGCCTGGCAGAATTCAGTGGCTCTCATTCCGGAAACTGTACACACTTCCATGCTTACTATTCCCGAAGGACGGAGAAATTCCCTGATCTCCAGATCCTGAAACGCTTCCAGGAAAACTTCCCGCAGGAAAGCAGTGGAATACCGCCAGCCCTGCTGGATACTACCCATTTTCGGCTCATCATAGCCCATCCAGAAAGTGGCTACCAGGTTTGGCGTGTAAGCAGCAAGGTAGACGTCTTTCCAGTTTTCCGTTGTCCCGGTTTTCGCCGCCACCGGCCGATCAATCTGCAAAGCCCGCCCGAGATATTTTGTAACAAAATCCTGCAAAATATCGTTGACCAGGAATGTAGCCTGGGGACTAAGCACCTGGCGGGGATTGATTTGATATTCGTAAATGACAACACCGTTGCGATCTTCAATTTTTTCCACCGTATGCAGGTCCACTCTAACTCCCTCATTGGCCAGCACACTGTAAGCCTGGGCCATGTCAACAGCACTAACCCCGTAGGTAAATCCACCCAGGGTCAGGGCCAGGTTATCGATTTCAGAAGGATCAATGGTACTGATACCCATTTTTTCAGCATAATCAACACCTATCCGCGTCCCAAGCCTCTGAAATGTGCGAACCGCCGGGACATTATAAGAATAATAGAGAGCTACACGGGCAGGTATGGGGCCGCGGAAACGGTTGTCAAAATTTTTCGGTTTCCATCCCTGCGGTCCTGTAAAAGGCGAATCATCGATTACTGCCCCCGCTCCGGCCAGAACGCCTTCTTCGAAAGCCGGGGCATAGGTAATGATAGGCTTAATGCACGATCCTGGCTGGCGCAGGGTAGTAAAGCGGAGGATTTCATCAACATGGCGGCGGTATTCCCGCCCTCCGCCCAGCGCCTTGAGCTCCCCGGTGGTTGGATCGGCCAGCACGATCGCCGCCTGCGGCTGGGGAATGCCCTTTTCCTCGTCAATGAGCTCTTCCAGCTGAGCCCGGCTCAGGTCGCGGCCCGCCGGCAGCTCGGCTATCGCTTTCCTGGCAGCTGGTATGTCAACATGGATGGTGGTCGGGTAAAGGTCGTCCCGGGCCAGGACCTCTTCTACGTGGCGCTGCAGGTGCGGATCCAGGGTGGTGTGAATGCGCAGGCCACCGGTGTAGATAGCCCGGTAGGCCGCCTCTTTTGAACCGATTGAAGGGATCTCACTCAGTATCTCGATCAGTTCATGGTGAATGACGTAGTCGACAAAATGGGGGTACGGATACCCGGGGTTGCGCGGCTCGGCATAATACGATGGCCCCTGCAGGGCTTGCCGGTATTCAGCTTCACTGATATATTCCAACCGCAACATGTTTTTCAGGACAAAACCCATCCGCTCGATAGCCGCTTCGCGACTGTCAAAAGGGTTATAATAATTGGGAGAACGCATTGCTCCGGCCAGCATCGCCCCTTCTGCCAGGGTCAATTCGCCGACGCTCTTGCCAAAATACGTCTGGGCAGCCGCTTCCACACCGTAAGCCCCGTTGCCAAAGTACATCCGGTTGAGGTAGAGTTCCAGGATCTCTTCCTTGCCATAACGGCGCTCCATCTCGATGGCCAGCCAGATTTCCTGAATCTTGCGCTTGTAGCTGGTTTCCGTGCTTAAAAAAGCGTGCTGAGCCACCTCCTGGGTAATTGTTGTGGCTCCCTGCACAATGTCTCCAGCCCTGAGGTTGGCATAGGCTGCCCGCAGGCTGCCGATGATATCAAAGCCGAAATGTTCCATGAAACGCTCGTCTTCTATGGCAATGAATGCTTCCTGAACGTGGATCGGGATTTCTTCCAGGCTGACCACGATCCGGTTCTGTTCCTCATGCAGGCGGGTGATCTCAGCTCCGCTGCTGTCATAGAGATATGAGGTCTCCACTGTCGCCAGTTTGCTTACGTCAAAGGGCGGCGCTTCATTAATATAGTTGTAGACCACTGCCGCAGCCGCTCCTCCACCAATGATCAGAAGCAGGAAAACAACAGTAAAAATGACTTTTATTATCACTCCGAACAGTGATCTTTTACGGCGCTTCACGGCCGCCGGTTTTTTATCCCTGTAGTCCAAAGGCACTTTTTTTTCAGCCAACGGCTACCATGCCTCCCGCCAGTTTTCAATAAAATACTCCATCATCTTTACTCCAGCAGCCTGCACTGCACTCACCGGAAGGGATTTGAGAAAATGTTCCAGCACGTTATAACTTTGCTTAATTATAACACAGCTTGAAATTCCATTACACAACTTCCCCATATTACTGGATGAAAAAATGCCGTCATTTAAAGGTATAGAACAGGCAGGAAAAACCTAAATCAAGTTTCCCCATTAACAACTCATTTATCTTTCTGCACACAGGTGATATTAATAAACCAGCTTTAAAATAATCAACAATCTTGTTATTGCATTCTCACCTGTTATAACAACAATTCAGCCTGAAAAGTTCCCATCATAATTCCATGAGCCCGGGATAAACAGCGTAAAAAAACTGATGGAACGGATAAAAATCCCATCCTTCTGCAGTTACAGCGGCTATCCAAAATAACTGGTTTGATTTGCAATAAAAACGGCAGATCGCAAGAACAATTATCCCTTGCTTTCAGCATCGTCATGACATCTCCCGATTATTGCTCCAATATTTGATACTTTCGCATTACTGATCAAAAAGCTATAATTAAGGAGAATTAGCCCCTAGTGCAGCTGAGAAGAACAGTCTTCCTGATAGTAGAGCCAGGTAATTAAATAAAATAAGGGAGGACTACCACAAATGCCTTACACTTATGAATCGGAAGAATGGGAAAAGGCCTATCAAGAAATGGTCGAAGAACGGCTGGCCAGATCAAGTATACTTTACGTTATGGGCTCACCGGAATGGATGGCTACTTTTGAAAAGCTTATCCAGCAAGATGAGCATTATAAAGAAGTAGCCAGAACATGGGAGGGAACGGTCGTCATTCACATTTTGGCCAAGCCATCGGCCGGCTTGTCGAAAGATCTTTACCTGTTCATGGATCTCTGGCACGGCGACTACCGTTCCGCAAGGCTTGTGCCGAAAGAGGCTGGAGAGAATACCGACTTCATCCTGACCGGTGACCTGGAACGCTGACAGGCGGTGATGAAAAAAGAACTGGATTGTAGTCAAGGCGATGATGCAGGGCAAGATCAAGCTGAAAGGTTCCCTGCCAAAAATTGTTCGCTATGTAAAAGCTTCAATTCGGTTAGTGGATCTGGCAGCACAGATCGATACCCTTTTCCATACTGAAATGGATGAAGGGGAGCTTGCTTCTTACAACAAAGTGTTCAAAGAACTTCGTTCCCAATTCGGTTTCTAATCACTTTACCTGAAGGAGGTATTTTCTTGCACTACGATCATGACCTCTCTTTTGAATATAACAACCCGACCAGGATCATATACGGTGAAGATTCGGTGAAAGAAATCGGCCTGGTTGTCGATGGGCTCAACTGCACAAAAGCCCTCATTGTTACCGATGAAGGTGTGCTTAAAGCAGGCCTGGCCGATAAAGTAACAGAAGCACTGGGCAGCCGTTATGCCGGCACTTTTGATCGATGTACCCAGGATTCAGGTTTTCACCTTGTTGATGAAGGGGCAGGATTTGCCCGCGGTAAAGATGCTGAATGCCTGGTCAGCGTTGGAGGAGGAAGTGTCATCGACACAGCCAAGGGGATAGCTATCGTAATGAAAGAAGGTGGAAAGCTGGCAGATTACGCCGACATCCAGATGCTTTCTCGCCCCCAGACACCCCATATTGTCGTACCCACCACTGCCGGGACTGGCAGTGAAGTCACCTGTACGGCAGTGATCAAAGACCATCAACGCAATGTAAAGGAGCTGTTCGCCGATTACCACATCATTCCCAACCGGGCAATCCTCGATCCGGTGATGACAGCCGGCCTTCCACCCCTGCTGACCGCCGGAACAGGCATGGATGCTTTCACTCATGCCGTGGAAGCCATTCATACTATGCAGAGCGAGCCAATCGCCGACGCCATGGCCCTTCATGCCATTAGATTGATCGTAAATAACCTGCCCCGCTGTGTTAGCGACGGCAGTGATCTTGTCGCCCGGGGCCACCAGCTGCTGGCTGCCACGATGGCCGGCATCGCTTTCAGTAATGCACAGGTTGGCCTGGGACATGCCATGGCCCATTCCGTCGGTGCCCTGTTTAATGTGCCGCACGGGCTGGCCAACAGCATACTCCTCCCTCATGTTATGCTTTTCAACCTTGAATCATGTGCCCATCGTTATGCTCTTATTGCAGAAGCCATGGGCCTCGATGTGCGGGGGCTACCGGCTGCCGAAGCGGGAAAGGCAGCCATCGAAGCTGTGTGGGATTTAACCAAAATGATCGGGCTGCCGCAAAAGTTACGCGAAGCAAACGTCCCCGAAGAGGGATTACCCGAAGCAGCCGAACTGTCCCTGTCGGATGGGTCAATTATCTATAATCCCCATCCGATCAGTGAAGCAAAAGAGGTGCTGGCAGTATTTCGAGCAGCCTGGTAAATCAATACTGGCTGTAGATAGTGCCCAAACCTGGCACACCACCACCTGAAAGCTCCCGTCTGCCAGGGCGGGAGCTTTTAACAATAACAAAACTTTAAAAAACGACCGAAAAGATACTGTAAGTTTTAATTCTCATCTTCGCCGTTAGTTTATTTAGGATCATAATAGGGATTTTTCATCTTTTCCCCGCAGTAACAGCACTCGATATACTCTTTATCACGTTCCGGGCAGGAGCTGTAAAATTTTCGGTGGCAGTGCAGACATTCCCACTCAAACAACTGAATCATTCCTTTACTTTTATTGAGGAATATGTCTATTCATGTTTGTCGGTTGATCCCTTGAGATTCACCGTTACTCCATTACTACCGGCAGGTTCCATACTTCTTCTTCAATGTGCTCTTTTGATGAATTATTACCGGTTAGCAACCTTTCCAGTACGGCTCTCTTTTCTCCAAAAAAGCTGCAATACCTTCCCTGAAATCCTCGGTCTGAATAAGAAATCCAAGAGCTTCCTGTTCAAGCTTTAACCCTGTTTGCAAATTATTATCCATTCCCCTGTTAATTACTTCTTTTACTCTTTTAAGACCCAGCGGCGGCTTGCCGGCCAGGGTAAGGGCAAAATCGGTGACTGTGGAATCAAGATCTTCCCTGCTGACGACTACATCGGCAAGGCCGATCCGGGCTGCTTCTTCGCCGCTGACAGTTTCCCCGCTGAGGATCATTTTCTTGGCCCGGGATATTCCAATTCGACGGGGCAGGCGCTGGGTTCCACCCCAGCCGGGCAGCAAACCCCGGTTTATTTCAGGCATTCCCATCTCAGCACTGTCCGCTGCAAAAATGAAATCGCAGGCCAGGGCCAGTTCGCAGCCTCCACCCAGGGCAAGGCCATTGATCATGGCAATGACCGGGTTTTTATGAGCAGCAACCACCTCTACGAAAGGATCAACCAGCGCAGTTTCTGAAAGATCCCAGCCCGCTGAAAAACAGTGTTTGATTTCCTGCCTTCCCTCCTTTTCCCGTATACGCGGGCTGCCGGTAATAATTAAAACCCTTATTTCTTCATCTCCAGCAACATCCGCCAGGGCTTCATTAATTTCACGTCCCATGACACTGTTTATGGCATTTAAACGTCCCGGGCGATTAAGTGTTATTCTGGCCACATGATTATTTTTCCCGACAAGAATAGTTTCGTAGGCCATAACCGCACCTCTTGGGATTATTTTTAATATTTATTTAATTCTAGATGCCGTATATGATTCCTGCCTGGTTGGATGGATACTATATAAATTCCTTTTGCAGAAAAGCCATTTCAGATGGAGAAAAGGGCCTGTCGACAAGAGGTGGACCTCCAAGGGCCTTGAACAGCGATTCGAAAGTGGGACGGGACTTTTTATAAAATATGCCCAGGGCAATCCGGTCACCCCATTGGCCAGCCAGTTCCATTGCTTTGTGGAGATCCTCCCGGTCCCCTGTTTCCGGAAAATATACTCTGTCCCTGTACCAGCCGTAAGTATTCACTTTGTTGAAAGAAACACAGGGCTGAAGAACATCAACCAGGGCGTATCCAGGAAATTGAATCGCCGCTTTCATTGTTTCTTTTAAATGATCTTTCTCTCCACTAAAACAACGAGCCACAAAACCGGCCCCCAGCACGAGAGCAAGAAGAAGCGGATTTAATGGGGGAAGGTTGACTCCCGTAATCTGAACATCCGTTTTCATGCCCTGGTCGCTGGTCGGACTGGCCTGGCCTTTGGTCAGGCCGTAGATCTGGTTATTGTGAACAATGTGAGCTATGTCCGGGTTCCGGCGAATATTATGGATCAGGTGGTTGCCGCCCTCCCCGTAGCTGTCACCATCGCCTGATTCAACAATAACCTTTAATTCGGTATTGGCAACCCGCGCTCCCACCGCCGGTGGCAGGGCTCTGCCGTGCAGGCCGTTAAAACCGTTTACATTCAGGTAATGGGGCGCTTTGGCCGCCTGTCCGATTCCCGAACAGATCAGCACTTCATGCGGCGCCAGATCCAGCTCAGCCAGGGCGGCTGCCAGTGCTTCACGGATGGCAAAATTGCCACATCCGGGACACCAGGCAGTTTCACCGATTAGATAAGTTTTAGTTTCGGCCATCTTTTTCCACCTCCTCGACAATTTCATGAGGCATGAAAGGTCTTCCGTCGTACTTTAAGATCAACCTGTCTATTGTATGGCCCGTTTCCTGCCGAATCAGGGCTGCCAGCTGACCGCCGGCATTGTTCTCCACACAGTAAGTTTTCTGAACCGATGGTAAAAGATCCTTCAGCCGTTTTTTGGGCAACGGCCAGATGTCGCTGAAATGAAGCATGGCCGTATTCGGGCCGGCTGCTGAGAGGGCATCGACCGCCTCACGGAGCACCCCGTAAGTTGAACCCCAGCCGATAATCAGTCTTTCAGGCTTGGTATCACCGTAGAGATCCGGCTCGTCCATTTCTTCAGCCAGGGCAGTCAGCTTCTGCATCCTCTTCCCGGCCATTCTGATCCTGGTTGAGGAATCTTCAATGATATTGCCCTTTTCATCATGCTCGTCACTGTCTGCAAGAACTACCTCACCAGGGTGGCGTCCCGGAACGATCCGTGGGGAAATACCGTTCTCCGTAAAACGATAGCGCAGGTAGGGACTGGCAAACTCGCCTTCTCCAGCCAGAGCCCTGTCGTAACCCAGGCGGGAAAAATCAAAGGGCTCCACCGAACGGTGGGTATCGGCAAAATTCTGGTCAGAGAGGAAAATGACCGGTGTCTGGTATTTATCCGCCAGCTCAAAAGCTTTGTTTAGCCGGTAAAAAGCATCTTCATGAGATGTAGCGCTGAGAACAGCCCTGGGAAACTCGCCGTGGCCGGCATGAATGACAAATCCCAGGTCACCCTGTTCGGTCCGGGTCGGCAAACCGGTGGCCGGGCCGGGGCGCATGGCCACAATAATTACCAGGGGGGTTTCGGTCATTCCGGCCAGGGAAAAGCCTTCAACCATGAGGGAAAAACCGCCTCCTGAAGTCGCCGTCAGGGCCCTTATTCCAGCATACGAGGCACCCAGAGCCATATTGATAGCGGCAATTTCGTCTTCAGCCTGCTCGACCACTATGTCCTGTTCAGCGCTTTTTGCTGCCAGGTAATTCATTATCCCTGTCGAAGGAGTCATCGGATAAGCAGACATGAACCGGCATCCCCCGGCCAGGGCTGACATGCCGAGAACCTGGTTGCCATCAATAAAAAGCCTTTCCTTACCTTCCATCCGGGTGGGCATGTCAAAACAGGCCCTGCAGATCTGACCCGCTGCTTCATAGCCAGACTGCAGGGATCGGATATTTTCTTCCACCACCTTTTCTTCCTTACCGGAAAATACTTCTTCAAGTAGCTTTTTTGCCCTGTCCGTTTGCAGCCCCAGCAGGACCAGGAGAGCTCCAACAGCCACTGTGTTGATCATAATCGCTCCTCCTGCCTTTTTGGCTAATTCCTCCAGTTTAACGGGGACACCCCTGTCTTCAGCGGAGGGCAGCTGGAAAAGACCGGGGTCGTAAATGATCCGGCCCGAGGGGCTGACCTTTTCCCGGTGGCTTGCATAGGTTTCCTCATTTAGGGCAACCAGGATATCAACCGAATCAATGGTGGTCCAGGGGGTATCCGAGGCAATACGCAGGCGGGAAAAATTATGCCCGCCGCGCACGCGGGACATATAATCCTTACTGTAAATAATTCTGTAACCTTCCCTGACCAGGGTTTTCCCGAGCAGGTTCATAACCGTTTCCATCCCCTGCCCTGCAGCGCCTCCAATCAGGATATTGACTTCCATTGCTCCGTTCAACTCCTTTCTCTTCAAATTTTTAGCGATAATAAGCCATAAACAGAAGAACCAATCCGACCAGAACAAGTATCCCTCCGCTTATATAACTCAGATATTGAGTATAACGGCTTATTCTGGGCAAATTTCGGGCCAGGCCGGTAAAAGTGCCCGCTGCTAGGAGCGGAAGGCCGTGCCCCAGCCCGTAAATAAAGAGCATTCCGCTGCCGTAATACGGTTCTGCCTGCGCCGCCGCGTAGGCAATGATCACAGCCAGAACCGGTGTAGCGCAGGGTGAAGCAACCAGCCCGAAAAGCATCCCCATAATCAAAGCTCCCCCGGGGCCGGCTTTTTTGAGAGGTAATTTTTTCAGCCCCGGCAGGTTTAATTTTATAAACCCGAGCAGCTGCAGACCCATGACGATGGCTACGACAGCAAGAATATAATACCAGGTTTCACTGATCTGGCCGAAAACCCGGCCAAAAGAGGCGGCAATGAAACCAAAAATGGCAAAAGTTACCGCCAGTCCGATCACAAAAAAGAGAGATAGAATAAAACCTCTTGACCTGGCCCCTCCCCCGTAACCGCCGATGTATCCGACCAGCAGGGGAATCATGGACAGGATGCAGGGACTGATGCTGGTTATCACTCCACCGATAAAGATAATCCCCAGGGCCAGAAGCGACTTTTGGCCCATTGTCTCCGGAACGGTTACCGAAAAGAAGCGCTCCAGGCCGGTAAGTTCTTCCTCAACAACCTCCTCTGGTTCCCCCTGCTCCTCAGGTACTACAATTAACGGCTCGATACGCGCAGTCATCTCTTCAAAGGGGAATATTCCGGCTCTTTCTTCGACAACACTTCCATTCTCATCGATAAAGTAAAAAGCGGGAATGTACATTACCGGCAGTTCTTCAGCAAGTCTTTCCGACTGCGGGTTATCCAGATCCGCTATTATGAACTCAACTTTCTCACCATACTGATCTTCCAAAGCCGTCATCACGGGCTCCATTGCGACACAGGCACTTCACCAGCGAGCATAAAATTCGACAACCAGCGGCTGATTTGCATTGCGAGCCTTCACAAATTCAACAAAAGGGTCTTCAGCCGGTGCAAATTTCGCCCCGTTTTCCGCCTGGCAGCTGCCGGCGCTCCAGAATCCGGACAAAAATAAAATAATGAGAAATATCCCTGCTGCCATGGGCAATGAATATAATTTCCTGATATTGAACAATATAACCCCTCCGACTGTGGTAATTATGATAGCAATTTGATTGTTTTTTTTATAATAACATACAACAGGTTAATTGCTAAAACTTTTTCACTTTCTTTTGCGCCCGGAGGCTATATTGAGTTTTAAAAACTTCAAACGGGTATATGAGCCGTCAGTCCGGAATCATTCTTTTTTTCCGTAGAGGCAGTTCATAATATCACGCCGGGATACTATTCCTCTCAGAATTCCCTCTTCATCGATCACCGGCAGGCGACTGATGTTGTGTTCTACCAGCAGGGTAGCAGCATTCTCCACTGATTGATCCGGTTTGATTGAAATCACTTTTTTACTCATCAACTGTCCCGCTTCCAGGGACATTGCCCTCTGGAGTTCATCGACAAACTTTTTAGGACTGCCGAGGTAAATTAATCCCCCCAGTACTTCCAGGTAACCCGGCGCTTTAACGCGCGAAGCACGTCTGATCAGATCTCCTTCAGTGATAATTCCCACTACCCTCCCTGCTTCATCAAGAACGGGCAGGCCGCTGATGTTGTTCTCCTGGAGCAGCCTGGCACATTGTTCTACAGAGTCGCTGGTCGTTACGGTGATCACATCTTCTGTCATGATTTCTCTTATCTCCACCTGTCAACTACCTCCTTTAGCTGAAATAAATTAATCTATGGCCGCAAAATTGATCAGCAGCCGGGTAATAAATATTTCGAGATCATGGTCGAAACCACACAATAGCAATTCAGTTACAAGGATGGCCCACCACTTCCCTGTCCCTTCCGGGAAAATAGCTTCTCCACAGTAAAATTATCAGTTCAGATAACGGCTGATCTCTTCCTCAATAACGGACAGGTTTTGCTCAAAGAAACTGCGTCCCTGTGCGACAAGTTCTTCTGTCTCGCGGTCAAGTTCTTTCAGTTTATCTGTATCACCGATCATCCCCAGGTTAGCCCTGGCATTGTAACAGGCCCCCTTCAGACCGGCAAAAGCCTGAAGATTAGCCACGCCCAGGTCGGTTATTGCGGCGGGATTTCCCTTAACCGCCACTTCAGCGATCATTGATAAGATCCTCAGCGCACCGCGGGCAGTCTGCAGGGGCACTTCCTCCGCCTGCAGAGCAGCATCTCGCAACGCCTTATTCCTTGATTCTTTCTCAGATAAGTTGTTTTTAGGCAACCGTGATGCCTTCATGGTCAGATTAAAAACCACCATTTCCTCGTCAATTGCTTCCAGCAACTTCTTTTTTAAAAAGCGTGCTTCTTCACCCGCCTGCTGCAGACTGTCAACCACATCGCCGAGTTTCTGCCGGTTCTGACTGAGATTGCAGTACATGGAAAGAAGAGCAGCAGCCTGAGCCGCAGAGAGGGCAGCTGCACTACCACCTCCGGGAGAGGGAGAAGAAGAAGCCACTTCCCGTACAAAATGTTCAACAGTCATTTCCTTGAGCATCAGACAACCTCCCTCTACAGAATGAGCAAAACCAGGCTGCAGTGTTTTTCCATTATATCAAAAATTGAATCAAGCCAGCTCTCGCCGACGGCTTTTACCGGCCGCCAGATCCTTGATTACCCCTTCTGTTTCCTGGTCGAGCCTGGGTACTTCATGCCATTTGAGAATCTCTTTGAGCAAATCATTGGCATTCCGATCAAAACTCTTACTGCCGGAAGCCAGCCAGTTTTCATAGGTATTACGGTTGAAAATCTTGGTAAAATACATCTGCCTGCGGAAGTGGGCCAAGGTATGCTCTTCAGCGAGGAAATGGCCACCCGGACCGACTGTTTTGATTACATCCATAGCCAGGGAGGTTGGATTTATCTCCACCCCCGCCAGCAGGTACCTGATTATGCCGACCCCTTCATTGCATAAGACAAGGTATTCAAGGCTGGTTGACATACCCGCCCCGGTATAGCCAAGATCATGAACCAGGTTCCCTCCGGCCAGTCCTGAGAAAAGCAGGCTGAAACCTGCTTCCATCGCTGCCTGCTGATCGAAGATCTGGGCATCCGTTGCCCCGGCAACTGTAAATGAAGGCAGTTTATAGTAATCGGACATCTGAACCAGTGAAGCTAACCCTAAAAAAGCCTGCGGATCTCCATAGGAACAGATCGAAGTAACCATATTCATCGGGGGAGTCCCCCCTCCATAGATAAACGGTGCTCCTTCCGTTTTCAGCTGATGGATCACCAGGCCCGAAAGGATTTCGGCACTGGCAACCGCCAGAGCCCCTGCAGTAGTAACCGGACCTGTAGCTCCGCACATTACCGCCGGGGCATAAACAAGGGGAATCTTAAATTCTGCTGCTGAAAGCAGCTTCTGTAAAGCTGTTTTTGAATGGACAAGCGGTGAACTCGGTTCAGCATAGTGTATGATAAAAGGATTTCCCGATAGGTTTTCCATACCTCCTGCTGACAGCGAAGCCATCTCCAGGATATCCAGGAAGCCTTCCCGATCATAAGCATCAAAAATGATCGGCTTCGTTGTATGCAAAAGCATGGCCTCAAAATGGTGGCGATCGGCACGCTCCCTGGGAACGTCTGAAGCATGAGCCATGGACATGACGAAATCAATGTTTTCCAGAGCATCGGTTACAATAGTAGCTTTGACAGCATCCTCCTTAATTGCTATTCGTGGCCGACCGCTGTCTATATCAATGACATAAGGAGTAGCCGATCCGGTACCGAAATAGGTGTTGCCTTTGGCCAGAGTCATGGCCGGAGCACCATTGCGATCGGCAATCAAGATTTTCTCCGGGGCACTTTGTATGGCTTTCTCGACCAATCCGGCCTCTATTTTGACCAGATCGCCGCTTACCTGTGCACCTGCCTGCCGAAGCAGTTCAACAGCCTCTTCCTCACAAACCCTGACCCCTGTTTCGGCCAGTATTTCAAGAGCAGCTGAATGCAGATTGTCCATCTGCTCTTTTGTCATGTTCAACAGTCCGAGGGATTTCCGAAAGGTTCGATATTCTGTCAATACTTTTTTCCTCCCACCTAAACCCTTTTTTTATTCATCTCTGCAGCGGCTGCCATAATCGCTTCTTCAATCTGCTTATACCCACTGCAGCGGCATAGATTACCGGAAATAGCCCTCTTTACTTCTTCCCGCCGGGGGACAGGATTTTCGGACAGTAAAGCGTAAGCAGACATGATCATCCCCGGCGTGCAGAATCCGCACTGCACTGCACCCTTTTCAACAAAAGCCCGCTGAAGGGGATGAACAGAGTTACCGTTGGAGATCCCTTCGATGGTCCTGATGTTTTTCCCTGCCGCTTTTCCAGCCGGGACAAGGCAGGAATTAACAGCTTTACCGTCAAGGAGTACCGTACAGGCACCGCACTCTCCACGTCCACAGCCTTCCTTGGGGCTCAGGCAGCCAAGGCGGTCGCGAATCAGGTGCAGAAGGCTTTCCGCCGGATCGGCATAGGCAGTAACCGGTTCATCGTTTAACAAAAAGGTAATTTTTTCAATATCCATCTAGCTTTCCTCCTCACCCTGCGCTCTGCGGACAGCCGTCATTAGTACCCGGCCGGCAAGGACTCCAATTAGATGCCGCCGGTAACCAGCCGTACAGCGTAGCAAGCTGCCTCTCACTTCAGCTTCTGCTGATGCCAGTTCTTCAACTGCATGCCGGGTTTCTTCATTCGGTTTTTTACCCAGGAGAGCTTCTTCAGTTTTAAACAGCCTGGTGGGAGCCGGTTTAACCGGGGCAGCCACCAGCCGAACATCAGTAAACACCCCATTTTCCAGGCGGATTCTGGCCGCAGTATTAACCATGGGCAATGATAAGGCCTTGCGCGATGCAAATCTTGCAAATGCCGAACCTTCATTGAATTGACAGGATTTGAAAATTAGATTCAGGACAATTTCTCTGCTGCTGTCTATGCGGGACCGATTATAACCGGCATAAAGGTTTTCCAGTCCTTCTCCCCACCGGCGGCCGTCAATATCCCAAAGGAATGCCTTTGCTCCCAGTGCCGACAGAGCAACAGCGGCATCCGCCGCCGGAGCCGCATTAACCAGGTTACCACCAATGGTCCCCAAATTACGCACCTGGGGAGAACCCACTGCAGCACAGGCCTCGGCCAAAGCAGTAGCCTTCACTCTGATCAAAGGCGAAGAAGCGGCAGCAGCGTGCGTCACAGCAGCTCCTACTGTAAAATAATCCTGCTCTTCAACAATCATCCCCAGTTCGGGCAGTGAGGCAATATCCACTGCCTGCGGAGGCATTCCCTTCAGAAAAAGATCGGTGGCTCCGGCAATGACTAAAGCTTTACCCTCCGCTTCCCGCAGCGCCTTCAGGGCTTCATCAAGGCTTGCTGCAGTAAAATAACTCATTTCGCCGCACCCCTTTTCGACAAAATACGAAATATCTTTTCAGCAGTGATGGGCATTTCTGTAACCCAGTCACCAGCAGCATCAGCTACGGCATTAGCCAACGCTCCGGGAACGGGAACCTGCACTATCTCACCGAGCCCTTTTGCCCCGTAAGGGCCTTCAGGGTCGTCAGTTTCAATAAAGATTGGTGTAATATCCGGCACATCAAGGGCTGTTGGTATTTTATAATCGGCCAAAGTGGGGTTGGCTACCCTTCCTTCATTAAAAAGATACCCCTCCAGGCAGCTCATCCCAAACCCTTGAACCACACCTCCATAGATTTGCCCGCTTGCCGAGAGATGGTTGATAATTCTTCCCGAATCATGAGCGGCAACGATACGGTGCACCGTTAAGGCACCGGTTTCCGGGTCAATCTCCACTTCGGCTGCGTGAGCAGCGAAGGAATAGGTAACTGCTATGTTGCCATATTTTGCATCATCGTAGCTGCTTTCCGGCGGCACATAACTCCCTTCGCCGGTTAAAGTAAGCCCGCTTGTCCGGCCGTGATAATAATGAGCAATTTCGGTAAAATCAACCAGCCTGCCGGAAGCAGATCCGATCCGTCCCTTTTCCATGATGACCGGCTCACCGATCATCTCGGAGGCGGTGCGGATTATCTTTTCACGCAGCTTTTCAGCAGCCAGCTGAACAGCTTTTCCTCCAATTGTTGCCTGACGCATGCCCAGGGCACCCATGGAATAAGGAGTTACAAGGCTGTCTCTCGAATAAACTGAAATCCGGGAGGGTTCCAGATCGAGGGCAATGGCGGCAATCTGCGAAAATGCGGCGTGAGTGCCCTGGCCGTAATCCTGTTCGCCCGTAAAAAGAGAAATATTCCCATCCAGTTCCAGGGAAATCCTGGCAGAAGCACCGCGCAGATTTGGATCAAAAACAACACTGCCGCTGGCATGGATCGCAGCGCCCAGGCCGTACCCGTGGCCTTTCTTCCTTTTAGTCCAGCCAATTTCTTCTGCCGCCGCTGCCAGGCACTCGGCAAGGCCACAGCTTTTGATCTGCAGCCCATGGACAGTGGTTTCACCGGGGCGGACACAATTTCTCAACCTTATCTCCAGCGGATCTATCTTCAACTTCTTTGCCGCCATGTCAATCAGCGATTCACAGGCAAAATTGGCGACCTGGTTACCATATGCCCTGTACTGGCCCGTTGGCACCTTGTTGGTGTAAACAAGCCTGACTTTTGTTTTTATGGCTGGGATGTGGTAAACCGAATCATTGCGTTCTGCAAGGGTATTGGAAACCCATGGCGCCTGGTTACTGTAAGCACCGTTATCAGTGATCAGGTCCATTTCCCGGCCCAGGAAAGTGCCATCATTACCCAGAGCCATTCTCATTTTAATTTCCGCGGCAACCATGGGTCGGCCAGCTGTAAATTCTTCTTCGCGTGTCAGCTGCATTTTAACCGGCAACCCGGTCTGCATCGAAAGAAAGGCAGAGATAAGATATAAATTCAGATTGCCGTAAACTTTCCCCCCAAATCCACCGCCCATAACCGGACCAACGATACGCACACGGGACAGAGGTAGTTTCAAGACTTGAGCCAAAAGATCCCTGACAATATCCGGCGACTGAACAGCCGCATGGAGGGTGATCCCACCATCCGGTTCGCTAACCGCTACACAGGCAATAGGTTCCAGATATGCCGGATGGAACTGGGGAATATGAAATTTGCTCTCTACGACCAGATCGGCATTTCGAAAAGCACTTTCAGGATCTCCCCTGACTACTTCTCTCCTCCAGGCTACATTACCCGGGAAATTTTCATGGAGCTGCGGAGCTTCCGGTAGCTGGGCTTCCCCTGTATCGAACACGGCCGGCAGTGTCTCATATTCAACATGGATTAATTTCAATGCTTCTTCAGCTTTTTTATCATCAACTGCCGCTACAGCGGCTACTTCATCTCCCACGTAGCGAACATGATCCGGTTCCAGGGGCATCTCGTCATTAATTACTATGCCATAAGGAGAACAGCTCAGATCGGAACCAGTAAGAATTGCCCTGACCCCTGGCACTTTCAGGGCCGCTGCAGTATTAATCTTCCTGATCCGGGCATGAGGATGGGGGCTGCGCAATATTTTCCCGTACAACATCCCCGGTAAACGCAGGTCAATACCATAAATAGCTTTGCCCGTTACTTTGGTCCAAACCTCGGCACTTTGATAATTATCTTTCGATGATATGGGTTTACTTACAGCAGTCGCTTCCGTCTGCATCTGCTCTCATCCCTTCCTATTACAAAATAGGCACAGTTTCAACAGATTTTACTATCTTTCGGGCATATAAATTAACAATAGATCCTTCTTTCCACAATTATCTTCCAAACATCGATGAGAATAAATTAAGTTATCAATCCTACCAGTTCTTTTACATCATCAATCTGCTCAAAATGGATTATCATTTCAATCAATTTTTCTACGGTTGAAACCGGAAGAACATATCCAGCCAGGCTGTTGAATTTATCTTTTAATGACTGTTCATCCCACCGATCAGCAGCCCTTTCAACTATGCCCGAATTTAAACAACGGCCGTCCTGTAAAGTAATTTCAACAGCACTGTGCATCCGCAGATCCGTCCCTTTCATTTCTCTGTAGAGTTGATCTATTCCTTGATCCAGGACTATCTCGATTTTATCAAAGAGGTTTACCACCTGCGGATCGGATAACCTTTTTTCCAGGATCTGTTCCGGCCCCAGCTGGTGATCTACCAGCAGGCAGGCCAGCGGCCATCTGATACTGAACTGAGCTTCTTCCGTCGTAGAAGGCAGATCGCGGAACAAGGCTGCCGCTTCGGTAAAAGTTTTTACCCGAATTTTTTTAATCTCCTCCAGTTTAATTCCATGTTTCTCTACGAGTTGCAGGGCGGCAACGCCAGCAGCATGGCCCCAGGCACAGGATGACCATTCTTTGTAAAATACGCCGCCATCCATCCAGTATTTATCTCCCAGATCTTTAAACCAGGCGCGATATTTCTCCATCTCCATAAGGATTGGCACACCTGTATAACCTCTTGCAGCCAGCCCGGCAGCAGTAACTCCGGTCATTGCTCCCCAGCCGATAGCGTGCTTGACCATCGATGGATGGGCAATATCCTCCATCATGGGGGCATTGGGGGCGTGATATTCGGCAATACCAAGGGCACTGCTGATCCCATGGGGGCTTAGTTTCATCAGGTTAGCTGCCGCTGCCGCACAGCCAACTGATCCCCATGATCCACAGGCCTGATATGTTTCATGATGGTCATGCCAGCAGCGGCCAATTCTGATAGCCATTTCATAACCGCATACCAGTGCTACCAGCAGAGATTGCCCGCTGGCACATCTTTCTTCACCGACCGCCAGAACAGTGGGGATAAGCTGAGCACCGGGGTGACCGCGGGTAAAAATCGCATCATCGTCAAGGTCAAGGGCATTGGCTGAATGAGCGTTGGCAAAAGCGGCTCCGGCAGTCGAAGCCTGGCAACCATGAAGAAAAATTGCCGCTTCGTTCCCCCGCCAGCCGAAGGCTGCATATGAGGCCGTGATTTTACTTACTTCCGTTAGTGTACCGGCCAGGGTCACTCCCAGGCCATCGAGCAGACATAGTTTTGCCCGACGGCGGGTTGCCTGCGGAAGGTCAGCCCACTGCAACCCACTGATAAAATCTATGGCAGGTCCCTTTTCCCTCATTCTGATAAACCTCACTCTCCTACTCTTATTCTGGGGTTAAGCAATCCATAGAGTATATCGGCAACCAGGTTTGAAAAGGTGTAGATGGCAACAATGATCATACTGGAAGCTTGAATCAACGGCAAATCCTGACGCTGGATACCATATACAATCAGGCGGCCCAGGCCAGGATAGCCATAGACTGTCTCCGTAACTATAAGGCCACCCAGAAGCCAGCCGATTCCCATTGCTACAACAGTTACCGTTGGAAGAAGCGAATTGCGGAGAACATGGCGGATGAGCACCTGCCAGGCTGGAAGGCCTTTTAGATCGGCAGCTCTCACATAGTCCATACGCAGAACGTCTATAGTTCCCGAACGGGTCATTCTCGTTATGTAACCAAGGCCGGTCAGGCTAACGGTGATGGCCGGCAGCACCAGGTAGGGAAAAGCTTCCCTGAAAGTTGTATCCGGATTGATCGAAGAATTGGCCGGAAACCAGGTCAGGCCGATAGCCAGAAAGGCAATCAGGAGAAGTCCGCTGACAAACTCCGGCAGCCCGACAAAAGCCATGGACACACCGGAAATGAGCTGATCCGGAAGTTTGTCGCGTTTTAAAGCTGCTATTACTCCCAGGACAATGCCCAGCGGCACATAGATTAAGAGGGCCATTACTGCAAGCATGGCCGAATTGCCAAGACGCTCCAGGACAATCGGGCGGACCGGTGTTCGGCTTACCAGGGAAGTCCCCCAATCCCCACGGATAAAACCACCAGCCCAATTAAGATACTGAATATGCAAAGGCCGGTTTAAACCCAGTTCTTCACGCAGATTTTCCACAGCAGTTTCGGTGGCAAACTGACCAAGGATAATCTGGGCAACATCACCAGGGAGAAATTGCGTGGCGGTAAAGATAATCAGGGAAGCCAGGAAAAGGGTTAGCAGAATAAAGGCAAATCGGCGCAGAAGATAGCGATACATCAGTTAATTACCCCCTCCACCGGCATTTTTTTCAACAACCCTTCACCCTGCTTCTCCAGCAGCTCTTCTATCGGGATATGGCACCTGATCTGATGATAATTACCGTGCTGCTGCCAGGGTGGTTCCTGCTGTTCGCAAATTGCTCCGATCTTGCGAGGACAACGGGTGTGAAAACGGCAACCAGATGGAATATCCATGGTGCTGGGGACACTTCCCTTCAGGCGGATGGTTTCCTGTTTAACATCAGGATCGGGAATGGGAATTGCCGAAAGCAAAGCTTCTGTGTATGGATGGTACGGAGGGACAAAAACATCTTCCGCCGAACCAATTTCCCATAGCCTGCCCAGGTATACAACGGCAATCCAATCTGATAAATGGCGAACAGCAGCCAGATCATGGGAAATAAAAAGATATGAGGTCTCCCTGGATTCCTGCAGATCAACGAGCAGGTTCATTAAAGAAGCCTGCACTGAAACATCCAGTGAAGAAATAGGCTCATCACAAATCATCAGGGCGGGATCAGCGGCAAAGGCACGAGCAATTGCCACCCTCTGTTTTTCCCCTCCGCTTAGTTCATGGGGAAGTCGCTCAATAAATTCTTCAGGCAGATTCACGGCCTGGAAAAGCTCCTTCACTTTATCCCCAACTTCCTTACGACTCAAATTGCGCAGCAGAATCAGGGGCCTGGCCACACTGCTCCCGGCTGGATGCTGCGGGTTTAAAGAAGCATCGGGATTTTGAAAAACCATCTGCATTTTCTTTAAAATTTCCGGTGGTCTTTTCGCCACTGAATAAGGCAGTAATTCCCCCTCCAGTTCAATCTCACCGGATGTGGCTTCTTCGAGGCCGATCAGGCAGCGGGCCAGGGTTGTTTTCCCACAGCCGCTTTCACCAACGATCCCCATGGTGAAAGAACGGCGCATACGTATAGAAATATCGTCTACTGCTTTAATCACAGAACGGCCGCGCTGCCAGAATGCCGATAACCCCCCGGCAGCAGTAAAATATTTTTTAATATTGCGGGCTTCGAGAACCAGATTTCCAAGTTTATCTTCTTTGGTCCCCCCGGCACGGGTGTCGGCAACAACATCACCAATTTTTTTCAGCTCTTCAAAACGCCGGCAGGCTGTCAGGTGGCCTTCTTCCGCTTTCGCCAGCGGCGGCCGTTCCACTGTGCAGGCTTTCTCCACCAGTTCACAGCGTGGAGCAAATATACATCCCCGGGGAAGATTGTCGGGACGAGGAATGTAGCCGGGTATTGCTTTGAGGCTGACATCTTTCTTATTGGCATCCACCCTGGGCACACAACCAAGCAATCCCCGGGTGTAAGGATGAAGCTTGTTCTTAAAAACCTGGGCGATTGATCCTTCTTCCATTATTTCGCCTGCATATAGAACTCCCACCTGGTTGCTGATCCGTGCTACCACTCCCAGGTTATGGGTAATGTAGAGAACCGCGGTATTGTACTCTTCCATCAAATCTTTGATCAGGTCAAGGATAACCGCTTCGGTAGTCACATCCAGGGCGGTGGTCGGTTCATCCATGATCAATAGTTCCGGATTAGTCGTCAAAGCAGTAGCGATTAGCACTCTCTGCAGCATCCCTCCACTCAGCTGATGGGCATAACGCCTGGCCACTGCTTCGGGATCGGGCATATGTACTTTATTTAACATCTCTATTGCTTTAACCCTGGCTTCTTTTCTGGAAAAACCAAGATGAGCGCGGGCTACTTCGGCTATCTGTTCGCCGATTTGAATAGCCGGGTTGATTGAAGAACTTGGATCCTGGTGAACCATCGATATGCGGCTGCCCCAAATTTCTCGCATTTCCATTTTTGAAAGGCTCATCAGATCGGTGCCGCTCAACAGGATTCTACCGCTGCGCAGGAATCCATTGGCCGGCAAATAGCGCACAACGGCGTGAGCAAGTGTGGTTTTGCCGGAACCTGATTCGCCGACCAGTCCGTAGATTTCACCGGCGCATATTTTAAAGTTTACCTTGCGCACCGTATCCAGCGGCCCCTTTTCAGTGCGATAAGTGACCGTCATATCCTCAACATCAAGAACAGGGGTTTGCTCATTCATTGCTGACACCTCCCGGAAGAAGCATCCTGCGCAAACCATCGCTCATGAAACCAACTCCTACTACCAGCAGGGCAATAGCCCCCGCCGGGAAAAAGAGGACCCAGCGAGCCTGGTAAAACCAGGTCCGCGCTTCGCCAACCATCAAGCCCCAATCAGGCGAAGGCGGTTGAACCCCCAGGCCAAGGAAACCAAGTGAAGCAACCAGGAAAATGGAGTAGGAAAAACGCATTGAAGCTTCTACGGCAAGGTGGGGCATAATATTAGGCAATATCTCTCGAAATAATATGTAAAAGCGGCCCTCGCCCCGCAACCGGGCTGCCTCAACAAATTGGCGGGTTTTCAGATCAAGAACCACACTGCGGACGACCCGGGCTACCATGGGAATATAGAGGAACCCAACAACGATAATGACATTCAAACGTGAGGGACCGAGTGAAAAAAGGATCACCATGGCCAACAACAGCGGAGGGATGGAGAGAATCACATCCATGAGTCGCATAATCACCTCATCAAGCCATCCTCCCCGGTAACCAGAAACCAAACCGAGCAGCATACCGAAAAAAACAGCCATGACTGTTCCAGAACCAGCTACCATCAACACATCACGGCTGCCGACTATAACCCTGCTGAAGATATCACGTCCAAACTGGTCAGTCCCAAAAATATATTCCTCCGAAGGAGGCTGGAGTTTGTTGGGCAAATTCTGCTCTGTGTACTGATAAGGAACCAGCGCTGGACCGAAAATGGCAATAAAAATAAAAAAGAAAACGATAGCGAAACCAATCAAGGTCATTGGATAGCGCAGTAGTCTCCTGAAAGCCGGTTGTAACTTCGAAAGGGATGACACCCCGGCCTGCCGAATCATATTTTTCCCATCTTCCATAGCCCGCCTCCTTCGAGGGGAGGAAATCCATAGAGGCAAAACCGCTGCAGGAACGGCCAGCCATAAAAATTATATCATTCTCTCCCCGGTTTAACGGGGAGAGAATGAATTGTCTCAACTACATCACAGCAGCTGTTCTGTAAAATAAAATTGCAGCTATTGTTGCCCGGTGAAATAAACCGGGCGGAGATCCATGGCTGAACCCAGACCACTTGTGGGCTCAAAGCCATCGAGATCAGCACCGGCCGCCCAGAGGTTGTTAATAAAAAAGGGAATGATAATCGGCCCTCGTTCCATAAAAATTTCTTGTATTTCATGGTAGAGGCGAATTCGTTCTTCGTGATCCATCTCCCTGGCAGCTGCATCAGCCAGTTCATCAAGCTCCGGATCGCACCAGTGGCTTTCGTTCCACTGGGCATCACAGATGTAAGCCAGATCAAGGTAGGGTTGTGGATAAGGACGGGAACCCCAGTCGGTAATTCCATATGGGACCTCAAGCCACATATTGTCAGCACCGTAGTAAACATCGGAAGGGACCAGCTGGATTTCAACGTTTATACCGATCTCAGCCATCTGCTCTTTCCAGATAGTGGCAATTGCCGGCACTGGTGATGATTCCTGTGTTGTCAGCTCAATATCTAATCCATCGCCATAACCGGCTTCAGCCAGCAAAGCCCTGGCACCTTCAACGTCTCTTTCCAGTTCAGGAACATCAAGATAAAAATCACCGTAAGCCGGGCCAATGGGAGTATCGCGACCGGTCACACCCAGGCCATCAATAGCCCCATCAAGGATGGCACTCCGATCGGTAGCCATTCTCATTGCCTGACGAACGCGGACATCGGATGCAGGCCCCTTATCAGAACGCATTCTCAGAACATAGGCCGTATTTGATGGAGCCTGATAAACCGTTATGTTGGGATCTTCCTCAAGCATGGGGATGAATTCGGTGGGTAAATAAATAAGGTAATCAATTTGCCCTCCGCGCAGGGCCTCGATCTGGGCAGTTGAATCACTAAGGAAAATAAGCTCAATACCGTCGAGATAGGGCAGTGGAAGTCCCTCTTCGTCCGTCATCCAGTAGTTGGGGTTGCGGGTGAAAACAATGCGGTCTTCAGGGACATAGCTTTCGATCATAAAAGGACCTGTCCCATTAAAATTCGTGGCGAAGTCTTCATTGTCCGCATCCATGATCAAGGCATGGTAATCGGCAAGATCCTTCAGAAAATCGGGGTTTGATTCTGCCAGTTCGAATACAACTGTGTACTCATCAGGCGCAGTAATGTCAATAATATTTTCATAAAGGGCTACCGTGGCCGCTCCTATGTCGGGATCTCGCAAGCGATCAAAGGTAAACTTGACATCACGTGAAGTCATTTCTTTGCCGTCATGGAACAGCACCCCTTCACGCAGTTTGAAAGTCCAGACCTTCGCCATTTCGTCTGCGCTCCAATCTTCAGCCACACTGCGGCTTTTGTCAGGCTGGTTTTCCTCATCAATATAAACCAGGAAATCAGACCATTGTCTGCCAATTTGGTCATCAGCCACGGTGCTGAGAAAAGCCGGATCCAGATTGGTTGGAGCATAATAAGCTGTGTGCAGCACACCGCCGTGCTTGGGTGACAGAGCTTCCGGCATCTCTTCCTCCACAGTATCGGCAGGCCCGCAGGAAACAAGAACCAGCAGCAACA
>JAXHVH010000020.1:0-40195 GCA_034189085.1 Bacillota bacterium | reverse complement strand
TCGACTCTTTGATTTCCAACCCGTTTTCCAGGGTGCGGTATTTGCCTTTTTGCTGCAGGGCTTCATGCAATTTGCCCTTCGGTCCCAGCCTAAGCTTTTCACCGATAATGTAGTGGCCGCCAGCGCCCTGGAGGACCCGGCAGTTGGTCTCGGAATTAAAACCGGTATCCTGGACCATGACCACCCGGCTTAAACGCCAGCTGTTCAGGTCCCGCTTCACTTCTTCTATCACATTTTGATCGGGGGTGTTGCCCGGCCATACCCAGCACCTGACGGGAATCCCGTCGCGAGTTACAGCAAAAGCAATGACCACCTGGGCCAGCTCCGGGTGATTGTCTTTACCATATCCGCGTTTGCGTAACCCGTCCTGTTCCTCATCTTCACCGTCAATCTCAAAGTAGGTGGTCGTTGTATCAAGGAATAGCAGATCCACTTCCAGGTTGAAGATATTGGCGACGGAGAAAAAGATGTCATGCTGGATCTTCTCCGAGGCTTCCAGTAAAAAATCCATAGCCCGGTAGAGCTGGTGGACTTCGACTGTGGAAAGAGCGCAAATGTAGGTTTCATTTTCCACCCAGTGTTCCATATGGAGTTTGCTCGAAGGCGCCAGGGCACGATTGGCCACCAGGGCAAAGAGCAACCGTTCGATCGGCGTTTCGTACTTGCGTTCTTTTAAAAGCCTGGTCAGGGTTTGATCAATTTCAAGCCGCTGCCACATCTGATCCAAGAGCCAGCTGCCTCCAAGCTGCCGGGAGCCCAGGTATTCAGTTTCTTGAGGCACCAAAGCATCCTGTTCCGGTAAAAACCGGCTTAAGCTGTTGATCAGGCGGCGGATCGCGGCTACATCCAGCTGGTCAGCCCGGCCAAAGCTGTAGAGCACTTTGGTCTTTGATGCTCTGGTCTTTTTGTCCCGGTAGTTGTGACAAAGCTGCAAATATTCAGTTGGGCCTGTAGACGTTTTTGAAACTACTGTCCTGATAAACATTGTAATGATATTTTACCATTTCTAGAATTTTCACTTTTTGAAAGTGCTTTTAGGACTATAACCAGCCATCATATAAGACGCCTGACGATATTTTTAAATCGGAAGCTTGACGATTAGATTATGGTGTCCACATAATCTAATACCTTGTCAATTATCGCAATGGACTCATCTATCTCTTCCGTTGTGATAATTAACGGCGGTGCTATAAACAAAAAATCCCACTTGGCAAAAAGGTATAACCCCTCCGCCATGAGGCGCTTCATGATCTCACCCGTTACATTTCGCTTGGAATCTGAAAAACCCGCCAGCGGTTCTTTTTTTTCTTTATCGGAGGTAAGCTCTATTACTGCCCATAGCCCCTTTGCACGTGTATCGCCAACACAGGCATGCTTATCTTTGAGCTCATTCAATTTTTTCGCCAGATACTCACCGTTGATCCGGGATTTCTCTATAAGATTCTCTTTCTTATAGACTTCTATATTGGCAATTCCAGCTGCACAAGCCAGGGTATGTCCTGCATAGGTCAGACCGCCGATAAAAGGATTGGTTTGATAGTAATCCCAAATTTTCTTAGACCAGATCATTGCTCCCAACTGTATATATCCAGAAGTAAGCCCCTTGGCAGTTGTTATAATATCGGGCACCACATCGTAGTGTTCAATACCAAACCACTTGCCTGAACGTCCCCAACCGGCCATAGTTTCATCGGAAACCATAAGGATGCCATGCTCGTCACACAATTTGCGCAACCCTTGTACATAGTTTTTCGGTGGAATAATGATTCCATTCGTTCCCACAATAGGTTCCACGAATATAGCAGCGATGGTATGAGGACCATCAAGCATAATCTGCTCCTTTAAAACCTCTAAAGTCCGCTCACCACATTCTTCATCGGTTTTACTACCAAAGGGACACCGGTAGGGATAGGGGCCAAAATAGTGAACCACCCCGGGGATACCGGGCTCAGCAGGCCATCTTCGAGGATCACCCGTCAGGGTTATTGCTCCGGCTGTAGCTCCATGGTAACTACGCCAGCGGGCGTAAATTTTATGGCGACCGGTATACCAGCGGGAGGCTTTAATTGCATTCTCTACTGACTCAGCACCACCATTTGTAAAAAAAACATAATCCAAATCACCCGGTGTTACTTCGGCTATCATTTTTCCCAAACGAGCCTTGGGCTCAGTCCCGAACACTGGACTAACATAACACAACTTGTCCATCTGTGCATGCATTGCATTAAGAACATGTTTATTGTTGTGTCCTATGTTTATGCATAACAAACCGGAACAAAAATCGATTATCCTGTTGCCATCTGTATCCCACATATAGATGCCGTCTGCACGATCTATCATGACGGGATCTAAATTTCCCTGAGCTTTCCAACTGTAAATTAGGTGTTCACGATCAATTTTTTTTAGCTCTTGAGTATTCATAACTCCTCCTGAATTTTTAAATTTCCAGTCCCCTCTACGATCCTAATAAAACGTTTTTCTTTCAGGCAACTGTGGATTTTAACCATAATAATTCCTGAGCCGGGCCCATTCCAGGCCGCTGCCGGTGCAGTTCCTGCCCTGAACCGCCCAGGATCGCGTAACATATTTCCTTTCCAGTTCACCTACCCTTAGCAAAAGATGCACCTCCAGTGCCGGGTAATTTAATAAGATTCATAGGAAGCGGAGCCAGGTTTGCTAACCTCCGCAAATGTAAGGGATAATGGTTACTTTATCACCGTCCTTAAGAAGTTGATCCGGGGATGTACTATTACCGTTGATTGTAAATTCAGCGGTCGGCTGCCCCAGGCTATCGACCAGAGGGTAGTCCAGCACATCTTGCCATTCCCGGTTCAATCGGACAACCATCTCCCGCAGGCTGACAGAGGTCCCGGCAAGTTCAAATTCCCGTTCATCCGGTGTCCCCTTTTTGCAGTATGGAGGCATCATTTTAATAATCAGTATCATAATTGTTAAGTTCTGTTTGCCCTTTAATTTCACCTTCTGCCATAAATATTTTTTTTAAAGATTTGCTTTTTAAAAGCATTGTTGCTAAACTTTTTACAGTATCTTAAGGCAAAAAATGTTAAAATGATTGAGGGAATCGGGAAAAATGCCCGCTGTCAAAGACCACCCTAAAACGGCCCTTAGTCCGGCCATTATCTGCCTCCTGCTCGCATACCTTCTGTCTATAATGAACATGACTTCAATTAAGGTCCTCCTGCCGGCGATCATGACCGACCTGGGGCTGGAATTGAACTGGCTGACCTGGGTTGTTAACGCCTACACTCTCCCGGTTGCTGCTCTTACTCCGCTGGCCGGCCGAATCGGAGATGTTGTCGGTCCGCGGCGTTTTTTCCTGGGGGGCATCTTCGTCCTCGCTATTGGTTCGCTTATCTGTGGTGTTTCCCCAACTATCAGCTGGTTAATAGCCGGCCGTATCATGCAGGCCGTCGGTGCTGCTCTACTCGTCCCCACCGGTCTGGCCCTGATGATGGCCAAAACGGAAGAAAACAAACGCGGGCGTTTACTGGGCCTCTGGGGCAGTATGGGAGGGGTCGGGGCAGTAACAGGGCCGGTTGTCTCCGGCCTGCTGGCCGAACTTTTTTCCTGGCGTGAACCTTTCATAGTTATCGCCCTCTTCGCTCTCCTGATTGCCCTTCTCTCCTGGACACTGCTAAAAACCGAGCGAGAACCCTCGCCGGCAGGCAGGGAAAACGGGGGAGGTTTTGACAGCCCGGGCGCGGCAACCTTGATTTTTGCTGTTTTCAGCCTGTTGATGGGGATAACCCTTTTACCCGACTGGGGCTGGGAAAACAACTGGATCCGGTTGAGCCTGATTCTCTTTGTTATCCTGCTTTATGTTTTCTACCGCATTGAAAAAAAATCAGCCGCTCCCCTGCTTGACCCGAAACTTATGGGCAATCCTTCCTTTTCCCTGGGGCTGCTTACTGTTTTCCTGGAGCAGTTTGCCGTAGCCGGTACTTTTTTTGTCATGCCTATCTTCCTCGGATCAGTGCATGGTTATGGAGCCGGCGCCACTGCCCTGCTGCTTACTCCAGTTTCCATTGTTATTGCTCTCGCCGCCCCCCTGGGCGGGCGTCTATCAGACCGTTACGGACCGGGCCTGCCCATCGTTTTCGGCATGCTTGTCCGGGCTGCATCATTCATTGTCCTGGCCTGGATTACAGTTGATACAGCCTATTCCTCTATCGCAATCTGGCTTGCTCTGAATGGCCTCGGCTTTGCCCTAACTTCCACCCCGGCTTTGCATGCCGTTCTTTCATCGGTCAGACCGAGCCAGCATGGGGTAGCCAGCGGCGTCCACAATATGCTTCGCTTCACCGGTTCGGCAATCGGAACCACCGTGGCCGGTATCGTTCTCTACGCCCTGATTCCATCATCTTTTGCCGGTCTGCTTGGCCCTCTGCCCGGTTTCCACGAAGCATACCTCGTGGAAGCGGTGGCCTGTCTTTTAGGTGTGGGGGTGGGGATCTTATTGATCAGGAACAGCGCAAAAAAAAGTCAATAAGATTGATAAGTTAGTACGCAGAGTAGCTGCTTAATCGGCCAGGGAGCCGCGAACTGCTTTAAACCCGGAAATAATGTCGAGCAGTTCCTCGGTGATGGCAGCCTGGCGTTCGTGCTGATAAGAAGTTTTCAGTTCATTGAGGCGTTCGCTGATATTTTTCTCAGCGGCCTGCATCGCCGTCAGGCGGCTGGTGTTTTCGGCAGCCAGCGAAAGGGCGGTGGCCCGGTAGAGAGAAACAAAGAAATATTGGCGCAGGAGGGCTGACAGGAGGCGATCCGGGGACATGGTGAATGTTGGCAGGGAACGTGATTCCCACTCCAGCCTTGTTTCCAGCAAATTAGAGAGGCTGACCGGAAGCATGGTTTCCGCCCGGGAGCTGAATCCCCCGGTAAGCGGGCGGTTATAGAACAGGAAAACCTTTTCCACCCCTTCGTTTGTTCGATATTCCTCGATCCTTTCCAGCAGACTCTGGATGAAGGGGGTGATGGCCCTGATGGATGTGGGCAGATGCAGTTTGCTGCCCGGCTCCAATCCTGCCGCATCGATCCGGGTGATGACCTGCTCACCAATAGCAATGATCATTGTATCGGCCGGGAGCGCTTTATCTTTCGTCGATTCGGCCGGCTCCCCCGACCAGTATTCTTCCAGGGCGTAGGAAACGATCTGTTCGTTGAAGCGACCGGCCAGGCCGTGATCGGAACCGAAAAGGCAAAGCAGGGCGGGACGGCGGGGATCAATTTTCGGATCGGTCAGTTTTTCAGCTTCGGCAGAAAGGACCACTGAAAGCCCCAGTTCCACAGTACGAAAATAATCGTCCAAAGACTCGGCCGCCTTCTCATACTGACGCACGCTTGTGGCAGCCAGGGCTTTCATGGTCCGGACAATGGAAGATAGGTCTTCACCGCTGACAATCTGTTTTTGGAGGGTTTCAAGGGTGGAACTCATAAAATTTCCTTTCAGGTCTGGTTCGTCAGGGTTAGCATGTTTCCCATAAGGTTTTTCCCCTTCAGAGTTGTTCCCTGGGCCGACCTCTAAAACTAAAACTCTTCTCTTCCTTTATGATAATTTTCCTGGATACTGATCCTTTTTTGATTGTTCTCCAGTTTTTTACCAGTTTAGTTTCAGGGTTTTTTTCTTATGTTTACTGTTATTATCTTTACCTGAATCGTTATTTGACCTTTTTATGCCGGGCTTTTCCCTGCTTCCGAAGCATCCCCAGCCCCGGGGTTTTCCATGGTCACATCTTTGCCCTCTGCCGGCCCATTTTTGGTTTCGGCGAGGACTTCGCGGGCTGTTTCGATCAGGGACGATTTATCTTCGTCGGTCAGTTCTTCGCCTTCTTCTATTTTTCGGCAGATTCCCGGTAGTTCATCGGTTACCGCTTTCCTGATCTTTTCTTCCGCCGCGGGGATCTCTTCCACTTCTATCTCGTCAAACAGCCCCCCGGTGACGGCCAGCAAAACGGCAATCTGCTCCGGAATAGTTAGCGGACTGAGCTCGGGCTGGGTAAGCACCTTGCGCACTCGGCGGCCTCGTTCAATGGTTTCACGTGTTTTATCATCGAGACGTGTCCCAAAACGGGCAAACATCTCCAGTTCTTCAAACTGGGCATAGGAAAGGCGAAGAGCTCCGGTAACCGACCGGTAGGCAGGAAGCTGGGTTTTACCGCCCACCCGGGAAACCGATTTACCTACATCGACAGCGGGCAAATGATTGCGCTGGAATAGATCCGGGGATAGATAGATCTGGCCGTCGGTAATGGAAATCAGGTTGGTGGGAATGTAGGCCGAGATATTCTGGGCCTGGGTCTCGATAATCGGCAGAGCAGTCAGGGAACCACCACCGTATTCTTCACGCAGATGGGTAGCCCGCTCGAGGAGACGGGAGTGGAGATAGAAAATGTCCCCGGGATAGGCTTCGCGGCCAGGCGGCCGCTCCAGCAGCAGCGAAAGCTCGCGATAGGCGCGGGCATGGAGAGTAAGATCATCGTAGACCACCATGACATCTCGGCCTTGTTCCATGAAATATTCGGCAATGGTCGTGGCAGCGTAAGGAGCGATAAAGCGCAAGCCTGGCGGCCCATCACCGGAAGCAACGACCACAGTGGTATAATCCATTGCTCCGAAGCGGCGCAGCCGGTCAATAAACTTGGCCACATCAGCACCTTGCTGTCCAATGGAACAGTAAATACAGAGGAGATTCTTGTCAGCCTGATTGATAATTGTATCGAGGGCGATAGCTGTTTTGCCGATCTGGCGATCGCCGAGAATCAGCTCGCGCTGCCCGCGGCCCACGGGGATGAGGGCATCGACCACCTTGAGACCAGTCTGAAGTGGGACAGTAACCGGTGCCCGGGCCATGATCGGCGGGGCCGGGCGTTCGACCGGCCGCTGTTCGGCATAGCTGATGGGTCCCCGGTTGTCCAGGGGATTGGCAGCTGCATCAATGACCCGCCCGAGCAGCCCGTCGCCAACGGCGATATCAACCACCCGGCCGGTGCGTTTAACCCGGTCGCCGGAAATAATATTTTCAGAGCTGCCAAGCATGATAACCCCTACTTCATTGCGGTCCAGGTTGAAGGCAATCCCGGTGACCCCACCGGGGAATTCGACCAGCTCGTCGGCCTGCACTCCGGTCAAACCCGACAAGCGGGCAATACCGCTGCCGATGGAGGTGACAGTACCACTCTCTTCAATTTTCGGTTCAGAGGAAATTTCATCGAGGGCCCGTTCGACCGCCTGATCTCCGTCTTCGACAACACCCCTCAGGGCTGCCAGCAGTGAATCACTCTTCTCCTGCCGGTTGGCCATTTTCGGGCACCTCCCCCTTTTCCTCAGTACCGCTTTCTTCGGTACTGATGGTTTGATCAAGCTCTTTTAGAATTTGTTCCTCCACGTCCTGAAGATAGCTATCCACATTCCAGGCTACCCTGTATCCACCGCTTTCCAGTTCGAGGCCGCAGATCAGATCGGAATCCAATCTGGTGGTCACCTCCAGTTTATTGTTCCCGGGTGGTATAAGTTCTGCCAGAGCAGTTTCAAGCTCTTTCACCTGCTTACCGCCGGTGTTAAAGGCGCTGTGGAGAACAACCCGCCCATCTCCATCGGCAAGCGCAACACGCAGCTGGTCCCGTTCTTCATTCGGCAGATGAGCCAGCTTCTTCAGGAACTGGGACCAGGTCAGCTCTTCCAGGCGGGCATCGGCCAGATCGCCGAGGCAGCGCCGGGCCACGAGGCAGGCTTGATGAGCAATGCGGCGGCGCAGTTCGACAATGAAAGTTTCCTTTTCCCGCTCCAGATCTGCTTGCCAGCGCGTCTTCGTCTCGTCAACATCACGGCGGGCTTCGTTGAGGAGCCTGTTTTTCTCCTGTTCCGCTTCTTTGTACGCTCTGGCCATGATTTCTTCTTCGGTCTCTTCCAGCTTTTCGTTTTTACGGCGGTAAACAAGGATCTCTTCTTCCGCTTCCTTTTTCACAACCTCCGCTTCTTTTTCACGCTGGAGGATCTTCTGTTCCCGTTCATTCATAAATTTGGTGATCGGCTCATAGAGAAAGTGGCGCAGCAGAAAAACCAGGATCAGGAAGTTGATAATCTGAAATATAATTGTATACCAGTCAATAATCATTTTTATTCTCCCGTAATATCTGGCATCTGGATCGGTCCCCTGCTCTTACTGAAAATAGTTCCAGAAGGGGTTGGCAAAAATAAGAATCATCGTTACCACGAAGCAGTAAATAGCCGTTGACTCAATCATGGCCAGGCCAACAAAAAGGGTCCTGGTTATGGTATTTGCTTCGTCGGGCTGCTGGGCAATGGAACTCAAGGCCTGTGAGACGGCGCGGCCCTGGCCAAGAGCCGGTCCAACAGAACCGATGGCAATGGTCAGTCCGGCAGTGGCAATGGAGATAACACCGATCAAACTTAAGCTTTCCATATTATTTCTCTCCTTTTTCCTCTATTTCCTTGTGGACCTGGCTGGCCGAGGCAATGTAGACCATGGCCAGGATGGCAAAAATATAGGCCTGGATCAAACCGGTAAGCAAGCCGAGGACCTGCATGATAATGGGAAAAATCAGCGGTGCAATCGTCAGCAGGATGGCGACAATTACAGTGCCGCTCATCATATTGCCGTAGAGACGAACTGCCAGAGCCAGTGTGCGGCTCAACTCCCCGATGATGTTGAAAGGAAGCATGAAAAATGTGGGCTTGATATATTGTTTCAGGTAGCGGAGCATACCCTGTTGACCGATGCCAAAAACCGGCACGGCGATGAAAACACAGATGGCCAGGGCAGCTGTAGTCGACAGCGAACTGGTCGGCGGGTTGAACCCGGGCACGATAGTCAGAATATTGGAAACGGCAATGTAGATAAACAGGGTACCGATGAATGGCAGGTAGGGGCCCGGTTCCTGGCGGCTGACTTCCCTGATCTGATTATTTATGGTTATGACAAGCACTTCGAGCAGGTTCTGCCAGCGGCTGAGCGGCCCGGCGGCAGTGAGCTTCCTGGTAACCAGCCAGGAACCGAAGGTCAGCAGAAAAATGACGATCCAGGTAAAAAGAATGGTGGCATTGATCTTGAACCAGCCCCACTCAAAATAGACAATTGTATCGGGATTGATAGTCAACCTGTTGTTCGGCCTCCTTTATCTGAGTTTATAGGCCAGCACAGTGCGAACCGCCAGAAAACCGAGCAGGGCAGACAGCAAATAAGGCCAGCCGGCCATTAAGAGAAAATAGAAACCGGTCAGGATGATGGCGGTGCGCACGACAAAGCTAACCACCGAAAGCAGGTAAGGATTGCCACTGCCAGTGATTTTCTGCACCGTCCACCACAGGCCGCCGAAGAAAATAGCCCCCAGTAAAGCCCCGGCAAGAAATGATAAAATATAGTAAAGCCAGTTCATATCGCTTATCCCATTTCTTTTTTTTAACCTTTTTTTATTCTTCTCTTTTATTGCTTCTTTCCTCGTAATCGTCTCCGAGGTGGCTTTCTTTATTAACCCAGTACCAGGCATTGATGCAACCTACGATCAGGCCAATGATTAGGAGGGTTAGGGTCCAGGAGTACTGACCCGGCCAGGTGCGGTCAATCCATAGTCCGATCACCAGACCGATAATAGTGGTAATGGCAATTGTCCAGCCGACCATGCCAAACATGCCCATCCCGAACCAGATACCGCGGTCGCCAGCTCGGCGAGCTTTCAAACGGCGGGTCGCTTTTTTCCCCACTGCATGGGAAAGTTCGTTTTCTTTGCTACCATTATCACCATCGTTTTTTTTCTTCTCGTTCACTAACGCTCTCCTCCTAGTCGGGTAAAGCGGCGCAGGGTATCCGCTTCAAGGTGGGTCATCACGGTGCGCGCTTTTTTCTCACTTTCGGAAAGGTTTTTTAGTTCATTTTCGACGGTATCCTGCAGGACTGCCAGATCATCACCGGGCATGGCCCGGGCTGCCGATACTGAAACGAGATCGGCCTGCTTAACAAGAACCCCTTCATCGAGAGCCAGGAAATGTTCGCCGCCGTCGGGTGTGAAATAGGTAAAAATACCCGGCACCAGAGCCGCCACAAAATCAATGTGGCGGGGAAGGATAGTAAAAAAGCCGTTTTCCGCCTCGGCAGTTACTTTATCCACTTCCGCATCAAGCTCTACTCTTGCTGGAAGAAGTATCTTCAGGCGCATATTGTCTTTTCCACCCTCCTGCCTCTCTTCTATAAATCTCTTTATCAATAAATTCTTCTCTTTTTGTTCTCCTGCTCCTGTCAGGGGGGACAAGCTTTTTTAACTGTTTTTTGCCTTAATTTCATCGATTTTACCAAGCATGTAGAGGTCACCCTCGGAACGGTCGGCAAATTCATCGTTGAGAATTCGTTCACAACCATCGATGACATCACTCAAATCGACAATCCTTCCTTTATAGCCGGTGAACTGTTCCGTGGTCACAAATGGCTGAGTCAGGAACCGTTCCAGGCGACGGGCCCGGTTAACAACCAGCCGGTCATCCTGGGAGAGTTCCTCCAGGCCGAGCATGGCAATGATATCTTTCAACTCTTCGTATTCGGCCAGGGTGCGACGGACTTCCTGGGCTACCTGGTAATGGCGTTCGCCGACAACCAGTGGAGTCAAAAGCTTCGACCAGGATCGCAGGGGATCAACTGCCGGGTAAAGACCTTCACTGGCCCGCTTGCGAGAAAGGATAATCGATGCCGAGAGATGGGCAAAAGTGTGAGTAGCCGAGGGATCGGTAAAATCGTCTGCCGGCACGTAGACTGCTTGAATCGAAGTGATTGCCCCGGTAGCCGTATTGGAAATGCGCTCCTCCAGTCCGGCGATTTCCGTAGCCAGGGTCGGCTGGTAACCAACCCGGGAGGGCATCTTACCAAGCAGGCCGGAAACTTCAGAGCCGGCCTGGACAAAGCGGAAAATGTTATCAATGAGCAGCAGCACATCCTGCTTTGCTTCGTCACGGAAATACTCGGCCATGGTCAGGGCAGAGTGCCCCACCAGGTAACGGGCGCCGGGAGGTTCGTTCATCTGGCCAAAAATCATCACCGTGTTGTCGAGCACCCCGGCCTCCTTGATGTCACGGTAAAGTTCTTCCGCTTCACGAGAACGTTCGCCGATTCCGCAGAATATGCTGACCCCTTCATGCTTGCCCACAGTGTTGTTGATCAGCTCAGTAATCAGGACAGTTTTGCCTACTCCCGCGCCACCGAAAAGGCCCGCTTTGCCGCCCCTTTCCAGGGGAGTGAGTAGATCAATAGCTTTGATCCCGGTTTCGAAAACCTCCGTCGTTGTTACTCGCCTGGAAATGGAAGCGGGCGGGTTGTGAATACCCCGTTTTTCCACATTCCCCAGCTCTTCTTTCTCATCAATAGTTTCACCAAAAACATTGAACATTCTTCCCAGAGTCGATTTGCCCACCGGAACCTGAATCATGTCACCGCTGTCAACAACGGGGTCACCACGCCGCAGGCCGCCGGTTGGCGAAAGAGCAATTCCCCTGGCCAGATTACCTTCATGATGGGATACCAATTCAACGATAATATTCCCATTGGGGCCCGCTTTCAGCATAGTGTGAAGTGGTGGTAAGTCAGAAGGGAAATGAGAATCGACCACACTGCCGCGGATAGCCACTATTGAGCCGCGGTTTATATTATTTTTTGCATCAACACTCTGCTCCGACAATGTAATATATCCTCCTCAAGGATTAACTCTATTTTAATCTCCCGTAATAGGAACACAGGGGGACGGTTCTTTTGTGTTCTTAGGAACACAGGGGGACGGTTCTTTTGTGTTCTTTAGTATTCTTTATTACACATCATAACATAAAGAGCCATTCCTTTTGTGCTTATTATTACACTTATTATGAACACAAGGGGACAACACAAGGGGACGGTTCTTTTGTGTTCTTTAATATTCTTTATTACACATCATAACATAAAGAGCCATTCCTTTTGTGCTTATTATTACACTTATTATAATGTTATCTCCAATCAAAAAGTGTCCTATTTTATATTCCTAATTACTGCAAAACTAATACCTGTCAACCTTTCAATTTGCCTGATTGACAATCCCTTTGCTTTAAGTTTTTTTATTGCCCGCTCTTTTTCAAATTTTCCAAAACCTTTTATTTCAGCCGGATTTTTAACGGAAAAAAGCGTTTTCACAATATTAACCGCTTCTTGATCATTAAGCCTTAATCCATCGTTGTACTCCAAACAATGATCGTTGTTATGTTGCCGGTTAAATTCTTCCCAGCGTAATAATGCTTTCACAGGTTCTTCCCCAAATATCTTTAAAGCAAAACCGGTGTCACAGATCAGGGGCTTGTTTGTATATTCTTTATAGCTGCTCCAGGGGTAGAGGTGGATCTGATCCGTAATTCCCGCCTTGACTGGATTCTGATGAATGTACCTCAGAACAGTTAAAAAATATTTATCATTCTCCACTGTCTCACTTCTATAGCGATCCTGAAAAAGGTGCCCGCTGCGATTGTATTTCCAATTATACCAGCTTACAAAGCTTGCACCTATTCTTCGAAAAACAATTCCAATCTCTTCACTGCCTTCTTTAATTAAAAGATGGATGTGATTACTCATAAGACAGTATGCAAAGATTTTATATTCACTGATCTTTTTAAAAGTAAGCAGTGTCTTAAGATATTTTTTATAATCCTGTTCATCATGAAAAATTATTTGTTTATTTATTCCTCTTAAAACTACATGATAGATACCGGTGCTGCTTTTTTCCCTAGCTGTTCTCGGCATTGGATCACCCCTGATAAATATAGCAAAAATCTTTTTTATGCTCAACGCAGAATGTCACTTTTTACTTCAACACAAAAGAACCGTCCCCTTGTGTCTTAAGGAAAACTTCCCAGACTTAATTCTACTAAAAATACTTCCCAAACTAAATGCTACACCGTGGTCCACTGTAGAACTTACTTTGGGAATTAACACCAATAATTTTTTTATATAAAATATTAAAAAAACTATTGACAAATCCGTTGCCCCATGCTAATATAAATACACCAGGTTCCGAGAGACTGAAAGGTGAACCGGGTTCAGTTCTAAGGGAAGAACCGGTGGAAGATAAGGCGCCAGCCTTGAACGGAAGCCGGAATTATCCAGGAGAACTGAACAGCTGCAAAGGGCGGCAGCGGAAAGGTGACAGAAAGGGTAAAACCTGACCGAAACTGGGAAGCGTCGAAAAACCGCAGCTCAGAATCTTAGCAAGCCGGCTGGAGACCGCAAGAAGCTGTCTGTAGGGGCAGCAGAGAACGGTTGCAGATGGTTGGGGAAAAAGGTTCTGAAGGTAAATCAAAGGTCTGTTGGAACCTGGTTTTGTTATGTACTTTTTTCTGTTCAGGCCTGCGCTAACGGGGACGATCAAATTCAGCGATGAACTGAAGATTACGGTATTTTTCGTTGTAGTCCAGTCCATAACCAACAACGAAAATATTGGGCAGGTCAAAACCCTTGTATTCGACCGGGACCTGCACAATCCGGCGTGCTTCCACATTGAGGAGGGTGCAGACCTTCAGGTCGGCCGGGTTGCGGGTTTTCAGGTTGCGGATTAAGTAGCCAAGGCTCAAACCGGTATCGACAATATCTTCAACGATCAGAACATGCCTGTCGGTGATACTTAGATCAAGGTCCTTGGTGATCCGGACAACATCTTCGGAATCGGCCTGTTCGCCATAGTGGGAAATGCTGATGAAATCAACAGCAAAGGGAATGTGCATATTGCGGGTCAAATCGACCAGAAAGTAGATGCTACCCCGCAGGACACTGATCAGGATCAGTTCTTTCCCGACATAATCGGTGGATATTTTTCTGCCCAGTTCGGCAATTTTTTCTTCAATCTGCTCACGGGTGATGATTACTTTCAATTGCTCATCTGTATAAGGTCTCTTTTCGGTCAACTTTCTTCTCCTTCATCCTGATCCTTACTGTGTTTCCTGAGCAGGCTTTCAAAACCCTTTTTATCAATCAACCTGACATTTATTTCGGGATAGAGCTCTTTCATTCGCCTGATCTTGTGGTTCTTCTTCCAGGCCTGACGCGGCTTCTGGGTAGTTAGCTCGATGAACAGCACCTGGTCGGGCAAATAAAAATCGGGGGAAAAAGCTTCAATGACATTGCCTTCGCTGTCCCATTCCAGTAAAAAGGTCCGCGGTTCATATTCCCAGCGGATCCGGTAAAAATCAAGCATGTGGGCAAATTCTTCTTCACTGGGATGCATGAAATGGTCTGCTTCTTCATCTGAATGGGGAACGGCGATCCGGTCTTCAACTTCGAACCCGATGGGCACATCCTTGACTTCCCGTGGTTCGGCATGGATACGGTAAGCAGATACGATAATATCAGCAGCATCCTCAAGATTGACCATCTCTGTATTGAGGACCAGATCATACTGACGAATATTGTTCCAGTTGGCATCAAAGATACGTCGGTAATAATATCTCTTGCCTCGATCCTGCTCTTTAACCAGCTTGACAGCAGTGGCGGAATTTAAATCATACATTTTCATAGCCCGCTGGACCCTGTATGTAAAGCGAGCCATAATCCTGATATGCAAAGCCGGAGGAAAATCGTGAAAGAGGATGGAACCGCCCCGTCCCAGGATAACCAGGTTTTTGCGAATAGCCAGGTCGTAGATGAAATCGTGCATCGCTTCTATGTACTTCTCGGCTGTTTCGTTTTTTTCTTCGTCACTGACGATCGATTCCAGATGAGGCCCAAGATTTTCTATCCCGAATTCAGCCAGACCCCGTGTTACAGTTTCCTTATTAACGAGTAAAAAACCGGTCTTTTCAGCAACCAGGCGGGCGACCGTTTCACCGCCGCTGCCGAATTCACGTGAAATGGTTATAATTCCCAAATATAACCCCCCAGAAACATCTCTTTCTCATGCAGGTTTTGCCGATCTTATTTCAAAAAACCACTGATGATTGCTTCCTCGGCCTCTTTTTCGGTCAGGCCAAGGGTCATCAGCTTGATCATCTGTTCACCGGCAATCTTGCCGATTGCCGCTTCATGAACCAGTTCGGCATCGGAATTCTTGGCCCATATTTCGGGGACCGAACGAACCACGGCTTGATCCATGATAATGGAATCACACTCCACGTGGCCACGCCCGGGACCGGTGGCCATCAGGCGCGGATAGAATGTCTGTTTTGACGATCCCTGGGCAACCGAGCGGGATACAATGCGGGCAGTGCTTTCTGCCCCCATCAGGGTGACTTGAATATCCGAATTGGCTGTCTGTTCCCCATCTGTTAAAAGGCGTTCAAACATCACCAGGCGGCCTCCGGCGGCCACTTCCGCCTCGGTTTCCCTATGCGTATCATCAACACCACGGATCTGAATCAGTTCCAGTTCGGCGTAGGCACCCTCCTCTATTTTGAGCACCGTTTTGGGGTTAAGAATTCGCTTGCCCCCTTCTTCCCCTTCGCCAAAGTGCTTTTCAGTATATAAAAACCGGGCTCCTTTGCGAACTATTATTTCATGAACTCCGTCGTGCCTGGCCTGCCCGGAACCAGGATTGTGGATACCGCAGCCGGCCACCATAGTTATGTCGGCTCCCGCTCCTATGTCAATGGTATTGTAAACAACATCGGTCAGATCGGTAAGAGTCAGGATGACAGGGATATGAACCTGCCCCTTCTTCCCCTCGGCCACGATTACATCGATACCGGGCTGATCTTTTTTGGGGATAATTTCAATCCCCTCCAGCGATCTCCTCTGGATGCCTTCGCCGTCTTTACGGATGTTGAAAGCGCCCTGGGGTTCACCGTGTAGGTCGGCAATCTCTTCCAACAGTTTCTTATCGAGGGCAGTCAGCATAGCTTTCCTCCTCCCATGGGCATGTCTTCCGGCAGGCACACTCGGCACTTTCTTTAATCAGAGGCCATATATCGTCGTGGCCACCACGCATGCTGATCCTGCCTTCTTCAATGAGGGCAATCTCGTCAACCATATTCAATATTTTTTCCTGGTGAGAAATGATCACCGTAACCGATTTTTCATTATGACTGTTTTTGATGACCTCGATGAGCTGTTCGAAACTCCAGAGATCAATCCCCGCTTCAGGTTCATCGAAGATGCGAATCCGCGGATTCTGAGCCAGCAGGATTGCAATCTCGATACGTTTCATTTCCCCACCTGAAAGACTGTCGTCCAGTGTCCTTTCCTTATATTCATCGGGACAGAGACCAATATGGTGAAGGAGACTGCACTTGCGGCTGCTGTTATCGCCTGAGGCAATGTTGATCAAATCTTTGACCTGCATTCCCTTAAAACGGGCCGGCTGCTGGAATGTATAGCCGATACCCCGGCGAGCCCGTTCGGTAATGCTCAGATCAGTGATATCTTCACCTTCCAGGTAAACCTTCCCCTTCGTGGGATGGTAAATACCCATCACCACCCTGGCGAGTGATGATTTGCCGCTGCCGTTAGGCCCGGTCAAAGCGTACATTTTACCCGCCTCGAAAGTGATGTCAATGTCTTGCAGTATGGAAACCTTTTGTTCTTCCACTTCCAGGTCCAGGTTTACTTTCTCCAGGGTCAGCAATTTTTATCTACTCCTTCGTGTCAATCCACCATGTTTTAAAGGCAGGCACATCTTCTATCCTTATCCTTATCATTAATAAGTTCGCCAGGGCTATTTTTATTCCTGCCATTTCATATAAAGTACAAGAGGAACAAAAATGTAGTGCTTATGTACACAAAAAGTATTGACAGGTATTAGATAAGTCGTTATAATTATATGTAGTAACAGTGACTACATTAGGGTGTATTAACAATGAAAAAAAATTACATCGGAATACGCGAAGCAAGAATAAACCTGAGCAGGCTGATCCGGGATGTGCGCGGTGGAATGGAAATTATAATCACCGACCGGGGCACCCCTGTAGCCAGGCTTGTGCCTGCTGAAGGAACAGAACTGTCGCTGGAAGAACGGCTCAAGAATTTTGAAAGCTGCGGGCTCATCGAATCCTGCCCGTGTTGCGATGATAACATCCCCACTCCTGTAGAGTTGCCCCGGGATCTTCTCCGGCGCTGTTTTGAGGAGGAGAACAATGAGTGAAAAACAGGTTGTTATCTACTGGGATTCAACAGCTCTACTGTCCTACCTTTTTAAAGACAGCCACAGCGAGGAAATAATGGAAAGAGCCCGTGCAAGGGGCGTTCACCTGCTGACAACCCTTGCCGCCGCAGAAGTATACACGGTAATCAGTCGCATTCACAGGGAACGGGTTTTACCCGATGTAATGATTGATTCACTGTTTGAGTTGCTGGAAAAGGGACCCTGGAGCCGCCTTAACATTGTCCCGGACAGGTCGGCCCTGAAGGAGCTGGCCCGCAGGTGGCCGCTTAAAGGTTCAGGGTTATGGCATCTGGCCACGGCACTCACCTTGCAGCGCGAGTTCCCTGAATTAATGGTTCTAACTCTGAATGAAGATCTGGCCCGCGCTTCCCGGGGAGAAAAGCTGAAGCTCTGTCTTACCCTGAATGGCAGGCAGATCAAAAAGAGAAAAAGCAAAAACAGCCGCGAGAAAAATGGCCGTGATGGAATAACCTGATCAACCGTTATTTAATTACATATCCGGGAAATATCCTGAAAAGTATAGCGAGCAATGAAAAGTAAGCAATAAATAATGAAGGGAGAGTTTGCAGTCAATGAAAATGTGGCGCTGTGAAGTATGCGGTTACCTGCATGAAGGAGAAGAACCTCCCGATGTTTGCCCCAAGTGCGGGGCACCGAAAGAGAAATTTGAACTGCTTGACGAAGAAGAAGCGCAGATGATGCGAGATGCACTGGCCACAAGGGAAAAATATGCTCAGATCTACGAACACCTGGAAGCAGTGCACAGGCTTGCCCAGGAAGGAATTGCTCTCAATCTGGACGAGGGTTGCAACGATATCTTCGGCAAGACCCAGCAGGATATCGAAAATCTCCGCCGGATGATCAAAAAAGAACTGGCCGGCCATGCCCAGGAATGTATCTGGGTTAAAGTGGCCAGCGACGGTTTGCTGGATTGATTATCTGGATTGACCTTAATGATTTAAACAATATGAAACGAGGTGAAAGAAATGGGTAAAGCAGTAGGTATTGACCTCGGCACCACCTTCTCTGTTGTAGCAACAGTGGAAGGCAGTAAACCGGAGGTAATCACCAATACAGAGGGTTCAAGAACCACTCCCTCGGTAGTCGCTTTCAAAGATTCCGGGGAACGGTTGGTCGGACAGGTTGCCAAGCGTCAGGCTGCCCTGAACCCTGAAAAAACCTTATTTTCCGTAAAACGCTTTATCGGGCGCCAGTTCAGCGAGGTGGATGCCGAGCGCAAGCTGGTTCCATACAATGTGGTTGCAGGACCGAACAATGCAGTCCGCTTCCAGGTTAACGACAAGAAATATGCGCCGGAAGAAATTTCGGCGATGGTTCTGAAAAAGCTGGTCGAGGATGCATCCAAGTACCTCGGCGAAAAGATCACGGATACCGTAATTACGGTGCCGGCCTATTTTAATGATGCACAGCGCCAGGCCACCAAGGACGCCGGAAAAATTGCCGGCTTGAACGTCCTGAGGATCATCAACGAGCCCACCGCCGCATCTCTGGCCTACGGGCTGGATAAAAAATCAAACGAGACCATTCTCGTTTTTGACCTGGGCGGCGGGACATTCGACGTTTCCATTTTGGAGGTCGGCGATGGAGTTTTTGAAGTAAAATCCACCAACGGCGATACTCATCTTGGCGGCGACAACTTCGATAAGGCAGTTGTCGACTGGCTGGCTGATGAGTTCAAAAAAGACCAGGGTATTGATCTGCGCCAGGATAAGCAAGCTTTGCAGAGACTGATCGAGGCGGCAGAAAAGGCAAAAATTGAGCTCTCTTCGACCATGGAGACGCAGATCAGCATTCCTTTTATTACTGCCGACGCCAGCGGGCCAAAGCACCTGGATACCAAGCTGACACGGGCCAAGTTCGAAGATCTTACTTACGATTTGGTCGAACGGTGCCGCCAGCCGGTGAAAGATGCCCTGGCCGACGCCAAGCTTACTGAAAAAGACATCGACGAGATCATCCTGGTGGGTGGTTCGACCCGCATTCCCGCAGTTCAGAAACTGGTCCGCGAGATGACCGGCAAGGACCCGAATCAGAGCGTCAACCCTGACGAAGTGGTTGCTCTTGGGGCAGCTATCCAGGCCGGTGTCCTCTCCGGTGAGATGGAAGATGTTGTCCTGCTGGACGTCACTCCCCTCTCGCTCGGCGTGGAAACGCTGGGCGGGGTTATGACAAAAATGATTGAACGCAACACAACCATCCCGACCAGGCACAGCGAGGTTTTCTCAACGGCCGAAGACAACCAGCCCGCAGTGGACATTCATGTCCTGCAGGGTGAAAGAGAAATGGCCAAAGATAACCGTTCACTGGGTCAGTTTAAGCTGGAAGGCATACCCCCCGCTCCACGCGGAGTGCCCCAGATCGAAGTGACTTTTGATATTGATGCCAACGGGATCCTTAATGTGAGTGCTAAGGACAAGGGCACCGGCAAGGAACAGTCGATTACCATCAGTGGTTCTACCAATCTTGACCAGAGTGAAATTGACAGGATGGTCAAAGAAGCAGAACAGTATGGTGAAGAAGACAAAAAACGGCGCCAGGAAGTGGAAGAGCGCAACCAGGCCGATATACTGGCCCACCAGGTAGAACGCCAGATGAAAGAATTCGGCGATACCCTGCCGGCTAATGAAAAGGCCCGGACTGAACAGCTTCTGCATGACCTGAAAGAAGCATTGAAGGAAAATGCGCCCATCGATAAGATCCGCAGCCTGCAGAGCGACCTGCAGCAGGCCGCCCACTCCCTGTCGGAAGCGGCTTACAAGAAAACCGCCGGGACAGGCGGCGGCGCACAGCAGACCGGCAGCGGCGGCTCTGGCTCCGGACAGGCCGGCAGTGGCAGCGATGATGATGTAGTGGACGCCGATTATGAAGAACAATAAAGGAAAAAGACCAGGACAAGAGAGGTTTGGGAACGGAGCCGGAAATATAAAACAGCCGGCTCCGCTTTCCGAAACCTGCTGGAGGTATAGATGATGCTCGAAGAAAACAACAACCAGGAAGAAAAAAGAGATTTTGGCCACAGTCAGGAGAAGATTGACCGGGAAAATGGAAACAGGCAGGACTTTGCCTCAGCCCCCGGACATCTCTCGGAGAGGGAGAAAGATCCCTCCGCTGAAATTGACGAACTGCGCAGAGAACTTGAAAATGAAAAAAACAAGCACCTGCGTACAAAGGCCAATTTCGAAAATTACCGCAAGCGCATGGCCAGGGACTCTGAAGCAAAAGCTGTCCAGGCCAGGAAGGAAATCCTTCTTGACCTATTAAATTTTATCGATTATTTTGAACAGGCTCGCAAACAAATTAAAGACCCGGCTGCAGCAGGCGGTATCGAGATAATGGCCCGCCAGCTCAATGAACTCCTGCACCGGCATGGAGTGAGAAAGATCGAATGCCTTGGTGAACCATACGATCCCGAGGCACAGGAAGGGATAGGATATGTGGAAACCGATCAATGCGCCGATGGCTGCGTGGCCGAAGAGGTATGTTCGGGTTACCGGCTCGGCGACATCCTCTTGCGCCCTGCCAGAGTAATGGTCGCCCGGAATCAGTCGGAAACAGGGGAAAGAGAAGAAAGAGAATAACAAGAAGAATAAGTTAATGAAATCAAGCCTGTCCACATAATATTAACTTATTTAGAATAGAAGAAACTGGAGCGATAAAAAAAGCAATATCCGTTTCCAGGCTGGAGGAATAGTTATGTCGGTAAAATTTCAGGATTATTACGAAACGCTGGGTGTAGACCGCAGCGCAAGCGACAAGGAAATCAAGAGCGCTTACCGCAAACTGGCCCGGAAGTGGCACCCGGACCTGCATCCGTCTGCCGATAAAAAGAAAGCGGAAGAAAAATTCAAGCAGATCAACGAAGCCTACGAAGTTCTTAAAGATCCGGAGAAAAGAAAGAAATACGATCAGCTGGGCAGCAGATGGAAAGACGGTCAAGGTTTCCAACCCCCACCCGATATGGACGGTGTGCGATTCTATAGATCCGGAGACTTCGGATCCGGCGGATTCGAAGGGACATTCGAGGGCGGTTTCAGCGATTTCTTTAAGATGTTCTTCGGCGGTGGAGGCCCGGCCGGACATACAACCGGCGGAAGCCGCTCCGCCCGCCGCCGCGGTGCTGTCCGGGGGGAGGATGTGGAAAGTGAAATCGAGCTGACTCTCGAGGAAGTCTATAAAGGAGTTACTAAATCAATCCGGATCAGAGGAAGCGCAGTCTGCCTGAACTGCAGCGGTACAGGCCAGAGCGGAAACGGGTTCTGCCACCGCTGTGGGGGAACGGGTTCCGTTCCTGATGAAAAAACCCTCGAGGTAAAAGTCCCTTCAGGAGTAAGGGAAGGCAGCCGCATCCGCCTCAAAGGACAGGGCGGTAGCGGCCTTGGCGGAGGGCCAAAGGGAGATCTTTTCCTAAAGGTCCGCCTCAAGCCTCACCCCTACTTCAGGTTGAAGGACAGCGACATCGAGGTAGACGCCGTTATTCGTCCCGACCAGGCCTTGCTGGGAGACCGCATTCCGGTAGACACCCTTGACGGGCCGGTAAATGTAAAGGTTCCTCCCGGCAGCCACAGTGGCAGCAAGCTGCGCCTGCGGGGCAAGGGATTTCCGGCCAAAGGAGGTAGTCGGGGTAATCAATATGTCCGTCTGGTAATTGATCTTCCCGGTGATTTAAGCAAGGAAGAAAAAAAATTGTACCAACAGCTGCATGAGCTGCGGAAAGGCGGCGATGAATAATGAAGCTGATCCGCATCTATTCTCAAAGTGAACCGGAAGAAAGAGCAGCTACCGGACGTTTGGAAATTCACCCTGATCTGCTGGCTGCCTTTGCAGAACTGGGTATTATTGAGATAGAAGAAGAGACGGTTGCCTATGAAGACCTGCGCCGCCTGCACAGGATTCTCCGCCTGAAAAAAAACTGTGGAGTCAATACCATCGGCGCATCAATTATAGTCGACCTGCTCGATGAAATTGAAAATCTGCAGGACGAAATCGAACGCCTGCGCAAAAGTAGGTGATAACAGATGGATTTAAATCGGTTTACCAATAAATCAAAAGAAGCACTGGCCGCAGCCCAGGAAGAAGCAGCCAACCGCAACCACCAGGTGGTCGGTCCCAAGCACCTCCTGGCCGCACTGCTGAACCAGGAAGAAGGGCTGGCAGGTAAATTTATCCAGCATACAGGAGTCGACCCCTCCGTTCTGCGGCAAGGCCTGGAAAAATTGCTGTCGTCCATACCCCGTGTCTCCGGTTATGAGGGCACTCTGCAGATGAGTTCATCGCTGGCCCGCGTTCTGTCAAGAGCAGAACAGGAAGCAAAACAGCTCAAAGACGACTATGTCAGCGTGGAGCACCTCCTCCTGGCCCTGGGAGAAGAAAGCGAAGATGACCTGAAAAAACTCTTCGCCCAGCTGGGACTGGACCGCAGCAATCTCCTCAATTCCCTGAAGGCGGTGCGCGGCTCCCAGCGGGTGACCAGTGACAGCCCGGAAGATACTTACGAAGCCCTCCTGCGCTACGGCCGGGACCTGACGGAAGAAGCGGAAAAGGGAAAGCTGGACCCGGTAATCGGCCGTGATGACGAGATCCGCCGGGTAATGGAGATCCTGTCGCGTCGGACGAAAAACAACCCGGTCTTGATCGGCGATCCCGGTGTGGGTAAAACAGCAGTGGTGGAAGGCCTGGCCCGCCGGATTGTGGCCCGCGATGTTCCTGAAGGCCTGAAGGAGAAAAAAATTATCGCCCTCGACATGGGGGCCCTGGTCGCCGGGGCCAAATACCGCGGCGAATTCGAGGAAAGGCTGAAAGCAGTCCTCAAGGAAGTCCAGGACGCGGAAGGGAAAATCATTCTTTTCATTGATGAACTGCATACAGTGGTTGGCGCTGGCGCAGCCGAAGGAGCCATGGATGCCGGGAATCTGCTCAAACCTATGCTCGCCCGTGGTGAACTGCAGTGTATCGGGGCCACTACCATTGACGAGTATCGCAAGCATATTGAGAAAGACGCCGCCCTGGAAAGGCGCTTTCAGCCGGTGCGGATCGAACAGCCTTCGGTGGAAGATACCATCTCGATCCTGCGTGGACTAAAAGAACGCTACGAGGTCCATCACGGCGTACGCATCCAGGACAGCGCCCTGATTGCAGCAGCGGTCCTTTCGGATCGCTATATCAGCGACCGATTCCTGCCCGACAAGGCTATCGACCTGGTCGACGAGGCAGCAGCCCATCTGCGCACCCAGATCGACAGCATGCCTGCAGCGCTGGACGAAATTACCCGCCGGGTAATGCAGCTGGAAATTGAGGAAGCGGCCCTGAAAAAAGAATCCGACCCCGCTTCTCGCGAACGGCTGGAGAAACTGCAGAAGGAACTGGCCGAACTGCAGGCCGAAACTGACGCCATGAAGGCTCAATGGCAAACTGAAAAACAGTCTATTGCCAAAGTGCGTTCCATCAAGCGGGAAATCGACGAAGTGCGCACCGAGATCGAAAAAGCAGAACGCGAATACGATCTCAACCGGGCCGCCGAGCTGAAATACGGTCGCCTGAACGATCTGGAACGCCGCCTTAAGGGAGAAGAAGAACGCCTGGCCGGCAAACAAAAGGAAAATATGCTTCTCAACGAGGAAGTCAGCGAAACGGAAATTGCCGAGGTAGTCAGCCGCTGGACCAGCATTCCCGTCAGCCGCCTGCTGGAAGGAGAACGGGAAAAACTGGTTCACCTGGAAGAAATCCTGCATAAGAGGGTCATTGGACAGGATGAAGCGGTAGACGCAGTTGCCGATGCAGTCCTGCGGGCCAGAAGCGGAATCAAGGATCCCAACCGTCCTGTGGGTAGTTTTATCTTTCTTGGACCGACAGGAGTTGGCAAAACCGAACTGGCCCGCACCCTGGCGGAGGCCCTCTTCGACGATGAGCGTAACATAATCCGCCTGGATATGTCCGAATACATGGAAAAACACACTGTAGCCCGCCTGATCGGCGCGCCCCCGGGTTATGTCGGCTATGAAGAAGGGGGTCAACTGACCGAAGCGGTGCGTCGCAAGCCTTACAGTGTGGTTCTCTTTGATGAAGTGGAGAAAGCGCATCAGGATGTTTTCAACGCTATGCTGCAAATCCTGGAAGATGGCCGCCTGACCGACGGTAAAGGGCGAACAGTGGACTTTCGTAATACCATCGTGATCATGACTTCTAATATCGGCAGCCAGGAAATCCTTGCCTTCCACGAAAAGAAAGGCGATTATGACCGGATGAAAGAAACGGTACTTGGTATGCTAAGACAGCATTTCCGCCCGGAATTCTTAAACCGGGTCGACGAGATAATCGTTTTCCGGGCTCTTGAAAGAGAACAGGTTCATGCCATAGCCTCCCTGCTTCTGAAAAAATTGGCTGAAAGGCTTGCTGAGACCATTGATTTGAAACTTAAGTGGGATGACGAGGTGATCGCTTACCTGGCGGAGAAAGGTTATGATCCGACCTTCGGAGCAAGACCGCTGAAACGGATTATCCAGCATGAAGTGGAGACACCCCTTTCCCGACAAATAGTTTCCGGATCAGTGAAAAACAAGGATGAAGTCATCATCACGAAGGGTGAAGAAGGGCTGCAATTCATACAGAAAAACGGCTGATCGACAGCCGGCCGAATTTGGGCTTACACATACACATAAATATGAAATAACAGATTCAGCTAAGATGATAAATGTGGTAACCAATGTAAAGCCGGAGAACAGCTCCCCAAAAGCTGTTCTCCGGCTTTGTTTATTTTCACACATACCCACAATAATTTCAGATTGCAAAACCATGAAGCAGCATCTCGCTTAAAGAACAGGGTTCCAGCCCTTCGTCCCGCAGTCCCCGGATAATGGACGGCAGGGCATCCAGATCGTTTTCCCGGCAGTGGAGAAGAATTATGCTGCCGCTCTGTGCCTCATCTACCACGTATTCGGCTATTTGTTCTGCCGGCATATTCCCACTGCCCAGGCCGTAGAAATGATCGACATCCCAGAAGGTAACAAACATCCCCTTTTCGGCAATCAGCTCAAGATAATGGCTCCTCTCCTCGGACTGGGCATCATAGAACCCTTCCAACCCCGGCGGACGGAAAAAACAGGTTTTATAGGAACGACCGACAGCTTTGTCCGCCATCTCCTGCCACAGTGCCATCTCTGTGTTGATCTCATCATCGTTCATATCAGAAAAATAGCGGTGGCTGTAAGTGTGGTTTCCCAGTTCATGGCCTTCTTCGACCACGTGCCGCCATACTTCCGGCTCCAGCTCCAGCGAGGTCCCCGGGACAAAAAAGGTAGCCTTTGTATTTTCTTCAGCTAAAGACTGCAAAGCGCTTTCCACAAGATCGGATCTACCACCGTCATCGATGGTTAGGGCCACTTTGTTCGAATCGCGATTGCCATGGGTAATGATTTTTGATGAACGAAGCATGTGGTTCTCTTCCCGCAGGGTTCTATTCTCGTCCATTATTTCGTCATGCTGGCGCTGCAGGGTTTCATTGTCCTGTTCAAGCTGCCTGACACTCTCTTTCAGCTCATCAATCTCTGAGTGAAGAGCTCGTCCCGATAAATACTGCACTAAGCTGAGCACCCCCAGGATCAGAACGGCCAGCAGGAGAGTGGCAAAAATTATGGTGCGGGTTGGCACTTTACTTTGGTTATGGCGGGATCTGCGATAGCTGCTCTCTATCATGATCACCTCTTTCCGGAAGCTCCTTTCCGGGCTTCCCAATTAATCACTTATATGTTAACCTACAGAAGAAGATTAGACAACTGCACACCACAGATAACATCAAGAAACAGTAATAAATGATACATGGATAATGGCTAGCCTGTACCTTTGTGCCCGTCAGATGACAGGAGGATTGATCAACAGTGAAAAAGAAACTGCTCGCTTTTTCATCCAGCCCCAGGCGCGGCGGCAACAGCGAAACCCTGTTGAAAAAATTCTGCCGGGCAGCTGATGATACCCACTGGGAAGTTGAAATGATCCGGATCAACAATCTGGAATTCAAACCCTGCCAGGCCTGCGACCTCTGTGCCAGGGACGGCCAGTGCATCCTGAAAGATGAAATGCAGGATATCTATCCGAAACTGTCCGCTTCAGATGCTCTGGTTATCGCTACCCCGGTTACCTTCGGCTCGGTAAACGCCCAGCTGAAAATGTTCATCGACCGTTTCCAATGCTGGTGGAATGCCAAGTACACTCTCAAAAAACCATTTATCCCTGATGATGCAAAACATCCGGGCTTCTTCATCTGTGTCGGCGCCCTGAAGAAAAAGGACTACTGCGAAAATGCCGAACAAATTATCAGGGTTTACTTTCACAACATTAATCATACACTAATGGGCAGCCTGGCTCTCCGCGGTTACGATAAAAAAGGGGCCATTGCCGAAGATCCGGAAGCCCTCGAAAAAGCGTACCGGTCCGGACAGGATTTCTTCAATAAGATCGACAAGATCGATAAAAGCTAAATCGAAACAAACGAAGATAATCAACCCCGTTCTGGGGAGGTTCTGCCGTGACCGTATAAAAATTAGAGACGTCCGCCCATCGATTGTAACCGTATATTCCACCAGCAAATCTTCGAGCAGAGCCTCTATTTCTTCTGTTTATATTTTTTTACCCGGCTATACAGTTAGTTTACCCCTTCAGAAATCAATTCAGCAGTGAGGGGAGGAATGTGGCCAACTGGGGAAAAGCAATCAACAATGCCAGGCAGGCTATGATAGCAAAAAGAAAAGGCCAGATTCCCTTGAAGATCGTTTCCAGCGGCACGTTATCGGCCACTCCCTTGACAATATAGACATTCATCCCAACCGGAGGGGTAATCACTCCCATCGCCACAACCATGACTATAATCACTCCAAACCAGATGGGGTCATAACCAAGAACGCTGACCGCTACCGGTAAAAAGATGGGAATGGTCAAGAGAATAAGCGCCAGGGCATCGATAAAGCAACCCAGCACCAGGTAGATGAGCAGGATTATGGCGATTACCACAAATGCCGGCAGCTGAAGGGAAGCCGCCCATTCAGCCATGGCAAAGGGAATTCTGCTGATGGCGATGAAACGGCCAAAGATAACAGCCGAAGCGACAAGCAACATGATCATAGCCGTCGTCCTGGTGGTATCGGACAGCGATTTCCGGATAATATCCATATTTAGCTTCTTCTGCACCAGGGTCACCAGGACTACTCCCGCCACACCCACTGCCCCCGCTTCCGTTGGTGTAAACCATCCGGCAAAGAGACCGCCCAGAGAAATAGCAAATATGACGATAATCTCGAACAACCCTCCTCCGAGGGCTTTGAACCTTTCGCTCCAGGTTGCCCTTGGACCGGCCGGTCCCAATTTCGGGTTGCGACTCGTCACGATATAGATAGCCAGCATATAGAGAAACATGAGCAGGAAACCGGGGACGATGCCGGCTAAAAATAGCTTTCCGATGGATTGTTCGGCGGAAATGCCGTACACAATAAAAATGACGCTCGGCGGAATCAACACACCAAGGGCTCCTCCGGCGGCAACACTGGCCGTGGAAAGGGAAGAATTGTACTCGTACCTGCGCATTTCCGGCAGGGCAATTGCCCCGATCGTGGCAGCCGTGGCCGTGTTTGAACCACAGACCGCTCCGAAAAGAGCACAGGTTGCCTGGGTCGCAATGGCCAGCCCGCCGGGCAGATGTCCCACCATCTTATAGGCAAAGTTATAAAGGCGTGTTCCAATCCCGGCATAAAAAGCGAGGAATCCCATCCAGATAAACATGGGAATGACACTCAAAGAGTAATTGGAAAAAGTCGAAAAAAGATCTTTTGAAACAACGGCAAAGGCAGCTGCCGGATCATTCAAAATGCTGAAACCGACAAAACCGACCAACCCCATGGCATAGGCAATGGGCATTTCCATGGCAATGAGCAGGAAGAAAACGGCTATACCGATTAAACCGGCAGTGGTGGGATCCATCAGCGTTCACCCCCGATGATAAGCTTGATAACCTGCAGGAGGACGGTAAGGGCAAGAACGACAAAACCGATGGCCACCAGGTAAACAAAGGGATAAAATATTAGCTGGGTGGTAGGAGCTACCTCTCCGCTGATGGCCATTAAACGGCCATACAGGAAAAGATGGTATGAGGCAAAAAGGAAAAAGAAGAACGCCGGGATTCCGACAATTATTTCAACTACGCGCTGAACGATCGGAGAAAAACGTTCCAGGATAAAAGTTACAGTAATATGACCCTTTTCCACCGCACAGCGGGCCATGGCCAGACCAACGACAGCAGCAGTTAGAAACCCAACCATTTCATAGGTCCCCAGGATGGAGTGATTAATCAGGGTCCGGCCCAGGATATTGGTAACCACCAGCAGGGCGGTTGCGGCAAGAATCAAGCCGGCCAGGAAATCAAGTCCGCGGCTTATTTTAACTACAAGAGTTTCGAATATCTGCATAAGAATCAATCATCCTTCGATTTTTAAGATCAGCATATTGAATAATTCAGGGCACAGGTGGCACAGGTTATCAGGCTACAAACAGCAGCCATACTCTATTTACATTAACCGGGAACAGGAATTAAGGGCGGTCGGCGGCCGCCCTTATTATCGATTATTCCCGTTAAACAACCGGTCGGAACCGATGACAAAAATTGTTCAGTTTTACTGGTACTGTTCTGCCAGTTCTTTGACCGTAGTCAGGATATCTTCTCCCGACAGACCAAGTTCATTCATCCGTTCCACAAAATCCGCCTGGATCGGCTCAATTTTTTCAATCCACAGCCGGGCTTCTTCCTCATCCAAGGTTATTACTTCCTGGCCGGTTTCTTCAATAGACCACTGCAGAGCTTCTTCATTCTGGACATCCCAGAGACTCGCTCCTATATCTTCATGGAACTGTTCGCTCACCTCAATAAAGATTTGCTGCAGATCTGGCGGCAGCGATTCCCATTTTTCAAGATTCATGGTCATAAAAAACAGGGCATTGTAGAGAAAAGGTGTCCGTGTCACATAATCGGTTACTTCAGCCTGATTCCAGCCCTGCAGTACTTCCAGGGGGGCCAGGTTCCCTTCAACGAGGCCGCGGGCCAGGGCTTCATAGGCATCGGTCTGAGGCATTGCCTCCGGAACGGCACCCAGCAAGGAAAGAGAATTGGCGCTGAGGCCGGCCGCACGGATTTTCATTCCCTGCAGATCGTCAAGACTGTGGACCGGCTTGACAGTAAAAAGGTCGCCCGGGCCGGTAGCGATAACAAAAAGCAGCTTTGTATCCTGGACCTCTTCAGGATTTAATTTCTTGATCCCCTCCCAGGCTACTTTGCTGGCAGCATAGGAACTCTCGTAGACTATGCCTGGTAGCTCAAAAGCTTCCAGGACAGGAAACCGGCCTCTTGTATAGAAAAATGCAGACAAACCAATATCGGCAATACCTGAAACAACACCACTGTATGTTTCATCCGCTTTTAACAGTGTCTCTCCGGGATAACTGGTGATCAGGATCCTACCGTCACTTGCTTCTTCAAGTGCATCAGCCCAACCCTGAACAAGGTCTTTTTCCGCTTTGTGAACGGCAGGCCAGAAATGGGCAAGGGTCAATTCATAGACCTCATTACCATTTTCCTCTGCAGTCGTTTCTTCTTCAATTACAGCAGGTTCTTCCGAATCGCAGCCGATCACCATGATCATAAGTGCCACCATCAGGATGAGAAAAATCTTCTTTTTCAATTTCGACTCCTCCTTGAATTGTTGTTGTGATAAGCGGCCAGGGCAAAAAAAAATACTCCACAGGGAGTATTATTGAACAAAAATATACCGCCTTAGCGGCTGGTAAAAAGTTGACAATCCCTGCCGTCCTACCATGCTACGATTCACTTAGTTCGTCATGGGTTTTAAAAATCCTCCCGGAAAAAAATTTTTTCTTAAAATGTTAGAACAGCATCAGCTTCCAGGGCCAGATCGTTAAGAGTCGTGGCTCCGGCTATTTTTGCCTCCGGGATCAGATCCTCGGCAGCTATCTGCCCGCTAAACAACTGCATACTCTGTCCGCAGGCCATTATTACTATCCCCCGGGCGGCCATCTGCTGAAGCAATTCCAGCAAGGTTGGAAATTCACCTATTTTGATCTTTTCCGCCTCTTTGCGGACCAGATTCCTGAGTCCCAATCCGAGAAAATAGACAGTCGCTTCAAGACCGGTCGCCTCGGCTGTCTGGGCCAGAATCAGGGGAGCATAGAGCCGTTCCGGCGTATCAGGCCCGTTCGTCTGTACATAGAGTATTTTTGCCCGCTCAGTCACCAGTTCTCTCCTCCTTCTCTTTCTGAATTAAAAAACGGAAAATTTCTCCTTCCTTCTTCACAGCCAGAAGACTGTGCCCCGCTCTTTTCGCCCAGCGGGGAATATCTTCAGCTGAAGCAGGATCGTCGGCCACCAGCTCCATGATCTTTCCCTTTTCCAGACTCTCAATTTCCTCTCTTGCCATCATCACCGGCACAGGACAGTAAAGTCCGATGCAATCTACATGATGAAGGGCCACTTTTTCTTCGTTTTTGCAACTGTATTTCCCCTCACCTTCATCGGGGCAAGTGGGATCATCGCAAAAAGGACAGCAGCAGGAAGAAACTGCTTGACGGCTACTATTATTTTTGGTCATCATTAACCCTCCATTATCCATAGCAGATCCTGATCAGAAATACTTTAGCCGGTGGAACTTTTTTCGACTGTAAGATTGTTTTTTTTCATGTAATCTTCGATTGCCTTATGCAGGGCATCGGCACCCAGATTGGAACAGTGCACCTTGTTCCCGGGCAGTCCGCCAAGTTCCTCCGCCACTTGCTTGTTGCTGATCTGCAAAGCTTCTTCCAGAGTTTTTCCTTTGGCCATTTCAGAAACCATGCTGGAAACAGCAATGGCTGCGCCGCAACCAAAAGTTAGAAACTTCACATCTTCGATCCGGCCGTCTTTTACCATGATCGTAAATTTCATCACATCTCCGCAAACCGGGTTTCCAACTTCTCCCACCCCGTCGGGATCGGGAATTTCGCCGATATTGCGGGGATTTGTAAAGTGATCCATCACCTTTTCACTGTACTGGAGCATTCTTGTTATCCTCCTTCAAAAACTTATGATAGAGCGGTGACATATTTCTCAGCAATTCCGCCACCTCTGCCAACTGCTCAGCAACACAGGTAACATCTTTCTCTGAACTGTCTTTGCCTGGAGCCAGCAGGAGAGATCCCTGGGCCAGTTCAGGAGGAAGCCCGATGGCACTCAGGACATGGGAAGACTTCAAAGCCTGCGAGGTACAGGACGAACCACTGGAAACATAGATGCCAGCCATGTTGAGTCGCATCAGGAGAGCTTCACCTTCTACAAATTGAACCGATATATTAAGGTTGTTGGGCAATCTTCTATCCGGGTGACCGTTCATTTGAAGATGGGGAACCCTGGCAAAGAGTTCCTTCTTTAACGCATCCCTAACTGCAGCCACTCTTGATCTCCTCTCTTCCATATCTTCAAAGGCCAGCCGGGCTGCTTCTCCCAAACCGACAATGGCGGGAACATTTTCCGTTCCTGCACGACGCCCCTTTTCCTGGATACCCCCCTCAATCAGCGGCGCCAGCCTGATTCCCCGGCGAAGATATAAGGCAGCCGCCCCCTTCGGGCCGTAAAACTGATCGCCGGCCAGTGTAATCATGTCTACTCCGCTTCGATTGCCATTGAGGGGGATCCAGCCGGCTGCTGCCGCTGCATCGGTGTGGAAAAGGATATCCTTTTTACGAGCCACTGCAGTTAATTTTTCGATGGGCTGGATGGTCCCTATTTCCGGGTTGGCGGTCTGAATGGAAACCAGGATTGTCTGATCGTTAATCGCCGCTGCCAGATCGTCCGGTGAAATCAAACCGAAGCGATCGACCGGCAGCAGGGTTACATCAAATCCTTCTTTCTCAAGTGTTTTTAACGGATTGAGAACCGAAAAATGTTCAACCGCTGAGGATATAATATGATTCCCCTTTTTTCTGAGTGCCCTGGCTACGCCCTTGAGGGCAAGATTATTGGATTCTGAAGCAGAAGCAGTAAAGATCAGATCACCTGACCCTATTCCAATCAACCGGGCTACCTTCTCTCTTGCTTCGTCTAATGCCTGTTTCGGTTTTTCACCGAGACGGTGCCCGCTTGAAGGATTACCGTAATGTTCGGTGAAAAAGGGAAGCATGGCTTCGAGAACAACAGGGTCCACGGGCGCCGCCGCTGTATAATCGAGATTGATAGATTTCATGACCTTACCCCTTTCACAGCAGCCTGTTATCAGGCTTGACAACTGCAGGAGATATTAATAAAATTCATATATAAATTATAGGATATCGTTGACACCCTGTCAATCATCACCTCATCGGATCGGCCAAAGGAGGAATTAAAGAACATCAGTGGAAAATATTAAATTACAGTGAGTAAATATTTTCCCCCAGGTATTGACCAGCCGGCTGCACCCGGCGGCTTTGTCCAATTAAAGATGGTTTTAACCACCGTCAATATTATTTCAACAGAAGGAGGAAAATGAGGTGATGAAAAGTTACGTGTGTGAACTATGCGATTACACTTACAACCCGGAAAAGGGTGATCCCGAAAGGGAAGTCGCTCCGGGTACTGCTTTTGAGGATTTACCCGATGACTGGACTTGCCCCGTATGCGGAGCAGAAAAAACCGAATTTCAGGCCATCCCGGAAACCAACCTGTAATTAATAAGAAAGGAGTACGCCCATGCCTGCCGACAGAAATCACGATCATGAGAAGGAAAATACCGCTGGTCGTTCCAATATGACCGGCGCCGAGCCAGCAACAGAACATTCCGATCATTCAAACCATGATCACAGTGGTCACGCTGCGCACTCGCCGGCAATCTTCAAGCAACGTTTCTGGCTTTCCCTGATCCTGACCATTCCCGTTCTTATATACAGCCAGCAGATTGGAGAATGGTTCAATTTTACACCTCCTTTCTTCCCCGGTTCCCGGTATGCCCCCTTTATATTCGGCACCATAATCTTCTTTTACGGTGGCCTGGTTTTTCTGCAGGGAGCCCTTGGCGAGCTGAAAAACCGCCAGCCGGGGATGATGACCCTGATCAGTTTGGCGATAACAGTAGCCTTTGTTTACAGCACCCTGGTCACTTTCGGCATCCCCGGTGAAGATATTTTCTGGGAACTGGCTACCCTGGTAGTTATTATGCTCCTCGGTCACTGGTTGGAAATGGAAGCTGTCACCGGAGCACGGGGAGCACTGCAGGAACTGGCCCGCCTCCTTCCCGATCAGGCAACGCTGCTGGACGGTGACGGTGAAAAGGAAGTGCCGGTATCAGTCCTCAACCCCGGGGACATCGTCCTGGTCCGCCCCGGAAGCCGCCTGCCGGCGGACGGACAGATTGTCAAGGGAGAATCCTATGTTAACGAAGCTGTCCTGACAGGTGAGTCCAAACCAGTTCCCAAGAAGGAAAATGACAGGGTAATTGCCGGCTCTCTGAATGAAGATGGGTCACTGAGGGTCAGGGTGGAAAAGAAACCCGGCGAAACAGTGCTCGCCGGCATTATGCACCTGGTGGAAGAAGCCCAATCCTCCCAGACCCACACACAGATCCTGGCCGACAGGGCTGCTTTCTGGTTAACCGTAGTTGCTCTTGGATCAGCCCTGGTCACTGCAGCCGTCTGGTCCCTGCTGGGGAAAGATACGGTCTTTGTTATGGAACGGGTGGTAACCGTTCTCGTAATTGCCTGCCCCCACGCCCTTGGGTTGGCCATACCCCTGGTGATCGCCATTGCCACTTCAATGGCTGCTCGCAGCGGTTTGCTTATTAGGGACCGCCTTGCGTTTGAAAAAGCCCGCCTCATCGACTATGTTGTGTTTGATAAAACAGGCACCCTGACCGGGGGAAAACTGGCTCTCGATGCCGTTTATCCCCTGGCGGAACAATATGATCAAGACGAACTGCTCAGCCTTGCTGCATCGGCAGAAAAAGATTCCGAACACAGTGTAGCCCGCTCGATCGTAGCAGCAGCGGAAGAACGCTCCCTGAGCGTACCGTCAGCCGATTATTTCCTGGCCCTTCCGGGGCGCGGCATCAAGGCCGAAACAGAAAAGGGCGAAATATATGTGGGCGGACCCAACCTGCTGGAATACCTGGAGCTGCCGGAGCCACAGAATGCAGTCGTCAAGGAAGCAGTAGGAAGTGGTCATGGCCTGGTCTACGTGGTGGTGAATAAAGAAATTGCCGGACTGCTTACATTTAGCGATGCAGTACGTGAAGAATCAGTGGAAGCGGTTGAGGCTCTCCGTCGAGATGGTATCGAAATAGCAATTTTAACCGGTGACAGCAAGGAAGCAGCAAGATATACCGCCGATAAACTGGGAATTACCGCTATTTATGCGGAAGTACTGCCGGAAAATAAAGCGGAAATCATTAAAAAATTACAGAGTGAAGGATTGACAGTGGCTATGGTCGGAGACGGAGTGAACGATGCGCCTGCGCTGGTTCTGGCCGATGTCGGTCTGGCTATCGGAGCAGGCACAGACGTTGCTGTAGAAACAGCGGGGATCATCCTTGTTAAGAATGACCCCCGTGATGTTGTCCGTCTGGTCAAACTTTCCCGCGGTGTATACAACAAAATGATACAGAACCTGGCCTGGGCAACAGGCTACAACCTGCTGGCTATTCCCCTTGCCGCGGGGGTTTTGGCTCCCCTCGGTTTCGTCATGCCTATGGCTGTAGGGGCCATTGTAATGTCCGCCAGCACCATTATCGTCGCTTTTAACGCCCAGCTCCTGAAACGGATTACTCTTTAAACCTCCCTGACCTCAAAACGGCCAAAAATCCACAAACCAATCCAGTTTATAGCATATTTTTTATCAAGCATGTCCTTACGAATATAGATTTTCACACCGCTAACTTCAGATTTTTCATATTCCTTTTCGGCAACGGGTACTCCTGCTTGCACGGCAGGAACCATGCAGGTTCCTCCTCACCCGCCCCGGCATTCCTGGTAAAGCACGTAAGCTCGGTTGCCCTTCTTCATTTTCTCCAGCGCAGCTGGCATAATCTGGATGTTGTCCAATTTTTCACCTCCCGGATCTTCCTCTGCAGGGGCATGTTTTCCAATGCAGGTTTAAAAACTTTGTAAGGCAATTATAAAACATTAACAGCCATCAAACAACACCAAGAAAATACCTGTGACTAAATAATTGGCTCTCTGAGCAAGTAAAAGGCAGGAACCATCACGCTTCCGTGGAAATGGTGTAAGCAGAAACAGTCAGGACCGGAAGGGCAGGCAAAACTGATGGCTAAACTAAAATTCATGATCGCACCCGACAAGTTCAAAGGCAGCATGACCGCAGCAGAAGCAACAGAGTGTATCACAAGAGGAATACTTTCTGTTCTGCCAAGTTCCGAAATTTTACGATTTCCCCTTTCCGATGGAGGTGAAGGGCTTGTCGATGCCCTGCTCAGCAGATTGGGCGGTAAGATAATGAAAAGCGTGGTAACCGGCCCCTTAAACAACCCGGTGGAAGCCCGCTGGGCTATTCTTGATGATGGGACTACGGCCGTGGTAGAAATGGCAACCGCTTCCGGGTTGAATCTCCTGCCCAAAGAAAAAAGAAATCCCCTGGAAACAACAACGTATGGAACCGGTGAATTGATCAAAGCAGTCCTTGACCAGCAGTGTACCCGGTTGATAATAGGCATAGGCGGCAGTGCGACCAATGACGCCGGGGCCGGCATGGCTCAGGTCCTGGGGATCGGTTTGTATGATCACAACGGTGTAGAAATTGGCCGGGGAGGAAAAGAGCTGCTGAAGTTGGAAAAGATAGACCTTTCCGGCATCGATCAGCGGCTGGCTCATCTCCAAACCATTGTTGCCGGCGATGTGGATAACCCTCTGACCGGCCCCCACGGTGCATCACTGGTTTACGGGCCGCAGAAAGGCGCTTCTCCAAATGCGGCCGCCCTGCTGGACCGCGCTTTGATACACTTTGCCAGGATGATTAAAAAAGACCTGGGAATGGAAATTGAAATTATTCCTGGTGCAGGCGCCGCCGGCGGCCTGGGCGCAGGGCTGATTGCTTTTCTACAGGCCGAAATTCGTTCCGGCATCGACCTGGTTCTCGATGAATTACAGGTTGATGAACATCTACCGGGCTGCCGCCTTGTAGTGACAGGCGAAGGCAGGCTGGATTCGCAATCCCTGCACGGCAAGGTCCCGGTTGGCATAGCCAGGCGGGCGGCAAAATATCATGTGCCTGTAATTGCTTTGACTGGAAGCATCGAAAACAACCTGTCCGCCTTTTACAACGCCGGAATTGAAGCTTGTTTTACCATTGCCGACGGTCCGCTTGCCCTTGAAGAATCATTGAGGAGAGGGCCGGAACTGCTGGAGTCAAAAACGTCCCAGCTCTTCCGTCTCTGGAAAATCGCATCATCTTCAGGGAAAATTTAAGCTGCCGGATTGGCCGGCAGCTTAAATGATTGTGCACAAAATAATTATTCCGCTATTTTTGCAGATTATATTATGAGCTGCTGAAACTTGAGACCTTAGATCTAAACAACTCTAATGATTATTCGATAACCAGATGAGCTTGCGATTCAATATTCATATCAAAAACATTGATCAGTGGTTCTTCTTCTAGATCCTGGGCCAGGATGTCATATACCCCGGGCTCCAGGAAGAAAAATCTGCTTACTCCCGGGGGGATAACTTCCTTCCCCAGCCAGTCACTACCCCAGCTATCGCTTTCCACCGGCGATATAAACAACCGCGCCACTTCAAGCTCGGTACTGTTGGTAATGAGAACGGGCAATTTCCCCTCTTTGCCGATTTCAATGGTTCTGTTTTCATCAATTTCCCGTATAATATCGATGATGTAATTTTCGTAAGTTAAGAGGAAAAGATCGTAGCTGCCAGGCGGTACCATAAAAACAAAATTATCTCCAGGTTCAATTATTTCATCGTTCAGCAAATCCTCTCCCCATTCATCCAGCCCGGGCCCATAAAAAAGAGCAAAAGAAACAATAATGTCTTCACTATTGTTCACTACTTTGATGGAAATAGCATCTTCGCTTTCGGGAGTCGATTGATCATTCCCACATCCTGCCACCAGCAGCAGGCCGATTAGAAAAAGCAGGATAACTTTATATTTAAAGAACATAATCAACCTCCAGTCTAAAAAATACCGGCTTGCATTGCTTGATCCAGTAATTCATCTCCAGCAAAGAAAAAATCCCGTCTTCTTGAAACTCCGGGACGAACACATCGACAACAGTTATTTTACCATAGTGGTTTATTTATTCAAGCTTATGAACCAATTATACTTTTGAGTACTGGTGTTAGTAATGATCAAGCCTTTCCTGCCTGCAGGATCCTTTCTTTGCCCTTTTATCGCGGTACATGTTATCATCAGCTTCAGTAAAAGCTTTTATCAGGGGTTTTGTATTATCCCTGACCGTTGAAGCCCCAATTGATAGGTCAATGCGAAATTTTTCATCACTGCGGCTATTATAATCCTCGATTTGCCTGCGGATCCGCTCAACAATTTGTCCACACATATTCTCATCTGTATTTTTAAGAACCACCACAAATTCATCACCGCCAAGGCGGGCAACCAGGTCTTCATCACGCAGGGACTCCTTAAGAACTTCGGCCGTTGCTTTGAGCAGCGCATCACCCTGATAGTGACCGTATGTATCGTTGATCACTTTGAGCTCATTAAAATCACACATGAGAAAGGATATGGGATATTCATCACTGCCTTCCAGCCTGTCCATGGCCCGTTCAAAAGGGATCCGGTTGTAGATACCGGTAAGTTGATCATGCTGGCTCAGGTAGCGCAGCTGTTCTTCATATTTCTTTTTGTCGGTTATATTGCGCGAAATACCAATGAAGACAGGGTCATTTTCGTTGCCGCGATCTATGGCTCCCTTCAGGGCGTGCCATTTAAAAGTGCCGTCTTTGCAAAAAACCCGGTATTCGATCTCGCTGCTGACTGTTGTCCCCCGGAATGTGTCTTCGATAAAGGCTTTACACAATTTTAAATCCCCGGGATGCAGCAGGTTAAAGATATGCCTTCCTTCCACCTCCGCCCGTTCGTAACCAGCCAGGGTGGTTATGTTTGGCGAAATATAGGTGATGATCCCTTCCTGATCAGCGGTGAAGATGACATCACTGGCATTTTCCACGAAGCTCTTAAACTTGGCCTGGCTTTTCCGCAGTTCTTCTTCCGCCCATTTCCTTTCACCAATATCCCGGGTTACGCAGATTACATATTTTTCTCCTGCCACTTCACTTCCGCAGACACTTACCTCCGCATTGTAGGTGGTACCGTCTTTACGGCGGTGAAGTGTTTCAAAACAGGCACGGACGGTGGCAAAATCTTTAAAGGAATCACGGATTTCTTCTTCAGTGGTCGTGCCTTCCCAATCCCAGGTATGCAGGTTAACAATTTCTTCCTTTGTGTAACCGATCATATCACAAAACCGCTGGCTGGCTTCTACCGCCCGGTGATTGTGGTTAATGATGACAACACCGTCAGTTGAAATATCCAGAAGCCTGCGCAGCCGATAATTGCTCTCTTCATCGCCTGCTTCCTTTTTTATTGCCGTCTCAATACTGGAAATGACGGTATAACCACCGGTAATTTCATCATCTCTGAAAAGGGGGCCGCAGCGGATTTTAAAAACCATGCCCCTGTCTGGTTCTTTGCCTCCGCAGGTAGAAAATTCTTCAGTTTCTCCCTTCAGCACATGGTCCAGAATATCTACCTTAAAGTTCAGCTTTTCCTTCAGCAGATCGTTAATATAACAACCTGCAGCTTCCTCACAGCAGCAGATCTTTTTGAAATGGGAGTTTGCTTTGATTATAAGACCATGAGTATCAAAACAGGATAAACCTTCATCAAGGGTATCAAATAATGATTCCAGCAGATTGATATGATTATCGAACCGATCATATTTATTTTTATTTTTCTCGGACATGACACCACCACCGAGTTACTATTTGACAGGTATTTTTGTATCTTCAGACTTATGCTTTATTATACACTAAATTAATTATATATAGAACACTATATAACTAATAGAAATTAGCAGACCGGGCGCCCCGACCCGGAAAAAGTTTTCAACCATCAATTCATGCCTGGGTCGGGGCCAGGGTCGCTGTATTTCTGAATGGGCAATACCAACCCAAAGGAGGAAAGGTAGTCAGTATTGATTTTTGTGATTTTGCTTTATCCACCATAAAGTGTTCAAAGGATAGAAAGTAAATCTCACTAACCTGACCCCGCCGCAAGCAATGCTTATGCTTTTTTATCAGCCAGCAGTTCTCCCCCCACTCCTACCACTTCGGGGGAAGCATTGCGCAAATAAACGACAAACTCGGATTTGTCGATACCTGTAGCTTCACTTGCCGCTCTTGTAAAATCACGGATGAGCACTCTTTTTTTCTCCTTTTCCAGTTCGGGACCGTAAAAAAAAAATTGTCGGCATCAATAGCACCTCCTTCATCTTTTGACCTCATACATGACATGATCCGCCTTTTTAATGAAACCATCCAGTGAGTCAGCATCTTCCGGGTATCTGGCATAGCCTATACTTACTCCGAGAAATGGGACCCCCATATCAAAAGAACTGCTAATCTTTTCATTGAAGGTTTCCAGAAAATGCTTTATTTTGCTGCCATGGTAAATACAAATGAACTCATCACCGGACATCCTGTAAAACTCTTCCCGGCCGCCTATCGTTTCCAGGGTTACCCTGGTGAAGAGCTGCAGGTAATCATCTCCCACAGTGTGACCATAAGTGTCATTAACCTGCTTAAAATTGTCAAGATCCATGAAAATGAGGGTAAAGGGCTCTTTGTTAGCAATCAATTTATCACAATCAAAAAATAAAGCCAAACGATTCTTCAAGGGCTGATTTGAGATATGTTCCATACTGCACCGGTTTTTCCACCCCTGCCGGAAAAGGCGCTTTGTTTTCCATGCCGCAGTTGGGGCAGGTTTTCTTTTCTGACTGGTGCTCGGTGAT
>JAXHVH010000002.1:0-115676 GCA_034189085.1 Bacillota bacterium | reverse complement strand
GAATCCCCCGGCCAGCTGCGGTTGGTTCTCGAAGATAATTGGAGAACCAGCCGGCCGGCGGCCTAAAAAAGCCTCGGCGCAGCCTGAAAGCTTTGGCCAACGCTACCTGTCTGCCCGAATGTATCTAGCGATGTGTAAAAATCGAGCAGCAGGGCTCTGAAAAGTTTATGCTGCCGCCGATAAAACGGTTTATTCGGTAAAACGACAGACAATAGCTGAAAAAAGCATGATTTTTCATCTATCAGCAATTCAAAACTATTTCATGCGTCAGCTCTGCATAGTATAATTATCACTGTTCCATAGAATTATTTTTGTGTATAATAACAACTATATGAGAAGAACAATCAGATAAAATCGTTATTAAAAACTTGATGTTTCAAGGGAGGTAAAAAATGAGCGACAGCAAAAAGTTGTATGAAGAAAGGTTGAACCGCTACCTTACAGCTTTAAAGTGTGAAAAGCCTGATAAAGTGCCGATCCGGTTATATCTCGGTGAATGGGCGGCCAGGTACGCCGGTTTTACCCTGCAGGAAGTATACTACGATCTGGATAAGCAGTATAAAATGGTGGAAAAGGTTATCGCCAACTGGGATGTCGATTCGATCAGGGGGCTGGGTTTTGGCCTGAACCCCCCCGCCCTGCGCGATTCTCTGGAATTGAAGTTTTACCGCTTCCCGGGCATGGATTTGCCCGAAGACAGCTCGTTTCAATATCATGAAGAGGAATATATGAAGGCTGAGGATTATGATGATTTTATAGCCAACCCGACAGGCTGGATTGTTGAAAAATATCTCCCAAGAGTTAGTGAGGAGCTTTCTGAACCCGGTTCATACCGGGCCAGCATTGCCCTGATCAAGGGTTCGGCGTCGATGATGCAGTACTCCGGCAAACTGGGAGAACTCAGCAGGCAGGTCAGCGAGCAGTTTGGTTTTGTCCAGGCAGGGAAAGGGATGACCAAGGCGCCGTTTGACACTCTCGGAGATACTCTGCGGGGGATGAAGGGCATTTTAACCGATATCCGCCGCCATCCGGATAAATTGATTGAAGCCTGTAACGCCCTTGTTCCCCACAATATTAAATATGCCCTGGCCGGGCCGGGAGCCGATAGAACTTTCCCGGTTATGGCACCACTGCACCGCGGTTCATATCCTTTTCTCAGCGTGGAAAACTGGTTGAAATTTTACTGGCCATCTCTTAAAGCAGTTATCGAAGGCCTCTGGAAACAGGGCAAATCAATGACTTTTTTTGCTGAAGGAGACTGGACCCCTTACCTTGAGCACATTGCCAACCTCCCGGCTAAAAGCATCCAGTTCATTATTGACAATACCGATCCCGGAGAAGCTAAAAAACATCTTGGCGGCAAATTCTGCTTAATCGGGGCGATTCCAACAACCCTGTTTACTTACGGCACCCCCTCGGAAATGGAAGAAACCGTTAAGAAAACTATCGATGAACTGGGCCGGGAAGGCGGCTATATCCTGGATGCCGGCGGGGTAATAATGGGTGACGCCAAGCTGGAAAATATTGAAGCGATGATCGAAGCGGGCCGGAAGTACGGCACTTATTAAAAATAATAGTTATCTATATTTAAACCGGCTATCAATATTTAATTTAAGGAAATGAAACGGAGGGAACAGCAGTGAGCACGAAAACCAACCATTTTATCCCGGTTCCGGGAACCTGTATGCCCTGGGATATTAAAAAATCCGAACACGGTGAAATCCCTGGTAATGAAGAGATAATTAAAAAGAGCTGGGATAACCTCGATGAATATGCATATTCATTTATCTGGTGGTTTATCCAGCGGTAATAAAAACAATTTTCAATTAGGAAAGGAGCTATCCCGCTAATGGAAAAAGATATACTTGCCGAAGCGATGGAAGAACTGGAAGAAGAAAAAGTGCTGCAACTGATTAACGAAAGACTGGAAAAAGGGACTTCACCTCTTGAGGTTATTAAATCGCTGCAGGCTGGCATGGTCGAGGCCGGAAACAAATTTCAAAAAGGCGATTATTATCTCAGCGAACTGGTAATGGCCGGAGAGATCATGAGCGAAGCTAATAAAATTCTGGAACCCAGATTGATGGGCGAATCGCAGGGGAATAAAGGTATCATTGTCATTGGAACAGTAAAAAATGACATCCACGATCTTGGTAAAAACATTGTCGTGATGCTGCTCAAGGGTGCCGGATACCAGGTTATCGATCTGGGAGTAGATGTACCGAAAGAAAAATTTATCGATGCACTTAAAGAATCAGGTTCTCCCTTGCTTGGGTTAAGTGTTTTATTAACGAGTTGCCAGGAAAGTATGAAAGATACAATTGCCGCCGTGAAGGAAGCGGAACTTGATGCTACAATTATGATCGGTGGTAATTACATAAATGAAAAAATAAAAGAATATGTGGGTGCTGATTATTTTGCCACCAAAGCCAGCGATGGAGTGGACATTGCTAAAAAAGTATTTAATTAATAATCATTTAACAGTTGAAAATAACAATGATAAGCTGCATTGTAAATTTTGCACGAACCATGAAGCGTCGTTGAAATATTATTGTTTGTAGAACGTAGATTATCAGGTAGCTTGGAGGAGAAAATGATAGATAAAGTTGAACCAAATGGCGGCAGCCTTGTTGCCGACATACTGAAAAAAAGAGAAATCTCCCATATTTATAGTTGCCCCGGCACTACCGAAACGTCAATTATTGTAAATGCGTTAAAAAACGATAGTATGGATTTCATCCTTTTCCCTTTCGAGGGACCGGCGGTTGCGGCAGCGGACGGGCATAGCAGAGTAACAGGCAAACCGCAGGTAGTTATGCTGCATGCCAATGTGGGATTGGCAAATGGTGTCAGCCAGATTTATTCGGCAAAGATGAGTCATTCACCAATAGTGGTCATCAACGTTATAAAACCGCGTTCTCTTCTATCACACGGAGGGATAACTTCAACGATGCATGAACAGGAAATGGTTAAGCAGTATACAAAATGGGATTGGATGGTGCTGCGGCCCAATGAACTGGCAGAAGACTTGAACCGCGCTTTTCAAATGGCCATTAAACCCCCTGCAGGCCCGACGCTTTTGGTCATTCCCCAGGACATTCTTGAATTACCGATTAGCGCAGGTTATCCCTATCCTATACCTGTTTCAAATATAGATTACAGAATATCACCGGCTGAAAAAGATGTTGTTAAAGCTGTAAACCTGTTAAAAAAAAGCAGGTTTCCCTTGATCATTGCCGGTTCGGGTGTAGGCCGGGATAATTGCATCAACCACGTGGAGAAGCTGGCTGAACTGCTGGGAGCGGGGGTCTGCTGCGAGTCAAAGTGGAGTTTTTATAATAATGGATACTCCACAGGTAATGATCATTACCTTGGGCCTTATGAGCCTGACAATCCGGCAGTCCGTAAAGCGGATGTTATTTTAGCCCTGGGGGCAAAGCTCTTTGCGGAATTTACCCTGCCGGTTGAGCCGATGATTCCAAATGGTGCCAGTCTGATACACCAGCACAGTGATTTAACCGAGATCGACAAGCTTTATCGAGCTGATGTTGCTCTCTGCGGTAATACAAAAGAAACAGTGGAAATGCTGCTGGCGAAAATTGGAATGGCAGGTGACGGCGGCGGGAAGGTGGAAACGAGAAAACGGAAAGTTTCTCAATTGCAGGCACAGAGAAGTGAAGAGATAAACAAAAAGATAGAGGAAGCAAAAACGAAAGAAAAGATCCAGGTCATAAGTCTGGTGGAAAGCATTTCCAAAGTTATGGATGAGAAAACCACAGCTGTCGTGGATACGCCGACTTCAGACTTTCACCTTGTGGAGTACCTTGAGCGGCATAACGAGTTAAGTTATTACGGACAGGCCTGTGGCAGCCTTGGTTGGGGAACGGGTGCTGCAGTAGGAGTGAAATGTGGTGCTCCTGAACGTAAAGTAATCTGTATAACCGGTGACGGATGTCTGCTATTTGGGGTACAGAGTCTCTGGGTAACGGTTAAATACAGAATACCGGTTGTCTTTTTAGTTATAAATAATGTCGGTTATGCCGCCATACGGAAAGGGTTGCTCCATTACAGAGGAGATACAGGAGAGCATGATGATTTCCCGGGTACTAACATTTCAGAAATTGATTACTGCTTAATGGCTGGTAGTTTTGGCATGGATGCGGAAAGGATTGATCGACTATCTGAAATTCAACCGGCTATCGAAAGAGCGCTGGCAAAAAATGAGCCATTCTTGCTTGAAGTGATGATAGATCCGAAGGATTTTTAAAACTTCACATTTAGCCTGTGAAGATGACAATTTTGACAGCAGATTGACAATGGTAAGAATTGCCCCGACCGAAAAATACTGGCGGGGCGTTATTTATATTGCACAATATTTGCCCTTTGACGGTTGTGAGCCAGCCCAAGATAGTCGTATATATCGTAGGATAAAAGGATGTGTTTTTTTACATTTTCGTAGTTTAAATCAATGCCGGTCAGATCGGTAATTCTATTGATACGGTAAACGAGGGTATTGCGGTGAATAAACAGTGCCTCTGCAGATTTGACAAGGTTCCGATCATTGGTAATGAAAACCCGTAGTGTATTGTAAAAATCACTTTTATTTTCCATGTCATAGTCAAGCAACTGCTGAATTGCAGGATGACAAAACTTGACCAGGTCCAAATTCGCGGCAGCGTTGTGAATAAGATGATAGATAACATAATCTTCGTATTTTGAAAGATTGTCGTTTTTTTTCAAAAGTTGAGCGAGATCAATTGTTATGGATGCCTGAAGATAGTAATCCCTTATTTCAAAAATATCACTGCAGCATAAACTGAGTCCTGCCGTTAAATTGCTTTTACTCAAGAATTGCTCCATTTTGCCAAGGTATTCTTCATCCAGACGATCCAAATCCCGGATATTTATAATTAAAACAATATTGTCAGAATATATGATCGAGCGGCATTCGCTGCACATATTTTCAAGCTGGCGAGCAATAAAATCGAGGGTGTTGTTTAATAAATCATGCTCATCTGCTTTAACCTTAACCACAAAATAATGATCATCAATGGTCCAATCTAAAAATTTTAGCTGGTAACGGATAAATTTTCTCTTTAAATTTTTGCCTTCCAGAAGATCGGCAAAAAAGTAGTTATAAATTTCTCCGCGCGTATTTTGATAGATGTGATCCCTTTGTAAAGCAAGAAAAATAATGCTGCTCAGATATCGAGCCATATGCAGGTGAGCTTTTTCCAAAGGTGTGAATGCGCCGATCACAATCATAGTCCCGATTTTTTTTGAACCGTTCATGATATTGGCATTGATCCGCGGGTGAGAAAATATGGGTGAACTATTAATGATCGGGTCCCAGCAGCTGTTAAGCCAGTTCAGGGCATCGTTTTCTTTCATGGCATTAACAGTTGCAATATCTGTGTGTCCTTCTTCTACAATGCTTTTCCACAATGAATCGATTTCATCTGCTCCTACTTCTTTAGTATAGGCCAGGGTGCGGAATGATGAGTCAATTATGTAAATGGGATTATTAAAAATATGGTAGCTGGCATCGATTATGTACTGCAGGCCTTTTTCTTTAATTAACGCATCATGCATTTTATCGGACCAGTCTCTGTAAGAGTCAAAGATATCCTGGATCTCGTTTAATAACAAAGATATCTCACATTCATTTTCAACGATAATGAGATTGCACCTGGGGTTTTCTTGCAGGGTCAGGGTATGTTTATTACGTCCAATGGAAATGAGGTTAAAAAGCATATCACCAGGTAGTAAATGGGAAATACTGTTACATTTTCCCACATAGACGCAGTTTGGTTCAGAACTGCGCATACTTTTTTTGAGCAGTTTTACACTTTTGAGGACAGGTTTTTCATCATCGGAAATGTATTCCTCAAGGCTGTAATGCTTTAAGTTGTAAGCAACCATGGACATGCTTATTTGCATATTAACTCACTCCCGAGCAATTCAGTGCATCGATTTACCATCCTTAACATTATATAGACGAATCGTACAAAAATAAAGCAGTTTATTTTAATGATTTACAGAAGACAGGATAAGATCAATGGCTTATAATTAAAAAAAAGATTTAGTTTTCAGAAAGGGGATAGTAATATGTGGAAAAAAGAAATAATTAAGCCAAAAACAGCTGTATCGCATCCCAGCACATGTGCGAACATGGTTAAGGTAGGTCCGTTTCTCTTTATTGCCGGCCAGGTAGCAATGTTTGAAGACAGAACCATGGTGACCGGTTACAAGGACATCGACGAAGAGGGACGCAAAAAATTAAGGGTAGATGAAAATCTGGGAGCCCATTTCAGGGAAGAAAAAGCAGCCGCCCAGACTTATCATATTTTTACCAATATAAAAAAAATGGTCGAAGATGCCGGGGGAACAATGGATGATTTAATCTCCCTGCGCATATTGCTCTGCGACATCAATTATTTCCCGGTGGTTGAGCGGGTACGCAACATGTTTTACAGTCCGGATAAGATGCCTATTATCACAACAATGGCTGTAACAGCACTTTGCCCGCCTGATGCTTTACTCGAAATTGAAGCGGAAGCGTTTATTCCGGGTGAGGAGTAATTAAAAAGAGACAGCATATTACATGTGATATAGCAGACAGATAGACAAGCTGCCATACCCTTATTACCTGAAAATACATTTTACTGGTAAATAAATATAAGGTCAGCATTGAGGAGTTGATAGCTGATGACCGATAAACAAGGATCGACGGAAATCCGGGATCTGGTTATGGATATCATTTATAAAAGGCGCAGTGTGCGCAGATTTACTGACGAACCTGTTTCAGAAGAAGATTTAAAAATGATCGTTGAAGCAGCCAGATGGGCGCCATCAGGTGAAAATTCACAGGGATGGCGCTTTGTTATTATCAAGGATAAAGAAATTATTAAAAAATTAGGAGAGATATCCGGATACGGCAGTGCAAGGCGTTTTACTGGAGAGTTTGTTTCGAAAAGATTGCACAAAAGATTTTCCGGGCTACAGGATGAAGAAAAGAAAAAAAAGGCTTTTGAAAAATTAATGAGCGGGAATGTATCTCGCTTTGTGAGCACCGCTCCTGTTGTCATAGCGGTGGTTGGTAAAAAAGATGTCTGGGATGTTCAACTCGATAATGCCGCCGCGATAGAAAACATGCTCATAATGGTTTCGGCCCTTGGTCTCGGTGCGACGTGGGTAATTGCACCCTGCACCGATATAAGAGACGAAATTGAAGTTAACAAGCTGCTTGGTGTGACCAAAGATTACAAAGTGATCAGCATAATACCCATTGGCCATATGGAAAGGCTGCCCAATCCAAGACCGCGCCTGGAATTGAAAGAGATCACTTTTGAAAACAAGATGGGCACCCCCTATTTTAAAGAGTAAGGAGATTGAGCAAAATGGCGAACACAGCATACTTGAACAGTATAATAAAAGACCTGACTGATGTTCTGTGGGAAGAACACGGAACCGGCGCCAAGTACAGAACAACGCTGGTGGGGGTAGAATATTTTGTTGATAAATATGCAGACAAGCTGACAAAAGATGATATTGGCTGTACCGTCACGGCAGTGATTGATATTCTTAAAAAGGAAGAACTGATCAGCGATGCTACTTTTGAGCAGGAAGATTTTGTTTTAAAGGTAAAATTCAAATCCTGTGTCCACCTGGAGACGGAAAAACAACTCCTGGACAGCAACATAAAGATCATCAATTGCCCCTGTGCCAATATAGTGATGCATTTTATAGACAACCTCATTGGGAAATACAGTGAACTGGTCAATGTTGACATAGATCAGGATGAATGCACAGCAACAATTTGCATGATGAAGAGTGATTAATCTTGATCTAAAAAGCGAAGGGGGTTTTATGCCAGATGACGGGTTTAAACAAAATCAAGTCTATCAGCGAAGCTGTAGCCATTGTTCCTGATGGAGCACATCTTGCTTTAAGCGGTTTTACTATTGCTCGCAATGCTACAGCTGGAGCTCACGAACTGATTCGTCAAAATAAAAAAGATCTTACTCTCTCCCAGTGCATAGGAGGAATGGATGTTGATCTGCTGGTGGGTGCCGGGCTGGTAAAACGATATATTTATGGAGGAGGATCGCTTGATCGTTTTGGCCCTCTGCTGAATATAAACAGGGCTATTGAACAGGCAACAATTGAAGTTGATGAATTCAGCGGCTTATCGATGGCCATGCGATTTATGGGCGGTTCTCTTGGCCTGCCCTGTATTCCCATTCAATCCCTTCTCGGTTCCGATCTTTTAGAATCGTTATTAAAAAAGGAAAAACCGGAAGTTAAAGTTACTGAATGTCCTTTCAGCAGAGAAAAAATGGTATTGCTCAAAACCCTGCAGCCCGATTTCGCTTTTATCCACGTTCAAAAAGCAGATTGTGAAGGAAACGCCATTATTAACGGGCCACGCTGGGACGAAGATGCCGCTAAAGCGGCAGATAAGATTGTTATCATTGCTGATGAAATTATCCCAACTGAGCTTACCCCTTACCTGGTTGAAGAGGTCCGTATTCCCGCCTGCCGGGTGGATATTGTTGTTCATCAACCTTATGGCGCTCACCCGACTTCCCTCTATGGCTCTTACGATTATGATTATGACCATTTAACTGAATATGTTGCATCGGCCAGGACAGAACAGGGGATGGATGAATATCTGGATCGATATGTGAGAGAAACAGGCAATTTTTCAGCTTATCTTGAAAAAGTCGGCGGGTTAAATAAGATGATCAGTTTGAAAGCGGATCCCTTGAAAAAATATTAATGCTGAGGAGAAGATTCATGTCTGAACATAATTTTACAATGGGCGAGATAATGGCGGCAGCCGGTTCAAAAGAACTTCTTGACGGCCAGAATGTGGTAGTAGGAATAGGCCTACCTCAGATCGCTGCTATTTTGGCCCAGAATACTCATGCTCCTAATCTTTGCATGATCAATGAACAGGGAGTAATAGATCCTTCACCAGTTGATCCGGCGATGGGTATGGCCGATCCACGGATGTGGTACAAAGCAAAGCATTTTAATTCCTTTATTGGCACTCTGGGAAGTATTCTTCACCGGGGGAAAGTTGATGTGGGTTTTCTGGGAGCGCTGGAAGTAGATCAGTATGGTAATCTTAATTCAACACTTGCTGCCACTTCGAGCAACAGCTTCAGGCATTTTACCGGCAGTGGTGGAGGTAACGATATTGCTTCACTGGCTAAAAATATAATAATAATTATGCGCCATGACAAACGTAAACTGCAGGCATCTGTTCAGTTTAATACCTCGCCCGGCTATATAGGGGAAGGCAACCTGAGAGGAAAAGTAGGGTTAAAAGGAGGCGGCCCATCCAGGATAATCACTGACAAGGCGGTCATGGGTTTTGATAAAAAAAGCGGCAGGATGAAGTTGCTTTCAATCCATCCAGGAGTGGAACTGGACGATATCATCGAAAATACGGGGTTTAAGTTGTTGATGGGTTCACAGGTACCTGAGACCAGGGCTCCCACCGAAGAAGAACTACATCTACTTAGAAAGGTAATCGATCCTACCGGGATATACATTTAATTACAGTAAAAAATATGGGATTAATCGTAATGAATCCATTTTAGAAATATCAAGTTCATGCAGAAATGATCGAGACAGGAGATAGTTTCAGGAATTAAAGAGGATCTGTAAAAATATAAACGGCCTGTTAAACAAGTTGCGGTGGGGTTAGCCCACCGCAACTTGTTTAAAATAGAAACAAGATGTTATTATATTTTAGGAAAATGAGAAAGGATGTTTTAAATTGAATTTGAATTATTTAGGTGAGATGACCTGCAAACAGGTCCAGTGATTGGGGGAAAAATAAATATTGTCATCATTCCCATGGGAACTACAGAAGCACACGGCTCGCGTCTCCCGTCGATGGTTGATATAATCGGTAATCACAGAATATTTTCAAACATTATTGTGAATGAAATAATTCAGTTTGCCAGGGAATAAATGTCAAAAAAAGGCTGCCCTGCAGGGGAAAGGAGAACACAGGGTTGGTTAAGGAAAATATAGGTGTAATCGGGACTGTTTTTGTTGATTGCAAGGGCTTTGCCAGGAACAATTATAAAGCCGATGGTAGAAACCTTGGTGAAATAAGTTTTGTTCACGGTGGAGTGGGTAGGAATGTAGCTGAGAATCTTTCATGTTTGGGACATCCTGTAAAAATGATTTCCACCGTGGACCGGACAGCCCTGGGTGATGAAGTTTTGCAGCGGCTGCATAAAAAAGCTATCGATACTTCGCTGATAAAACAGGTTGTTAAAAACGGGATGGGTTTATGGATGGCCATAATTGATGAAAAAGGGGAACTGGCCGGTTCAATTTCACAAATGCCCGACCTTTTTATTCTGGAGCAACATATTTACGACTGCGGAGAAGATCTATTCAAACAGTTATCTCACATTATTTTGGAACTGGATTTGAATGAAAAAATTAACGGATTTGTTTTGAATTTATGCAGGCGACTTGATAAACCGGTTTACGGTATTCCGGGAAACCTTGATATAATTCTCAAAAAACCGGAAATGCTTCAACAGCTGGAATGTTTCATCTGCAACGTGTATGAAGCAGAAGCCCTGATGAACAGAAAAGTTGAAGGGTTGGCGATAAAAGATATCCAGGAAATTTTAACCGAAAAATTTTTTCTCACTGCCCTGGGATCTCGGTACAGCGTGGTTACTCTTGGCGAGCGTGGTTCCATCTATTTTGATCAAAAGTACTCGATAACCGGTTATTTGCCGGCTGAAAAAGTTGATGTTGTTGATACAAGTGGTGCTGGAGATGCTTTTTTTTCCGGGACAGTCAGTGGCTTAATACACCGTCTGTCCCTGGGAAAAGCGGTTACAATTGGTATGAAAGTGGCTTCCTGGACTATCAGCTCAGCGGAAAATAACTGCCCCAATCTAACCAAGCTGTTTAAAAAAGAAAATATATCTAAAAAATGATTTTAAAAAAAGGGGGTGATGATCCATGGGAGACGTTATCTACCTGAACAGCTGTGTCGTGCATTACTGCAAACGTCAAAAAACACTCTGTCAATTATGCAATGGTGTATGCGAGCTATCATTTTGGGATCAAAATGCAGTAAAAGAGATTTGCCAGGGATGCCAGTATTATTACCCCGGATCTGAAGGAAAGAAAAGGTATAATGCGGCAAAACAGCCTTAATACAAAAACGGCAGGGTTTCAACCCTGCCGTTCCTCTGTTTGGGTGGTGAGCCATGCAGGAATCGAACCTGCGACACCCTGATTAAAAGTCAGGTGCTCTACCAACTGAGCTAATGGCCCTTATATGGTGGAGAGGACTGGATTTGAACCAGTGAAGGCGAACGCCAGCAGATTTACAGTCTGCCCCCTTTGGCCAACTTGGGTACCTCTCCACGTTATCTACTGGAGCCGACGAGAGGGTTCGAACCTCCAACCTGCTGATTACAAATCAGCTGCTCTTCCATTGAGCTACGTCGGCCGGAAGGATACGACCTTTGAAAAACATTAATAGTATAGCTTATTTTAGAAATGGCGTCAACAAGATAGCGGCAGGAATTTTTGATCAATCCAGCGAAGTTTAGCTGTGGAATCGGGTGATTCCACTTTTTTAGTTTGGCGGGGAGGTTCTATATATAATGGAATCAATTAATATTGGAGTAATTGGCGGATCGGGAGTATATGACCAAAATTTTATCGACAAAATCAGCGCAGTTGAAGTTGATACGGCATATGGGAAGGTGTTAATGCACAGCGGTGAGTACCGGGAACGAAGGGTTTTCTTTTTAGCCCGCCACGGCGGTAAGCATAGCGTTCCTCCCCACATGGTTAACTACCGGGGCAATATAGCAGCTTTAAAAAAAATGTCGGTAAGTGCCATCATTTCCACTGCCGCAGTTGGTACTATACGTAAAGATATGCCGCCCCACAGCATGGTTGTGATAGACCAATTTATCGATTTTACAAAAAATCGGCCTTCCACATTTTACGACGGAAGAGAGGGGACGGTCGTTCATGTAGATATGAGCGAACCCTATTGCCCATTATTGAGACAGGCTTTTTTGAGAGCGGGTAAAAGGGTTTCCCAGGAGTTAATCGATGGAGGATGTTATGTATGCACAGAAGGCCCGCGTCTTGAGACACCAGCAGAGATAGAAATGTTCAAAAAGTGGGGAGGAGATCTGGTCGGGATGACCAGTGTCCCGGAAGTTGTACTGGCCCGGGAAGCGGGGATATGCTATGCCACCATTGCCCTACCCACAAATTATGCCGCCGGAATATCTGAAATACTAATCACCCATGAAGATGTCCTTAAGGCAGTGGATAAGAAGAAGGTGGAACTGGATCACTTGATAGCAGCCTGCATTGAAGAGATTCCATTGAAACGAAACTGCCATTGCGGCGAAATGGGACGTTACTGGAAGGATTGACGGAAGAAACCATGATCAATAAAAAAGAAAATCTGGAAACAATGTTTTGGCGTGATGCAAGCCTTTATATCCTGGATCAGCGCCTGCTACCGCAAAAAAAAGAATACATAGCCTGTCATGATGAGGTGGCAGTGGGAGAAGCGATTTGCAACATGAGCGTCAGGGGGGCACCGGCGATAGGTATAGCAGCTGCTTTCGGGATAGCCCTGGCGGCACAGGAAGCACTAAAAATGGATTTAAGCCCGGAGCAATACAGAACCTATATCAGTGATGCAGCTGACAACCTGGCTCGTACACGGCCTACGGCCGTTAACCTTACCTGGGCCCTTGGTCGTATTGGGAAATGGCTCAGAGGGCATGAGGATGCTTCCAGGGAGGAAATAACCGCAGGGTTGATAACAGAAGCTTCAAAAATATTGGCCGAAGACATAGAGATAAACCGACGGATGGGGGAAATGGGTGCGGAACTGGTTCCTGAAAAGGCTTCGATCCTGACTCACTGTAATGCCGGCGCCCTGGCTACGGGCGGATATGGAACAGCCCTTGGCGTAATCAGGGCGGCTGTGGAACAGGGCAAAAAAGTTCATGTTTACATAGATGAAACCAGGCCGCTCCTGCAGGGAGCACGGCTTACAGCTTTTGAAATGAAAGAGGAGGGCATATCGTCTACCCTGATTACCGACAACTGCGCCGGCTACATAATGTCGCAGAAAAAAATTGATTTAATCATCGTTGGAGCGGATCGCATTGCGGCAAATGGGGATACTGCCAACAAAATTGGTACCTACTCTCTGGCCGTTCTGGCTCATTATCACCACATTCCCTTTTACGTTGCCGCTCCACTTTCTACCATAGACAATACTATTGAAAGTGGTAAAGATATTGTGATTGAACAGCGCGAAATGTCTGAAGTTACCACTTTTTACGGTTTGCAAACTGCTCCGGAGGGATTTGTGGCAGTTAATCCTGCTTTTGATGTGACACCGGCGTCCTTGCTGACTGCTTTAATAACTGAGCGCGGAGTAATTGACAAACCTGACCGGCAGAAAATAAACAGGCTGTTGTCTTGAGCAAGAATGATCGTCATGTCACTCCGGTTTTTTAGGGAGAATAATCATAACGGGATACCCGCTGATACTCATTTGGTCCATGGGTAACCGGTAAACAGGAGGTTCAGATTCAGTGAAAAAATATCTGGTAAATAATGCTATGATTGTACCTGTTGATGATGAAAGATCTTTATATTTTAGAGGTGATCTGCTTGTTTCCGGGGAGCGAATTGAAAAAATAGTTGAACGTCCAGAGACAATTGAGCCGGATGATGATATAGAAATTATTACAGGGGAAAATTTAATTGTCATGCCCGGACTGGTTAACGGGCACGGGCACACAGCAATGACCCTTTTCCGGAGTTACGCGGATGATATGCCTCTACAGGAATGGTTGGAAGAAAAAATATGGCCAATCGAGGAGCTGCTTTCGGCAGAAGATGTTTACTGGGGAACTCTTCTCGGTATTGCCGAAATGATAAAGGGCGGCACCACTACTTTTACGGACATGTATTTCTTCATGGATCAGGTGGCAGAGGCGGCAGTTGAGAGTGGGATGAGGGCAGTCTTATCCCGCGGTCTGGTCGGACTTACCGATGAGGATGAAAAGGGTCTGCAGGAAACGGAGGAATTCATTAAAAGATGGCATGGAGCGGAAGAAGGCAGGATCAATGTGACCATTGGCCCTCATTCACCCTACACATGCCCTCCCGAATACTTGAAGAAGGTAATGGCCCTGGCAGAAAAAACAGGAAAGCTTTTGCAAATTCACCTCTCGGAAACAAGAAAGGAAGTAGAAGATAGCATGCGTCAATGGGGCTTTTCTCCCCCGGAACAGCTGTACAACATGGGTTTCCTGGATTATCCTGTTATTGCTGCCCATTGTGTCCATCTTACAGAGAGAGATTTTTACCTGCTGCAGGAAAAAAATGTGGGTGTAATTCATAATCCCGGAAGCAACTTAAAACTGGGTAGCGGTATAGCATCTACTGCCGGTATGCTTGGAGACGGGATCAGGGTAGGCCTGGGAACCGACGGCGCGGCAAGCAATAACAACCTGGATATGATTGAAGAAATGCGCCTTGCCGCGCTTATCAGCAAAGGAGCCAGCGAAGATCCCACGCTTATTGATGCTGCAACTGCTACGAAGATGGCCACAATAAATGGCGCTGAAATTTTGGGGCTTTCGGAAACAGGCAAACTGCGAGAAGGATATAAGGCCGATTTGATTGGCCTGCGGTGTGATCGTCCCCATCTTATTCCGATGCATGATCCGGTTGCCCATCTTGTTTATGCTGCGCAGTCAGCGGATGTTGAACTGGTCATGGTCGATGGGCGAATACTTCTGGAAAAGGGTAAATTGAAAACGCTTGATGAAGAAAAAATTAAAACCGAAGCGGAAAAATGCGCTTTTCGGCTGAGGGAAGGGATCAAGAAAAAAAGATGAGCAAGCTGCATATTTTAATTACCAACGATGATGGTATCTATGCTGAGGGTCTGCAGCAATTAAGCCAGGCTCTTTTTGAAGAAGATAAGAAGTACAGGCTTTCTATATGTGCCCCCGATCGAGAGCGCAGTGCGGTAGGGCATGCTATTACCATGCATCGGCCGCTGCGGGTGGACAAAGTAACCTTCATGCATAATCAGGAACTCTGCGGTTATTCAGTAAACGGGACTCCTTCAGATTCTGTTAAACTGGCAGTGGAAGCGATTCTCGAAGAGAGGCCCGATCTGGTAATCTCGGGGATCAACCGGGGCAGTAACCTGGGCACAGACGTCATTTATTCAGGAACCGTATCGGCTGCTGTAGAAGGATTGATCATGAACATACCCTCCATAGCCGTTTCCCTGACAGGGCGAGGGGAAAGCAAAAACTACGTCGATGCAGCTCGCTACATCTGCACCATTATACCCTTATTGATGAAAAATGATTTTCCGGAAAAAACGCTTCTTAATATTAATATACCGGTTAACACAGAGAATATAAAGGGAACCAGGGTGACCAGCCTGGGAGTGAGACGTTACCGTAATACCTTCGAACGGCGTATAGATCCGAGGGGGATGTCCTATTACTGGCTGGCCGGGGAACTGGTTGAAGATGATCCGGAAGATAAGGACAGCGATACAAAAGCGATCAGGGACGGTTACATATCAATTACGCCAATCCATTTTAACCTGACGAACCGTGAAGTAATAAAGTCGTTGAAAGCGTTACTGGAATAAATAATATTTAACTTCAGTAAATCATTTGAAGGAGGATATTGTAGTGCAAAGGCTCGTACCTGCCGGAAAAAACTGTTACAAGATAGAGAGGCAGAGCAAAATGAAGGCTCATGTCGTAGTTTACCTGAACAAGAGTCTCTATGAGTCATTTTCTGAAGATCAGGCACTGCAGCAGCTTATCGATGCCGCCTCCCTGCCAGGAGTGGTCAGCCCTGTTGTTGGTATGCCCGATATTCATACCGGTTTCGGTTTGCCAATCGGTGGAGTGATGGCCATGGATAGAGAAAAAGGCCTCATATCAGCAGGTGCTGTAGGAATGGACATTAACTGCGGTGTCCGACTTCTGCAAACGAATATCGAAAAGGATAGATTTAATCAGAAATCCCTCAGGGAACTGATGGCTAAAATTGAAAAACAGATACCCAGCGGAGTAGGCCGAAAAAGCAGGCATAGTGAAATGATTCGCAGGAATTTCGAAGGTTTTATCCATGGAGGAGTCCCTTATATGCTGGAACTGGGTATGGGCAGGCCGGAAGATGCCAATTTTATAGAAGAAAGAGGTTTTATGCCGGGCGCCGACATCAGAAGGGCCGGCAAAAAAGCGATTGATCGTGGGCTTCAACTTTCTACTATCGGCGGTGGTAACCACTTTATTGAAATTGGTTATGTGGAAGAAATTTTTGATCACGAAGCTTCGGTGGTGTACGGTCTGGAAAAGGAGAAAATCACCATTTTGATCCACACCGGGAGCAGGGGTTTCGGGCATCAGATATGCACTGACTATTCTGCAGTGATGAAAAAGGCGGCTGCTAAATATGGATTGGAAATTCCTTCCGCGGGGCTGGCTGCAGTTCCGATCAACTCAAAAGAAGGAAGGGATTACCTGGCGGCTATGGCCTGTGCAGTAAATTTTGCTTTTTGCAACCGGCAGTGGATCACCGATGATATTCGCAAAGCTTTTGTCCTTCAGTTTGGCGGTGATGATCGAGCCTATGATCTTGGAGTGGTCTATGATGTTGCCCATAATACCGCCCGGTTTGAAGATGTTGGCGGAAGGATAATGCTCGTTCACCGTAAAGGTGCAACACGGGCCCTGCCACCCCGTCACTGCTCTAATCCGGATGCATACAGAAAAACCGGCCATCCGGCCATAATTCCGGGCAGTATGGGGACGGCCTCTTACATAATCAGGGCAGAGTATGGAGTTGAACAAATATTTAATTCAGTTAATCACGGGGCTGGGAGGGTTATGTCACGCACTGCAGCACGCCGATCTTTGACGGTGGAACAGCTGAAAGAAAAGTTAAGCGGAATAATGGTTTCAGGCCGGAGTTATAAAGCTTATCTTGATGAAGCCCCTCAGGCTTACAAAGATATTGAAGCAGTAGTGGGAACATTTTCTGAAATTGGTATGTGCAAAAAAGTTGCCAGGCTTCGCCCACTGGCAGTAATTAAAGGAGAAGGCAAGGATAATTGAAATAGCATCGTTTCATAAATATTACGTAAATTCCCAAACTAAATGCTACACCGTGGTCCACTGTAGAACTTACTTTGGGAATTAACATTCATAAATATTACAATCCCTTTCATTGACAGTGAAGGGCAAATAGACTAAAATCATTCTAGAAGGGGAGTAGCTCAACTGGCAGAGCAGCGGTCTCCAAAACCGCAGGCTGCGGGTTCAAGTCCTGTCTCCCCTGCCAGGTAAAAGGATGAGATGCCGATTTAACTCGGCATCTCATTTACATGTATTTAAAAGAGGCAAATGAACAATGAAAAGATATCGATTTAAGATTTTAAAAAAAGGTTCAAATAAAAGTTTTGTAGCCTTAAATGTATTGCTTATAGTATCTATCCCGTATAACTAACGGGATATTTTTATTTTAAGTTCTGGAGGTGCATGAATGACAAAGAGTAAGGAAATACTGGCGATAACGGAAAAGTATGGTGCGCATAATTATATGCCTCTGCCGGTGGTATTATCAAAAGGAGAAGGAGTATGGGTGGAAGATCCTGAAGGGAATCGCTACATGGATATGCTCAGCGCCTATTCGGCGATGAATTTTGGACACAGGAACCCCAGGATCATTAAAGCGCTTAAAGACCAGGCTGATAAAATAACCCTGACCTCGAGGGCATTCCATAATGATCAGCTTGGACCATTCTGTGCCAAACTGGCCTGGTTAACAGGTAAAGAAATGGTTCTACCAATGAACACAGGGGCTGAGGCAGTGGAAACAGCTGTCAAAGCTGTGCGCCGCTGGGCTTATCGTGTTAAAAAAATTCCTGCTGATCAGGCGGAAATAATTGTTTGTAAAGGCAATTTTCACGGACGTACAGTAACGATCATATCCTTTAGCTCCGATCAATCATACAAGGCTGATTTTGGACCATTCACACCGGGCTTCAAAATAATAGAATACGGCAGCATTGAAGCCCTGGAAAAAGCGATCAATAAAAATACCTGTGCCTTTATGTTTGAACCGATTCAGGCTGAAGGAGGAATCATCATTCCACCCGACGGTTACTTGAAAAAAGCTTTTGATCTGTGCAGAAAAAATAATGTAATGATCATCGCTGATGAAATACAAACTGCATTTGGAAGGACCGGGAAGATGTTTGCCTGTGAATGGGAAAATGAAACCCCGGATGTATATATCCTCGGCAAATCGCTGGGGGGAGGAGTAATACCTATTTCAGCGGTAGCTGCAGATGAAGAATTGCTGGGAGTATTTGAACCGGGTTCACACGGATCAACTTTTGGTGGGAACCCACTTGGCTGTGCTGTTGCCATCGCAGTTATGGATATTTTAGAAGAAGAAGATCTGATTAATAGTGTTACTGAAAAAGGGAAATATCTTGTTAATCAGCTGAGGATGATCAAACACCCATTGATCAAGGAGATCAGAGGAAGGGGGTTGCTGATTGGAATCGAACTGAAGGAAAAAGCCCGTCCATACTGCGAAAAGTTAATGAGTATGGGGATGCTGGCCAAAGAAACTCATGATAATGTTATCCGATTGGCACCGCCGCTGATTATTAGCTATGAAGATCTGGACTGGGCGATAAAAGTCATTGAAAAAGTATTTTCTTGATTTTAAAAATATTTTGTTTTTGGTCTTGACAAATAAGAGAAACTGAGTAATAATAATTCTACCAGGTTCCGAGAGACTGGAGAGCAAGCCTGGTTCGGGCAAAGGGAAGCCAGTACGGCAGAAGGGTAGCCGGAAGCCGTTCAAGGATTTTTCTCGAGCACGGACCGCTGAAAGAACTGGCAAAGAAGGGGTAAGACCCGGAATTGTCGGAACTCGCAGTTCGGAATGTCAGTAGCGTGCCGGAGGTTGAGTGAAGACCATCCAGAGGTGGTGGCGGAAGCTCAACTGTAGATTGGCATAGTGAAGAGTATTCCGGAGGTTGGTTTGAAGGCCTGTTGGGACCTGGTTGTTTTATGTCCTGTTCGGGTTGGTCTTATATATAATGGGAATGAACTATCTCAAAAATAAAAATGAATCGCAGTAACTGCTACAAGGCAAAAATTGATACAACAACCGATCATTGTTGACAGCACGGAAGTTGCGCCTTTGTCACTATTTAGTTATAATGTTTTTTAGATCTTTGAATTTAGGAGCTTAAAAATCATGGAAAATAGCAACATTGGAATACTCGGTTGTGGCGCCATGGGATCAGCACTGGCGAAAGGTATGGTAAAGCGAGGTGGAATAGATCCATCCTCGCTTTACCTGTTTGATTTAAACAAAGAGCGACAGAAACAGCTGGCTGATGAACTCAAAGCTGTTTCCTCTGATGGGTACAACGCGCTTGTTTCAGAGTGCCGTTTTATTTTTATTGCCGTCAAACCACAGGATACAGAAGCGCTTCTTTACTCCATAAAACCATCAATAAAAGCAGATCAGATCATAATTTCCATTGCCGCCGGCATCACAATTAAATACATTGAGGGTTGCCTTTCATCAGGGGCCAAAGTGATTAGATTAATGCCCAATACTCCCTGTCTGATTGGGGAAGGCACAATTGTCATAAGCATCGGGGATGATATTACGGAAGAGGAATTTAACATTGTAGAAAATTTGTTGAAGCCTCTTGGCCTCACAATACGTATTCCCGAAAAATTAATGGATTCAGTAACAGGTTTAAGTGGGACAGGGCCGGCTTATGTATTCCTTTTTATTGAAACAATGATCGATGCAGGGGTATCGGTGGGCATCAGAAGAGATGTGGCTTCGAAAATGGTAATCCAAAATGTAATTGGTTCGGCAATGATGCTACGTGAAAATGGGAAACACCCTGCAGAGCTGCGCAATATTGTTACTTCGCCTGCCGGCACTACAGCAGCTGCGATGCATGTTCTGGAAGAAACAGGTTTCCGAAGCAGCCTGCTAAAAGCGGTTATTGAAGCAACAAAACGTTCTGGAGAACTGCGCCGTGTATAAAGAAGATCTAAAAGCATATCCCATTCCAACAAGGGTAGTAGTAAAAGTGGGAACGAGACTTTTAACGCACAGCAGCGGCAAATTAAATCTTGGCTATATGGAAAAGCTAACCAGATCACTTGCTGATATCCGCAACAAAGGACACGAAGTGATTCTTGTTACATCCGGCTCAATAGGGGCTGGCAGGGGAAGGCTTAATCTTCTACACAAATCCATTACCATACCTGAGAAACAGGCTATTGCAGCTGTTGGCCAGGGTTTGCTAATCCAAATTTACGAAAAACTTTTTGCCGAATACGGACTGATAGTTGGCCAGATTTTACTTACCCGAACCGATTTAATCAACAGACGGCGGTATATAAATATATGCAATACCGTATTAACCCTGCTCAAGTTTGGTGTCATTCCAATTATCAACGAAAATGATTCTGTTTCAACAGAAGAAATTAAATTTGGTGACAATGATCGCCTTTCAGCTATGGTCGCCGGATTAAGCGATGCCGGATTACTAATCTTGTTGACAAATGTAGATGGTCTTTATAATGCCAATCCTCGAAAAAATCCGGATGCTCAATTTATACCGGTTGTGAAAAAAATTGACCACAGTATTAGAGCTGGCGCAGAAAAATCGGATGACGATCTGGCAACAGGCGGCATGATTACAAAATTGCATGCTGCAGAGATTGCCACAATGTCAGGAGTGCCCATGTACATATGCAACGGAGCAAATCCTGCTATATTATCCAAAATTCTTGAGGGTGAAAGAGAAGGTACATATTTTTGCCCTCAGAAACATTACCTGAACAAGCGTAAAAGGTGGATTGCCTACGGGCAGATAGTTCAGGGGAGCGTAACAGTAGATAGTGGAGCATCCCAGGCTCTCTGCCGGGGGAATAAAAGCCTGCTTCCTGTCGGAGTGACTGATGTCAACGGAGTATTTGAACAGGGGGATTTAATTGCGGTTTTTGATGAAGAAGGGAATGAACTGGGTCGGGGATTGAGCAATTTTTCGGCAGAGGAACTGGCAAAAATTTGCCGGAAAGGCAGCAGAGAAGTAGCACAAATAAATGATCGGCCTTTTGCTGAAGAAGTTATTCACAAAGACGATCTGATCATTTATTAGTTTTCAAACAGGAGATGAAATAAATGCATCCCGAAGTTCTGGAAAAATGTCAAAAAGCACGTTCAGCAGCTGCAGGACTTGCTTCTGTTTCTACTTCACTAAAAAATGAGTTTTTAGCAGGCCTGGCTGAAATGTTAAGGGATAATAGCACCGCTATTATTGAAGCCAACAAAATCGATCTGGAAAACTTGCAGAAGAAAAAAGGATACAGTAAAGCTTTCCATGATCGGTTACTTCTAAACGAAGAACGGATTGCTCAGATGGCTGAAGGGCTGAGGAAGATTGCTTCCCTGGAAGATCCCATTGGTGAAGTTGTTAAGATGTGGAAACGACCAAACGGATTGCAGATAGGCCAGGTTCGCGTGCCCATGGGAGTGGTGGCCATAATCTATGAAGCAAGGCCAAATGTAACTATTGATGCTGCCGGGCTGGCCCTTAAAGCCGGTAATGCCGTAGTCCTGCGCGGCAGCTCTGAAGCTATAAATTCCAATAAAGCTATCGTTTCTGTGATAAAAACATGCGTTGAACGATATAAACTGCCTGATGGTTCTATTAATCTAATTGAAGAAACAGACCGCGCCGCGGCGGCGGATTTAATGAAGGCGAATAAATATCTGGATCTGCTAATTCCCAGAGGAGGCGCTTCATTGATCAGGGCTGTGGTTGAGAATGCTACGGTTCCGGTTATCGAGACAGGCGTCGGGAACTGCCATGTTTATATTGATGAGGGTGCAGATCCGGCCATGGCGGTTGATATTGCAGTTAATGCAAAGGTTCATCGGCCAGGTGTCTGCAATGCTGCCGAGACAATTCTGGTTCACCGCGACATAGCACCTCTGGTCATGGAAAAATTAATCCAAAAGTTGCTTGATAACAATGTGGAAATCAGAGGATGTCCAAAAACACAATCTTATTCGTCTAAGGTGAAAGCAGCAGATCAATCGGATTGGGAGACGGAATATCTGGATTTGATTGTTGCTGTGAAAGTCGTAAACAGTTTTGAGGAAGCGGTAAACCATATTAACCTTTACGGTACCGGCCACTCGGAAGCAATAGTAACCAAGGATTACAGACGTTCGAGGGAATTTCTGAATCGCATTGATGCTGCGGCAGTATATGTCAATGCATCAACCCGTTTTACAGATGGGGCTGAATTTGGCCTCGGTGCTGAAATGGGTATTAGCACCCAGAAGCTTCATGTCCGGGGTCCGATGGGGCTCCAGGCTTTGACCAGCATTAAATACATTATTTACGGTGAAGGTCAAATCAGGCAGTAACCGCGTAAACTGGAGGATAAAGCAATGAAACTCTTTCAGGAAACAATGCAAAAAGATTTACCCATGCTGGTTGATACAACACTTCTTGTGATCGGCAAACATTCAGGTAAAAAGGCGGTCAAATACGAGGATTACATGTATGAGAAAAAAAGGGAAACCATGGAAATGCTAAAGAACAGGTCATAATGAGCAAATTAAAGGATTGAATGACCCGCTAATTAAAACGGGTTATTCTTTTTTATCAAGGCGGTTTGCTTTATAATATTAAGAAAAGATAGGTTATGATCATGGCTAATGAATTGTTTTGGATAGCGGACATAGGCGGGACAAAAATACTGCTCATGTTAATTGACAGTGACAAGTCAGTAATATTCAGGAAAAAAATATCAACTCCTTTTCACCCCGAACCACAGTCCCTGGTGGATGTGCTGAAAAAAGAGATATTGCTGGTTGAAAAAGAAATCATTTCACCCGCTGGTGGCAGAGCTGATAAACTGGGCATTTCAATGGCCGGTTTTGTGGATCACGGGAACGGGCTGGTTCACCAGTCACCAAACCTTGAATGGCATTTGCCAGTCACTCTGGCCAAAATGGTTGGTGAGACAACAGGTTTAAAGGTTACAATAGAGAATGATGCCAATGCTGCTGTCGTCGGTGAAGCCTATTATGGCGCTGCCAGGGGATTTAAAGATGCCGTTTATGTTACAGTAAGCACAGGTATCGGTGGAGGGCTGTTCCTCGACGGGAAGTTATACCGGGGAAGCAACGGTTTTGCCGGTGAAATCGGGCACATTAAACCTTTTGGAAAAAATAGAAGTTGTAAATGTGGAGGAGAAAACTGTCTTGAAGCCTGGGCTTCCGGAAACGCCATTGCCTGTCATGGAGCCGATCTTTTGGGAACGGGCATCTCAGGCAATAAAATCAAAACCGCGGAAGATGTATTTACCCTTGCCGACAGTGGGAATACTGTAGCCAGGTCTATCATTCATTTTGCTGCTGACAATGTGGGGATCGGACTTTCAAATTTGGTCAATATTATAAACCCGGCCTGTCTTATCCTCGGAGGGGGGATTGCCTTCAACCGGGAAGATTTTTTGGAAAGAATCAGTAAAAAAATATTTGAAAATGCAATCCGTCCTGCTGTCAATATCACTCCTCTGAAAATTATCAGAGCGGAGCTCGAACCGGAAGCAGGTATCTGGGGCATGTATGCCTTATTGAGCGGACAGGCAGAATAGATATTATGGACAACATTATTGAGCCTCTTAAGCAGCTTTATGAAATATTTGAGCTGTTAACAGCAAAATATGGCGTTATGGGAATCGCTGCGGCTATGTTTGCCGAAAGTGCAGGGATTCCTTTTGCTTCGGCTGTTGTAATCCTCACCTCCGGAACACTGATCCTTCGAGGTGATGTTTCCTTCTGGTCTTTATTCCTGGCTTCGACAATTGGCATTACTGCAGGAAGCATCTTCAGCTATTATGTGGGGATGTTTGGCAGCATACTGAGCAAGATTGTAAAAACAGGGTACAAAAAAAGAAACGGACAGAGAAAAGGCGGAAACGAGACCGAGGGAAAGAATGAAAAGATATATGCCAGGCAGCCGTCCAAACTGGGTATGCTTTGGGATAAATACGGCAATTTCTCTATTTTTATGGCTCAGTTATGGGGAGTGACAAGGACATTTATTTCATTTCCCGCCGGGGCGATGCATATGAACCTTTATTTATTTGTTATATATACTTTCCTTGGAGGGGCTATTTACAGCCTCCTGGCGATAGCTTTAAGCCTGCTGTTAACCGGAACAATGGGATTTGTAATCCGACTATTAAGAATACTTTTCGATATTTCTCCCTGGTTTTTGATCCTGGCCATAGGACTGATTATTATTCTGGTATTATTTATCTGCATGATTAAAAAGAGAGAAAGGACCTGCCAGTACCTCAAGCGGATTAAGATGAAAGTATGGAAAGGTTTTAAGGGCAACAACGAAGAAAATTAACGTTACGTACTGTTTTCGGAAATCAGGCGTAATTTTGTATTAGAAAGGATCGTTCAGTTGAATGGGTAAGAAAAAATTCAAATTGAAAGTCCATAGTGAACGCTGCAAGGAATGCGGAATCTGTTTTGCTTTTTGTCCAGAAAAAATACTGGAACCGGGCGAAGATGGGACTCCGGTTATGACTGATCATGATAAATGCATAGGCTGTAAGTTGTGCGAATATCTCTGTCCTGATTTTGCCATAGAAATTATTAAAGATGAAGATCAGTCGAACGGAAAAAAGGAAACAACAAATCCCGGAGGTGATGGCCGGTGATAGATGAGATCCTGGAAGAAACAGCCAAGTTTAAACCAGTGCCACTTAATGCTGCCATGACCTACAGTGAAAACCGGGATATTTTGATTGAAGCAGTTAACGAAATTATGACAAAAAACGCGGACACAAAAAAGCTGATTGGCCGCAATCCTCTGTCTGTTATGTATGATAATCATGAAAATCATGCCGCTTTTATGAGCAATGTATTTAAGCTCAATGATTATGCCTTGATGGTCAGGGTTGTTTTATGGGCATATTTCAGTTATCGAAAACGGGGTTTTTCGGACGATTATTTCCCAGTTGCCATGGAAGCCTGGATAGAGGCAATTCACAGGGCAATTAGCCCGAATGAGGCCAGACCGCTGGTAAATGTATACAGATGGATTATAAATAAACACGACCAACTGCTGCTCGCCTGTGATGAAGAGCAGGAACCACCGATGTTGATCAATAAACGCTGGAAAGAGCATAAGGAAAAATTTCTATCTTCGCTGCTGAGCGGGGAATATAACCTGTCACAGCAGATTGCTCAAGAAGCTATAAAATCCGCGGACGATTTGAAAGACTTTTATCTGCAGGTAATTCAATCCTCACTTTATGAAATTGGCCGGATGTGGGAAAGCGGTGAGATCTCAGTTGCGCGGGAACATCTGGCATCGGCGATTGTAACAAGGGTAATGGCTTCACTTTACGGTCACTTTATCATTTTCGAAAAAACCAGGGGAAAAGCGGTTGTAACGGCGGCACCAAATGAGTTCCATGAAATAGGGCCGAGAATGGTTGCCGATTTGCTGGAGATAGATGGTTGGGATGTTGACTATACGGGAGCAAATGTTCCAGCTAAGGACCTGGTCGTTTTCTTGAAAAAAAAGAAGCCTTTCTTTGTTGCTCTTTCCACAGCGATGCCTTTTAATATCGAACATGCCAGAGAAACAATAGATTTGATCAGGGAAAATTCAAATTTAAAAAAAATGAAAATTATGATTGGCGGGAGGTGTATCAGCTTCTATCCACAGATTGAAAATTATCTGGGTGCAGACGGAAGCGGTAAATCAGCAAAGGAAGCTGTAGAACTGGCTGCCAGGTGGTGGTCCAATGCTCAATAAAGAGTTTTTTCGTCATAATTGCGATACCTTCTTGAAATATCTAAATCGGGCAGGCAGTGTGGGTATTGTAATAATGGACAGGCAGTTCATCATCAAGGATTGTAATGATTACTTTCTAAGAATGATCGAAGAAAATAACAGGCCCTGTGGAAAGCATCTCTCAAAATATCTGGCGCCTGAAGATAAGACTTTCATGAAGCAATTAACCCGTGAGGAAACAGACAGGATAAGGTTAACAATAGTCGGGCAAAAAGGCAGTCGCATTAGCATGTCAGGTTATTTTACCGAATTTGCAAGTGGTTATGTTCTGTTTCTGGAAAGGGCCTGGATTGAAGACGGTGAAGTAATTAAAGAGATTTCCAAGCTTAACAATGAAATGGCAAATATGACCAGGGAATTGAACAAAAAAAATATTGAACTACAGCGAGCGAATGCCAGGATTAATAATCTCCTGCGCACAGATTCTTTAACGGAAATAGCTAACAGGCTTTACTTCATAGAATATTACAGCAAAATCTATGCCAGCGCTCTTCGACACGGCAACGCCCTAAGTTTGATTATGGCTGATCTGGATTATTTTAAAAAGATTAACGATCAATATGGCCACCAGGTGGGTGACGAAGTGCTGGTGGCTTTTGCAGCAATACTGAAGAAGAATTCACGTTCGGGAGATCTGGCCGCCCGTTACGGAGGAGAAGAATTTGTCGTGCTGCTGATGCAAACAGATGCAAAAGGTGGAAAAAAACAGGCAGAAAGAATCAGGAAAAATCTGGTAAATATAGAAATCGGGTCAAAAAAAATAAAAGTTACAGCCAGTTTCGGAGTAGCTGAACTTAAAAGTGGAGACACGATGGATGATCTGCTCAGGAAAGCTGACGAAGCCCTCTACAGGGCCAAAGGGCAGGGCCGTAACAGAGTAGTTGTTTAATACATGAGCAGGTCAAAGGAGCCAGTCAAAAGTGAATCCAGAAAAATGGGAAAATAGAACAATAAAGAACAGCAGGGGCTTGAAGTTGTCAGTTCTTTTAAGAGAAGCGGCATTTGTTCAATCAAGGAAAGGTCAAAAAAATTTACCCGGGAGACATTCATTTAGCGGGAGCAGCGACCAGCCCAAGAATCCTCTTGTTATTGTCTGTCACGGATTTACAGGTTCAAAAGAGGGAAGAGGCAAAACGTTAGAAATGGGAGACATCATTGCCGGAATTGGTTTTGACACTCTTACTTTCGATTTTGCCGGTTGCGGAGAGAGTGAAGGAGAATGGGCTGATATTTCACTGACGCATCAAATTGAAGATCTCGGGGCAATCGTAGATTGGGCTCTTGATTCAGGCTACAGGAATATTGTCCTGAACGGAAGGAGTTTTGGTGGAACTACAGTACTTTGCTACGGAGCAGAGGACAGCAGGATAAACGCTATCTGTACATGGGCTGCCGTAGCATCATTAACCAACACTTTCAACAGGCTGCTGCTTTCAACGAATCAAGCGATTGCGGCAGGAGAGGGGAAAATAATTGTTGAAGCTGAAGATGGTCAATACATGTTAAAGAAAAGTTTTTTTGATGATCTTAAAAAACATGATCCATTGAAAGCGGCTTCCCTGATATCGCCCCGCAGTTTACTGCTTATTCACGGTTCGGCTGATGAATCGGTACCCATTGAAGATGCTGAATATCTTTTTCAGGCCGCCGGTGAACCGAAAAAAAGAGTAATTATTAAAGGCGCTGATCACCGCTTCAGCAACCATATTAGTGAAGTATGGTCGGTATTCTTCAGCTGGTTGGACAGTTTAACCGGTGAGTCAGACGAATGAAAAAAGGATATAAAATAACAATAAGACAAAGGGTGTCGGTTATCATATTTAAAAAGGAGTAGGTTGCTTGCAAACTGATCAGGGCAATACCGAAAACCGTTTGAACAGAGTGAAAAAGGTTAAAACTTATTTTATCGTAACTTATGGTTGCCAGATGAATGAACATGATTCAGAAGTAATGTCCGCGCTTCTGGAAGGCCTCGGTTTTAACCCCGCAGAGGAACTGGAGAAAGCTGATCTGATAATTATCAACACCTGTGCAGTGAGAAAAAAGCCAGAAGATAAGGTGGCTTCACTACTCGGAAAACTGGCACCACTGAAAAATACAAATAATAATTTGATCATAGCTGTGACGGGATGCATGTCCCAGCAGAGAGAAATGGCTGTCCATTTAAAAGAACGTTTCCCTTTTGTTGATTTAATCACGGGGACTCATGCTCTGCCTCGCCTGCCTTCACACATAACCCGGATCATGGAACTTGAACAGCGCAGGACTATAGTCGATATTGAGGAAGATTATGCTGAACGTGAGGGTTTGCCGGTTAAATCTGGCCGTTTTTTCAAAGCCTGGCTCCCTGTCAATTATGGTTGCAATAATTTTTGCTCTTACTGTATCGTTCCCTATGTCCGGGGAAGGGAGCGCAGCAGAAAGATGGATCATATTATCGACGAGGCAAAAACTCTGGCTGAAAAAGGTTGTATGGAGATTACTTTACTGGGGCAAAATGTTAACTCCTATGGTCATGATCTGCCGGGCAAACCAACTTTTGCAGCGCTGCTTAAAGAAATAGATCAAATAAATGGACTGGCCAGGATTCGCTTTATGACATCACATCCAAAGGACCTTTCTTCCGAATTGATTGAGACTGTAGCAAGAGGAGAAAAGATATGCGAACATTTCCATCTCCCCGTGCAGTCCGGAAGCAACCGGATCCTGGAATTGATGAAAAGACAGTACAACCGGGAAAAATACACAAACCTTGTACGAGAAATTAGAAAAGCAATACCCAATGTTTCAGTAACGACTGATTTAATTGTGGGATTCCCGGGTGAAATGGAAGATGATTTCCATGAAACACTGAGCCTTCTAGAAGAAATGCGTTTTGACAACGCCTTTTCTTTTCTTTATTCACCCAGAAAAAATACGAAGGCAGCCTTGCTGAAAGAAACAATAAACCACCAGGAGAAAGAGAAGAGGTTGGAAAAATTGAATAACCTCCAGTATTGTATAAGCAAGGAGGTAAATGAATCACTGGTTGGCAAAACAGTGGAAGTGCTGGTAGAAGGTACAAGCAAGAACAATGCGGATATGAAGACGGGTCGGACGAGAACCAATAAACTGGTTCATTTTCCAGCTTCAGGAATATCGACCAGTCTGCTGGTCCGTGTTGTGATCAAAGAAGCCCGCACCTGGGATTTGATTGGCGAAGTGGAATAGGATCATTAAAAAATCCTTAAAATTTGCGTTGAAAGGAGACTTAATTTGAGCCGCAGCAGCCCAATGATGGAACAGTACCGTACTGTGAAAGAGCAGCACCCGGATAAACTGTTAATGTTCCAGGTTGGTGATTTCTATGAATTCTTTTTTGAAGATGCCTATACGGCTGCGCGGGAGATGGACATTGCTTTGACCTCTCGAGATGCGGGGAGTGAAAACCCTGTCCCGCTTGCCGGTGTGCCAATACATGCGGCGGAAATATACCTGAATAGATTGTTAAGCAAAGGTTACAGGGTAGTAATATGTGAACAGGTGGAAGATGCCTCCCAGGCAAAGGGGCTCGTTAAAAGGAAAGTAACGAGGATATTAACTCCCGGCACAATTACCGATCCGGAAATGCTGGAAGAGAGCCGTAACAATTATCTTGCAGTAGTGGTAGGGGATGAGAGCAAGGGATGCTATGGCCTCGCTGCGATTGATGTTTCCACAGGGACGTTTGAAATAACAGAGCAGAGAGGGGATGGAGCATGGGAGATTATTACCGATGAATTGACCAGGCTTCAACCTGCAGAGCTGCTCTGTTCATCGGAAGAAATTAAAGCAGCCAGCAGAAATCTTTTTGGGAGCGGACATAAAGGGTTAATCGATCTTTATAATCCAGTCACAGCGCTGGAGGAAGTACAGGAACTGATCAGGGGGCAATGGGAAGAAGATAACTGGGAGAACTTAGAGCTTCATAATTATCCCTTTGCCGCTCAGGCAGCAGCAACAGCCCTGGTTTATTTAAGTGCGCTGCAGCAGCTGCCTGCAGGAGCTAAGCATTTCCATCATCTCGATCTTTATTTCCCACGGGAGAATATGAGTCTTGATGCGACAACAGTCCGAAATCTGGAATTATACCGCTCCCTCAGGGAAGGGGAAAAACAAGGCAGCTTGCTGGGGTTGCTTGATCACTGTGTAACGGCCATGGGCAAACGTTTGATGAGGCGATGGGTGGAACAACCACTGTGCAGAAAAGGATTAATTGAAAAAAGGCTTGAAGCAGTGGAAGAATTTGTCCGTAAACCTCTCCTGAGGCGGAAAATTTCCAGTATTCAGAGAGATATATTTGATTTGGAGCGTTTTTGCAGCAGGCTTTCTTATGAAAGAGTAACAGCCCGTGACCTGGTTGCCTTGAAGAACACTCTTCAATCAATAGAAATACTTAAGGAGCAGACGGCCGGATGTAACTCAGAACTGACACGTAATGCCGGCCAGGGCATGCCATCTTTTAGAGATCTAATCGAATTGCTCGAAAAGGCACTGGTAGAAGATCCGCCGCTTTCCCTGAAAGAAGGAGGGCTTTTCAAAAAAGGATATGATGATGAAGTTGATCGCCTGCGTAAATACGCCAGGGAAAGCAGCGATATACTCCTTGAATTCGAGAAGAGGGAGAAAGAAAGAACAGGAATCAAATCAATGCGGATCGGTTACAACCGCAATTTTGGCTATTATATCGAGGTGACCAAACCTAATCTTAACCTGGTTCCCCCGGAGTATCACCGCAAGCAGACTCTGGTTAATGCCGAGCGTTACACAACGGAAGAACTTAATACCATGGAAGATGAGATTATCAGCGCCAGGGAAAAGATAGCTGCCCTGGAATATTCCCTTTTTGAAGACTTGAGACAAAAAATTTCCAGGGATTACACCAATAATCTTCTGGAGGCCTCCTTCAGCACAGCGGTGGTCGATTGTATCAGGACTCTGGCTGAACAGGCAGAAAAAAATGATTACAGTCGCCCCTATTTCAGCAACAGTTCGCAAATGCAAATCAAAAAAGCCCGTCACCCGGTTGTTGAACAAATGGTTGCTGAAAGGTTTATCCCCAACGATATTAAGATGGACCAGCGTGAGTTTTTATTAATTATTACAGGACCCAATATGGCCGGTAAAAGTACTTATATTCGAAGCGCAGCCCTGATTGCCGTAATGGCCCAGATGGGCAGTTTTGTTCCTGCAGAAAAAGCGGAAATGCCAGTATTTGATCGAATCTTTGCCAGAGTTGGTGCAAGTGATGATTTGAGTCGAGGGCAGAGCACTTTCATGGTGGAAATGAAAGAAACAGCTTCGATCTTAAAAGAAGCAACCCGCGATAGTTTAATCATCCTGGATGAAATTGGCCGGGGAACCAGTACGTATGATGGTATGAGTATTGCCCGCAGTGTTATTGAATATATCGTTAAAAAAATGCAATCGAAAACCCTTTTTTCAACCCATTATCATGAATTAACCGACCTGGAAGGAGAAATAGAAGGCATTAAAAATTATACGATGGCTGTTAAAGAGAGGGGTAAAGAGGTCATTTTCTTAAGGCAAATCGTGGCTGGGCGAGCGGACAAAAGTTATGGGATCAATGTGGCCAGACTGGCTGGAGTGCCACTGGAAGTACTGATTAGAGCAGAAGAAATCCTAGTGGAACTTGAACTGGCATCTTCATCCGCTTCCGAGAGGCAGCTCAGCTTGCTGCCCATGGTTACCAACCCTGCAGAAAATCATAGTCGCGAATTTGAAATTATTGATGAATTGAAAAATATTGATTTAGACAATACTACTCCGCTCGAAGCACTGCATAAAATGTTTTCCCTGCAGCAGGCCCTTCTGGGTGATGATGAGCATAACACGGTGGGAGATGAACACAGATGACTATAAAAATATTAAGCAAATCAACTGCCGAACAGATTGCTGCAGGAGAAGTAATTGATAACCCGGCCTCGGTGGTTAAAGAACTTGTTGAAAATTCCCTCGATGCAGGAGCAACCAGGATTGAGATTGCTATAGAAGGGGGAGGGAAAGAAATAATCTCGGTTACAGATAATGGCTGCGGCATGAATAAACAGGAAATCCCTCTTGCTTTCAAAAGATTTGCCACCAGTAAAATTGATAAACTTGAAGATCTATTTTCTTTAAGGAGTCTTGGATTTCGCGGAGAAGCCCTGCCCAGCATAGCAGCCGTGTCGAAAGTAGCACTTACATCAAGAGCTGAAGAGATGTTAAGCGGTTACAGAATTGATCTGGCCGGGGGTGAAGTGATCAGTTTCGATGAAGTGGGTGCTCCTTCAGGAACAAGAGTGGAAGTAAGAGAATTGTTTTATAACACTCCGGGCAGGTTGAAATTTCTACGATCAAGAGCGGCTGAATCGGCCAAAATTAGTTTTCTGCTTACAGAAATGGCCTTAGCCTGGCCTTCTGTCTCATTTGTTTTGCAGAGCGGGCCTCGCAGATTACTTGAAACAACGGGAGACGATAACCTTTACCACACTATTGCAGCAATTTACGGACCTGAAACGGCCGAGGCTATGATTGCCCTGAAAAGGAAAGACAAAGAAAATGGTTGTTCCATCGAAGGCTACATATCGGCTCCTTATTTAACACGATCCTCAAGACGCTGGATCACGGCTGTTGTCAACGGGAGAGTGATCAAAAACCAGCTTATTGTCAATACCCTGGAAAGAGGATATGAAGAACTTCTACCCGGGCATCGTCATCCTCTGGCTGTTTTAAGAATAGAAATATCTTCAGATAAGCTGGATGTTAATGTTCACCCTGCAAAAACGGAAATACGATTTGCTGACAGCGAATTGATAAAGGGCCTCATTTTTCGGTCAGTTAAAATGGCTCTCCGGGAAAAGGTAATTTTACCTGGCTGGCCGGGGCAGGTGGAAGAGTCAACAGGTTACCGGACGTCAGTTGATGAAATGGAGAATGAAACACGACCGTCTCAGGTATTGTTTGAACCTGCCGGTCTTGATTACAGCAATGTTATTAGAGAAGGGACACAAAGATCGAACCAACCTGAAAATTTTCCGGTAAAAGGGAAAAATCCCCTTCATGAAAATGGGGAAAGCGATGAAATGAGGCTCATAGGGCAATATTTACAAAGTTACCTTGTAGTTCAGAAAGGCGAAGATCTCCTGCTCATAGATCAGCATGCAGCCCACGAAAAAGCGATTTACCATCAATTAAAGGAAGCAAAAAGCCGTAAAGATTTGCATAAGTATAGCTGCCAGCTGACTATGCCTGTAACTGTTGAATTGCCCGCTTCATGGCGAGAGCGGATACCTCATATGTTGCCCCTGCTTGAAGAAACTGGTTTCAATCTCCAGCCCCTTGGACGGGACAGCTACGCCATAAGAGCAGTTCCATTTACAGTAGATGGGAGCATTACCAGCGATTATATTTATAAGATACTGGAAGAAATGATTTACATCGACAGTGAGAGTGATGAAGATTGCAGGGATAAAATTATGGCTACGGTGGCCTGTCATCGAGCCATTAAAGCAAAACAGTTGCTGACCAGGGAAGAAATGGAACAACTCTTACGGTTGTGGTCGCCGGTTGCCGGTGCGCAAAACTGTCCGCACGGCAGACCAACAGTAATACATTTTAAGAGAAAAGAGCTGGAAAAGAGTTTTCAACGCTACGGTGGATAGAAGATATTTGTGCTTCAAAGAAGAGTACAGCATAAATTGTGTAAAAGATTATTTGACAAAGAAGATTGAAAAAATGAGGGAGGAAAAGATCTTTGACGGAGAAGAACAAGATCCCCCTGCTGGTCCTGGTGGGCCCAACAGCGGTTGGCAAAACTGCTGCAGCCATAAAACTGGCTGAAATGCTGGAAACAGAAATAATCAGCGCCGATTCCGCTCAAATATACAGGGGCCTTGATGTTGGAACAGCTAAACCGACCGTTGAAGAACAGGGCAAAGTAAAACACCACCTCATTGATTTGCTGGAACCGGATCAACCTTACAGTGCGGCCGAATATCAAAAAGCAGCTGATAAAACGATCATCGAGATTTGGAATAGTGGAAAAATGCCCTTTATGGTTGGAGGAACAGGCTTATACATCAAAGCGGTGACTGATCGCTATGCTTTTGGCAAAAAGGGTCCTTCACCGAAGCTGCGGGAGGAACTGCAGGATAAGGCGAGCCGGGAGGGAGTCGGAAAATTGTATTCAACCCTGAAAAAGGTGGATCCAAAGGCTGCTTCTGCAATCCATCCCCATGATCAGAAGCGTATTATAAGAGCATTGGAAGTATATTACGCAGAAGGGAAGCCTATCTCCAGTCAGGTTGAGAAAACATCTCACCGGGTAACACCCTATAGAACTGTAAAATACGGCTTGAATATGGAACGTCATCTTCTCTACAAAAGAATTGAACAAAGAGTAGAGGTGATGATTGAAGAAGGGTTTGTCGAAGAGGTAAGCCATCTTTATGCGAAAGGTTACAATGGTAAAATGCCCGGTATGCAAATCCTTGGTTATCGACAAATGGAAGGATACATTAAGGGTCTATATAGCTGGCAGGAAATGGTGGCCAGTATTAAAAAAGAAACCCGCAATCTGGCCAAGAGACAGCTAACATGGTTCCGGCGGGAAAAGGATATTTGCTGGCTGGAAATAACAGCTGATTTTTCTCACAGCCAGGCTGCTGAAATTATTTACAACAAAGTGAAGGATCTGGCACCATCACAGGCGAATATAGTTCGCAAAGCAATAGACAGAGAGGAGCCCGATATATGAAAGGCATGATCAATTTACAGGATACTTTTTTAAACCAGGCTCGGAAAGAAAATATGTTAACTACAGTATTTCTTGTCAACGGGTATCAGATTAAAGGCATTGTCCGCAGTTTTGATAATTTCACCATTCTTCTTGATGTAGAGGGTAAACAACAGTTGGTTTACAAGCATGCCGTTTCAACGATAATCCCAATCCGCAATATCAATCTCCGTGTTTCTGAAGAGGAAAACGGCGGAGAAGAGGAAACTGTTGAAAACTGATTTATTATTGATTGCAAAAGGTAAGTTAAAAAGACACTCGCCAGAAGAGTGTCTTTTTGCGATGAGAAGTAAATCAAGGCAACTATGAATAATTGATCAGTAAGATGTTATTAATTGGAGCTGAAATGACTGGATGAAAAATATGACAACTCTGGCTACGACAAAAGAAAAAGCGATCCTGATAGGGCTGGACCGCGGAAAACCACATGAAAATTTTGTGAAATCCATGGAAGAGTTGAAGCTCCTGGCCGATACAGCCGGAGCGGAGGTTATCTTTCAGGTAGATCAGAAAAGGAGCACACCTGACAGCGCTTTTTATGTCGGGCCGGGCAAAGCCAAAGAAGTGGCTACCCTTGCAGAAGAATTATCAGCCGATCTGGTAATTTTCAATGATGAGCTGTCGCCTTCCCAAATAATAAATCTTGATCGGGTTATAAACAAAAAAGTAATTGATCGTTCTGCCCTGATTCTCGATATATTCGCTAATCGCGCCAGATCCAGAGAAGGCAGGTTGCAGGTTGAATTGGCCCAGATGAGCTATTTACTGCCAAGATTAACAGGACTCGGCAGCACCCTTTCCAGGCTTGGTGGTGGCATCGGGACACGCGGGCCGGGCGAAACCAAGCTCGAAGTTGATCGCCGGGTTATTCGCCGCCGGATCAGCGATCTAAAAAAAGAAATTATTGCCATCAGGAAACACCGTGCCATTCACAGGAAACGACGCAGGCGTAACAGATGTGCTGTTGTCAGCCTGGTGGGTTATACAAATGCAGGTAAATCTACCCTTCTCAATGCCCTGACAGGGGCGGATCTTTATACAGAAGATAAAGTATTTGCAACCCTCGATCCTGCTACCAGGCGGGGAATGATGGAAGGAGGGAGGGAAGTCCTTTTTACTGATACAGTTGGTTTTATAGAAAAATTGCCCCGGCAGCTGGTGACAGCCTTTCAGGCCACCCTGGAAGAAATAGAAGCGGCGGATATGCTGATCCATGTAATTGATTTAAGCCATCCCGATTATCTGAACCATATTAAAACAGTTCATTCACACTTAAAAAAAATTGATCCTCAGGCTGAAACCCGCGAACTGCTCGTTTTCAACAAGGTGGATCTTCTTACTGGAAAGAGTGAGATTAAATTCCTGAAACATGAATTTCCGGAAGCGCTGTTTATATCAGCCCTGACAGGAGAAGGAATGACAGAGTTAATAAAAAAAACTGAGCTTATGCTCAGCAGCGCTGGAATGAGGATGAAAATTTATCTTCCCTATAGAGAGGGCAAGCTTTATGCAATGCTGCAGGAAAGGGCGAGAATAGACTGCCTGGAATACAGGAGTGATTATCTTGAGCTTACGGTTATAGTAGACCGGGAACTGGCCGATAAATTGATGCCCTTCACAGAATTACCGGATGGCGTTACTGTTGAGGTAAAAGATAATACTGATAACGAAAACCAGGGAAATTAAAGCTTGCGGAAAAGCCCGATGACCTTGCCGATTATTTCAACTTCACGGGTTAGAATTGGGGAAAAAGAATCATTTTCTGGCTGAAGCCGTATATGGTCCTTTTCCCTGTAAAAACGTTTAATTGTTGCTTCGTCTCCAAGGAGAGCGGCGACAATATCCCCGTCCTGTGCGGTTCGTTGCTGTTTGACTATTACGAAATCCCCATCCTGGATACCTGCTCCCAACATGCTCTTTCCTGAAACCCTGAGGGCAAAACATTCCTGGCCGTTGGCTATTGTATCGGGAAGGGGAAAATAACCTTCGCGGTTTTCTTCTGCTAAAATAGGCTGACCGGCAGTGATGCTGCCGATCAATGGGATAAAACTGCAGCGTTTTTCATTATCTTCGCCAATTTTGGATAAAAGTTTAATAGCCCGGGGTCTGGTTGCTTCTCGCGAGATATAGCCTTTATTTTCAAGAATATCGAGGTAACTGTGAACTGTAGCAGTTGAACTAATTCCCAGAGCCCGGCACATCTCCCGGACTGAAGGAGGGTAATTGCATCGTTCAACTTCCTGTTCGATGAAACTGAGGACCCTTTTCTGCTTTTCAGTTAAAGGTTCCACATCATCACCCCGATCCTTATGGACTTTAAAAAAATTATAACATTGATTGTCTTTTACAGCAAACAATGGTTTGCGTTTCTACTCGTAACCGTTGATCCGGAGGAGTTTATTGAGTCCGTTAAGATAAGCTTTAACACTGGCTTCAATGATGTCGGTGCTGGTACCACGGCCAATTATGGACTTATCCTGGTAAGACATCTTAACCTGCACTTCACCAAGGGCATCGCGACCCCGGGTAACAGCATTAATCCGGTAACTGTCCAGTCCGATGCTTAAACCGGTGACCTTGTTGATAGCGTTGTAAGCGGCATCAATAGGGCCGGTACCAACAGCTACTTCTTCAAAGGTACTGCCATCTTCTTTTTTAAGACGGATTACCGCAGCCGGGATGCTTTTGCTGCCACTTACCGTCTGTAAATAATCAAGCTTGTAAAGGGGCTCGGTAGTCGAAAGGTGATCCAGAGCCAGTGCTTCGAGATCTTCCGGATACATTTCTTTTTTCTTGTCAGCCAGTTCTACAAAATGGGTGTAGATAGTTTCCAGCTGTTCAGAGGAAAGGGAAAAGCCAAGTTTATTGAGCTGGTCGGAAACAGCCGCCCTGCCGGAACGGGCTGTCAGACACATCTGGGCAGCCTTGCTGCCTATAAGTTCGGCGTCGATTATTTCGTATGTATTCTTGTTTTTTAAAATACCGTCCTGGTGGATGCCCGATGAATGGGCAAAAGCATTCAGCCCAACAACCGCCTTGTTTACAGGTACGGCAATCCGGGTTAGTTTGCTGACCAGGCGGCTGGTGCGGTAGATTTCAGGAAAATTGAGGTCGGTATAATAGGGAAAATAATTTTGTCGAATACGCAGGGCAACGGCAATTTCTTCGAGAGCAGCATTACCGGCTCGTTCACCGATACCGTTAATGTTACATTCAATTTGCCGCGCGCCGTTTTTCAAAGCCTCCAGAGAATTGGCCACGGCCAATCCGAGGTCATTATGGCAGTGAACGCTGAGAGTTACCCTGTCCATGCCGGTTACTTTTTCCCGCAAACGGGCAATAAGAGCCCCAAACTCTTCAGGGACGGCATAACCAACCGTATCGGGAATATTAATCACCGTGGCGCCTGCCTTGATGACCTCTTCCAAAAGAGTATAAAGATATTCTTCCCGAGCCCTGGTGGCATCTTCAGGGGAGTATTCAACATCATCAGTGAAACGGCGAGCATATTTGACAGCGTCAACAGCCTGTTCAAGAAGCACAGCAGGTTCTTTTTTCAATTTATACTGCATGTGAATATCGGAAGCTCCAAGAAAAACATGAATCCTCGGTTTTTCCGCCTCTTTTACTGCATCGGCAGCGACATCGATATCGCCATGTACTGCCCGGGCCAGGGCGCAAATAGTGGGGCCTTTTACTCCCCTGGAGATGGCTTTAACTGCCTTCAGTTCACCGGGTGATGAGATAGGAAACCCGGCTTCGATTATATCCACATTTAATCGGGCCAGCTGGCGGGCTACCTCAAGTTTTTCATCATAATTAAGGCGTGCACCAGGAGTCTGTTCTCCATCACGCAGGGTACTGTCAAAGAGATAGATTTTCTCATTTTTTGACTGTTGTTGTTCTTCTTTTGTCATTACCATGACCTCCATAAATTAAAATATATTTTAACCGAAAAATAAAAAAACTTTCGTCAAAGAGACGAAAGCCCTATTCGTGGTACCACTCTTCTTAGCGGCAAGACTACTACCGCCCACTCTTTATACTAACGGAAGTCTCCGTCCAAGCCTAATATTAGCCCTGAAGCTAAATTCGGTTGGCAGCTTACGGAGGAGTTCGCAGGTTTTACTGTGCTGCATTTCACCATATTGCAGCTCTCTGCAACAGGACCACCTGTTACTGGTTCCGATCATCGCTTTATCATATTAACTTTTTGTTAGATTAACGGATTTTAAAGGCCTTGTCAACCCCCTTGTGAACAAGTGTATTTGCCCGGTGATCGTATTACTCTGCCTGCCAGTGTATTCCGGTAATAATTATCTGCAAAAGAAAGATTACCATGAAATTATCAGTTTAACAATGTTATTGAGGATATTTTAGATAATTATTAAAACTAATTATTGAATTAAGAAAAACCAAAAATATAACAAGATGTACTTGACAATATCTGAATATTAAAGCAAAATAAAATATAAGAGTGTATATTATATTTAAGGTACTATATATAATACCATATATTATAATTATGGCTTTATATTAAATATTGAGGTGATAATAATGGCAAAACGTAAAAGATCACCTGCCGCTTTAAACAGTTATGAACAAATTGATCTACTAAAACAGCCAAATCCACGCGCTCCAACAGGACTGCGGAACTTATGCATTATCGTACTGATGTTGAAGGCAGGATTAAGAGTTAACGAAATAATAAATTTGCAAAAAGATGATTTTAACTGGGATAAAAGGGTATTAAATATAAAAAGAAGCGGGGCTGCATCAGCAAGAGTTTTAAAAATTGGTATTGAAGAATTGGAACTGCTCAAACGATGGCGTGACAAATTGACCTTCGATACTAAATATTTTTTTACCACGCTTGATGGTAAACAGCTGAAGGACCGCTATATCAGAGAAATGGTCAAACGAATGGCCCGGAAAGCAGGTTTGGATAAGGATGTTTATCCTCATTTGCTGAGGCACACTTTTGCTGTTGATTTTATCAGAGAAACAAGAGATATACAGCTTCTTCAAAAAGCTCTCGGCCATCGAGATCTTTCAGCCACCCAGAATTATGCAAGGCTACTTCTCAACGAACTGAATATACCATATAATGGTAATATAGAGGAGGAGAGGAGCGGTTTTCCGGTGGATTATGCAGATGAAGGCAATCAAAAAGATGAAAGTGACAGTATGCCGGAGATCTTTGCGGAGCAAAAAAATAAAACAGGCGAAAAAAAATTAAACGATAATATGGAAAAACAGCTCAGCGTATTTAACGGCGATAATAATGAAAAATTATTAAGGCCGGAATTAATAAAAGATAGTTATTTTGTAAAGGCTGAATATCAAAGGACTGATCAACAATTAGACAACAGAATTAAAAATAAACAAGAAGAAACGAATAATGAGCCCGGCAAAGGTTGTCATGATACGGAAGAAGTTAAAGGCACTGCACCTGTGATGACAGCTTCTGAGAAGCAAAGAAAAGAACTTCAGGAAGATGTAACTGGAAAATCGATGGAGACAGATAAAGGTGAAAGAGTACGTATACCGCCGATCAAGTGCTGCTGCTGCAATTATATTTTGCGATTCCGGGGAGATTGCCCGCAGTGCGGTGCTTCTTTTGAATCCATCATTAATCACTGGGGCAAACAGATATTATAAGGATAGGAAGGAAGACGTAATGAGTTAAAGTGATTTTTTTGTCTTTCTTTAACTTCCGATAATATATCTTATGTAAACTAACAAAGATTTCTCAGCCAGCCCGCAAGATTTTACCTCCTCCCGGTCGCTAAGATGGAAAATTTCTTATGTTCATCTGTACTTGTACTTGCATACTCATTAACTGCTTTGGGTTTGACAACGGTGTTTCTATGTTTAAATGACCCTGTTATTGCATCATCGATTTTTCAGGATTTATTCCCGGTTGCCTGAACAGGCATTGAACAAGGACTTGATGATCCAGGGTCACGCGTGTTGAACTATTGTTGCCAACCTGGCTTCTCTATCGCTTCTTATTTGTTGATACATTTTTAATATGAATAAGGAAGTGCCTGCTCCTCCCTCTCCCTTTCCACGCAATTGACGGTCATCATTCCTGTCTTCCGGGCTGCCGGCTGTGCTATAATGAATGAAATGCATGAGAATGCCCGGGGAAACGGGAGGTTGATCATCTTTGTTAAAAAAAATAGGCAGACTACAGATTTTTGCCCTGTTATTAATTGCCATAATATTACAAATATCGTGCAGCAGCCCGGAATTGACAGATAACAATATTTCGGAACTTGACCCTCCCACCGGTCAAACTGAAGCCGGCGGCAGTGTTATAGAAGGGAGCGCTCAGGAAAACGACGGGCTAACACCCGTTGAAGAAACTGAAGAAAAACTCGCAGCCCCCCCTGTACTACCGCGTGTTGGGTTGTATAATGGACGGGGCAGCTGGGAAACCAACGTCAGCGCTTTTTATAATTTTTTTGAACAGTATGGTTACAGGTGCAGCTACTTTAATGAAGTTGATGCTGTGGAAATGGACATGGGCGATCAATTCGACCTCATCTGTTTCCCAGGCGGTTTTGCCGCCGAATATAAAAATTTTATCAGTGAACACGATAATATACGCTCTTATGTCGAAGAAGGCGGGCTTTTTGTAGGCGTCTGTGCCGGTGCTTATTATGCCTGTGATACCCTGAGATGGCAGGGTACAGACCATCCTTACCCCCTGGGGTTATATGACGGGAAAGGAGTGGGCCCTTTATCAGGTCTGGTAGCATGGGGAGAAAAAGCTGATATAACCCTTACAGGGGAGCATCCGGTTAATGCTGGTTTTAACGAGTCTATGGAGATGTATTATTTTGACGGTCCATATTTCGAGCCCTATGAGCGTGGAACAGTAGAGATCCTGGCTCGCTATGATGTCAATGATGAACCCGCTGTAATTGCCGGTTCACACGGAAATGGAAGCTATCTATTGCTCGGTACACATCCCGAGCTGGGCGGCTACTCTCACTCTTCGCCTGAATTTAACCTGGAAGGTGGAGATGGCGCCCAGTGGCCATGGCTCCATTCTGCCTTGCTCTGGCTGGCAGAGCGTTAAAATTAAGGCCTGAAACAAGGGACTAATAAACTACTGCTGGAGTCCAGTAAGCATTGTTGTAAATGTCAGTCAGATGTCATCAGTTTTCACTTTTTACCTGGAGGAATCTATTCCTAACAGACTATAGCATTTAAATTGAGAAGCTGTCAAAAGCCCTTAAAAAGGCTAATTTCTCAGTTTTTCTGCAGATGATGATTTTGTATTTTAGTTAATGAACTTTAAGTAAAATGCAAGCAATTAAATACCGCAGCTTCATTCAATATGTTATAATTTGAGCAGTACTTAATAGGATGGTGAATCGCAGAATGCGTCGTATTTATTTTATTATCATTCTTCTTGTGTTAGTGGGATTTTCTTTTGTCCTGGGTATGAAAGCCGGAGATGTATTCCCCTTGAGTGAAATACTAAGCAAATCTGAAAATGAAACAACCGCAGAAACCTTTGTTGAAGAAAAAGAGACGGAGCCTGAAGAGGAAATAGAGCCGGAGGAACCGGACCTGAGGACAGTTAACATGGTCGTGGGTGGTGACATCACGGCTCATGTTCCCCAGATCGAGCAGGCTCATGTTGGGAACGGGGAATACGATTTTAGCCCCAGCTTTGAAATAATAGCTCCCTACATTCAGGCGGCCGATATCGCAGTTGGCGATTTGGAAACATCTCAGGCCGGTTCCGATATATCGTTCTGGGGTTACACCGGTTATACCGGTTATCCACTTTTCAACGCACCACAGTCTCTTTCTGAAGCCCTGGCGGATGCCGGTTTCGATGTTTTTACCATGGCTAACAACCACACTCTCGATCGTGGCCTTGATGGCCTTTATAACAGTATTGATCATGTTCGAAACCTGGGTCTTGAAACTTTTGGTGCATATAAAAGCTGGGAAGAACGTGATAATCCACTGATTATCGATCAGAATGGCCTCAAGATTGCCTTTATAGCTTATACCTATAGCACAAACGGCATACCGGTCCCGGAAGGTCATGAATATTGTGTTAATCTAACTGTCGAATTTGAAGATATCAGCCCTGTTATTGCTGATATTGAAGAGGCGAAAGCTGCTGGAGCAGATTTAATTGCGGTGTTCCCTCACTGGGGTGGTATGTATTCCAATGAGCCTAACCCACAGTATCTCAGGGAGAGAGCGTCCCAGATGGCTGAAGCGGGTGCAGATCTCATCCTGGGTGGTCATCCCCATTATATTCAACCCATTGAATGGTTTTTTAACCAGAATGCTGATGGGACAGAAAGAGCAACGCTTGCCGTTTACTCACTGGGCAATTTTATTTCAAACCAGCATTATCCAAACAACCCTTCCCAGTACGTGGAATACGGGCTGCTCCTGGATATTGACCTGACTAAAAATATGGATACTGGCGATACGTGGATTAGCGAAGCGGATTATGAAATTCTGTGGTGCCATCGGGATTGGCGACACCGGGTTCTCCCTCTTACTCCTGTTTTGAACGCTGCCCCGGAAGAATATAATCTAAGCCAGTCTAAAATAGAAGAACTGCAGGACTGGCAACAGCGTAACATCGAAGTAGTAGAAAGATACGGGCACAGTGAAGATAAAAGCAGGGCTCTATCTATAGCCGAACGCATGCTTAATAAAGCACTGGCTCAATATCAGTAACATATTAGCGTTAGCCTGAGGAGGCGAAAACAGGTTGAAAATTGGTGTGTTTACTGACAGTTTTCGGCCCTACACTAGCGGAGTAGTCAGGTCCATTGAGATATTTTCACGAGAGTTTACAAACAGGGGGCATGAAGTTTTTATTTTTGGCCCCGATTATCCCCTTCTTCAACCGCCGAAAGAAGAAGGGGTATTTCGTTTTATTTCCGTTCCTGCACCGACAATGCCTGAATTTTCTTTACCTATTCCTATTTCTGCTCAGCTTGGTTCAACCATAAAAAGACTAAAACTCGACATTATTCATTCTCATTCGCCATTTTTACTGGGCAGCATGGGTGCACGTGCTGCCCGCAAGTTTAAGCTCCCTCTTGTTTTTACTTTCCATACCCTCTATGATCAATATGTTCACTACATTCCCTTTTTTGGAGGTGCTTCAAAGCATCTGGTCCAAAATATCGCTCGCAATTTTTGCAATCGCTGTAATACAGTGGTTGCGCCCTCCCAGCTTGTCGTTAACTATCTTGATCGAATCGGGGTAAGATCTCCCCTGGTCATTATTCCAACCGGTATTGATCTGGACGAATTCAAAAATGTTAACCCAGATTGGCTGCGTGAAAATTATGATATTCCAGATGATAAAAAAGTACTCCTCTTTGTGGGCAGGTTGTGTAAAGAAAAAAATATTGTTTTTCTTTTAAAGGTTTTTCAAATAGTGGAGGAAAGATATCCGCAGGTGGTTCTGGTGCTTGTAGGAAAAGGGCCACAGGAAGGTTATTTAAGAAAACTGATTTATAAAATGGGACTAAAAGAAAAAGTCCTGTTTACCGGTGTGCTCCCTCGTAACAAAATTGTCCACTGTTATGCCAGTGCAGATCTCTTTGTATTCCCGTCGGTTACGGAAACCCAGGGATTGGTTATCGGTGAGGCAAAGGCAGTGGGACTTCCTGTTGTTGCCATCCGTGCGTATGGACCGGCGGAAATGGTTGTCCATGGTGGAGATGGCCTGCTTACCGACCCCTCGGTCAACAATTTCGCTGAAGCTGTTTTGCGTTTGCTTCATGATCGTGAACTCTATAAAGCAATGAGTAGAAAAGCGCTGGAGAATGTGGCCAATATTTCATCGGCAAACTGTGCAGAGCGGATGCTCACTGTCTACCAGGAATTGATAGATAGCGGCACATCGGCTCCACGAAGACGGTTCGGGTATAAAAAGACTTTTTCAAGTGACCGGAACGAGGATACTCCTAATTTTTTTTACAAGCATTTTGACCGTTACCGCCTGCTTCATTAATACCCGATCAACCCTTGCGCGGAGCAGGTTCTTCAGGTATAATATTAAAGAAATTGCGGGATGGTGTAGCGGTAGCACGGATGACTCTGGATCATCAAGCCAAGGTTCGATCCCTTGTCCCGCAGCCAGGGAAAAAGCCCCTGTTCAAAACAGTGGGCTTTATATATAAAGAAAGGAAAATGCACTGTGTGGCAACTGATTAGCGGAATCGCCTTAATTGCATTATTTTTTTTCCTTCTTTTTTTCCTGAAAAGCGGTTATCAGAAAAAAGAAGAAGAACAGAAAAGAAACAGTGACGCCAAAAAGTAAACCGGATTGTTACTGTCAGGTTATACTGTCAATGTAATCAGCAGCTCTTTTCAGCCTGGCTGCTGTTTTCTGCCGCCCCAGTATATTAATGGTCTCAAATAGACCAGGTCCCCCCATTCTTCCTGTTATCGCGAGGCGGACCAGCGGATTTAGCCGACCGGCCGATATCTGCAGTTCTTCACTGAGCCGGTGAAAAGCTTTTTCAAGATCCATAGCTTCAAATTCCGGCATGGCATCGATGAGGGAAGCCGCCTGGCGCAGATGACGAGATGCTCCTTCTTTTTTAAAGTGTTTTTTTACTCCTTTTTCATCATACTCAAAATCGTCAGTTAAAAAATAACTTGCAATATCTGCCAGTTCATCCAGAGTTTTAGCCCGTTCCCGCACAGCAATGACAATTTTATTCAGCTTGTTTTTTTCATCATCGCCGGGTTTTGCAGTTAACAGGTTTTTCTTCTCGAAAAACGGAATTGCTGCTTCTGACAGTAATTGCGGATCATAATCTTTCATATACTGGCTGTTCATCCAGGCCAGTTTACCTACATCATAAATAGCTGCTGTCTTGTTGACCCGTTCAAGCGAAAAATTTTCCACCATTTTTTCAAGAGTGATCAATTCTTCATCTCCGCCTGGAGACCAGCCCAAAAGGGCCATGTAATTAACCAGTGCTTCCGGTAAGAAACCCTGATCCCTGAATTCTTCAACCGAAGTTGCCCCGTGACGTTTACTTAATTTGCTTCGATCCGGGGCAAGGATCATCGGTACATGAGCGAATTTAGGCAGATCGTAGCCCAGAGACCGCGCGCAGATAATCTGGCGGGGGGTGTTGGAAAGATGCTCCTCTGCCCTGATGATATGGCTGATTTTCATTTGTAGATCATCTATCACACTGGCAAAATTATAGGTCGGAAGGCCGTTTGATTTGATGATTATAAAGTCATCTATCCCGGTATTCTCAAACGAGACCTCTCCCCTTATTTCATCGCTAACTACAGTTGTCCCTTCGTCGGGAGTGCGGAGCCTGATAACCGGCTGCCGGCCCTCCTTCTTAAATGTTTCTTCCTGTTCGGGGGTTAAGTGCCGACAGGTTCCGGGATACTGATAAGCGCGATTTTCTTTTTTTGCATCTACTCTCCCGGCAGCAAGTTCATCCATACTGCAGTAGCAGCGATAAGCTTTATTTTCTTTTATTAGTCGTTCTGCTTCTCCTGTGTATTCGGTTAGTCTTTTTGATTGGTAATAGGGTCCTTCATCCCATTGAAGGCCCAACCATTTAAGAGAGGCGATAAGATTATCAATATAATCTGTCCGGGAGCGTTCCAGGTCAGTATCATCTATGCGCAGGACAAATGTTCCGCCAGTTTTACGGGCAAAAAGATAATTGAAAAGCGCAGTCCGGGCCCCTCCAATGTGCAATTCACCGGTTGGACTGGGTGCGAACCTGACTCTAATATTAGACAAAGAAATACCTCATTTCTGTCTTCTGCGGCAGAAGACAGTTATTATTAATTTGATAATTTAACGGTTTAAAGACTTTAAGTTAAGTTAATATGGAGAGTAATATCCCCGCCGCCACAGCGGAACCGATAACCCCGGCAACATTAGGCCCCATGGCGTGCATGAGCAGATAGTTGTTTGGATTTTCTTCCTTGCCGACCATCTGAGAGACCCTGGCGGCCATGGGAACCGCCGATACTCCTGCCGAGCCGATGAGCGGATTTATCTTTCCCCTGGAAAGAATATAAAGCAATTTTCCCATCAATACTCCGGCCATAGTCCCAAAAGCAAATGCAGTCAGTCCAAGAAGGATAATTTTAATCGTGTCAGGAGTTAAAAAATAAGCGGCAGTTGCTTTAGCACCAACCGTCAGTCCGAGGAAAATAACTACAATATTGTTTAGTTCATTCTGAGCCGCCTTGCTCAGTCTTTCGGTGACTCCTGATTCTCGGATAAGATTTCCAAACATGAGCATGCCGAGCAGAGGCAGGGCCGACGGCAGGAGGAGACCGGTAATAATGATTACGATAATGGGAAATAAAATTTTCTCTTTTTTAGAAACAGGCCTGAGCTGTTCCATTACGACAAGGCGTTCTGTTTTATTGGTTAACAGGCGCATAATGGGTGGTTGAATAATGGGCACCAGAGCCATGTATGAATATGCGGCGATGGCAATTGAGCCCAGCAGCTCAGGAGCAAGATGGTTGGCCAGAAAGATCGCTGTCGGTCCGTCCGCCCCGCCAATTATGCCTATTGCCCCGGCTTGCTGTGGGGTAAAACCGAGAAAATACGCTCCGATAAAAGTAAGGAATATACCGAACTGGGCAGCCGCTCCCAGGAGCAAAGTTACGGGATTGGCAATCAGCGGCCCAAAGTCCGTTAGTGCCCCTACACCGAGAAAAATGAGCGGCGGATATATGCCAAGCTCCAGCCCCAGGGAAAGATAATAAAGCAGGCCGCCTATTACCTCTCCACTTTCCGGATCCATCAACCCGCCCAGAGGCAGGTTAACAAGAAGAATGCCGAAACCGATGGGAACAAGGAGCAGCGGCTCATACTTCTTGGCAATACCAAGATACAAGAGAACACAGGCAACTGCAACCATAATAATATCTGGAATTTGCAGGTTGGCGAAACCTGTATTTTGAATAAATTCTATCAGTAAATCGATCATTGCAGCGCAAACCCTTTCTTTGAGGTGCTCACTCTGTCTTTTCCATTAAGAGATTAGAACGATAAGGATGTCTCCACTGTTGACTGAATCGCCTTTTTTAACCCGGATTTCCGCAACAGTGCCCGACCGGGGAGCTGTCAATTCGTTTTCCATTTTCATGGCTTCGAAAACCAGCAGAACCGCCCCTTCTTTAACCGCATCTCCTGCGGTAACCTTTATTTCAAGAATAGAACCCGGCATTGGAGCTTCCACCTTAATTTCTTCTCCAGCCTGTTTATCCGGGACTTTATCCGGGACCTTATTTTCTTTTTTTGCTGCCGTTTCATTTGATTTTAATTCTCCCGATGCAGGCTCTGCAGATCTATTTTGGGCAGGTTTGGCTCTTGTTGGGGCAGGTTCAATTTTATTGACCCTTTCGTTCATTTCTTCCACCTGGACATTGTAGACCTGTCCGTCAACGGTCACTTTAAAAGTTTTCATATTTCTTTTTCCTCCTGCTTTGTTCTAGTTTCTCCCTGTTTTCGAGTAATTCTTTACGCCCGGCCATCCGCCAGTTCATTGTCGTGCTCCTGCCGGATGGTTGAACGGTAATTTTTACCTTGTCGTTATCATTGACGACTTCTTCAAGCTGCATATAATGATAAATCGCTGCCGTGATTGCCGCCGTAAGGGGGCCGTTTGACACTTCTTCATCTTTGGCGATCATTTTTTGTTGATCCAGGGGAGGCTGATGAAGGTTTTTTATATCAGGAGTGCTGAATATGCGGCTGAATAGGAGAAGGATTGCATAAAGGAGAAAAAGAGTGGCCACTACTACAAGAAAACCAACAACTGTAACCTGTAGAGCAAATTCAAACTTGTCCATTTAAAGGATTATCCCTCCTGCAGCACATATAATGATATTTTAGCATTAAATCTGGCTCATGAAAAGAATATTTGCAGTTTAAACAGATTTTTTTTTAAAAAATTAGGGTTGTAATATATTACTCAGAAATGACAGGGTTAGATCATGGCGGCAGCATTTTTTAGCTGAGTCAAATACCTGGCCTTTATGGTCAGCTCAGATGGATAGCCGGGTTTTTCATGGCTGATACCATGGAAGTCAGTTCCACCCGTTACAATGAGATTTTTATCATGAGCCAGGCCAAGGTAATAATTGGTCAATTCGTGATTGTGCTCGGGATGAAAAACCTCTATCCCCATTAATCCAAATTTAATCAGTTGATCGATTAATGGGCGGGCACTGGCGCCTGGATGGGCAACAACCGGTACAGCTCCTGCTTTTTTAAGGAAATCAATTGTTTCGGCGAAATTTAATGTTTGCCTCTCCATGTATGCAGGGCTGCCGCGGTTTAAAAACCGGGAAAAGGCCTGATCAATAGTAGCAACATAGCCTTTTTTTACCATCAGCCTGGCCAGATGAGCTCTGCCAGGAGCTGCTTCTCCTGCTTCGAGGGTCACTTCATCAAAGGTAATTTGAAAACCGAGATCATTTAACCTGGCAACTATTTTTTCCATCCTTTTGTACCGCTGTTTCTGCAGGTTGAACAATATTTCGGCAAGCACTTCCTGCCTTTTTGGATAATATCCGAGAATATGGATCTCCAGTTTTTCTTCAATAGCGCTGATTTCAACGCCGGGAATAAAATCAATACCGTTTTTTTTGGCGGCCTCTGCTGCTTCATCTAACCCCTTCAGAGTGTCATGATCAGTTAGAGCAACAGCACTTAAACCGTGTGAGACAACTATCTCAATAAGCTTTGCCGGGCTGAATAATCCATCCGAGGCATTGCTGTGAGTATGGAGATCAATCTTATCTTTTCCATTCATCTTTACAGTCACCACTTTTGTTTCCATGAAACAGATTCAACAAAGTCTGGATTCAGATAATAATTGCTGCCTTGACTGGTTTGTCGTGACAAAAAAATACCCTCTGCTGAATAGTATAACGAGAGGGCATGTTAATTTCCTTTTCCGCTTTAGAGATCGACTGGAGTCAGCGTGGTTCAACAATCAATTTAATTGCCGTTCTTTCCTCCCCGTCAATCTCGATATCCGTAAAGGCCGGGATGCAAATGAGATCAATTCCTCCCGGAGCAACAAAGCCCCTGGCGATGGCTACCGCCTTAACGGCCTGATTCAGGGCTCCCGCTCCGATAGTCTGAATTTCAGCTCCTCCTCTTTCTCTCAGTACTCCTGCAAGAGCTCCGGCTACGGAATTGGGGTTGGATTTTGCTGAAACTTTTAATACTTCCATTATGTAGTGTGCCTCCTTCGCGGATTTACCTACAATATTCTGCTTAATCAGCAAAATTCCTGCCTGAATTATATGAATACTATGATGTCAAAACATAACCATCAGGCCAATTCGAATATTCTATTAATAAATGTTGCCCTTCCCTTTTCTCGGGTTATTTCAATTTCTACAGCGTTAATTATTGTTTCTCCCTCCGTGATTGTCAGCCGGTAAGGCATTCTGGTTAAAAATCTTTTCAGGGCACACTCCCTGTCAACTCCCAGTACTGAATTTTTCAATCCTGTCATTCCAACATCAGTAATGTAGGCTGTTCCACCAGGGAGAATCCGTTCATCAGCTGTTTGAACATGACTGTGAGTGCCAATTAATGCACCGATACGGCCATCTAAATACCAGCCCATGGCTTGTTTTTCAGATGTCGCTTCGGCGTGAAAATCTACGATCACTGTGTCCGCTATTTTATTTAATTTTTGCAACTCCATGTCGGCAACCCTGAAGGGACAGTCTGATGGTTCCATGAAAACTCGACCCATCAGGTTCAAAACAGCGATTTTAAACCCGGATTTTTCAAGAACAACCGAACCGTTTCCGGGAGTTGTTTCTGGCGGCAGATTGGCCGGGCGAAGAATTGTGTTGTCCTTTTCGATAAAATCAATTATTTCACGGCGATCCCAGCTGTGATTGCCGCCAGTTATAACATCGATTCCAATATCTTTTAATTCGAAAGCTACCTTTTCTGTTAATCCAGCTCCACCGGCTGCATTCTCTCCATTTGCTATAATTAGATCATATTTGTTCCTAACCGAATGACCTTTGAAAAATCGCTGCAGACATTTTCGGCCTGGTTTTCCGACAATATCACCAATCATCAATATCTGCATCTTAAAAGGAACAGAGCAGTTGTTCCCCCGGGCCTCCTTTAAAAACATATACCCTTGCCCGGGTTTATTATAATAAGCGGGCAAGGAAGATCCGTTTTATAATTTGTTTACTTGGCGTAATCTACTGCCCTTGTTTCGCGAATGACAGTTACTTTAATCTGACCGGGATATTCAAGTTCACTTTCAATTTTTTTCACAATATCCCTCGCCACCTGGATTGAAGTATAATCATCAATTCGATCCGGCTTGACCAGGATTCTGATTTCGCGACCGGCATGAATGGCATAAGATTTTTCAACGCCATCAAAAGAGTCAGCTATGTTTTCTAATTTTTCAAGTCGCTGAATATATGCTTCCAGTGTTTCACGCCTTGCGCCGGGTCGAACAGCAGATATAGCATCCGCAGATTGAATTAGCACTGCCTCCAGGGTTTCGAATTCAACATCACCGTGATGGGCAGCTATGGCGTTAACTATTCCTGGTGATTCGTTAAATTTTTTCCCCAGGTCAGCGCCGATCTGGGCATGTGAACCCTCTGTTTCATGGTCAACAGCTTTCCCAATATCATGGAGAAGGCCTGCTCGTTTGGCAAAATTAACGTCTAATCCCAGTTCTGCAGCCATCATACCGGCCAGGTGGGCTACTTCGATGGAATGTTGCAGGACATTTTGGCCGTAGCTTGTTCTGAAACGCAGTTTCCCGAGGAGGAAAACCAACTCCGGGTGAAGCCCATTAATGCGGGTTTCAAAAGTAGCTCTCTCTCCCTCTTCCTTTATCTGCGTTTCCACTTCTTTGCGTGTTTTTTCAACTATTTCTTCGATTCTGGCCGGGTGAATACGACCATCGCTGACCAGTTTTTCCAGGGAAAGGCGAGCTACCTCTCTTCTGATGGGATCAAATCCTGAAATTATCACCGCTTCAGGGGTATCATCAATAATAAGGTCTATACCGGTAAGCGTTTCCAGTGCCCTGATGTTACGACCTTCACGTCCAATAATTCTTCCCTTCATCTCGTCATTGGGAAGGTTTACAACAGAAACCGTCGATTCAGTTACATGATCGGCTGCACAGCGCTGAATGGCGGTTGTGACAATTTCACGAGCTTTTTTTTCTCCTTCTTCTTTGGCCTGATTTTCAATTTCTTTGACCATGGCGATCATCTCGTGACTCATCTCTTCACGCACTCTCTGTAACAGGTGCTCTTTTGCTTCTTCAGATGTCATACCGGAAACCCGTTCCAGTTCGGCAAGCTGTTGATTGTGCAGTTGATCCAATTTTTCTCTTACTACCCGGTTTTCATCTTCTTTACGTCTCAGATCATCCTCTTTTTTCTCTATGTTGTTAATCTTGTGATCAAGGCTTTCTTCTTTTTGTAAAAGCCGCCTCTCGAAACGCTGTAGTTCAGAACGTCGTTCTTTAGTTTCTTTATCCAGTTCGTTTCTTAATCGGTGAACTTCCTCTTTTGCTTCAAGCTGTTTTTCTCTTTTCAGGGAGTTGCCTTCCTGATTAGCCTCTTCTATTATTCTTTTAGCTTCCGACTCAGCAGATGAAATTTTTGCTTCAGCAATCAGTTTACGAATAAAATACCCGCCTCCGATACCAATCACGAAAGCGGCAACTATTAGCAGTAAGTTATCCATAATAATAATCACCTCCATTGCATAATTTGTAATGAATACGATATTTCTTGTAAAATAATTTAAGCTGTGTCCAGGACACAGCTTAAAAGAGAAAGACCGGCAAAGGGTATACTTTCTCCCTTAACCGAAACTATTTGCTATTGTTATCTATCCACAGTGCCTCAGGGCACCAGGCTTTCTCTTATCAGTTATGAACTGAACATTTATAATCAGAACCATCATATTCCTTTTTTATAATTTTATCTTTTAGGAAATATTATGTCAAGAAACTATTCTACTGATTGTCGGTCTGAAATTTCTTTTTCAAAGCTGTAAAAATAAGGTGTTCCTGAAAGCCACGCCTTTGCAAGAAAGCCGCTTCTCTTCGGAAAAGGCGATCCTTATCTTCACGATCTACCTTCTTTTTGTTGTCTCTTCTGGCCAGTATTTTTTCAATTCTGGCCAGGTCTTCATCGTTGCTAAAATGTTCTTCCGTTTTCTGGTCGATCAGTTTTTTATCAATGCCTTTTTGCCTTAATTCATAACGGATTCTTTTAAGGCCATATCCCTGGCTTTTACGATAACTGATAAAATCATCCGTAAATTTACTATCGTTCAGATAGCCATATTTACTCATTTCCCTGATTACCTTTTCGATTACATCTTCGGAAAAACCTTTTTTCTGCAGGTAGTGAACTGCTTCTGATTTACTGCGAGCCCGATAAGTCATGTACCTGAGGATCAAGTTACGGGCTTTTTTTATAACATCTTCTTCATCAAACAAATGATCGGCCTCCATTATTTCTGGTCAGGCTTCTCTTTTTTCCCATTGTCGTTTTCTTTCTTGTCATCGGATATCTCGGTTGTCATTGCCGGAAGGTTAGCTGCTTCTCTCACTTTTTTCTCAATTTCATTTTTTAACTGTGGATTTTCTTTTAAATAGTCTCTTACATTCTCACGTCCCTGCCCTAATCTTTCTTCGCCGTACGAATACCAGGCACCGCTCTTGGTGATTACATTATGTTCAAGGCCAAGATCTATCAAAGAGCCTTCAGTGGAAATGCCTGTTCCGTATAGAATATCGAATTCGGCTATTTTAAAAGGTGGAGCAACTTTATTTTTGACCACTTTAACACGAGTCCTGTTACCGATAACCTGATCTGAACCCGCTTTTAGCGATTCTATCCGTCGTACATCCATCCGAATGGAAGAATAAAATTTCAGGGCCCTTCCGCCAGGTGTTACTTCAGGATTTCCGAACATGATACCAACTTTTTCCCTGATCTGGTTGATAAATACAGCGCATGTCCTCGACTTGCTGATAACGCCGGAAAGTTTGCGCAGGGCCTGCGACATCAAGCGAGCCTGCAGCCCTACATGAGCGTCACCCATTTCACCTTCTATTTCAGCACGTGGAACAAGAGCGGCAACTGAATCGATAACCATCACATCGATAGCTCCGCTGCGGACCAGCGCTTCGGCAATTTCAAGAGCCTGTTCTCCGGTATCGGGTTGAGAAACAAGCAGTTCATCCAGATTGACTCCCAGGTTGGTAGCATACTGTGCATCAAGCGCATGTTCGGCGTCAATAAAAGCAGCATAACCGCCTCTTTTTTGTGCTTCAGCAATTATATGCAAAGCAACGGTAGTTTTACCTGAAGATTCAGGGCCGAAAATTTCTACCACCCTGCCTCTCGGTACTCCTCCAACGCCCAGGGCTGCATCAAGGGTAAGGCTGCCGGTTGGAATAACTGCTATCTTTTGATAAACCTCCTGGCCCAGTTTCATTACCGAACCTTTGCCAAACTGTTTTTCGATTTGTAGCAAAGCTGCTTCAAGGGCTTTTTCTTTTTCCAATAGTTAATACCTCCTTCTTGCCGGTTCATATACAGACCTTTTATATTCTTCTTTATTCTGTATTTCCAGATGATATCCTGCAGTTAGATCAGTTATTGAGGATCTGATTTCTGCAGTGCACTGTGATGGAGAGGATGATAAACAGCGCCCTGCCTCGATAAAATGCTTTCAAATAAAGTTATTTCTCCTACCATCATTGATGATCCCTGAAAAGAATTTTCCTTTTCAATGAATTTTTGCATTAAATCTTCAGGGAGTGGATAACGCAGTCTTCCGATGGTCAGATGAGGCCGAAAAGGCCTTTTTTCGGGAGGAAATCCGAGGCCTGTCAACTTCTGGTCCAATTTTTCAGCAAGAGCGGTAATTAAAAAAGCCCCTTTATCCAGGCCAACCCATAGCACCCTGGCTTTTGCTGTTCCGGGAAATATGCCACTTCCTTTTAGAGAAAAGGCGAATTGGGTCTCACCGGCTGTTGTTTCATCCATTGCATTTATTAACTCTGGCAGCCTGGTTTCGTCGGTTTCGCCGAGAAATCGTAAAGTCAGATGCAGTGTTTCATGGCGCACCCAGCGGACTCCACTCAGGTATGTCTTGAGCCGGTTTTGTAAAATGCTGACTTCTTTTTTTTGTTTTTCTGAGAGGGCAATTGCTATAAAAAGCCGCAAATAAGAATTTCTCCCTTCTTATTATTCACTATCCAGCATTTTGCGCAGGATGTTAAAGCCTGTCTGAACTGCTCTTTCTTTAACAGCTCTTCTCCCCCCTCCGAAAATCAGTTCATGGCACTTGAACCCGACAGGTGTTACTGCTGCGATATAAACCAGTCCAATGGGACTGCCGGAGGAATCACTTTGCGGTCCGGCTACTCCGGTTATTCCTACACCGCAATCTGTTCCAAAGAGGGATATAACTGACCGCGCCATTGCTTCTGCAGTTGCGGCGCTTACTTCTCCTTCCAATTCAATCAATTCTTTTTTAATCCCCAGGACATTTATTTTAGCTTCTCTCGAATAGGAAACCACACCGCCTTTAAAGAATCGTGAACTGCCCGGGATATCGGTTACAGCATCGCACATCAAACCACCGGTACACGATTCAGCCAGGGCAAGCGTCCACTTTTTCCCTTTTAATAAATCTGCTATTCGTTCGGCCAGAGTATCGTTATCAGTGCCATAAATATAGTCACCCAATAAATTTCGCAGACGATTTTCCGCTTCAGCAATGGAGGCATCTGCTTCGCCCTGGTTGCCGTTGCCTTTGATCTGGAGATGGACCTCATGACCCCTGGCGATGTAAGAAATCCTGGGCAATTCCCACTCACCAAGTGATTTAATTTTTTCTTCGAGCAGTGATTCACCGATACCGGCACATTTAAGAGTCTTGACCCTGTTTATCCCTCCGCGGATCCGCTTACTGAGGAAGGGTAAAACATCTTCTTCAAACATGGCTTTCATTTCGTTTGGAGGCCCGGGCAGCATGAAGATCAATTTGTCCTCTTTATCTATAACAGCCCCTGGTGCGGTCCCATTCTTGTTTTCAAGCATAATACTGCCTTCTATGACCATAGCCTGTTTGCGGTTATTGTCTGACATGGTCAGGCCTCGTTCTTGAAAGAATGATTCAATTTTTTCAAGCCAATTCAGATCAAGGGAAAGTGAACGGCCGAGAATGTCAGCCAGAGCTTCTTTAGTCAGGTCGTCTTCAGTTGGCCCGAGGCCGCCGGTAATTATAACAATATCGCTTTGTTCCATGGCTCTGTCCAAAGCTGAGGAAATCATCTCTTTGTCATCGGCCACGACACAGCTTTCCCTTACAGCAATACCGGCTGTCCAGAGAGATCTGGCCAGGAAGCCGGCATTGCTGTTTTCCACAAGTCCGGTTAACAGTTCATTTCCAACACAGATTAAATCAGCTTTCACCTTAATATACCCCCTGTAAGATGGTTAAACAGGTAATTCGGACGAGTAAGCAGTGTTAATTGCCAGCAGATTGTAAGGTGAGGCTGCAGCAATTTTGGCTGTTGCCCAATCACCGGGTTTTAAAGAGCGGCGTGAGTAAAGGAAAACTCCTCCGTCGACTTCCGGTGCTTGAAATTCAGATCGGCCATAATACCAGTTTCCATCAGGTTTCATTCTCTCTTCAATTAAAATAGTGATGCGTTTACCAACCAATTTTTTGTTTAAATCCAGTGAAATTAACTGCTGGGTAAGCATTAATTTGTTCAGACGTTTTTTGGCTGCCCGTGATGGGACTTTTCCGGAAAGTCCGCTGGCGGCTGTATCTTCCTGCAATGAAAAAGCAAAAGCGCCGAGATGGTCAAATTTTAGTATATCTAAATCATCAAGCAAAATTTCATAATCATGTTTCTTTTCGCCGGGAAATCCGACCATGCAGGTAGTACGCAAAGCAATGTCAGGTATTTCCTTGCGCAGATGATTAACCAGCAACTTTATATCCTGCCGGCTGTAAGATCTTTTCATCAGGGCAAGAATTCTATCACTGCTATGCTGAATGGGTATGTCGAGATAACGGCAGACTCGATTATCCTCAGCCATCTGGATGATCATTTCTTTTTTAATTCTGGATGGGTAAGTGTACATAATTCGCAGCCAAAATTTGTTATCACGATCTAAAACCTGTTTGATTAAACCGCTTAAATCGGGAAAATTGGAACGATCGATGCCGTAAGCTGTAGTATCCTGCGCAATAAGGATTATTTCTTTGGTTCCGTTTTTCAGCAATTGTTCGATTTCATTATTTATTTCCTGCGGATCACGGCTGCGGTAAGGACCTCGAATTTTAGGTATGAGGCAATAACCGCAGTGGTTACTGCAGCCCTCAGCTATTTTTACACAGGCGCTGTGTGGAGGAGTAGTAAGGATACGGGGAGAAAGAGAACAGTAAAGAGGCAAAGGAGTACACTTAATAGTAACTCTTATTCCTCTGAAAACCATGGAAAGGAATTTCTTAAGGTGCCTGTAGCTGTGTACACCAATTGCGCCATCTATATCCGGTATATATCTAAGTATTTTAGTACCGTATATTTCAACAAGGCAGCCGGTCACCACCAGATATGCTCCTGATCCCTTCAGTTCTTCTGCTGTTTTCAAAAGAGTATTTACAGATTCCTGCTGTGCTTCCTCGATAAAACTGCAGGTGTTAATGATGATTAAATCTGCATCACGGTAATCACTGGTAAGAATAAAACCTTCTGTCATCAGAAAGCCGAGGACTTCCTCTGTGTCTATTCTGTTTTTGGCGCAGCCAAGAGAGATGGCTGCTATCTTCAGGCCTCTTTGCTGTGTTATTTTCTTTTTGTCCCTGCATTGATTGTAAAAAATAGTTAACTTACCTCCGGCTGTTGGGCGAATATATTAATGAGATGTTTTTTTATTTGTTTTTGCTGTTAAAGTCTTCACAAATTTTAGCTGCCTGTTCCTGGGTGATTAAAACTTCACGTGGTTTACTTCCTTCAAAAGGACCGACGATACCTCGCCTTTCCAGGTCATCAATTAAACGAGCCGCTCTGGTGTACCCAATTCTGAATCTTCTCTGCAGCAGCGATATGGAAGCCTGGCCCGTTCGCACCACCAGGTCAATTGCATCGCCAAAGAGAGCGTCGGCCTCTTCTTCTTCACTTTCTTCGGGCGCATCGAGAAAAGAGGGGCCCTTTTCATAGTCTACCATGCCCTGTTCTTTGATAAAATCGGTAACCCTCTTGACCTCTGCTTCGCTGACGTAAGCGCCCTGGACCCTGAACGGTTTTACCGCTCCTACGGGATAAAAGAGCATATCTCCACGGCCCAGTAGTTTTTCTGCTCCGGCCATGTCCAGGATGGTCCTTGAATCAAACTGTGAAGATACTGTAAAAGCTATGCGGGAAGTAATATTGGCCTTAATAATGCCTGTTAAGACATCGACTGAAGGGCGCTGAGTTGCCACAATCAGATGAATGCCGGCTGCCCGGGACATCTGAGCCAATCTGGCTATGGCATCTTCAACTTCCCCGGGTGAAACAAGCATCAAATCGGCCAGTTCATCGATCAATACCACAATAAAAGGTAATTTTTCGAGCTCTTCTTCTTCAGTCGTCAATTCATTATAAGCACCAATATCGCGGACTCCGATACTGGCAAATAGATCATAACGGCGGCTCATTTCTCTAACCATATTCCTGAGGGCAAGAGAAGCTTTGCGAGGATCGGTCAGGACAGGCATGAGCAGGTGAGGAATGCCATTGTAAACGCTAAGTTCCACTACTTTGGGATCGATCATCATGAAACGGACCTGATCCGGGCTGGCTTTGAATAGGATACTATTGATAAGAGTATTGAGACAGACACTTTTCCCCGCACCTGTAGCGCCGGCTATGAGAAGGTGAGGCATCTTGGTCAAATCGGCAATGACCGGCACACCTGTAATATCCTTGCCCAGGCCAACTGTGAGAGGTGAATTGCTCTGCCTGTAAGCGCTTTCCTCCATGACTTCACGCAAGTAAACCAGGGATACAACTTTATTGGGGACTTCAATGCCAAGTGCTGCTTTACCGGGTATGGGTGCCTCTATTCTCACCAGGGGAGCGGCAAGGTTAAGTGCCAGGTCATCGGAAAGACTGATAATTTTACTGACTTTCACTCCTGCTTCTGGTTGGACTTCGAAACGAGTCACAGTGGGTCCGGATTGCACATGAATAACCCTTGCCCGTACCCCAAAACTTTGCAGTGTATTTTCGAGAAGTTTGGCTCTTTCATTACTGCTTTTTCGATAGTTGTGTTCCCTATTGTCACTTTGTTTGTCCAACAGTTCCAGGGGGGGGAATTTGTATTCAGTGTTGCTCCTGCCAGTTGTAACAATTGAAGGTTTAAGCTTTTCACTGTCTGTTCCTTCTTCTCCATTTTGTTCAATCTGAATGGGATGACGTTCCTGCTGATATTCTCCCATAGCTGCCGGTTCGTTTCCTTTATCAGTACCGCCGTTATTCACACCGCCGCTTATAATTACCGGGCCGCTTTGTGAAAGCGTATCGCTTTCTCCTGTTTCTGATAAAAGTTCTTCTTTTTCGGTGGACTGAGATTCAGCCTCTTTTCGCAGTAGAGCCTGTTGTTTCCTTTTTTGCCAGTTGGCAAAAATCTTGCCGGTCAGGGCAGCAATGTACAGGACAAATGATTTAAAAAGTTCAATTATACTGTTCAAAAGCTTAAACACTGCTTTAAAAAATTTATTTAATGAAATATTTAATACGAGCAGCAGGGCAATGAAAGATAGAGCGCCAAGGATAATACGGCTTCCTGTAAAACCAAGTAAAAAATAAAAAAGGACGGCAAAGGCTGCCCCTACGGCACCTCCACCCTGCCTGTTCAAACCGAGGAGAAAGCTGTCCCGGATAAATCGTTCTTCTGCAATAACGGCTACCTGGGAAGACATTAAATCGAGATGAATCCACACTGCATAGAGAACAAATAGAATGAGCAGGCCGGCCAGCCTGACTTTGAGAGTATGCTTTTCCCTTGGTAGAATAATCCTGATTCCGCTGACGATTATAAAGAAAGGAATTATGATGGCTACATCTCCAGCTATTGTGCGCAGGAGGCTGTTCAGGAAAAGTCCCAGTCCGCCCGTTTGGGCAGTTTCTACGAGCCCGAAATAAGAAAACACACCAAGGGCTATCACCAGAACCCCCTTGATCTGGGAACGCATTTCTTTGTTCAGTTTTTTCTTTCTTTTTTTGGCCAAATCAATATTCACGCCTTTTCAGTGATAACAGCAGGTAACCTTGAGACGGCAAGGTTACCTGCCTTAAAGAACTTTAATTTACAGTGTACTTTACAGGATTTAGTATAAAACATCTGTTCGATAATGTAAAGTTTTAGCAAAAAGCCTGTAACTATTTTACAGTAATGAAAATATAATGATAATCGAACCAAGTACCCAGCAGTAATAGGCAAAATAATGAAACTTCCTGGCTGTAAGCAATCTGATAAATATCTTTATAGCAACAATACCGGCCAGGAAGGCAGCTGCACCTCCGATTAGATAACTGTAAACCATAGCATTCTGAAGGCTTGTTGAAGCAATTGTATCAATCTCTGTCAGGGTTGCTCCAAAAATTACCGGTACAGATAGCATAAAGGAATACTTAACTGCTGTTTCCCGGTTCAGGCCTCTCCACAAGGAACCGGCAATAGTTGAACCGGAACGTGAAATACCGGGAATTACTGCCAGGCCCTGTAAAAGGCCAACCACGAGAGCATCCCCTGGTTTCATGTCGTTAAAAGTCTTTTCTCCTACGGGGATGATGCTTAATAGTTTCAGAATAAGACCTGTAATGAGGAGCATAAACCCCACAAGCAAAGTCGACTTGAAAAGCACCTCGCTAAAGGCGCTGCCAAGTAACCCAAACACCGCCGTAGGTATGATGCCAAGAATTAGCATGAGTAAAACAGTTTTCTGTTCCTTGTCTTTCCAAAAGCGAAGGAGATTGAAAAAATCCCTGCCAAAAACACAGATCACTGATAGGGCTGTAGCAAAGTGGAGGATCACTTCAAGGGTTACTCCAGGTTCTTTCAAGCCAAGTAAATCTTGAAAAATTACAAGGTGCCCGGAACTGCTAACCGGTAAAAATTCTGTTAAACCCTGAATTAAGCCGAGGAGCAAGGCTTCCACTAAATTCATTCATTGGCACCTCCGATCAAAACAGGCATTCCTCCGTGCTCAATGGTGGAATTCATCACATTGCCGAAAAGAATTTTGTCCTCCATGTGCAGGGGAAGTGGTGTATCGATTTTCAGGGTCGCCTTTTCAGATCTATTCATGGTTACCTGTTTCATTTTGACATGACTGCTGATGAAAACCTTTGGAAGATTGTAAGCCAGGCTGATCTTATCCATCCAGTCCAGTATGCATACATCAAACAACCCATCATCCTGGATGGCAAAGAGCAGTATCTTCATGCCTCCACCATAATTTTGGCCAATCCCAACAGCCACCAGAAGAGGGTTGATTTCTTCAGGACCATTACCAAGATCGATTTCCATTTTCACCTGCTTGTATGAAAAAAGGGTTAAAAAGAAAGCATAGATATAAACAGAAACTCCTTTAAAGGGCTTGACCCCCGTGTTAACACGCAGGGCAACTGTCCCATTGCCACCTACGGCTACGATGATGTCGAAACCCTTTTCCAAAGCCCTGGCGGCCATTTCCATTGCATCGCCAGGACCGCTTGTAATCTCGAAATCAAATTCTGCTTTAGCCTGTGTAAAAATATCTTTGATTCGTGGGACCAGTTTTATTGCTCTTCCTCCACCTGCTATGGGATTGACTATGAATTTATAGCTTTTCATGTTTTATTTTCTCCATGATCTGTTTTGACGTGTTTAATTATATTTCAAGCGCGGGGCTGCCCTTAAAACGGGCAGCCCCGCTGTAAGCTGTTTTTATTTCTACTCCATCTAACAGGAAAACTTGTCTTCCAGACGCTTCATGGTCTCAACAATTCCGCCGTACTCAAGTTCCTTGTAATCGAGCATAGCCGGGCCAGAGAAGCCCTGTTCCCTGATGGCAACGGCTTTGCGGGATACTTTGTACCTGATGTAATCCCAGTAGGGATGATCAAAACAATCTACCGGCTCAGTAAGTTTGCCGTCATGAACGCAGAAACCTGCTGCACTGACAACCGGTGGGCCGTCAAAATATGAAATAGTGCTTCCCATTTTGACCGGCATCAATGGACCGGTATGGCTACCACGCATGAATCCGGCCACATAATGGCCAATGCTGTATGGGGACAGAATTTCTCCGGTAGCGGGAAAATCTCCCTGGCATCGGACAATCATAACCGGGTCGTCTTTCCCGGTATATTTCCCGGCAATGTTATGCAGCCTGGTTGTGCTTGCTGCTGTTGCCTGTTCTCCCGTGGCTCTGGAATAAATTGACGAAACAACAAAGCGCTCGTTGTCTCTGAGCAGGGCCGCCAGGTCATATAAATCCTCGGGGGTATTTAATTCAATTATCCGATCCGACTCGACATGTTCAACATCCATGACCACAAACTTAAAGCCTTTGCCGATTTTCGGTGACAGTATTAAACCGGAACAGTGCATTGGATCGGCAAAACCCAGGTAAAGCGGTAGATTGTAAGCGCCAGGATCTGTTTTATCTGCAGTAAATAGCAGGAATGGTTCAGCTCTGCGTTCCTCGAATTCCATTTCTGCAACTGCCGGTCCAAGACCTTTAACATTTCCGGAAAAGGCATCGGAAAGCAGATCCTGTCCTGCTCCGTAAAGTCCCTGTTCCTTGGCCTTATTTGTCCCGGCAATAAAGGCATCCCAGGCCAATTTATGAAGTTCTTCACATCCTGCTCCATTATTGTGGCAAAAAAGTATAGCTATGTCATCTCCGGTGCTGCCGACATAAAAATCTGTAATTAAATCGCCAATCCTTTTGTTTACACATTCTTTTACTGCATTGATCAGGGCGTCACTTGGTTTGATGTGTCCGGCTATACTGCCTATATCTGCCTTAATTACACTCAAGGTTGTTTTCAAGATACTCCCTCCTCATATTGAAAGGACCATTTGTCCTTTGTTTAATATTAATGTTTGCAGCATGTAAAGAAATATTCTATTTCTTCACAATTAATTCCTGCCAGTAAAACTTATCCAAAATAATAGGAGCATGTAGTTTAAATCTACATCATCGAACAAAAACTTTATTTTTCCTGAATATATGAGCGTGATCTGGCAAAATATAATGATACATAATCTAAAATTTATGACCTGAAAATAAATGGCTACGATCAATTACGAATCACTTTCAAGCATGGTTCAACTATAGTTCTCTGCATTAACATCTAAGCTGGATACCAAACACTGCGGGTATGCTCATGCTCGCCTGCTTTATACCACATACACGCTGGCTTTGCATTTAAAAGTATTGAAGGTGCTCGGATTTTCAGGCTGCGTCAGAACTTGCTTGCTTAATGCTCGCTCAGACATCTGCCGCAGCTTTTCTGAAAATCCTGCCCTCTTCTTGATTGTCGCAAAAGACTGATGCGCGATCGAGGTATAAAGCAGGCTTTGTCTGTTCTTTTAAAAGTTACAGGTGGGTAAAACATTATAAGGACTAAAGCATATCCATGTTAGAAACAAGGCCAAACACTGCCGGGCAGCACGAACTAAAGCGAACAGCAAAGAAGTGCTGGCAAGCCGAGGGGTGGAGCGGGCCCCGGCACTCAAAACAATAAATTACCGCTGCAGTTTTTTTGAGTGCCGGGCTGAGACCCGAAGACTGAGTGTCAATTGTCGAGGGAAGCCCATGTGGAACCCCGAAGGGGAGGCCGTTCCACTTCTGCGTGAGCGATCGTAAGCATGCCCGGCAATGTTTGGCTCCCAGCACACGGTAGAAGAGACATTTGATCGTTGAGCGCGGCCGAAGTGTTTGGCACCCGGCAACATGGTAAAAGAGGAAGGATCACTTGAATGTTATCTATTGCAGCTTTGATTGGTATTTAGTACGCCCAGACGAAAGGAAGTGAATAGACAGTGTGACTGCTTTTTTGAGCAGTCACACTGTCTAAATTCTATACATCTGAAAAGGGCGTGAAGACTTAATTAAATTTATCTACAGAGACATCAATAATTATCGGCATAATCATGGGCCTGCGTCCGGTTACATCGTAAAAATAAGAAGAGGCAACATCCCTCACCCGCGCCTTGATCTTGTTCCACTCCTGGAGGTCAGATTTGCTGATCTTATCAACAGCCGCCGCAATTTTATTTTTAGCATTAACAATGAGATCTTCAGATTCACGCACGTAAACGAAACCACGTGTAATTATCTCCGGCCCGGTGAGAACTATATTTTTATCGGGATCAACAGCCATAACGATAATCACAATGCCGTTGTCTGACAGAATCTGGCGATCCCTGATCACCACATCGCCTACATCGCCGACTCCGAAACCATCAACAAGCACTCTCCCTGCTGTAACAGAACTAGCCATTCGTCCTTTTCCATCACTGAATTCAATCAGGTTGCCTATTTTGGTCAGGAAAATATTCTCTTCGGGTATGCCCAGTTTATGGGCTATTTTTGCACAGTATGCCTGCTGGCGGTACTCGCCATGCACAGGAATAACGTACTGCGGTTTTAAAAGGTTAAGCATCAATTTTATTTCTTCTTCACTGCCATGGCCGGAAACATGCACGCCAGAAACAGGTCGATAGATAACTTCCGCCTTCAACTGAAATAAATTATTAACGGTTCTTGCTACCAGCTTTTCATTGCCGGGAATGGGATTGGCGGCGATGATAACCGTATCTCCCGGTAGAATTTCCACCTGTCGATGTTCCGATTGTGAAATCCTTGTCAAAGCAGAGAGAGGTTCTCCCTGGCTGCCGGTCGTAATAATGGCAATTTTTTCTGGTGGGAAATCCTTGATATGGTTTGTATCGACCATAACTCCATCAGGAATTTTAAGATATCCAAGCTCGGTGGAAATATCAACCGAGTTAACTATGCTGCGGCCTACTACAGCCACCTTGCGGTTGTAGCGTACAGCAGCATCAACAACCTGTTGAATACGGTGAATATTGGAAGCAAAGGTAGCGAGAATAATTCTACTCTGAGAAAGTCGGAATATTTCGTTAATGTTTTCCCCTACTTCTTTTTCAGACAGAGTATAACCGGGGCGATCGGCATTTGTTGAATCTATGAGAGCAGCGATAACCCCTTTTCGGCCTAATTCAGCCAGTTTATGATATTCCGTTATTCTACCATCCACCGGTGTTTGATCGAATTTGAAGTCACTGGTATAGACCACAGTTCCTTCAGGGGTTTCAACAGCCACGCCGACAGAATCTGGTATGCTATGGTTAGTGCGGAAAAAACTTAGCTTAAAATTGTTGGAAAGAATCAAGTTTTGATCCGGATTGATTTCATTGAGTTTTACATTCTTGACCGGGTGTTCACGCAATTTAGCCTCCACAAGGCCAAGAGTCATTCGTGTACCATATATTGGGACATTAAGATCTTCAATAATATAAGGCAGGGCCCCGATATGATCTTCGTGTCCATGGCTCAGGATAATCCCCAGGATGTTTAAATTTTGTTCAAACAAATAAGAGATATCAGGAATGACAATATCAACACCGAGCATTGATTCTTCGGGGAATTTCAGCCCGGCATCCATAATGAGACATTCACTGCCATATTTCAAAACAAACATATTTTTTCCGATCTCGCCGACTCCGCCGAGCGGAATCAACTGAACTGTTTCTTTTTTACTTTTTTTTCTGGACAATATGAACCTCCATGTAATGAGTAAAGAGGGAATTGTTTGAACACAGATCAATACTGTATTACAGTCTCAACTTTGCTGAGCCGTTCGCCTTTACCCTCTATTTATATTCCTGTGTGACCGAAACCCCCGTCGTTTCGATCTGTCGGCGGCAGTTCAGCCGTCTGTTTTACTATAGCCCTGACAACAGGGCATAAAACCATCTGTGCAATACGGTCTCCCCGTTTTACAACAAACGGTTTTTCACCGAGATTTATAATAATTATTTTTATTTCCCCCCGGTAATCACTGTCAATTGTCCCGGGGGAATTAAGAATACCGATGCCTTCCCTGACAGCCAGGCCGCTGCGTGGCCTAATTTGTATCTCGAATCCCTCCGGTACAGCAACCGTAAATCCTGTCGGTATAAGGGCTGTTTTACCTTCTTTTATTAGGACATCTTTTTCAACTGCAGCATAAATATCCATGCCTGACGCCCCTTTGCTCATATAGCACGGCATTGGGATATCATGAGCTGAAAATAATTTTTTTATCGGCAGTTCAACATTTTGAAAAGACAAAATAATTCTCCTTAAAAAACCCTGGAAGACAGGGCTTTTTAAATCACTATTATCTTCTCCTGTTATTAGAGCGTGGTTTTCCCCTGTCTCTTCCACTCTCACCTTCCGGTTTCTTAAGAAGTGCTTTTCGGGAAAGATTGATACGCCCTTTCTCATCGATATCAAGAACTTTTACTTGAATCTCATCGCCAAGATTAACTACATCTTCAGTTTTTTCAACCCGGTGATGATCCAGATGCGAGATATGAAGAAGTCCTTCTTTTCCTGGTAGAACTTCGACAAATGCACCATATTTTTCCACCCTGGTTACTTTTCCGGTGTACACTTCTCCCGCTTCTACATCTTTAACCAGTGTTTCGATCATCTCTTTTGCTTTTTTACCGCCTTCCGGATCGACAGCAGCGATAAAGACTCTTCCATCAGGTTCGATATTAATATCGACTCCAGTCTCGGCAATGATCTTGTTAATCATCCGACCGCCCGGACCAATAACCTCTCGAATCTTGTCAACAGCAATTTGCAGTTTAATCATACGCGGAGCATTGGGTGAAAGTTCGGGGCGTGGTTCACTGATTGCTTCACTCATTTTGCCGAGAATATACTTGTATCCTTTGTCAGCCTCTTCAAGAGCCTGGGATAAAATCTCCGATGAAATACCTTTTATCTTGATGTCCATCTGCAGGGCGGTGATACCATTTTCAGTTCCCGCCACTTTAAAATCCATGTCACCAAGAAAATCTTCGATACCCTGAATGTCCGACAGAATAACAACCTTATTGTCTTCCCTGATCAAGCCCATCGCTATTCCGGCGACAGCTCTCTTGACAGGGATACCTGTATCCATCATCGACATCGATCCCGCACAGACGCTACCCATCGATGTGGATCCGTTAGATTCAAGAACCTCGGAAACCAGCCTAATTGTATAGGGAAACTCATCTTCCGAGGGAATCACCGGAGTAAGAGCTTTTTCGGCCAGGGCGCCGTGCCCTATTTCCCTGCGTCCCGGTCCGCGCATAAATCCGGTTTCGCCTACGCTGTAAGGCGGGAAATTATAATGATGGATGAACCTCTTTGATTCTTCAATCCCAAGACCGTCCAGGATCTGCACATCCCGCAGGGCAGAAAGGGTGCAGATGTCCAATACCTGGGTCTGACCCCTGGTAAATAAAGCTGAGCCGTGAGTACGTGGAAGCAGTGAAACCTCACATGTAATTGGACGTATTTCCTGAGGATTTCGTCCATCGGGACGAATAAAATCATTGACAATCATCAGGCGAAGAGTTTCTTTTAAAGTACTTTCATATATTTTAAGCAGATCAGATTCAGATTCAGGGTACTCTTCGAGATAACTGTTTAAAAAATTTTCTTTTACAGAGGCAAGCTTTTCTTCCCGCTCCTGTTTTTCTTTTATTTGAAGGGCGGAGGCAATATTTTTTCTGATTTCCGGTTCCACCTTCTCAAGTAGTTCAGTGGATATTTCAGGTACTTCGAAAGGCATTTTTTCGCATCCTGCATCGGCAACCATTTTTTCTTCCAGAGCAACGATTTCTTTGATTGTTTCATGCCCTGCTTCAATGCATTTCAGAACATCTTTCCTGCTTATTTCATGTGCTCCTGCTTCGACCATCATTACCGCATCTTTGGTCCCGGCCAACATCAGGTGAAGGCTACTATTTTCATTCTGTTCCTGAGTTGGGTTAACCACCGGTTCTCCCTCTACCAAACCAACAATCACGGCAGCAACAGGCCCCTCGAAGGGAATTTTAGAAATAGAAAGAGCTGCTGAAGCCCCAATAATGGAAAGAGGTTCGGGTGGGCAATCCTGATCCATAGATAAAACAGTGGTTACAATGTGGACTGAATTGCGAAAACCTTTGGGAAAAAGCGGCCGGACCGAGCGATCAGTAAGACGGCAGCCTAAAATTGCCCGTTCAGTGGGGCGCCCTTCTCTTTTTATGAATCCTCCGGGTATTCTGCCTACTGCATATAGTCTCTCCTCGTAATCAACAGTCAGTGGTAAAAAATCCACTCCATCCCGCGGTTCATCAGAAACTGTGGCAGTTACCAGAACTACCGTCTCTTTGTAGCGTAATAAAACAGAACCACTGGCCTGCTTGGCCAGTCTACCCGTTTCAATAGTCAATGTTCTTCCCTGCAAATCCATAGTATATTGATGCATATAGGCACTTCTCCTCTCAAATCCTGTACTGTTTCAATTTAAAAACACGGGGGCAGGCCCCCGTGTTACAAATCCGGTTATTTCCTTAATCCCAGTTTGTTGACGATAACCTGATAGCGTTCCGGGGACTTGTCTCGCAGATAGTTGAGTAATCCCCTGCGCTGTCCAACCATTTTCAGCAATCCACGCTGCGAGTGGTGATCTTTTTTATGGATTTTCAGGTGTTCAGTAAGATAGTTAATTCTTTCTGTTAAGAGTGCTATCTGTACTTCCGGTGAACCGGTATCTCCTTCGTGTCTTTTATAAAGATCAATAATCTCCTGTTTTTTGCTTTGTTCCAGCATAAAAAAACCTCCCATTAAATTAATCGCCGCCGGCTGTGTATAGCGTCGGGAAGGCGCTTAACCCGGCCCGCGGTTCAGTCTTTTAAGATCTTAGCACAGAACAACCGGGTTGTAAAGGATTGCCACTGCCGAATTTTTCCTGTTCATAACAGGGTATTAATTTTCTACCTGCTTCAATATCATAACTGATCTGTTCTTTTAACTGCTGTGGTGATGAAAAAGTTTTTGTCTCGCGTAGTTTCTCAAGAAAGGAAAGGCGGATGGAATAATTGTATATAGTACCACTAAAATCAAGGATGTGGGTTTCCACGCTCGTATCATAGTGACCAAAAGTAGGCCTTGAGCCTACATTTGTTACTCCAAAAAGACATCCTCCGTTTAAATTGCCAACTGCGGTTAGATAAACTCCCCTTCCCGGCCATAATAGACGAGGACTGGCAGCGATATTGGCTGTCGGGTAGATCATTTGTTTGCCAATCCCGTATCCCTTGATTACTTTTCCTGTTCTGAAAAAATAGTAATTCAACAGTTCGGCAGCTTCTTTAACCGCTCCGGATAGTAGAAGGGTTCTGATCCTGGAGCTGCTAACTTCTTTTCCTTTATATTTGAGCATGGATGAAATATCGACAGAAAAACCAAGTTTTTCTCCCCAGTAACGCATAGTCTCAGCATTTCCGGCTCCCTGCTTGCCGAATGAATAATCACTGCCTGTGAAAACAGCTTTAACCCCCAGTTTATCCAGTAAATAATTAAGGACAAAATGTTCCGGGGATAAATGTGAAATTTCAGCGGTGAAAGGTTCCACAATTAAATATTGCAAACCAAGTTCAGACATAATTTCAGCCCGGTCAGCCAATTCAGATAACAGGGCAAAAGGTCTTTCCGGGTGAAGGACTATTACAGGGTGGGGATCGAAAATAAGGGCGGCGCTTATTCCTCCGCCTGTCTTTGCTGCTTCAATCGTTTTTCTAATGATCATCTGGTGGCCTCTGTGTACACCGTCAAAATTGCCAAGGGCCAGATAGAGTGCCCGTCCGCTGACAGGCAGGTGTTCTGCTCCGTTTATGATCTCCATTGTTGTTCACCTTTCCTGCATTACATTAACCGATAGAAATGACAGACTACCATTTTACCGGCTAAATTAACTGCTACCACTTTAGAGGTTAAAGTATTTATTAGTTTTCAGCAAAACTGTATTATCATCGGTATCATTTTTAATAAATGAAGCGATTGCTTTAAAATTATCATTCTCATCGTAGACGCGTACCAATGAACCAGCGACTGCAGTTTCTTTAAAAGCTGTCTTAATCAGTCTGACCGGTTTACCATGCTGCAGGTCTGTGATCCCTTCAGAGTCCAGCTTGATTGTTTCCAGATGTTCGACAGCCCTGTCCATCGGTAAAAGAAGATTGTCAAATTTTTTTTGTTCCATCAGTAGAGCAGCTTCTTCCAGGCTGTGGGCTTCCTTCAGTGAAAATTTACCTACTGCCAGGCGGCAAAGCGAAGAGAGATGAGCGCAAACGTTTAAGGCTCTGCCAAGTTCAACGGCTAAAGTTCTTATGTAAGTCCCTGCCGAACAGCGTACCTCAATGGTCAGGTGAGGACGCTCTTCTTCCTTAAAAGATAAAATATTAATTTCATAAATTTCAACTGTCCTGCTTCGCAGAGGAATATTTTTGCCCCGTCTAGCCCAGTAATAGGCAGGTTTACCTTGATGTTTAACTGCTGAATAGGCAGGTGGTATTTGCTCAATTCTGCCGGTAAACTTTAAAATGATCTCTTTTAAATAATCCGGATCAAAGATAGGCAAAGTCGAACTGGCGATAGCTTTACCATCGGCATCGGCTGTATCGGTGGCAATGCCAAAAGTAATTCCAGCGAGATATATTTTGGGTAGAGAACTTGTATATTCGGCAAGTCTGGTTGCTTTGCCGAGGCAAACCGGTAAAACACCCGTTGCCATGGGATCGAGAGTCCCGGTATGGCCTGCTTTAACTTCCGGTATGAGGCGGCGAATTTCACGAACCACTCCGTGTGAAGTGATGCCGCGTGGTTTATCGATGACAATCAGGCCGTTCATATAATTTACTCCTTCAATCGGGCAGCTCTTTGAGCATCATACGGGCTTCTGTCATTACTCTGTTTTTTACCTGCTCATAATTTCCCTGCAGGCGGCATCCAGCGGCACGAGCATGCCCGCCTCCATTTAACCTGCCCGCAAGGGCGCTGACATCAAGTTTTTTTGAGCGGAAACCCACTTTTACTTCGTCGTCACTGTCCGCATAAAAAAGAATGCCCAGTTCTACGCCCTCAATATTACGGCTGTAATTAACGATTCCGTCCAGGTCGTCGGACGTGGCCCCGTTCCTTTTTCTTATGTCCAGACTGAGAGTCATCACAGCAATTCGCTGTTGTTCGTAAAATTCCAAACTCGACAGAGCTTCTTTCAATAAAGTATAAAAAGCAAGAGGCCGTTCATCAAAAACTTTCTGGGAAAGACTACCTGGATTTATATTAAATTCCATAAGAGATGCAACAACCCGGTGTGTGCCGGGTCTGGTATTTTCGTACTTGAATGAACCGGTGTCGGTTGAAATAGCTACGTACAGAGCCTCGGCAATATCCTCATCAATTTGCACCGCCAGATCATTTAAAAGGTGGAATAAAATTTCACCGGTAGCAGAAGCTTCGGCATTAACCAGGTTGTAAGTCCCGAAAAACTGGTTGGTGACATGGTGATCGATGTTTATTATATTTTTGTTTTCCATCACTATATCGCTAAAATCACCCAGTCTCTCCGCATCGCTGCTGTCAAGGACAACGGCAATTGAGCCTCTATTGTCAAAGAGTTTTTTGTCGTTAAGGACCTTGTCAGCCCCTTTAATGAATGTGTATTTCGGGGGAACATGTCCGGGTGTGAACATCATTACCTTTTTACCAAGTTTGCTTAAACCAAGCTCCATGGCCAGTAACGATCCGATACTGTCTCCGTCGGGTAACATGTGGGAGATTAAATTAAAGGATTTTTCTCTTTTAAAAATCTCAATGATCTTCTCCCGATCCTTCATCTGGTTCATTAGTTTTGCTCTCTTCTTCTTTTAAAGATTTTATAACCCTATCGATGTGGGCTCCATATTCCATTGAATTGTCAAGGTAAAAATTAATTTCAGGTGTATAACGCAGCCTTATGAGCCTGCCTATTTCGCTGCGAATATAACCGGTCGCCCGGATCAGCGTCTGTAGCATTTCTTCGCGCTCCGTTTCATTTCCAAAAATGCTTACATATATGGAAGCATAACGCAGATCTTTTGATAGCTCAACTTCGGTAACACTGGTAATACCTGCTACCCGGGGATCTTTCAGCTGTGAGCTGATGATCTGGCTAACGTCTTTTTTTATTTGCTCTGCCACCCTGCGCATTCTATTTTCGCTCATCGGAAATTCCTCCCGGCTTTTCTTTTGAAACTGGCAAACTGATTCTAACGGGCTACCTGTTCCATGATGTAAGCTTCAATAATGTCGCCTTCATGAAAATCATGGAAATTCTCCAGGAGAATACCACATTCATAGCCAGTCATTACTTCCCGTACATCATCTTTAAATCGTTTCAGGGAATCGATTTTTCCTGAATCCATAATCACCGTTCCGTCTCTGATTATCCTGACCATGGCATTACGAATTATTTTACCCTCCGTCACATAACAGCCGGCGATAGTGCCCAAACGAGAAACTTTAAAGGTTTGCCTTACTTCCGCCTGTCCCTGGACTGTTTCCTTAAGAATCGGTTTCAACAAACCGGTGACGGCTGCTTTAATGTCTTCAATTGCTTCATATATAACCCGATAAAGCCTGATATCAACCTGATCATGTTCGGCAAGTTTGCGAGCATTGCTGTCCGGACGAACATTAAAACCGATTACAATGGCATTCGAAGCGGAAGCCAGCATGACATCAGATTCAGTGATTGCTCCCACACCAGTATGGATTATTTTGATCTGGACTTCTTCAAGGCTTAGCTTATAAAGGGCTTCCTGCAGCGCTTCCACAGAGCCCTGCACGTCGGCCTTCAATATTAGGTTTAAATCTTTTACCTCGCCTTCCTGGATCTGTTTAAAGAGATCGTCCAGGGTAACTCTTTGAACATGCTGTGTCGCTTCCTTGATCTTATCAGCTCTCTTGGCAGCCACTGTTCGGGCCAGTTTATCGTCGACAACGACCTGGAAACTGTCACCGGCCATCGGGACGTCATTAAGCCCCAGTATCTCGACAGGTGTCGAGGGCCCTGCCGATTTGACCCTTTCTCCTCGTTCATTAATCATAGCTCTGATTTTACCGGCAATGGAGCCGCAGATCACAGCTTCGCCGACCCGTAAAGTACCATCCTGCACCAGGATTGTAGCTACAGGCCCTCTGCCGCGATCAAGCTTGGCTTCAATTACAGTTCCGCGGGCAATCCGTTCAGGACTGGCTTTTAACTCTCCAACCTCGGCCAGCAGCAAAATCATTTCCAAAAGTTCATCCAGGCCTTCGCCTTTGATGGCGCTGACAGGTACAATAATGGTGTCTCCTCCCCATTCTTCGGAAATTAGACCATGATCGGATAGCTGCTGCTTAACCCTTTCCAGATTGGCATTGGGCTTATCAATCTTGTTTATTGCTACCAGAATAGGTACCTGGGCTGCTTTGGCATGGTTAATTGCTTCCACTGTTTGAGGCATTACACCATCATCGGCAGCCACGACAAGCACGGCTATATCTGTTACCTGGGCCCCTCTGGCTCTCATGGCTGTGAAAGCTTCGTGACCGGGAGTGTCGAGAAAAACAACCTTTTTCTCATCTACCTTGACCTGGTATGCACCAATATGCTGGGTAATGCCGCCGAACTCTCCGGCAGTTACGTTGGCATGCCTGATAGCATCAAGCAGTGAAGTTTTGCCATGGTCAACATGTCCCAGTACTGTTACTACCGGGATGCGCAAAAGTTCTTCCTTTTCTTCATCTCCCGCTTCGGCAAGCAGCTCTTCTTCATAAGTATCTTCTTTATATTCCACATCATAGCCGTGTTCCTCGGCTACCAGTTCTACTGTTTCTTTCTCCAGGGGCTGATTTATGCTGGCCATAATGCCCATTTCCATTAAAATATTGATCAGCTGAGCCGGTGTGACATCGATTCTTCCAGCAAGCTCTGCTACTGTGACCTGTCCTTCCAGCTTTAACTTCGGTTTTTTGGCCTTCAGCATAGCCGCTCTTTTTTCTTCCTGAATTGCTTTTCTTGCTTTGCGGCTAGGCGCTTCTTTAGGCGGGGCTTTGGGCTTTACTTTCTTTTTGGCCGCCGGTTCTTTCTTGCTTTTCTCTTCCACTTTTTCCGGCGGTTTTTGCTTGGCCTGCCCTGTCAGGATGGACATAACCTTCTTGGCCTCTTCATCGGTTAACGTACTCATGTGGTTATTTACGACGATGTCCATACCTTCCATTACTTCTATAAGCTTTTTGCTGGTTGTGCCCAGCTCTTTTGCCAGTTCATATACCCTCACTTTGCTCATCTACAACACCTCCATAAAATGAGCCCTCCTCATTTTTGTTCTTACTCTTCACGGTAATCTTTTAATGTTGTGTTTATTTCTTTTAAAAGTTCATCCGATATTTTGGTCTGGAGATTTTTTTCCAGCCTTCTTGCCTTGATTGCCTTGTTCAAACATTCTTCCCGGGGACAGATATAAGCGCCTCGTCCCGCTTTTTTTCCCGTTAAATCAAGCATTACTTCTCCGGTAGGGGTTCTCACAATACGCACAAGCTCTTTTTTTAGTTTTTTTTCCTGGCAGCCAATGCAAACCCTCATTGGGACTTTGCGCTTTTTAATCATCTTCTTCAGAATCCTCCTCCGGCCCACCTGCGCCGTCAGGTTCATCCATCACCGGGATCTCATTTTCTTTTTTACCTTTCCCTTCTTTTCCTTCTTCAACTTCATCTGTTGCTTCCTCAGCGGTGCTTAAATTTTCTCCCTGCGCTTCATCTGCGTTTATCGAAATCTGATCGTCCTCTTTTGCCGCTTCTTTGTTTTCCATATCAATGTGCAAACCAATTGCCGATAGGTTTTTGTCGGCATATTGTGTCTCACTGGATATGTCAATTTTCCAGCCGGTTATTTTAGCAGCCAGCCTGGCGTTCTGGCCTTCTTTGCCTATAGCCAGGGAAAGCTGATTATCGGGTACTACGACTGTAGCTGTTTTATTATCCGAGTCCAGCACTACTGACGACACCTTGGCCGGACTCAGGGCATTGGCTATATATTCTTCCGATCCATCGCTCCACTTAATAATATCAATTTTTTCACCTTTCAATTCATTGCTGATAGCCTGTACCCTGCTTCCTTTCGGGCCGACACAGGCACCGACAGGATCAATATCCTGGTTGTTCGAAGAAACCGCCAATTTGGAACGATGCCCGGCTTCTCTGGCAGCGGCTTTAATTTCAACAATTCCATCATATATTTCCGGCACTTCCATCTCGAAAAGACGTTTCAAAAAACCGGTATGAGTGCGGGAAACAATGATCTGCGGGCCCTTGTTTGTTTTCTTAACTTCCATGATAAATGTTTTTACTCGTTCCCCCTGCCGGTAGCGCTCATATGGTATTTGTTCCTCAACCGGCAATACAGCTTCTGTGCGTCCGAGATCAATAATTACATTTCTCTGTTCAAACCGTCTCACCAGGCCTGTTATAACTTCCTCGGTGCGGTCAACAAAGTTTTCGTAAATCATTTCCCTTTCCGCTTCCCTGATTCTCTGTATAACAACCTGTTTTGCCGTCTGCGCTGCTATCCGCCCGAATTCCTTCGGTGTAACTTCTACTTCGACGAGATCTCCGATCTGGCAGTGCGGGTCATAAACCCTGGCTTCATAGAGGCTTACCTCCTGTTGTTCGGACTCCACTTCTTCAACCACTTTCAATTGAGAAAAGACTCTTATTTCTCCTGTGTCGCGATCGATAATTACTCTGACAGCCGGGGCAGTCTGAAAATTTCTTTTATATGCTGAAATAAGGGCAACTTCGAGAGCTTCAAAAAGCACATCTTTGCTGATTCCCTTTTCTTTTTCAAGGGTTTCTATGGCAGCAAAAAGTTCCTTGTTCATTTTTTCAGCGTTTACCTCCTTTCTTTCTATTATTTAATATCTCATTTTTTTCCGCTTCGGTAAACCAGAGATTAGCCTTCCTGATTGCCGGAAAGGGGATCTTAAAAATAGTGCCGTTTTCCACACGAACGATCACATTATTCCCTTCGGTTTCCTGCAGGAAGCCGCTGAATTTGTATTTGCCGTCAACTGGCTCGGCAGTTCTAATCTTGACCTTTTCTCCGACATACCGATCGAAATGTTCTCGTTTTCTGAGCGGCCTTTCCAAACCAGGAGAAGATACCTCAAGGGTATAGGAATGATTGATGGGGTCCTGATAGTCAAGAAAATCAGACACTTCCCGGCTGACTAATTCACAGTGGTCAATAGTTATGCCACCTTCTCGATCTATAAAAAGCTGTAATTTTCCACTGCTGCCTGGCAGGTAATTTAGATCAACCAGTTCGAAACCCATTTTCTTCAGAAATGGCTCGATGATTTCAATTAACTTTACTTTCATCATTTCTGCCGAATTCATTTCAGCCTCCATTAGCCTAAAAAAGCCCTACTAACATGAAAGAGTGGGAACCCCCACCCTTAAGACAAAACAACTCCATTCATTTTTTAATTTACCACAAAAAGACTGCACATGCAAGAAATAAAAGCGTTTTACTGTTTCTTTGCTGCACCTGAACGGGTTAAAAATTTTAAAATATCCCAGTACATTTTTGCTCTTGCTGAAAACCCTTTCAGGATTCCCAGTTTTTCTTCCTTCATAACGTGGGACAGGTCGGGAAGCTGGACTTCTTCTACAGAAATGCCATTATTTTCTACGTACTGGTGCAAGGCCATTTCAATACCAAAGCGAGATAAATCAAGTCCAGAAATGTTTTCCAAAAGTTCTCTTCGGAGAGCACGCTGACCTGATAAAAATGGAGCCATTTTCTGGGCGATATCGGTGGCCATACGTCCTTTTTCAAATATGCCTACGGTCATCATAGCTTGATTGTTAATCACAGGGATAAGCAGTGCTTCAACGTGAGCCGGGGTTAACCCGATCAAGTCGGCATCAAGAATGATAATCACTTCCTCAATGCAATAATCGAGACCTGCTTTCAGCGCTCCTCCCTTGCCACGGTTGATAAGCAATTCGATTATTTCTACCCCGGGGAATTGGGAGGCAGCCTCAACCGTTCCATCTTCCGAACCGTCACTGACAACAATAATTCTGTCAATAAACGTTGAATTCTGCAGAGTTTGAATAACACTGCCAATTGTTTTTTCTTCATTGTAGGCTGGAATTATGGCCGCTACTTTCAAAGATTTTATTCCTCCTGACCGTTGTTTCTGTGATATCGTTCTTCCAGATCCAGTTCTTCCTTCAGGGATGGCAGGAGATCGGGCAGATCCACAGTACGAATAACCTGCCCATGGCGGAACACGATGCCATGTTTTTTGCCGGCCGAAATACCGATATCGGCTTCACGTGCTTCTCCAGGACCGTTAACCATACAGCCCATTACTGCAACCTTCAAAGTAAGACGATAATCTCTCAGCATTAGCTCTACTTCATTAACCAGGGATAAAAGATCGATACTGCATCGCCCGCAAGTGGGACAGGATATGATATCGGGGCGGAAATGTCTTAAACCAAGAGCTTGAAGAATTTGCTGGGCGGCTCTTACTTCTTCAGCCGGTGGCGCGGTGAGTGAAATCCGTACAGTATCACCGATCCCATCTGCCAGTAAAGCACCTACGCCGATGGAACCTTTAATTAAGCCGGTATATGAAGGGCCTGCTTCCGTTATGCCAATATGCAGCGGGTAATCGTTCTGCCCGGCAAATAAACGGCAGGCCCTGATTGTTGTATAAACATCTGATGCTTTCAGAGAAATAACCGTATTGAAAAATCCGCAGCTTTCCAGTACCTGAAGATAACCAAGAGCCGATTCTACAAGAGCGTCAGAAGTAGCCCCGCCGTATTTTTTCAACAGGTTCTTCTCCAAAGATCCAGAATTAACACCAATCCTTATGGGAATGTTTAGCCTCCCGGCATGTTCAGCAAGACTTTCCAGCTTTTTGGGCCCGCCGATGTTACCAGGGTTTATTCTAATTTTGGACGCGCCGCTGTCAAGAACCATGTGGGCCAGTTCAACATCAAAATGAATATCAGCTATTAAGGGGACTGCACTCCTGGCAGCCAGTTTTTCAAAGGCACCCACTGACTCACGATCCGGGACAGCCAGCCTTACCAGTTCACAGCCTGTTTCGACCAGTTCCTTGATCTGGTTTTCAGTTTCAGTAAGGGATACGATCCGCGTATTGGTCATCGATTGAATGGCTACAGGATGGTCTCCGCCTATTGTGACCGTTCCGATTTTAACCGGACGGGTATTTCTCCGCAATATTTTTTCCATAGAGTCCCCATTTACTTCCCGGGTAAAATGTCAAATCGCAGAAGATCCTGATAGGTTATAAAAAGAATTAAAATAATCAAAAGGGCAAAGCCTATAAAGTGAATAAATCCCTCTTTTTCCGGATCGATACGCTTTCCCCGTAAGACCTCTACCAGCAGGAAAAATAACCTTCCGCCATCCAGAGCCGGAATTGGCAACAGGTTCATTATTCCAAGGCTGATGCTGATCAGCCCTGTTAGCATTAAAAGATTTATAAAACCGGTTTGGGCTACTTCACTGATCACATAAACTATACCCACCGGTCCGGTTACGTCCAGTGGGGCCTGTCCTGTAAGCACCTGATAAATTGAGGTTATGATCAAGGCAAAACGCTCCAGGCTGATCTGAAGGGATGGTAAAAAACGATATTTTTCTATCTGTGGCCCAATTCCTATAATTCCCCTGCTGTCGTCTTCAGGCGCAATCTCGCTGACCACCTTAACCTGCTTTTCACTGCCGTTCCGTTCGATCCGCAGTTCAATCTCCTGGGCTGGTTTTGCTGAAATATTTATTAGAACATCTTCCCAGTTACTTACCGGTGTCCCATCAATGGACTTAATGGTGTCACCTGATTCCAATCCTGCAGATTCCGCCGGTGAATTCTCAATGATATAACCAATCTGTGAACTCTCAGTTGGGACACCAACCAGGAAGAAAAAGATAATAAAAAATACAACAACGGCCAAAACAAGGTTCATCGCCGCTCCCGCAACCAAAACTGCCGCCCTGCTCAGAGGAGGTTTGCGACTGAAACTATCAGGGTCTGAATCTTCATCGGGATTCTCACCAAGCATACGGCAAAAACCACCCAGGGGGACAGCACGCAGGGAATAGTCGATCTCATTTTTTCTCCAGCTCACTATTTTGGGTCCGAAACCAATTGCCAGTTCCAGAACTTTAATCCCTGTCAAACGGGCTACGAAATAATGTCCAAGTTCGTGGACAATGATCAGCAGACCGAAAACAAATATTGAAGCTATTAATGTCTGCATTTTAGTTCATCCTTCCCTCTAAAGCAGTGATACAAACTTTGGCTTCCCGTCTGGCCCAAATATCCGCTGCAATTATATCTTGCAGAATGGGATTAGACACCAGCCTGTGCCTGTTCATCACTGTTTCTATCACTTCTGCTATGTTGGTAAATGCTATTCCACCGACCAGGAAGCTTCTCACAGCTTCTTCATTTGCTCCGTTCAGTACGGCGGGCATTGTCCCACCTTCTTTTACAGCCCGGCAGGCAAGTTTCAGGCAGGGAAAATTATCCCGATCAGGTTTCTTGAAATCAAGGACAAGATCAAAGGGATCAAAATTTTCAAACCTGCTCTCAAGGCGTTCCGGATAGGTTAGTGCATATTGAATAGGGAGGCGCATATCCGGCCTGCCAAGCTGAGCGATAACTGATCCGTCTTTATATTTTACCATAGAATGGACAATACTTTGCTGGTGGACAACTACCTCCACCTGATCAAGGCGCAAACCAAAAAGCCACATCGCTTCAATAATTTCAAGGCCTTTGTTCATCATGGTTGCTGAATCAATGGTTATTTTACCGCCCATTTTCCAGTTGGGGTGTTTTAGCGCTTCATCTACGGTTACATGATTAAGCTCTTCTCGTGTTTTCCCAAAAAAAGGGCCTCCTGATGCAGTCAGGTAAATTTTATCAACTTCTTCTTTTTCGCCACTGCGCAAACACTGCCAGATGGCTGAATGTTCACTGTCTAAGGGATATATTTTTGTTCTATCAAGAAGGCCCTGTTTATCCAGTATTTCCCCACCGATAACCAGCGACTCCTTATTGGCCAGGGCTATTTTTTTTCCCTGTTTTAAAGCAGATACAAGCGGTTTGAAACCGCTGAAACCCACCTGGGCCATCACTACCAGGTCTGCTTCATCGAGAGTTGCAGCAACTTCTTGCCCTTCATTGCCCTGCAGGACCTGACAGCCGGTGCCATCTACGGCTTTAGCCAGTCTGCCGGCAGCTACCTTGTCGCTTAAAACAGCTATCTTTGGTTTAAATTTTAGTATTTGATCAGCCAGCAACCTGTCGTTGCTGCCTGCTGTTAACGCTATGACCCGGTATTGCGGACCCAGCGATTCAATTACCTCAAGTGTCTGCCGCCCTATTGATCCGGTAGACCCCAGTATGGCTATTTTTTTAACGCTCAATGTTCGGCTCAACCTTTCCATTTTTTCTTCTTAAATCTTACCACATCGTGGGCTGCTCTGCACAGACTCCGCCCTGCCAAATTTTAAGCTGCCCCATTCTCGCCCGCACCTTTCAAACAGTAAAAGCAAAATATAGTGTGCAGGTTCAAAGATCAAACACCCCTTCTACAATGTGCCGGGTGCCTAACACTGCCGGGCAGGGCGAACTAAAGCAAGCAGCATAGAAGTGCCGGCGAGCCGAGGGGCGGAACGGGCCCCGGCACTCAAACCAATAAATTACCGCTTCAGTTTTTTTGAGTGCCGGGCTGAGACCCGAAGACTGATTGTCAAGTGTCGAGGGCAGTCCATGTGGAGCACCGAAGGAGAGCCGCTTCACTTCTGCGCGAGCGATCTGTAAGCGCGACTGCAGTGTTTGGCTAAAATACTACATTATGTTGATGATCTGGAAAAAATAATAAACAAATGGTGCAGTAACAATGAGGCTGTCGAAACGGTCAAGGATACCGCCGTGACCGGGAATAAATCCGCTCGTATCCTTCACCTCTACCTGACGTTTGAAGGCAGATTCAAGAAGATCGCCGAACTGGGCAAAAACAGCTAATCCCAGGCCAAAGATAATGGCTTCAACGGGATTTATGGAAAGCAATTGAGGATAAAATGTTGCTAACAGAAAGAAAGCGATGACTGTCCCTGCTATACCGGCAAGGGAGCCTTCAACTGATTTGTTTGGGCTGATAAAGGGGGCAAATTTGTGAGTGCCCCATTTAATGCCGATAAAATAAGCCAGGCTATCGTGCAACCATACCCCCCCGAGAAGGCAGTATAAGTAGATCATACCTTCGGGCTGTATCCTTAAAAGCAGAAGGAAACCCACCAGGGGGCTAAGGTAAAGCACTCCAAAAATTGAAACGGCCGAATCAAAGCAACTTCTATTCTCTGCATTGAGCAAAATATAGATAAAATAAGCAAAAAGAATAAGGAGCATTATTGGAAACAATAGCGTATATAACTCCAGGTAAAAGACAATTAAAAAAAGATTCACTGCCAGATGGTTCAAAAAGTGTGGTGTATTGTAACCACGGTGATTGAGAAGAGTATCATACTCATAAATGGCCAGGTTGACAATTGTCAGCAGAAGGAGTGTATAAAATATCCCTCCGAGGTAAACCATTCCCAATATCAAAGGTCCTAAAATTAAGGCGGATATGATTCTGGTTTTTAGCATTGTCCCCTATCCCGTTTACTTAAGTTTTTAACTGTCGATCTTGCCAAAACGGCGCTTTCGCTGCTGGTAATCAAAGATTGCTTCCAGAAGATGTATTTTATTAAAATCCGGCCAGTAAATGTCAGTAAACCATAATTCACTGTAAGCAAGCTGCCAGAGCAAGAAATTGCTGATTCTGAATTCACCACTGGTCCTGATAAGCAGGTCTGGATCGGGAAGGCCGTCCGTATAAAGATAACTTGAAAATATATTTTCATCGATTTTACTTTTTACTTTATTCTGTGCTACATCAACTACGATATTGTTTATTGCCTGAAGGATTTCCGAACGGGACCCGTAATTCATGGCGAAATTTAAAATCATTCCCGTATTTTCTTTCGTCTTTTCCACACCGTCCAGGATTGCTTTTTGTACTCTGCCGGGAAGCCCGTCACGGTCTCCCATTAGTTTTACCTGAATATTATTCTCAATCAGTTCAGGAAGATCTGAACTAAAATATTTCTCAGGTAAGCTCATCAGGTAATTGACTTCCCATTTTGGACGCTGCCAATTTTCAGTGGAAAAAGCAAAAAGAGTGAGAACTTTGATGCGCAAGTTATTGCAGTTTCTAACAATCACTTTGATGGTTTCCATACCCTGCCGGTGTCCTTCTTTTCTGGGCAAGCCTTTTTCAACGGCCCAGCGACCGTTTCCATCCATTATAATGGCTATGTGGCGGGGTATTTTCTGATAATCTATAGCCTGCAACAGCTTCTGTTCACGATTTTCGTCCCGCACTGTTATTCACCACCATTTAATAAAACGGCTCTCCCTTACCATTCGAAAAGAGAGAACCGTCTCTCGTGACTTTATGCCCCGGACTTTTGCCGTCTAGCAGGGGTTTCATGGGTTGGAAAAAATTATTAAACTTCCATCATTTCATTTTCTTTTTGCTCCAGGATTTTGTCTATGTCTTCAATTTTGCTGTCTGTTAGCTCCTGAATCTCGTCCTGGGCCCGCCTGCGTTCATCTTCCGATATATCACCCGATTTTTCAAGCTGCTTGATCCTGTCGTTGGCATCACGGCGAATATTACGAATTATGACTCTGCTTTCTTCTGCCTTTTTTCTGACAAATCTAACCAGTTCTTTGCGTCTTTCTTCAGTTAGCTGGGGGATACTCAGTCGAATTACATTGCCGTCATTTGAAGGGGTCAATCCCAGATCGGATTTTAAGATAGCCCTTTCAATTTCCGGCATGGCCTGTTTATCCCACGGTTGAATAACCAGCAATCTTGGTTCAGGGGCAGTTACACCGGCAATCTGGTTTAAAGGGGTCAGTGTCCCGTAATAATCGACCTCAATCTTATCAAGAAGTGTCGGCGTTGCCCTGCCCGCTCGCAACGTGGAAAGTTCACGCTTGAATACACTTATCGCTTTTTCCATTCGATCATCGGCATCCATATAAATGTCTTCTACCATAGTCACCCACCCTTGATCATTGTGCCAATATTTTCTCCCATGATCACCTTTTTAATATTACCCAGGTTTAACCCAAACACAATTAATTTAATTTTATTATCCATGCATAAAGAGGCTGCTGTTGAATCCATCACTCCGAGTCCCTGGTTGATAACCTCTATGTAATTCAATTCACTGAATCGTTTGGCCGCCGGGTTAATCAAAGGATCTTCGCTGTAGACTCCATCAACTTTTCCCTTGGCCAGTAAAATTACTTCTGCTTCTATTTCCGCTGCTCTGAGGGCGGCGGTGGTATCGGTTGAAAAGTAGGGGTTTCCTGTGCCCCCGGCAAAAATAACTACTCTTCCTTTTTCAAGATGACGCAGCGCTCTCCTTCTAATGTACGGTTCGGCTACCTGTTTCATTTCGAGAGCAGTTTGCACTCTCGAATCAACTCCGTGTCTTTCCAGGGCATCCTGCAAAGCAAGAGCATTAATAACAGTAGCCAGCATACCCATATAATCAGCAGTAGCCCGATCCATACCTTTCTTGCCGGCCTGGGCCCCTCGCCAGATGTTCCCCCCGCCGACAACTATCGCTACTTCGACTTTAAAGTCAATTACTTCTTTAATCTGCAGCGCTATGCTTTCGATAACGTCCTGATCAATACCAAAACCCTGTTTGCCGGCAAGCGCCTCTCCACTCAACTTGAGAACAACACGTTTATAAGCCGCTTGTCCCAAAGCGCACCTCCTGACTTTTATTAATTCGACGAAAAGCAGAAACACCCTCCCCTGAAAGTATTATTTTTCCTGCAAGAGGGGTAAAAAAAAGAACACCGTAAAGTGTTCTTTTTTCTTCCTTCCCGTTTGTCAACAGGATTCTCCGCCTTCAATTCCTTCGCCGACCTCGAATCGACTGAAGCGCCTGATGACTATATTTTCACCGATCCTGGCAATCAATTCCGTCAATAATTCATTGATTGTCCTGTCTTCATCCCTAATATAAGCCTGATCCAACAAACAATTTTCACGATAAAACTTGTTCAAGCGTCCTTCAACGATTTTTTCAATAACTTTTTCTGGTTTACCTTCGTTAAGGGCCTGTGCTTTGATTATTTGAGCCTCTTTATCGATGATCTCTTTTGGCACATCTTCCTTGCTCAGATAGGCAGGATTTGCAGCTGCCACCTGCAGGCATATATTTTTCACGAAATCACGAAATTCGTCGTTTCTAGCCACGAAATCAGTCTCGCAGTTAACTTCAACCAGGACTCCTATTTTACCGCCAAGGTGAATATATGAATCGACAATCCCCTGGTTGGCTGTTCTATCGGCCCGGCGAGCAGCTGCAGCCAATCCTTTTTCCCTGAGGATGTCTATTGCTTTTTCTTCATCACCGCCAGTTTCCAGCAGAGCTTTTTTGCAATCCATCATGCCTGCTCCAGTTTTTTCACGCAGAGCTTTAACCGCTTTTGCATCGATTTGCATTGTTTCCACCCTTTCATTACAGCATTAAACTATTATCAATCTTTACGATTGTATGCCGGCCTTATTCATCTTTTCCGGCTGAGGTTTTTTCTTCATTTATTTCAGGACTTTCCTCTTCTGTTACTGTTGTTTTTTCTGCAGAAGGTACATCATCAGCCGTTACCTCTTCTGATGTTGTTGTTTCCGGGGCTGCAGTTTCAGGCTCTTGTTCAGGTTCTTCCTGTACTTCGCTGATCTGCTTACCTTCGAGAACAGCATCAGCCATAATTGAGGTGATCAGTTTAACAGCCCTGATGGCATCGTCGTTTCCGGGAATCAGGTAATCAATTTCATCGGGATCACAGTTTGTATCAACAATGGCAATTACAGGGATTTCAAGTTTCCTTGCTTCGGCAACCGCTATCTTTTCTTTTCTTGGATCGACGACATAAACAGCATCGGGCAATGTTTTCATTTCCCGGATTCCATTTAAGAACTTCATTAATTTTTCATGTTCATGCCTTAAATTTAAAACTTCTTTCTTTGTCAAACGCTCAAAAGTTCCGTCCATTTCCATTTTTTCAAGTTCGATCATTCGGTTGATTCTTCTTCTGATTGTATTAAAGTTGGTCAGCATACCGCCAAGCCAGCGGTGGTTGACATAGTGAGTGCCGCACCTTTCAGATTCAACCTTTATAGATTCCTGAGCCTGTTTTTTAGTGCCCACGAAAACTATGCTGCCGCCATCGGCGACAAGATCACGGACAAAGTTATAAGCTACATCCATCAATTTTACAGTTTTCTGCAAATCAATAATGTAAATCCCATTACGCTCAGTGAAGATATAATTTTTCATCTTCGGATTCCAGCGGCGAGTCTGGTGTCCAAAATGGACTCCCGCTTCCAACAGCTGTTTCATACTTACTCTGGCCAAATCAATTCCTCCTTGTTGTTTTAACCACCGCCCGTATCATTATCAGTAACCGAGCTAATCGCCAACCGGCCCCGACTAAACGGACGTGCGTTTTAAGTACCAGAGGTAGTATAGCACAGTTCAGGGCTTCAGGCAATGCAAAAAAGGGTTTTTCGAGGTTGCAAATGAGCACCTATTAATATAGAATCAATACGTTAAATCGCAGCAGCATCCCTTGAATCATTTTTGGAGGACGACAATGGCAGAAATCAGACCCTTTAAAGGAATTCGTTTCAATCCCCTCAAGATTCAAAACATGGCAAATGTTATAACCCCCCCTTACGATGTTATTGATACACGGGAGCAGAATCGACTGCACGAACTGGACCCCCACAATATAATTCGCCTTGAATACGGGCTCATTAAAGACGGTGATAATGAACAATATAACCGTTATACTCGAGCCGCTGACACCCTTAAGCGATGGCTATCTGATGATGTGCTACGAATGGACAGTTCTGCAGGATACTATCTTTATGAACAGGAATTTGTTTTCAACAACCGGAAAATGAAACGGCCTGGCATTATTGCCGCCCTGAAGCTTGAACCTTACAACAGGAAAACAGTATTGCCGCATGAATTGACAATGAAAGGGCCAAAAGAAGATCGCCTTGCTTTGTTAAATACCATCAGAAGCAATATTAGCCCCATTTTTACTCTTTTCCCCGATCCTGAAGATTTTATGAGCAGTCTTTTTAAATACGCCAAACCAGAAGGAGCGCTCTTTGAAGCCAGGGAAAATTCCGGTCAGATCCACCGCCTGTGGCAGGTTCAAGAACCGGCAGTGATCAAAGAGATTACAAAGTATTTTCAAGAGCGGCAGCTGCTGATTGCTGACGGCCATCACCGTTACGAAACAGCACTGCATTATTCGCAAACAAAAGCACGTACTGGAGGCGACGGTGGCTCTTCCTTTGTTCTCTCTACCATGGTGAGTATGCAGGATGAGGGGCTTTTGGCTCTACCAACGCAACGTCTTCTGAAGGGAATAGAAAAAGAAGAAGAGAAAGAACTTATGGCCAGGCTGCAGGAACACTTCACCATAAATGAATCGGGGAATCTGGCCGGCCTGGATCTCGACAAATTCAGGGAAGAACTTAAAAATATCGGCACTGGAAAAGGCGGATTCGGCCTTTTTTGCTCCGGTAAAGCATTTCTGATCCGGCCAAAATTCGACCTCCGCCGCGGTGATCTGGCCATCTCCCTGCTGCATAAGTATGTCCTTGATATAAATGGAGAAAGCGCTGGAGATTCTTCAGAAAAGGAAACTGCTCTTTCCATGTCCTTTGAACATGATCCGGCTAAATGCCTTGAAGAAGTGAAAAACGGAAACGCTGACTGGGCTTTTATCCTCGATGCTGTTCCGGTGGAGAAGATATTTGAACGGTCCAAAATGGGCTTGGTCATGCCCAGAAAGTCAACTTACTTTTACCCCAAACTACCTGGTGGGTTGGTTCTTTACCACATGGATTTAAGTTAAAAACCTTTTATAAATCGGTCTGCCTTTCCTCTACTTACAAATCCCAGTATTTGTTTTGAACATGCAAAATTCCCTGGAGATGTTGTAAGAGATCATCTCTGGGTTCCCTTTCTTCTGATTCTTCTGTTATCTCCAGTTCCCAGCGGCCCAGGGCATTGAGAACCTGCAGCACTGCTCCTGCCTGACCATCCAGATGATAACCTCCTTCCAGGCAGAACATTACCTTTCCTCCACAGTATCGCTCGGAAAGATCAGCCAGTGCTTCGGTCATCCTGTAAAAACCCTGGTGGGTAACAAGCATTCCAGCCAGGGGATCCTTACTGTAAATATCCTGACCGGCGGATACAATGATCAGTTCAGGTTCAAACTGTTCCAGGACGGGAATTATCAGTCGGTTAAAAAACATGAGATATTCAGGATCTCCACTTCCTGGAGGAAGTGGGATATTGATCGTATAACCTTCACCTGGACCTATTCCTACTTCATAAATATCTCCCGTTCCGGGATATGCAGGACTCTGGTGGGTTGAGATGTATAAAACATTTGGGTCACTTTCAAAGCTGTGCTGCGTCCCATTGCCATGATGAACGTCCCAGTCCACAATAGCAATTTTATTCAGGCCATAAAAAGATATAGCCTTGGCCGCTGCTATAGCCACATTATTAAATATGCAAAAACCCATTGCCCTTCTCCGTTCAGCATGATGGCCTGGAGGGCGGTTAAGGGCAAAAATTCTGCGTGGATTGCTGGATAGTACTCCTCGCAGAGCAGACAGGGCTCCGCCTGCCGAAAGGAGTGCGACACGGTATGAATCAGGTACAATGTAAGTATCCATGTCCAGGTATTTCTGTCCGGAGCGACAGGCTTTATCAATTGATCTAATATATTCCGGATCATGGATCAGGGCCACTTCTTCCACTTCAGCCAGTTCAGGTTTAATCATTTCTATTCGTTCAAGAACATTTTTTTCATCGAAAAGATCAATGATCTTCTTCAGCCTTTCCATACGTTCCGGGTGATCGTTCCTGGTGTGCAGCAAATAATCGGGATGATAGACAATGCCGATCTTTTCACCTTTCCCATTCATCTCTTCCCCTGCTTTATTCAGAATTTTTTTCAAGCGCCAGGCAGAGTCTGTTCCAGAGAAACGGTCTGGATTTACGTAAAACTACCGGCTTTCCTGCACCATTTATAAAAGCGTGTTCAGTATAACCTGAAGCCAGCAGTTTACCTGATTTCTTAATTTCGTAATTAAAAGTAATTCTAATATTTTGGGCGCTTTCCAGCCTTGTGATTACTCTCAAATCATCATCGTAACGGGCAGGCTGTTTGTATTCGCAGTATGCTTTTAGAACCGGAAGGTAGAGATTGCTCTTTTCAAATTCCTTGTAAGTTAGGCCGAGATTGCGCATCAGCTCTGTCCTTCCGACCTCAAACCAAACCAGGTAATTGGCGTAATAAACAACCCCCATTTGATCTGTTTCTTCATAACGAACCCGGATACGGGTCTCATGACTGTTCGTAGCAATCAACTCCAGTTTATTTAAAGAACCTTTACCAGGCCTCGGTAAATCAGGCCCCTTATAGAATCCACAGTAATAATTTCGCCTGTTTTGATTGTCCCCTCCACGTTAGTCACACCCACTACGGCCGGCTTACCGAGGTTGATAGCCACAATAGCACCGTGGGAAGTAAGACCTCCCTCTTCAGTGATAAGACCTGCTGCTTTTTCCAGAGAAGGCAGATATTCTTTATCTGTTGTCTTGCTGACCAGGATCATCCCCTCTCTGAAATTGTTTAAGTCAACCTCATTTGTCACGATGAAAGCTTCACCGCTGACAGCGGATTTTCCCACACCCGTTCCCCTGGCAATAATCTCACCCACTGTTTCAACCCTGAGCAAATTGGTGGTTCCGGATATTCCAACCGGTACACCGGCGGTGATGACCACCAGGTCACCGTTGCTGATTAGATTTTTCTGGAGAGCATATTGCATAGCATTGGAAAACATGTCGTCGGTTGATTCTGCGGGTGGGCAGATAACTGATATAACTCCCCAGGTCAGAGTCAGCTGTGCTGCTACCCGTCGGCGTGATGAAACAGCAATAATAGGCGCCTTTGGCCTGTACTTGGAAACCATTCTGGCAGTAGTCCCAGATTGAGTTGCCGTTAGAATAGCGTCGGCACCCAGCTCCTGGGCTATAGAACAGGTAGCATAGCTGATAGCATCTGTAATAGAACTTCCAATTGAATTGCTCTGTTCATCCAGTATTTTACGGTAATCGATGCCCTCTTCAGCCCTTTTGGCAATTCTACTCATCGTCTTCACCGTTTCAACGGGAAAACGGCCTACTGCCGTTTCTCCAGAAAGCATCACAGCATCAGTACCGTCAAAAATCGCGTTGGCTACGTCACTTGCTTCTGCTCTTGTGGGGCGTGGATTACGGATCATACTGTCCAGCATCTGGGTAGCCGTTATGACGGGTTTGCCAACCCGATTGCATTTTTTGATGAATTCTTTCTGCAGAAGGGGGACTTCCTCCGGTGGAATTTCCACTCCCAGATCACCGCGGGCTACCATTATTCCGTCTGCGACTTCCAGAATTGAATCGTAATTTTCAATCCCTTCCCGGCTTTCAATCTTGGCCAGGATCATAATTTGAGAATTTTCGCTTTCAACCAGCCGGCGTATTTCAAGAATATCCTCGACACTGCGGGTAAAAGAAGCAGCCAGAAAATCTATTCCCTGTTCAAGAGCCAGTTTTATATCTTCCCGGTCTTTTTCATCTATTGCCGGCAGCTTGATCCTGGTTTCAGGAGTATTTAATCCTTTGTGGCTGTGCAGTTTTCCGCCATTTACAACCTTGCATACAATATCCTGGCCTGCTACCCTGAGCACCTGCAGAATAATTAAACCATCATCAATGAGGACAGTCTCGCCTGGTTTTATATCCTGGTGCAGTAGTGGATAGGTTATCGATACTTTCTTTTCGTCTCCCGGGTAAGGGCATGTTGTCAGGATAAATTCTTCTCCATCCTTGAGGTTAACTGGATCGGAGACCAGTTCTCCTGTGCGCACTTTCGGACCCCGAGTATCGAAAAGAATCCCCACATTTTTACCGGTGCCTGCGGCAACTTCACGGATCATTTTTAGCATCCGAAAATGGTCTTCTTGCTTGCCATGTGAGAGGTTAAGGCGAGCTACATCCATTCCCGCTTCGATCAAGTTGGCAAGTAGGTCTGGTGAATCAACACCTGGTCCCATGGTACAAACTATTTTTGTTCGTCTCATTATATTTTTGCCCTCCGGCTCAGTTTATTTTCCCGGTAGGAAAACCTTCGGTTTCGGTTTTAAACTGTTCAATTACCGATCCAGGACCGAGCAGGTTTTCCAGCCTTTCAAGGCATGATGGGTTATCACGCACCCAGTATTCTTCCTTGAGAACCAGCATTTTTTTATCTTTTTTAAAATAAAGACATACCGGCGTTTCTCCGTTTTCTGCAATTAAGGTAGTTTTCAGATGTTCCAGCAGGCTGCGGTCATGATCTTCACCAATAATCAGCTGAAGGTATTTTTGTTCCTTATTGAGAGGACTGATTGATTCAGCAATAATTTTCGGTTCTTCATCTTCTTTCAGATCGATTCTGCCGTTAATCAGGACAAGGTTGTCTTCCTCAAGCAAAGCTGATCGCTTCTCTAACAAATCGGGAAAGATTACCATCTCCACTCCACCTGTTAAATCTTCCATGCGTATAAAGGCCATTTGCTTGTTTTTTTTGGTGTAAAATTTGCGGACCGCTGTGATAATACCACCCACTCTGACACGGTGATTGTCTCCACAGTCTTTAAGTTCAGCACACCTGGTGAGGTTGGTCATATTTTCGAGGATTAGCCGGTAATGATCCAGTGGGTGCCCCGAGATATAGAGTCCGAGCATTTCTTTTTCCAGGGATAACCTTTCTCGATCGCTGAATTCTTCTATCTCCGGCAGATTATCAAGCAAGAGCTCTTCCCTGGTCTCGTTGTCAAAAAGCGTAAACATAGATATTTGTCCATTCTCTCTTTCCCGCTGCACACATTGACCGTGCATTAAAATATCGTCAAGTGCCGCCAAATACTGGGCCCGATGTCCCCCCAGTGAATCAAAAGCACCGCATTTAATGAGGCTTTCTAAAACCTTTTTGTTGCAGAGTCTCATATCGACACGAGATGCAAAATCGCGCAGCGAAGTATAGGGCTTTTTCCGGCGAGCCTGAATAATTGACTCTATAGCACCCAGACCAACATTTTTTACGGCAGCCATGCCGAAGCGAATTCTTTTATCGCCCACTACGGTAAAATGAGTTTCACTTTCATTTATATCGGGAGGCAGCACTTCAATAGACATACGGCGACATTCGGCAATATAGAGGGCAACCTTGTCGCTGTTGGAATAGTTAACAGTCATCAGGGCGGCCATAAATTCGATGGGATAATTGGCTTTAAGATATGCCGTCTGATAAGCGATCAAAGCATAAGCGGCGGCATGTGATTTATTAAAACCGTAAGAGGCGAATTTTAAGATCAGGTCATATATTTCAACAGCCAGATCCCTGGAATACCCGTTTTTAATACAACCATTAATGAACAACTCCTGTTGTTCATCGAGAATCTTTTTTTTCTTTTTGCCGATTGCCCTGCGCAGAAGATCGGCCTGACCAAGAGAAAAACCGGCCATCCGAGCTGCTATTTCCATGATCTGCTCCTGATATACTATAACCCCGTAAGTTTCATTAAGAATCGGTTCAAGTACAGGATGGGCGTATTTTATTTTTCGGTGGCCGTGCTTGCTTTCAATAAAGATGGAAATTTGCTCCATCGGTCCTGGCCTGTAAAGAGCAACAACGGCAATTAAATCTTCAAATTTATTGGGTATAAGTTCACGTAACACGTTGCGCATGCCCGAGCTTTCAAGTTGAAAAGTACCCGTTGTCTCTCCGTGCGAAAGCATTGCATAGGTAGATTTATCGTCAAGGGGAATATCCTCTATCTTAATATCAACATTGTGACGTCGGCGAATGTTATCAAGAGCTTCCCCGATGATACTGAGCGTTTTTAATCCCAGGAAATCCATTTTAAGAAGTCCAAGATCTTCAATTGTATTCATGGGGAACTGTGTAACGACTGCCCCATCGGCAGTGCGGTACAGAGGGACATATTTGACAAGCGGTTCTCTGGCTATGACTACTCCAGCAGCATGGGTCGAAGCATGACGGGGCATACCTTCTACTGCTATAGATGTGTCGAGCAATTCACGGTATCGTTCTTCTTTGTATAACTGCTGCAGCTCTTTGCTTTGTTTCAAAGCCCTGGCTATAGTCATCTTAGGTTCTGTAGGGATCAGCTTTGCTATACGATCCACTTCGGCATATGGAATAGCCATCGCTCTGCCTACATCTCTTACAGCTGCTCTTGCTGCCATTGTCCCGAAGGTAATGATCTGGGCAACCCTTTCCTGGCCATATTTCTCTGTTACATAGTGGATGACCCGGTCGCGCTTGTCATCACAAAAATCGATATCAATATCAGGCATTGAAATGCGTTCGGGATTCAGGAACCGCTCAAATAGGAGACTGTGCTGAAGAGGTTCAATATTAGTAATACCCAGGCAGTAAGCTACCAGGCTGCCGGCAGCAGACCCACGTCCAGGCCCAACGATAACTCCTGCTTTCCTGGCGTATTTGATCAGATCCCAGACAATTAAAAAATAATTGGCAAAGCCCATCTGCCGGATAACGGAAAGTTCATACTCGAGGCGTTTTTTCATAGCCGGTGTTATTTCCGAATATCGTTCTTCAATTCCCTGATAGCAGATTTTCATAAGATAATCATAGGGATTTTCGCCTTCAGGTAGATCAAATTCGGGCAGGTGTCGCTGGGAAAAATCCTTTTCCACGTTGCATCGTTCAGCAATTAAAACCGTATTTGAGATTGCTTCAGGATAACCCTTAAACAGCTCGGTCATTTCCGCAGCGGTTTTAAAATAAAACTCCTCTGTTTCAAAACGCATGCGCTCTTCGTCGTCTATAGTTTTCCCGGTCTGGATACAAAGCAGAACGTCGTGCACAGCAGCATCATCGCGATTCAGATAATGAACATCGTTTGATGCTGCCAGGGGAATCCCTTCTTCTTCGGAAATTCGGACAAGCGCTTCGTTGACAATCTTCTGTTCCGGTAAACCGTGATCGTGAAGTTCCAGATAAAAATTATTTGGCCCAAAAACATTGCGGTAATATATAGCAGCATCTCGGGCTTTTTCAATCTGCCCCTGCAGAATTAAGGTTGGTATTTCTCCAGCAAGGCAGGCGCTCATGGCAATTAATCCTTCATGATATTTTTCCAGAAGTTCGCGATCAACACGCGGCTTATAATAAAAGCCTTCCAGGAACCCCGCTGAAACAAGCCTCGTCAAGTTTTGGTAACCAGTGTTGTTTTCGGCCAGCAAAACCAGGTGATACTGGCTGTCATCATGTCGTGCTTCTTTTTGAAATCGCGAACGGAGAGCTACATATACTTCACAGCCGATGATGGGTTTGATTCCGGCTTCTTTTGCCGCCCGATAAAAGTCGATCACTCCAAACATGGTCCCGTGATCGGTTACAGATACAGCCGGCATTTTATTGGCGGCCGCCTTTTGAACAAGATCTTTGATTCTTGCTGCGCCATCCAGAAGACTGAATTCTGTATGGCAATGCAGATGGACAAAATCAGGCATATTTTCTTTCAATCCTCCACGTTTCTCAGGTGTCTGAATGCAATAAAGACGGCGAAAATAAGCTGCAGGATTTTTGCCGTTCCTGTGGCATCTAAGAGCCAACCTGTTATTCTTCGCCGTTAATTATTCTTTCGACCTTACAGTCGGCTAATCCTTTGCTCACTGTCACTTTTTTTACTTTCTGCTTTATGTTAAAATAAAGAATAAAAGAACTAATTCTTGATCATAATGCCGGGCTTCGCAGCCTTTATTAAGGGAGTTATGACGTGTTCAAAGATCGAGAAATCCGGCTGGCCTTGAAATTTGTCCTGGTCGCTGCCGCAGTTTTTATCATCTTTTACACTATAGTTAAACTGGCACCTGTCATCTCAATAATTGTTATTGCCCTATTTATTTTCTACACTATCAGCCCCCTCGTTAATTTTTTAATTGGTATAAAAATCAAGCCTTTCCTGGCTGGCATGATAGCCTCCCTTTTGATCCTTTTTTCGATAATATTACTTTTCTACCTTCTTATTCCAGGTTTAATCATTGAACTCCGCCAGGTGATTGTTTTTCTGAGTTCGGAATTTGTCCGTGACATGCCAACCCTGACTGCTCAACTTGAAGAGCTGGATCAGCGTTTTAACCTTCAACTAACGGAAATCTTTGTTGAATACACCGACCAGCTGGTCCGCCAGGCCCCAGGGAACATTCAGCAGCTGCTGCGCAGCCTGACAACCATTTCCATGGGTGTGTTTTCGCAAATATGGGCAGTGTTTGCTCTGGTATTTATCGTTTTCTATATGGTTCGCGACATGGAAAATGTAAAACACAACGTCACCCTTCTTTTCCCCCGCATTTACAAGGAAAATATTGTCCACCTTTTAAGCACAATCGATGAAAAAGTGGGGGCTTATATCCGGGGAACATTGCTGAAATGCCTTTTTGTCGGAATTTTGACCTGGCTTGGGCTTTCTATACTGGGTATGCCTTTTGCCCTGATTCTTGGTATCCTGGCCGCAACCCTAAACATCATTCTTTACGTGGGGCCTTTTATGGCAGCCATCCCAGCCCTTCTTTTATCTATAATGCCGGATACTCCAAATTTCTTTTTAATCCTTCTTGTTTACATCATTGTCCAAATCCTGGACGCTTTTGTCTTCACTCCTTTTTTCCTTAGCAAAGCAACAGACCTGAGCCCGCTTACAGTTATCATCATAGTTCTGGTCGGTGCTCAACTTATGGGCCTTCTCGGTATTGTTCTGGCCATCCCCATCACTGCAACCTTGAAAGTACTTCTCTTTCACTATTATCTTGAAAAACGGCAGAATGAATCAACCACAGACAGCTGAAATGTCGAATTATCCTGTATATACTCATTCTTCATGTTCTACAACTTTTTTACCGCAAATTCCTGTTCACTGCTACAGTATAATTGACGAATACTAACTTAATGTTCACTGAATATCCGCTAACTTTTTAGCAAACACAACCTTACCTGCTCACAGAGCAAATACCACTATCCACTGCATCCTGAGGAGTAAACACTGCCGGCACACTCACAAATCAAATGCCACCTTCTACCATGTTCTGTGAGCCAAACACTGCCGTGCATACTCACGATCGCTCGCGCAGAAGTGAAACGGCTCCCCTTCGGGGCTCCACATGGGCTTCCATCGACACTTGACACTCAATCTTCGGGTCTCGGCCCGGCACTCAAAAAAACTGCAGCGTTGATTTATTGGTTTGAGTGCCGGGGCCTGCTCCACCCCTCGGCTCGCCGGCACTTCTTTGCTGCTCGCTTTAGTTTGTATTGCCCGGCAGTGTTTGTGTTTCCGCAGCAACATGTTTGGACTTGCGTCTACCATGGATATGTTTTAGTTCCTGTCCTGTTTTAACCACCTGTAACCTTTAAAAGAACAGACAAAACATGATTTATACCACAGTCGTGCATCAGCCTTTGCGACAATCGAGAGGAGCGCAGGAATTTCAGAAAAGCTGCGGCAGATGTTTGAGCGAGCATTAAGCGAGCGAGTTCTGACGCAGCCTGAAAATCCGAGCACCTTCAATACTTAGATGCAAAGCCAGCGCGTATGTGGTATAAAACAGGCGATCGTGAGCATGTTCGGCAGTGTTTGGCTTCCAGCGAGAATGTGGTATAAAGCAGGCGATCGTGTGCATAACCGGATGTATTTGGCTCCCAGCAGGCGGTGGCAGACAGAAGTAATCTATTTCATACCGGGGAAATCAAGCTGCCTCAGTGCCTCGTATAAAACAAGAGCTACCGTATTACCGAGATTAAGTGAGCGTGGTATCTGCTTAACCATGGGCACCCGCAGCACATGATCAGCTTTCGCCAGCACCCTGGAAGGAAGGCCCCTTGTTTCCGAACCGAAAACAAGAAAATCATCAGGACGGTAAAGCATCCTGTGATAATAAACTTCACCGCGGGTCGAAAAGCAAAGCAGGCGAGCATTATGGTAGGCTTGCTTGAAAACATCAAAATTCTGATGGACCTCAAGATCGAGATAGGGCCAGTAATCAAGGCCTGAACGGCGGACTTCCTTTTCGTCGATGGAGAAACCTAGCGGTTCAATCAGGTGCAATTTAGTTCCGGTCATTACGCATGTTCGGGCAATATTACCGGTGTTTGGAGGTATTTCCGGTTCTACCAGCACAACATGCATTATTTCTTCCTCTTGTTTTTAGGTTTTTCCTGTTCCTGTTCCTGTTCCTGTTTTTGCTCTTTCATCGTCTTGTTATATTCTTTCAGTTTATCTAAAACTTTCTCGTTAAATGATCCTTTTGAATAAGAGCCATCTTTTTTCCGTCTTCCTGTTTTGATCCCCGATAAAATTTCCAGTCCTTCATCAATGTTCTTGATGGAGTAAATATGAAATTTACCTTCTTCAACTGCCTGTTGAATTTCTTTGTTCAACATCAGGTTGCGGCAATTCTGTTCCGGGATTACCACACCATGGCTGCCCGTCAATCCAACAGCCTTGCAGGACAGGAAGAAACCTTCTATTTTAGTGTTTACCGCTCCTATGGGCTGAATTTCCCCTTTCTGGTTTAAGGAACCGGTTACCGCCAGATCCTGGCGCAGGGGAACTTCGGCCAGGCTTGAAAGCAAGCAGAACAACTCGGCCGCTGAAGCGCTGTCACCGTCAATCCCGCCGTATGATTGTTCAAAACAGATGCTGGCGGTCAGGTTAATGGGGACCTGTGAACCGTATCTTTTGCCGATAAAGCCACTTAAAATGAGCACTCCTTTATTGTGGATATTTCCACTCATATCACTTTCTCTTTCAATATTGATAATGCCTTTGCGGCCAAGATATGTAGATACGGTTATCCTTGACGGCCTACCGAACCGGTAGTCTCCCTGGTCGAGCACTGACAGGGCATTGATCTGTCCTATTTTAGATCCATTAAGGTCGATCAAGATGGTCCCTTCTCGTATAGACTCAATAATTTTCTGCTCATATTTATTGGAGCGGAAGATCATTTCTTCCAGGGCTTTTTCCACCTGTTTTTTACCAACCAGATCGACTCCATCGAATTCAGCCCATGCATCTGCTTCATAAAGAAGATCGACAATTTCATTGAAGCGAGTGCTTAACTTTTTCTGGTTTTCGGCCAACCTGCCACTGTATTCAACAATTTCGGCTACCGCTTCCTTGTTAAAATGCCGCAGATTCTGCTGGTCACAGTGGTACGATATAAAACCGCCCATTTTTAAAACATTATCTTTTTTACGTTCCATTTCCACATCAAAATCGGCTTTTATTTTAAAGAGTTTCCGAAAATCTTCATCATAGTGATACAAAATGTGATACAGATATGGATTACCGATCATGACTACTTTGATATTCAACGGTATTGGCTGTGGGCGCAGGGTGGCCATCGCTACCAGGCCGAAATGTTCGCCAATATTTTCTATCCTTATTTCATTGGTACGCAGGACCCTCTTCAGCACTTCCCAGGACTGCATGGCTGTTAGGACATCCCGGGCCTGCAGAATCAGGTAACCGCCGTTAGCCTGGTGAAGCGCTCCAGGTTTAATCATTGAAAAATCTGTAACCACCATACCCATCCTGTTTTCATATTCGACCCTACCAAGCAGGTTGTAATAAGAGGGATTGTTCTCACAAACCATCGGTGCCCCTTTGGTCTCGCGGTTGTCAACCAGTAAATTTACAGTGTAACGCTGTTCGGTCTGCTCCTGGCTCTGCCTGCGCAGCCAGAACATTGAATTCTGCTGTTCGTCCTCTTCACCTCTGAAATCACTTAAATTTGAGAGCACATCTTCCTGAAAGGCCTGCAGATATTTTTTTACTTCAGGATAAGCATCATACTCTTCCATTAATTCATTGAAAAGGTGACCTATGGCTGCCAGCCCAATTTTCTGATCCAGTTCCTTCAATTTTTCCTTCAGTTCCTTTTCGACTTTTTGCACCCGCCGCATTATCTCCATTGCTTTGAGCTGAACATCAGTCGATTTCTTTTCCAGTTCTTCTTTTTTCGATTGTTCAAGCTTGGCATATTCTTCTTCGCCTATCTGTTCGCCATCCTGAACCGGGATGGTTACGAATCCTGAAGAAGTTCTTTTCAGGGCAAATCCATTATCCTGCGCCACCTGGTTCAGCTCTTCGAAGAGAGCACTACGTGATTCCTGAAATTCCTTAACATAAATAGATTTCTGCCTCTCATAATCTTCACCATCAAAAGCTTTGGGGATATGTTGTTTTAAATCATCGAGCAGTTCTTCAATCTGCTTGCAGAAGGCATAGCCAGTCCCGGCCGGAAGGCGCATGGCAATAGGCTCACCGGGGTGTTCAAAATTATAGACATAAACCCAGTCGTCGGGAACAGGTTCTTCGCTGGAAATCCTTTTTATGATCGATTGAGCGTAGCTTGACTTGCCTGTTCCTGTCAGGCCAGTCATGAAAATATTATATCCCGGCTTTTTTACGCGCAGGCCAAATTCTGTAGCTTTAACAGCCCTTTCCTGGCCGACCATGCCCTCCAGTGGAGGAACGCTTTCTGTTGTTTCAAAAGGTATTTCCTTCAGTTTGCAAGATTTTCTTAATTCCGCAGCTTTTAATTCTTTCCAGGCCATTATATTTCTCCCTTCTTCTGAACATAAAAACATAAGTTTGCCAGAAAACACTGTTCGCACCTCGGATTACGGGCAAAACATACAGCCCTGCCGTGGGCAATCAAACGATGGTGTAAATCAATCCACTTCCCCCTTGGTATAACCTTTTTCAGCTGTTCTTCGACTGATGTGACATCTTTGCCCTCAGCAAGGCCAAGCCTCTTCGATACCCTGAAAACGTGTGTATCAACAGCAAGTGCCGGTTTTTCAAAACCAGCACTGATTATAATGTTGGCTGTTTTCCGGCCCACTCCAGGTAGCTTAATAAGTTCGTCAAAACTGTCAGGTAACCTTCCACCATACTCTTTTTCTATAATCCTGCTGGCCCTGACCAGTGAGCGGCTTTTATTCCTGTACAATCCGCAACTCTTGACATACTGTTCAAGCTCTTCCGGAGTCATTTTTGCCATTACAGAAAATGAGGTTATCTCCTTGAATAGCCTGGCTGTAATTTTGTTGACCTGATCGTCCGTTGTCTGGGCGGAGAGTACTGTGGCAACAAAAAGCTGATACTTATTTTTAAAAACAAGCCTTGTTTTTGCCAGGGGGTAATGATCGGCAAGAAGGTTTAAAATCAGCCTTATTCTTTCTCTTTCCGTGATTTTCATTTCTTTGTTGAGCATACATTATTATAGATCGGCATTCTTGATGGGTAAAGACCTAAATATTCTTTAAACGATTATTATTTTAGCACTTACCCACCTCATGAATACTGCATTTATAAAAGATAAAAGCTACCGATCATCAAATGATCGGTAGCTGATACAAAAAATTAATGCCATTTTTTATTTTTGAGAAACTTTTTTATCTCAACGGTGAGTATAATGTGGCAGCAGCATTGGCCCTATACGTTCGTCCGCCGCTCCTGTTTCTTCCAGTTCGCGATGATACGATTCAACATGTTCAAGACTCAATCTTTTAGGAATAGGCAAATCCTTGCTGGCAATAGCTGCATTTCGACCTGCTCTGCGGCCGAAAACTGTAACATCAAGCAGTGAATTACCCATCAGCCTGTTGGTACCATGAATGCCACCTGCTGTTTCACCAGCCACATAGAGATTTTCAACAGTACTTTTCGCATTGACATCAATTTTCAATCCGCCGTTTTGATAGTGCAAAGTAGGGTAGATCAACATCGGCTCACGTCTTATATCAACATCAAAACGCTTAAATTGACGTAGCATAGCAGGCAATCGGCGCTCAATAGTTCCCTCACCATGTATGATTTCGATCAACGGCGAGTCCAACCAGACCGCACTTATCCCGGTTGGCAAGGGAACGCCCAGGTTTCGACCATGGCATTCACGAATGATTGACGATGCTTCGACATCTCGCGTTTCAAGGTGATAGACAAATTGTTCCCCCTTGACATTCAGAGGAGTAGCCCCAAGACTGCGGGTTTTCTCCGTTACCAGCATACCGAGTAGCTGGGGCGGGTAAGCACCGCCTGTGGGGTGATACTGAATCGAATCGGCATAAAGCGTTTTCGCCCCTGCTCTGTAACCTATTACAAGACCGTCTCCAGTTGCTCCATAATGATTGCTGGTGGGGAAACCCTGGTAGTGCAGGCGTCCTGAACCGCCTGTAGCAATAACTGTTGTTTTAGCACGAGCAATATGGTACTGTTCGGTTTCCAGATTGTATAAAATTGCTCCGGCTGCCTGTCCTTTTTCATCCAGGAGTAGTTCAACGGCAGGGCAGAATTCAACAACGGTGATTTGATGATTGTAAACTTCATCACGAAGAGTACGCATAATTTCTGCTCCAGTGTAATCACGTGCGGCATGCATGCGTTTTCGTGATGTCCCGCCACCATGGCCGGTGATCATCGTCCCATCCTCTTTTTTATCAAACATTACCCCCAGATTTTCCAACCATTTAATTACAAGAGGGGCATCCATAACCAGGGCTCGAGTCAGTTCAGGAATGTTATCAAAATGTCCGCCACCAAGAACATCGAGGTAATGAATAGCCGGAGTATCATTTGCTTTATCGGCAGCCTGGATGCCTCCCTGGGCCATCATTGTATTAGCATCACCGAAACGCAGCTTCGTCGCTACCATAACACTGGCTCCAGCAGCCTGCGCTTCCAGGGCAGCTGATGCTCCAGCTCCACCGCCGCCGATGATTAGGACATCAACATCATAATCTGGTTCAGCTTGCAGATCCAGATTTACACCCCGCAGACGGCTCCATGATTCAAAAACATCGGCCATTTCAACGGGCATACGTGATCCTCTATCTACACCAACTTTAATTTTCCGGAAACCTTTTTCAATATGATCTGGGTGAAATTGTTCAAGGACTTCCTGTTTTTCCTGCGGTGACATCCTGGGATAATCCTGTCCAATACGCGCAGTCCTGGTTTTCTCCACCCGTTTCATCAGCTCTTTAAGCTGTGGTGTATAGGGCACTTATTTGCTCCTCCTCTCAGGGCCTACTTTTCAATATCACGGTCATTATAAAGTTCTTTAAGTTTCTCCTTATCCGTTCTAATTAGAGCATCTATTTCGGTGTCCAATTCACCATTTTCAATTGCCGTGACTCTTTCTGAAAGGAATTCATCTGTTCTGGCTATATAACGACTGTACAAACGTCGTGATGTAAGAGCAGCATTGTAGTGGACAATATTTACAGGACATCTTGCAGTGCACAAACCGCACATAACACAGTCAAAAGAGATATCGGCCGCTTTATCAAACTCTCCGCGCTGCATGTAGGCCACGTACTGCATAACATCAATGTCCTGCGGACAGGCTTTAGTACATGACCCGCAACCCAGACAGCGGAATATTTCCGGGTATAATTGGGCAAAATCAGCAATTGATGGTTTGATATCTTCCAGGTCATAGACAGCCTTTCTTCCCGGGAAAAAAGGAATTTGAGCCAGGTACATGCCGTCTTCAACCTTGGTCTGACATGCTAAACCCACTTTTAACTCAAAGTCGCCGGCTATCCTGTAAACAGTGGCACAGGCGCCACAAAAACCAGCGCGACACCCGCAGCCACGTTTAAGTTGATAACCAGCATATTCCATTGCATCAATTATTGTGAGCGTTTCCGGGACTGTATAACGCTTGCCCATTATATAAATATCAACCATTTTTATAGCCGTATTTCTCTCACCATTGTTCCCGTCGCTCATGTTAATCTCCTCGCTTATTCAGCCGGGGGAGCTGGAATGTAACCCTTTTCCATTGAAGTTTTTGTCTGGTCCTGAGCTTTAGTAATTGTTGCTTCAGCTTTCTTATACATCTCCTCACGGCTTAGCTTAATTCTTGCTACTCCTTCTTCGATAGCTTTCATAGCTGTAGCTGTCGCTACACGGGGATACACTTCCGGCATATCCATTGTCGGAAGGATTTTATCCGGATCTGTTCCACCGTTGGGTGCACAGGCGGCCAGTTCTTCGGCAGCGGCAATGCACATACTATCGGTAATTCCAGTAGCCTGAACGTCAAGAACTCCGCGGAAAATAGCAGGGAATCCCAGAGAGTTGTTGACCTGGTTCGGGAAATCGGAACGTCCGGTTGCTACAATTTTTGCCCCTGCTTCCTTAGCTTCCCATGGCCATATTTCAGGCAGCGGGTTGGCGCAGGCAAAAACAATCGCATCCTTTGCCATGCTGGCAATCCATTCTTTCTTAACTGTGTCGGGGCCGGGTTTGGAGAGAGCAATCATCACATCTGCTCCCTTGCATGCTTCTTCTGCTCCACCAACCACGCCTTTAGCATTGGTCTTCTGAGCCAGATCCCACTTAATGGGATGCTGTTCTTTCAATTCAGTTCTTCCCTTGTGGAGTGTACCCTTGCTGTCAACCATGATCACTTTCTTCGGATCTACACCGGCAGCCATCAGGAGCCTGATTGTGCAGATATTCGCTGCACCGACTCCGTTCATTACTACTTTCACTTCATCGATTTTTTTGCCCACAATTTTCAGAGCATTTATCAAACCGGCCAGGTTAACAAGTGCAGTTCCCTGCTGATCGTCATGCCATACTGGAATGTGGCATTCTTCCTTCAGGCGATCAAGAACATAGAAACATTTTGGGCTTTCGATGTCTTCCAGGTTGATCCCGCCGAAGCATGGCTGCAGCATTTTGACAAACTTGATCAATTCTTCGCCGTCTTTTGTATCTACGCAAACAGGAAAAGCATCAACACCGCCCAGGTATTTAAATAGCAGCGCCTTTCCTTCCATAACCGGCATGCTTGCTTCAGGTCCAATATCACCAAGGCCGAGGACTCGTGTTCCATCAGAAACTACGGCCACGAAATTACCTTTATTGGTGTATTTGTAAACATCTTCTTTATTTTCTTCTATAGCCTTGCAGGGCGCGGCCACTCCCGGCGTATACCAGATGGCAAAATCATTAATATCACGAACACAGCTTTTCAAGGCCACCTCAAGTTTACCCTTGTAAAAGGGGTGCAATCGCATTGCATCCTCCGCAGGTTTTTTTGATTTGGCCAGTAACTCTTCTTTATTGACAGACATAACCTTTTCCCTACTTTCTTTTTTTAATCACTCTTCGAGAGCATCATTTATTTCTTCGAGCAGCTCTTTGGAACGATTTTCTCACTTAAATTTCAGCCTGCTTATTTTGCCGTTATAAATGAATTCTCGGAGAATCTAAAACTGGATTTACAAACATTTCTTTGCCACATATGTTCCACGGTTCTTTATGAAACTGCAGAATATTATTGTGCTACAACCATCAGTAAAATGCATTTACTCTAAGAAGTTGCTACCGGGCGTATTCTTTTGCTCCTTCGATATAAAGATCGTTTCCGTGAACATCGTTAATTACAGTTGCCGGGAAATCTTCAACTTCAAGACGACGGATTGCTTCCGCTCCAAGTTCAGGGTAGGCAACCACTTCGCTCTTTTTGATTCTCTTTGAAAGCAGAGCCCCTGCTCCCCCGACAGCAGCCATGTAAACGCCTTTATATTTAACAAGCGCGTCCTTAACCGCCTGGTCACGTTTCCCTTTACCTATGCAAGCTTTCATTCCATGTTCAAGCATCTGCGGCGTATATGCGTCCATACGGCCACTTGTTGTCGGCCCGGCCGATCCGATGGCCTGGCCTGGTTTCGCCGGGGCTGGCCCGACATAATAAATGATCTGGCCCTGCAATTCTATGGGAAGAGATTCATTTTTATTCATAAGTTCAACCAATCGTTTGTGTGCAGCATCGCGCGCGGCATAAATTACACCGCTGATCAGGACATTATCACCTGCTTTCAGGGCTGTCACATCTTCATCGGTCAGTGGCGCTTTAATTTTTTTTATTTCCATCGTTTCTGCCTCCTTTCTTATTTGTTTTCTTAAAGTATCCTTTCCACGTGCCGGCTGGCATGGCAGTTAATATTAACTGCAGCCGCCATACTGGCAATATGGGAAGGATAAGTTTCGATATGGACTGCCAGGGCAAAGGTGCTTCCACCAAATCCCTGCGGTCCAACTCCCAGATTGTTAATTTTTTTGAGCAATTTCTGTTCGAGCTCGGCGAATCTTTTATCAGGGTTGGGTTGACCAACCGGCCTTAGAAGAGCTTTTTTAGCCAGCATGGCTACTTTTTCAAAAGTACCGCCGATCCCGACTCCTACGACGATGGGTGGACAGGGGTTCGGTCCTGCATCCTTGCAATGATTGACGACAAAATCGATAACTCCTTCTTCACCATCAGACGGTTTCATCATGCGGACTGTGCTCATGTTTTCGCTTCCTCCGCCTTTCGGGGCAAAGGTGATCTTGACTTTGTCGCCTGGGACAAGATCGGTATAAATTACTGCCGGTGTGTTGTCACCCGTGTTTTTCCTTTCATACAGAGGATCTGTGGCAATTGATTTGCGCAGGTATCCTTTCTCGTATCCACGCCGGACACCTTCATTGATGGCCTCTTCGAGAGATCCTCCGGTCAAATGTACTTCCTGTCCCCACTCAACAAAGAAAACAGCAAATCCCGTATCCTGGCAGATAGGAATCTTTTCATTCTTGGCAATCTCAACATTTTCGATTAACTGCTTGATAACTTCTTTACCCACAGGCGATTCTTCCGTATCCAGAGATTTTTTTATAAGAGCAAATAAATCTTCGGGCAGGTAAATGTTTGCCTGCTGGCACATTTCGTCTACATTTTCAGTAATAACTGAAGCGGCAAGTTCCCGCAAAGTACTACACCTCCCTGGTATTTTTGTTTTAAGCATCAACCTTTATTACTTTTCTTCTTAAGGCTTAAAATTCCTGCCAACAATTATAATATTTATTATAATTCTAAAACTTATTTTTGGCAAAGGTAAAAAACCATTTTCTACAGTAACTTTACACTATGAAGCCATTTACATTTGTACTATTTCAAGACAGGCTAGGGTAAAAGGTTTCTGAACTCTTTCTCTTCAATGATTTTTACATTCAGTTCACGGGCTTTCTGTAGTTTACTGCCGGGTTCATCACCGAGAACCAGGTAATCGGTTTTTCCACTTACCGAAGAACTTACTTTCCCTCCCGCCTTTTCAACGAGATCCGCCGCTTCACTGCGGGTCAATTCACTGAGGGAGCCACTGAAAACAAAAGTTTTTCCAGCCAGAGTGGATTCACGTTCTTTTACCAGCGGTTCCCTGAAATTAACCCCTGCCTTTCTCAGCTTTTCCAGAACCGGTTCCGTTTCCCTTGTTTTAAAGAAACTGACTATTGATTCGGCAATCTTAGGCCCAATTTCATCAACATTCATTATCTCTTCTACAGAAGCTTCCTTCAATTTTTCAAGAGTCACGAAATGTTCGGCAAGCAATCGGGCCGCTTTCTCTCCGATAAAACGAATTCCCAGGCCGAAAAGAAGACGCCGAAGGGGATTGCCCTTGCTTTTCTTGATCGCGTCCAGCAGGTTGTTTGCTGATTTTTCAGCAACCCCGGGCAGCTCCTGCAGCTGTGAAGATGTTAGGTAATATAAATCTCCCACATCCTTGACCAGTCCTTCTTTGAAAAGCAATTCAGCCAGGGCCGGTCCCAGGCCATCTATATCCATCGCCCTGCGGGAAGCAAAGTGAACCAGTTTTTCCACCAGCTGAGCCGGACATGATGGGTTCAGGCACCGCCTGGCCGCTTCTCCGCTTAACCGGACCGTTTCTGAACCGCAGGAAGGACAATATGCGGGCATTTTAAACTTCTTTTCTTTTCCTTTTCTTTTTTCTTTAATTACTTTTATGATTTCCGGTATTATTTCACCGGCTTTTCGGACAATCACCGTGTCGCCAATTCTGATATCTTTTTCGTTAATGAGATCTTCATTGTGCAGGCTTGCCCGCTGCACGGTACTGCCGCTCAGACTGACCGGTTCGAGAATCGCTACCGGTGTTATTGCTCCGGTCCGGCCCACATTAACCTGGATGTCTATCACTGTAGTTGTTTTTTCTTCAGGAGGATACTTGTAAGCAATGGCCCAGCGCGGGCTTCTGGCTGTATTGCCAAGGGATTTCTGCAGGTCAAGGTAATTTACTTTGATTACTATACCATCTATTTCGTATGGCAATTCCTTCCTTTTTTCACGCCAGTACAGGCAATACTGCCAGACCGCAGCGGGGCCCCGGCAAATTTTGCGGTTGGGATTAACCGGAAAATGCAATTTTTCAAGGTAGCTCAGCAGCTCAGACTGCGTTTTTAAACTTAGTTCATGTTCCCCGAGGCCGTAGATAAACAACTTCAAAGGTCGGCTTGCTGCCAGACGGGGATCGAGCTGTCTTAATGAACCGGCCGCCGCATTACGGGGATTGGCAAAAACCATTAACCCATCCTCTTCACGCTGCCTGTTCAACTTTTCGAAATCCAGTCGATTAATGTACACTTCTCCTCGCACTTCAATATTTAAGGGCTCCGGCAGGTGAAGTGGTATCTGCCTGATCGTACGTAAATTGGCGGTAATATCTTCACCTGAATAACCGTCCCCACGGGTTGAACCCCTGCGGAAAGTCCCCTCTTCGTACTGCAGTGAAACGGCCAGCCCGTCCATCTTCAGTTCACAGAAATAATCCAGTTCTTCTTTGCCTGTCAGGCGGCGGACACGGCTGTCAAAATCACACAGGTCTTCTTCGCTGAAGGCATTGTCCAGGCCGAGCATGGGTACTTTGTGTTCAAGTGACGTAAACGCCGAAAGTGGTTTTCCACCAACCCGTTGCGTGGGCGAATCCGGTTCCTGCATTTCGGGATATTTTTTTTCGATCTCCTGCAGTTCCTTCATTAGCCTGTCAAATTCTTCATCGTCAATAACAGGCTCGTCCAAAACATGATAGCGGTAGTTGTGTTCTTCCAGCAGACGGCGTAGCTCTGCGGCTCTTTCCCGGGCTTTATTTAATTCTTTTTCGCTCATTTCAACCTCCGGATCTCTCAATTGCTATTTGGTCTCTGTTGCCTTCCAGGATCGCTAAAGACTCAACAAAATTTAATCATTATTTATCAGCCCAGCTGTTGCCCACAATACCGGCTGTTTTTTAATTTCAGGTGAAAGATGCCTGCCCTGAAACTTCCCCGGCATGCGGCTTAACTGTTTATCTTCCACCGCCGGATCTATCTTCAACAACTCAATCTGTAACGATTCACCACTGTTAAAATGGTTCACCCCGACAACAATACGCTCCCCGCTGTCAATGTCCTTCTGGTAGCGATAGGCGGCATCGGCAATCTCCTGCTGTAAAAAGCCGCCTTCGATTGCTGCCAGCACTCCACCAAGCTCTTCAATATGGCAGAAGTATTCTTCCGCTTCTGCCTCCATCCGGTCAGTCATGCTCTCGATAAAGTAGGAACCGGCCAGCGGATCAATTGTGCCGTCAACACCGCGTCCACAGCCGGCCCCGGTACATGCTGGCCTGAACTCCCCGGGTATAGGGATATTCACCGGGGAATCCAAGCTCTTTTTCGTATTCATTGTTTTCAATATCGAGAGGTGTATAGAGGTCCTGCACCGGCATCCCGGAGATCGTTTTAAAGGAATTTTTTCGTTCCGGCAGGGCGGCCTTTTTAGCCTGCCACTTTTTTAAACTGGCAGCAAGGCTGTCCCGTTTTTTCTTGTCCTCCACGGATTAATCACCCCGCTCCAATAGCTAAAGAAAGTCTATTCCCTCAAGCAGTTCGGCCGCGGCACTGTACGGATCCAGGCGGCGGTGAACGATCCTGTCCACCAGGGTTTCTATCTTAATTCCTTCCCTGACCTGCTCCCATATTTTATTTTTAACAAGGTATTCCACCTGTTCGGTCAGTTCCCGCCTGACCCTTTCTTTTCGCACTTCCAGCAGTTTTCCGCTTTCTTCTATGAAATGGCGGTGGTTGCACAGCGCCTGCCACAGCTCATCCATTCCTTCGTTTTGTACCGAGATCGTGCGGACAACCGGCGGCCGCCACTGTGCTTCATCCTTCATATCAAGCATTATATTTATCTCGGTAATTGTTCTTTCTGCTCCGCCAAGGTCTGCTTTATTAACGACAAAAATATCGGCTATTTCCATTATTCCCGCCTTAAGAGTCTGGACACTGTCTCCGCCGGCTGGAGTAAGAACCACAACCGTCGTGTCGGCTGTTTTAACAATGTCCACTTCCGACTGGCCCACCCCCACGGTTTCCACCAGGATAATATCCTTACCGAAAGCATCGAGGACCTGGATAGCTTCTCTCGTTGAACGCGAAAGTCCTCCCAGGCTTCCCCTGGTGCCCATGCTGCGAATGAATATCCCTTCATCGAGGGCGTGATCCTGCATCCTGATCCGGTCGCCGAGGATTGCCCCCCCGCTGAAAGGGCTGGTAGGATCAACGGCAATAATACCAACCGTTAAACCGTCGCGGCGAATCTTTTTCAGCAGGCAGTCTACCAGCGAACTTTTACCCGAACCGGGAGCCCCGGTAATACCGATTACATAAGCATTCCCGGTATGGGGAAACACCTCCTGCAGCAGGGCCCGTTTTTCGGGGACATCGTTCTCAATATTTGAAATGAGGCGAGCTGCCGCCCGCCTGTTTCCTTTTAACAAATCTTCGATCAGTTGATCCATTTATTGATTCTACCCCGTTCAATATTCTATCCCGCGGCAGCACTTCGCTCCTTTTTCGTAGTGATGCTTTATGGCCAGAACCTCACTGACCATGTCAGCCCTTTGGACCAGTTCAGGTGTTGCATTTCGCCCTGTTAGAATAAGTGCTACCCCAGCGGGTTTTTCCTCTATCATATCTAAAAGTTTTTTTTCGTCAATGAGGCCATAATCCACAGCTACATTTATTTCATCGAGCACCACCATGTCATATTCACCGCTCATGATCGCTTTTTTCGCTTTGTTAAAACCTTCCTCGGCTAACTCTATATCAACAGGGTCAGGTTTTTCACGATTGACAAACGAATCGCGGCCGGCCCGTATTATTGTTAGGTTCGATATATGGTTCGTTGCCAGGAATTCTCCATAGTCGCGCCCTTTCATGAAATGAATCATGCAGACCCTGTAACCGTGCCCAATGGCCCTGATGGCCTGCCCTACAGCGGCCGTGGTCTTTCCTTTGCCCTGCCCGGTGTAGACCATAACCAATCCCGGCAGTTTTTCAGTCATTGTTTTTGCTCCTTTCCCCTGCACTCCCAGGTTGATCTTTACCGGGGATGAGCATTTCACCTTCCATGGTTGTCACCCTGACAGATTATGAAATCAAATACCTGGAAATTACCAGGCGTTGAACTTCGCTGGTACCTTCGTAAATCTGGGTAATCTTTGCATCGCGCATAAATCTTTCTACCGGGTAATCTTTTGTATAACCATAGCCGCCGAAAATTTGCACCGCATTGGTAGTTACTTCCATTGCTGCCTCGGAAGCAAAGAGTTTGGCCATGGCCGAAGCTTTTCCATAAGGCAGACCTTCATTCTCCAGGTAGGCAGCCTGATAGGTCAGCAGTCGTGCTGCTTCTATCTTGGTGGCCATATCAGCGAGCATGAAAGAAATGGCCTGGAAGCTGGCAATGGGTCGTCCAAACTGTTCCCTGGTTTTAGCATAGTTAACTGCCTCATCCAGGGCCCCCTGGGCAATGCCGACTGCCTGGGCGGCAATACCGTTTCTTCCACCATCCAGAGTGCCCATGGCTATTTTGAAACCTTCTTCCTCAGATCCCAGCAGATTATCCTTCGGCACCTCGCAGTTCTCAAAGATCATCTCGGCTGTAACCGAGGAACGAAGTCCCATTTTCTTTTCTTTTTTACCAAAGGATAACCCGGACATCCCTTTTTCCACGATAAAAGCACTTATTCCCTTAGCTCTCTTCTCTTTATCCGTAACAGCAAATACAACATATATTTCCGCTTCCCCGGCGTTGGTGGTAAAGATCTTATTGCCGTTTAATATGTATTTATCGTCTTTTAGAACTGCTGTCATCTGGAGAGCAGCCGCATCAGTCCCGGCGGTTGATTCAGTCAGGGCATAGGCTCCAAGTTTCTCCCCCAAAGCCATCGGCTCCAGATATTTTTTCTTTTGCTCTTCGGAACCATATTTGTATATCGGCCAGCAGGCCAGCGATGTGTGCGCTGATAGAGTAGTCGCTGCAGAGGCTTCAACTTTCGATAACTCTTCCACTGCAATTATGTAGCTTAGAAAATCGCATCCGCCACCTCCATACTCCTCCGGCCACGGTATCCCGGTCAGGCCAAGTTGTCCCATTTTGTCAAATAGTTCTCGAGAAAATTCCTCCTCCTCGTCTCTTTCTCCCACTCCCGGTTTGAGCTCTTTTTCAGCAAAATCACGGACCATCTGCCTCGTCATTTCCTGCATGTCTGTTAAAGTAAAGTTCATTTCCCCAACCTCCATCCTTTTTATATTTTAGCCTTTGCAGCTGTCCTTAATCCCTGGCATCTTACGCGACCCTGCCCAACCGTTGAACCTGATCCTTTCAGAATTATACTTGATGTGTTACAAAAATGATTAATTATAGATAGATAGATATTCAATTCTCACCCTGATTTTCCTACCGGGCCCTGTGGGCAATATCCCTGCGGAAGTAACGTCCTTCAAATTCTATTTTATCAACTGCTTCATAGACACGCTTCAGTGCTTTATGCAAATTATCATCCCAGGCGGTAACACCAAGTACCCGCCCCCCTGCGGTCAACAAATGCTTGTCCTTAAAGGACGTGCCGGCATGGAAAACGGCCACTTTTCCCTCTCCTATTTTTTCTACTTCGGATAATCCGTAAATGGGATACCCTGTTTCGTAGCGGACTGGATACCCCCTGGAAACCAGGACTACGCAGACCGCCGGGTCGGAAAGCCACCGCGCCTGTATCTCACCCAGATCTCCTTCTGACGCAGCCAGCAGCAGCGGAAGCAGGTCAGATTCCATGCGTGGAATAATCGCTTGCGTTTCAGGATCGCCGAAGCGTACATTAAATTCCAGGACATTTATTTTCCCCTTATCAATCATCAACCCGGCGTAAATTACACCGCGAAAATCAATTTTTTCTTCCGCCAACCCTTTCAGGAGAGGCCTGAAAACCTCCGCTTCAATTCGGGCTTTTACGTCATCTGTATAAACCGGGGCCGGTGAATATGCCCCCATGCCTCCGGTATTGGGCCCTCTGTCACCTTCTCCCACCGCCTTGTGATCCTGGGCGGATGGCAAAAGAATATATTTTTTACCGTCGGTGATTGCCAGCACCGACACCTCTTCACCGCTCAGGCATTGCTCGATAACCACACGACTGCCTGCTTCACCAAAAGCCTTTTCAACCATTATATCGTAGAGAGCCTGTTCAGCTTCTGCAGGCCCGGCTGCCACAGTCACCCCTTTGCCGGCCGCCAGGCCGTCTGCCTTGATCACTACCGGGCCGCCGTAAAAACGGGATAGATGATACCTGGCCTCGTCAAAATCGTCAAAGACAGCAAAATCGGCAGTCGGTATGCCCCACTGTTTCATTTTACGTTTGGCCCAGACTTTACTGCCCTCCAATTTTGCCCCGCTGCATCCCGGCCCGAATACTTTCAGGCCGGCAGACCTGAACAGATCGGCCAATCCATCGACCAGGGGTGCTTCCGGCCCGACAACTGTCAGATCTATCTTATGATCTAAAGCCCACTCTTTCAGGACTTCCCAATCATCGTTTTTAAAATCCAGGCATTCGGCATGATTGGCAATACCCGGATTTCCAGGCAGGCAGTACAGTTTTTCAAGAAGGGGACTCTGGGCCAGCTTCCAGGCCAGGGCATGCTCACGTCCACCGCTGCCGACAATAAGAACCCTCATGCAGTAATCGCTCCTCTCCGCTTAATGTCTAAAATAGCGCCGACCTGTAAAGACCATGGTCAGGCCCAGCCTGTCGCACATGGCAATGGAATCTGCATCATTGATCGAACCACCTGGCTGGGCAATTGCCGTTACTCCGGCTCCTGCTGCCGCTTCCACCGTATCAGGAAAAGGGAAAAAGGCATCTGAACCGAGAACTGCTCCCCTTGCCTTTTCACCGGCCTGTTCCAGGGCAATTCTGGACGCTCCAATGCGGCTGGTCTGGCCAGCCCCGATGCCGAAAGTGCGCCCTCTGCCAGCAATAACGATGGCATTGGAGCGGACGTGCTTAACAACAGTCTGGGCAAAATTAAGCGCTTCCCACTCTTCCGCAGTGGGCACCTTTTTAGTAACCACATTGCCCACTGTAATATCCAACGGCTCACGATCAACGGTTTGGACCAGCACTCCGCCGGATACTTTTTTAAGATCCCCTTCTTCTCCCCGGTCACTATTCAAATCCATTTCCAGCAATCGAATATCTTTTTTTGCTGACAGAATTGCCAGGGCTTCTTTACTGAAACCCGGTGCGGCAATGACCTCGAGAAATATCTTTATCATTTCCCTCGCTGTTTCAGCGTCTACCTCGCGGTTCAACGCCAGCACTCCGCCGAAAATGGAGACTGGATCACCTTCGTAAGCAAGCTGATAAGCTTCCGCAAGGTTATTAGCCGAACCGACGCCGCAGGGGTTGGCATGTTTAACGGCTACTGCAGTAGGTTCGGCGAATTCAAGAACCAGCTCCCGGGCTGCGTTCAAATCATTCAGGTTGTTGAAGGAAAGTTCTTTGCCCTGAAGCTTGCGCATGGCTGCCAGTCCGGTTGATTCACCACGGTTCCGGTAAAATGCCGCTTTCTGCTGCGGATTTTCACCGTAGCGCAGATCCTGAACTTTACTCAGCGACAGGATCATCTTATCTGGATAGTCCACTTTATTATTCTTTTGCAGACCCTCGAAATACCCGGCAATAGCAGCATCATATTCAGCAGTATGGGCGAAAGCCTCTCCGGCCAGGCGTGTCCTTGTTTCTTTACTGATCCGACCGTTTTTCTTAATCTCCGCTATCGTTTCTTCATAGCGGTCGGGATTAACCAGGACGGCAACCCGTTCATGGTTCTTTGCGGCAGCCCTGATCATTGAAGGGCCTCCTATATCAATATTTTCAACAGCTTCCTCCGGGGTTACTCCTTCCCTGGCCACCGTCTGAACAAAGGGATATAAATTGACCACAACCAGGTCAATGGGAACAATACCATGTTCTTTTAATTCATCTGCTTGATCTGAACGGGCAAGGATACCACCGTGAATGTAAGGATGCAGCGTTTTGACTCTCCCGCCGAGGATCTCCGGGAAGCCGGTTACCTCTGATGCTTCAGTTACTTTCACCCCTCCATCCCTGATTGTTTTAGCGGTTCCACCGGTTGAAACTATTTCATAGCCCAGTTTTGAAAGCTCACGGGCCAGTTCAGTTATTCCTCTTTTATCCGATACACTGAGCAGAGCTCTTTTTTGTTCAGTCAATAATGAGACACCTTCTTCCTTCTACTTTTAACATGTCGCGGCAGAAAAGATCTATAGCCGTCGGGTAGATTCGGTGTTCGGCAGCGTGAATGCGTTGATGCAGGGTTTCCACCGTGTCACGCTGAATAATTGGTACGGCTTCCTGCAGGATTATTGGTCCGCCGTCAAGTGCTTCATCAACGAAATGAACCGTGCAACCGGTAACTTTAACGCCATAGCTGAGGGCCTGCTCAACCCCATCCAGACCCTTGAAAGATGGAAGTAATGAGGGGTGAATGTTCATAATCCTGAGGGTAAAAGCATCGATAAAAAGCGGGGACAGCAGGCGCATAAAACCGGCCAGGGCTACCAGGTCAACTGCTTCATTTTTCAGCAGTTCTACCAGAGCCCGGTCGTATTCCATTCGGCTTTTATACAAATGGGGATCAACGAATTGCGCCTTAATATCGTGATTCTTTGCCCTTTGAAGGGCATGTGCCCCTTTTTGATCGCTTATCACCAGGGCTACATTCCCGGTAATTTTTCTTTCTTCCACGGCTTCCAGGATTGCTTCAAGGTTTGTTCCTTCACCGGAAGCCAGGACCGCAATATTTTTCATGGAGCAGCTCCTTCTGTCAATATTTATGCTTTCATATTCTATGTTCCCTGCAGGATACCTTCCATCATGTTTAAGTAGCAGCATTCCCGGTTTTATCCTGCCAGCTCAAATTTTCCTGTTCCCTTTTCTATTTTTCCAATAACAAAGGCTTTGATACCCTTATCTTTAAAATAATCCACCAGGGGATGAGCTTCACCTTCCGGTACAGTCAGGACAAAACCGATTCCCATATTGAAAACACGGAACATCTCTTCTCTTTTTACAGGCCCCAGTTCTTCAATCAGTTTAAAAATTGCCGGAACTGGCCAGCTTCCCTCCTTCACTACTGCTTTCAAGCCGGGCGGCAGGATACGCGGCAGGTTACCGGGCAGGCCCCCACCTGTAATATGAGCCATACCTTTGATTGAAAAATCTTTAAGAGCCTCCAGAACGGATTTGACATAAATCGTCGTCGGCTGCAGCAGCTCATTACCCACTGTTTGGCCAAGAGCTTGGAGATTATCTTCAAGGTTCAATTTATTTTGTTTCAGCAACACTTTACGGGCTAGAGAATAACCGTTGCTGTGCAGCCCATTTGAAGCAAGCCCTACCAGGATGTCCCCGGAGGCAATATTTTTACCATCTATTATTTTTTCCCTCTCGACCATGCCGACAGCAAAACCAGCCAGGTCGTATTCACCCGGTGGATAAAAACCGGGCATCTCGGCCATTTCGCCTCCAAGGAGGGCACATCCGGCCTGGCGACACCCTTCTGCCACACCGCTGACAATTTCCTCCACCTGCAATGGCCTAAGCTTTCCTACAGCCAGATAGTCCAGCATAAACAGTGGTTCCGCCCCCTGGGCCAGGATGTCATTAACGCACATTGCTACACAATCTATTCCCACTGTGCCGTGCTTCCCAGCAGCAAAAGCCACTTTCAACTTTGTGCCCACCCCGTCGCAACCCGAAACAAGAACGGGTTCTTTCATTTTGCCAGTTTCGGGAGCAAAGAGCCCACCGAAACCGCCAATATCATGCAGAACTTCAGGCCTGAAAGTGGACCTGGCCATTCCTTTTATTCTCTCCACTGCCTCTTCACCGGCATCAATGTTCACACCGGCCTGCCGGTAATCCATTTCTTCTACCAACGCCAACCCACTCCTTCTTGAAAGAAAGCCCGGCTTTAAGCCGGGCTTTTAATTTCCTTTAGAA
>JAXHVH010000019.1:0-40628 GCA_034189085.1 Bacillota bacterium | reverse complement strand
CTTTTGTACTCCTATGTACATCTATAACTTATGGTTTGTTAATTTCTAAATTTATAAATGGGATTTTCCCATTGAAAGTCAATTTAATAAGAAATGTGTCCGGCTCTAAAATCAGAATACACCCCGCGCCCGGGTAATTGAAAAGAGGAAACACAATGACATAGTTTTTGTCCCCCTTGGATGCACGGAGAATCATGGTTTACATGCCAACAGTGGCCTCGATACTTTTATGGTAACTCAAATTTTGGAAGGGGTTAGGAGATACACGGCAAAAAAGGGTCAAGAAATCAGCCTGGCACTACCTCCCTTGAACTACGGGGGGCATCCCTATCACCATCTCGGCATGCCCGGAACAGTAATAATGCCCGAGGAAGTAGTCAGGGAAACTCTGATTTACGTGATGCTCGGCCTGTGGAACGACGGTTTTCGCAAGATTATTATGGTCAATAATCACGGCCAGCTCTGGATCCTTGAGTCGGCTATCCAGGTATTTATGAAGCGCTTCCAGCTGCCCGGGATATTCAGGGTTCTCGACTGGCACCGGGCAGTGAGGGAATTTTTTACCCCTGACGGGCGTCGGAATGGATTCGAAACCCATTTTGTTCATGCCGATGAAAGTGAAACCTCGGTCGGCTTACTTCTCTTCCCGGAAATGGTTGATATGGGAGTGGTTCAGGACGCTGAGGGCGAATCGTTGCTTCCCGACGGTCACTTTGACCGCTCTGTAGATCCTCTGCGCAGGCCGCACCGCTGGTCGGAAGGAGAAGGCCATGCAGCCATCGAAAGAGCGGCTACCCCCCAGGGGGTGGTTGGAAAACCTTCCCTGGGCCGGGCGGAGAAGGCAAAACGCCCCATTGCCGCTATCATTAAATACCTGACTCTGGTTAATGATGAAATCCTGGATGCTTATCCACCGGGGACGGTGCCGCCGGTGGAAAAAACTACCCTTCGGTCAGAAAAAGAGATGGAACCCTTTCTCAGCGAGCCCTTCAGTGAAGGATGGAAATCGGTTTATGAACTGCCGCCGCTGGGGGTATTCAACAGATGAAGCTGAGTGCTACGTTAACCCTGTGTGGCCCTCCCGACGCCCCGATCCTGCTGCGGGGAGATCTGCTGAATAATATTGTCCTGGCTGCTAAGTTTGGCTTTGACGGGGTCGAACTTCACCTGGGCCGGGCTGCTGAAGTAGATGGGCCGGCAATTTCGGAAGCATGCCGGGCTTCCGGAATTGCTGTTTCGACCATTGGCACCGGCGGAGTCTTTACCCGGGACGGTCTTCAGCTTATTGCTGATGAGCGGGAGATGCGGGAACGTTGCATCGGGAGGCTCCAGGAATTAATCGATCTTGGAAAGATCCTGCAGGGAAATGTGATTATCGGCTCCGTGCGCGGATCTATACCGGATAATGGGTCAAGAACTCTTTATGAGCAGCGCTTCCTTGAAGGACTAAAACGGTTAACTGAGTATGCCGGTGAAAGAAAAGTAACGCTGCTTATAGAAGCCATTAACCGGTATGAAACCAACTTTTTAAACAAGGCCGACGAAGTCCTGGCCCTGATAGACAGGACGGATTATCTTAACCTGTTGGTTCACCTTGATACTTTCCACATGAATATCGAAGAAGTTTCCCCTGCAGAAAGCATCAGCCGTTGTGGTTCAGCCCTGGGGCACATTCATTTTGCGGATAGCAATCGACATTATCCCGGAGCCGGCCATTATGCTTTTGCCGAAACAATTAAAGCCCTGCAGAACAATGGTTATGACCGCTGGATTGCTTTGGAGTGCCTCCCTCTTCCGGATGCGGTCACTGCTGCCCGGGAAGGCCTTTCTATTACCCGTAAAATGCTGGGTAATGGTGGTCCGGATAGTTCACAAGAAAATAATTTGAGGTGATCGAATCATATGAATGATAAATTTAAATACCCCCGCCTGAACAGAAAATTGCTTGGAAGCAACTTCCGGTTTCCTGCAAATTTGATTGTGCCGCCGGCCGGTGATTCCCTTCCTGAAAAGGTGATCCAGTTCGGAGAGGGTAATTTTTTGCGTGCTTTTGTCGACTGGATTTTTCAACAGCTGATTGTCAGGGGGCTTTTTGATGGCCGGGTAGTGATCGTTCAGCCCCTTCCCCAGGGCATGATTGATGAGCTTAACCGGCAGGAAGGGCTCTATACTGTTCTCCTGCGCGGTATTGAAAATGGAGAGGTAGTAAGCCGCAGGGAAATTGTTACCGCGGTGAGCCGGGGACTGAATGCCTATAAAGAATGGCAGGATGTTCTTCGCCTGGCGGAAATGCCAGCTCTGCAATTTGTTGTGTCCAACACAACCGAGGCCGGTATTATTTATGATGCCCGGGATTCTCATGATCTTGAGCCGCCACGGTCTTTTCCCGGCAAACTGGCGCTCTTTCTTCACCATCGCTACTGCCATTTTGCCGGCGATCCGGGAAAAGGATTGCTTATCATGCCCTGTGAACTGATCGAGCAAAACGGAAAAACCCTGAAAAAAATAATACTGCGCCTGGCCCGGGATTGGGGTTTTGACCCCGGATTTTTAGCCTGGCTTGATGAAGCAAATATCTTTGTCAATACCCTGGTGGACAGGGTGGTAACGGGATATCCCGCCGCTGAGATTTCTTCTCTCACCGAAGAACTGGGTTACGACGATCGCCTCATCACAGCAGCTGAAAACTACCACCTGTGGGTAATTGAAGGCCCTTCATACATTTCTGAATTACTGCCTTTTGCGGATGCGGGCCTGCGGGTCATTATTACCGATAACCTTACTCCTTATCGCACCCGCAAGGTAAGGATCCTGAACGGCGCTCATACGACGGCGGTGCCGGTAGCCTTTCTTTACGGTCTGGAAACAGTCCGCCAGATGATTGAAGATCCACTGTGCGGCAGATTTGCCCGGGAAACGGTTTTCGAGGAAATCATCCCCTCGCTTGACGGTTTGGCAGATTTCCCCCTTACCGCTTATGGCGAAGAAGTTTTTTCCCGCTTCAGTAATCCCCTTATCAGGCATCATCTAAAAGACATTCTTTTGAACAGTACAGCCAAGTTTAAAACCAGGGTTCTTCCATCTCTCCTTGATTACCGGGAGAAAAAAGGTTGCCTTCCGGAAAGGCTTTCTTTTTCCCTCGCAGCTCTTTTAACCCTTTATCGCAAGGATCGTTTAGATAAAAGAAGCGATTTCCAGATTAAGGATGATCCCGCTGTATTGTCCTTCCTGGCTGAAGCCTGGCAAAAATGGGACGCCAGTCCTGCTTCGGCAGGGATCGTAGCCAGAATAATCCTGGGTGGAGAGCAATTGTGGGATGAAAATTTGCTGTCTATTCCCGGTTTGCAGGAAAAAGTGGCGGAGTGGCTGTGGCAGATTAATTCACAGGAGCTGTCTGTCGCCCTTCATTTATTGCTGGACGGCAACGGAAAGGCAGGGAGCAAATAATTATGAAAATAATTCGCCTCAGCAGTGAAGACAACGTTGCTGTTGCTGCCGTCAAGCTTGCTGCCGGGGAAAAAGTAAAAACAGGAGATCAGGTGGTGACGGTTGCGGAACCGATCCTGCCCGGGCATAAGCTGGCCTTAGAATGGATCGGGGCCGGTCAGTCAGTGATCAAATATGGATATCCCATTGGTACAGCTACGGCTGACATTCGGTCTGGATCCCGGGTGCACACTCACAATTTGCATAGCAGCCTGGACATAGATCCTTTTTACACTTACCGGCCGGTTTTCCCGGATATGGGGAGGGAACCTGTGAAAATGGAGGGTTACTTTGCCGGTTACAGGCGTAAAAACGGGACAGTGGGTATTCGCAATGAACTCTGGATTATTCCAACTGTCGGGTGTGTGAATCGGATCGCTGAACTAATCAGAAAGCGGGCTCGGAAACTGCTGGCAGGAAAAGAGTACATTGAAGGAATATATGAGTTCAAGCATCCATACGGTTGTTCTCAGGTTGGGGAAGATCATGCTGCTACCCGCCGGATCCTGGTTAACCTGGCCCGGCATCCCAATGCGGGCGGGGTATTAATCCTTGGCCTGGGGTGTGAGAACAATCGAATTTCCGAAATGGAAAAAGAACTTCGCCCTTATAATCCACATCGGATCAAGTTTCTTGTAGCCCAGGAATCAGATGATGAAGTGACAGAGGGAGTACGCCTGCTCGAAGAACTGGCTGATTACGCCTCTACCTTCAGACGCCGGCAATGTCCGATTTCCGAACTGGTAGTGGGGCTCAAGTGTGGAGGATCCGATGCCTTCTCGGGGATTACGGCCAATCCCCTGGTTGGCCTGATCTGTGATCGGCTGACGGCCGGAGGTGGAACAGCAGTTTTAAGCGAGGTGCCCGAAATGTTTGGGGCGGAAACCATCCTGATGAGCCGGGCCGGAAATGAAAATGTGTTTAAGGAAATTGTCGACCTGATTAACGATTATAAATCGTATTACCGTTCGGCTGGCCGGCCGGTATATGAAAATCCTTCACCGGGCAACCTGGAAGGTGGAATTACAACCCTGGAGGAAAAATCTCTGGGTTGCGTCCAGAAAGGGGGTATCGGTCCGGTTCGAGCCGTCATTCCTTATGGCGGAATGGCCAAAACAAGGGGCTTGAACTTGCTTGGTGCTCCCGGCAACGATGCCGTCTCAACGACCGCCCTGGCGGCAGCCGGCTGCCAGATGATTCTTTTTACCACCGGACGCGGGACTCCCTTCGGTACGTCCGTTCCGACATATAAAATAGCCTCAACCAGCGGGCTTACCGCCCGCAAACCAGGGTGGATAGATTTTAACGCTGGTTGCCTTCTGGAGGGAACGGTCTTCCCAGAAGCCTGCAGTGAACTGGAAAAGAATCTTCTTCAAGTTGCATCGGGATCTCCCGTCAAGGCAGAATTGATGGGCTTTCGAGAAATCGCCATCTTAAAACGGGGTGTTACCCTCTGAGAGTATTTCAAGAGAAAGCTGGTGATGATAAATGGACAAAGAGAAATGCCGGCAAAAGATCGAGGAAGATGGGCTTATAGCAGTGATCAGGGCGCAGAATAAAGAAGAAGCTCTTCTGACTGCCTGTGCTGTGCAGGAAGGCGGCGCAGGCATTTTAGAAGTGACGATGACTGTTCCAGGAGCAGTTGAGGTAATTGAGCACCTGGTTCGATCGGTTGAAGGTGAAGTGATTATCGGGGCGGGGACAGTACTCGATGTAGAAACAGCAGCTGCAGTGATTGAAGCCGGGGCCTCCTTTGTCGTCAGCCCCTGCTTAATTCCTGAACTCGTCCGTTTTGCCGACCACCGGGGGATCCTGGTCATGCCGGGGGCGATGACGCCGACAGAAATTTTCATGGCCATGGAAGCAGGCGCAGAGATGGTTAAAGTTTTTCCCGGCAGTGTGCTCGGCCCGAATTATATTAAAGCTGTCCTTGCGCCAATGCCCCGGGCCAGGCTTGTTCCTACGGGCGGAGTTAACCTCGATAATGTGGGAAATTGGATTAAAAAAGGGGCCGCAGCAGTCGGGGTTGGCAGTGAGCTAACCGGCGGGGCGAAAACCGGAGATTATGAGGTTGTCAGGGATGTCGCCCGTCGATTTTTATTGCAGATCAAAGAAGCCCGTCAGGCAGTGAGGGAAGGGAGTTGATTAAGAATGAAAGATAAAATAGTTACTTTCGGGGAAATTATGCTCAGGCTTTCTCCTCCCCGGCACCAGCGTTTTATTCAGGCGGAGCTGCTGGAGGCTAACTACGGAGGTGGAGAAGCCAATGTGGCTGTTTCACTGGCCAACTATGGATTGCGAAGTGCCTTTGTCACCAGGCTTCCCGACAACCCGATCGGTCATGCTGCTGCCAATCACCTGCGCCGGTTCGGGGTGGGCATTTCCTCCATTCTCTGGGGAGGAGATCGAATCGGCATCTATTTCGCTGAAAATGGCGCTTCTCAGCGTCCTTCAATGGTTGTGTACGACCGGGCCCGATCAGCTGTCTCGGAAATTAAAGCGAGCATGATACCATGGAAAGATATTTTCGGCGACGCCGGCTGGTTTCATTTTACAGGAATTACCCCGGCTCTTGGTGATGGCCCGGCGGAAGCAGTGATGGAAGCACTTCAGCAGGCCAAAGAGATGGGGTTGACCGTCAGCTGCGATTTAAATTACCGCCGGAAACTCTGGAGTACGGATAAAGCGGCGGCGGTAATGACTCCGTTGATGAAGTATGTCGATATCGTCGTGGGCAATGAAGAAGATGCCGAAAATGTTTTTGGCATCCGGGCGGGAGAGAGCAGCGTGGCCGGCGGCTGGCTTGATGAAAAAGGTTACCGCAGTCTCTTGCAGGAATTGCAGAAACGATTCAATTTCCAGCTGGCGGCAGTCACATTACGGAAAAGTTATTCAGCTACTGAAAACGGTTGGAGTGCGATGCTTTACGACGGAGAACAGATCTACCGATCGAGGGAATACAATATTACCATTGTCGATCGGATCGGGGCAGGCGATTCCTTCTGCGGCGCTCTGATCTATGCCCTGCTGAAAAAGATGCCTCCCCAGCAGGCTATTGACTTTGCTGCTGCTGCATCGTGCCTTAAACATACTATCAGTGGTGATTTCAACCTCGTATCGCTGGAAGAGGTTGAAAACCTGGCAGGGGGAGATGATTCGGGTCGTGTCCGGCGCTGAATGCTGCTTTTCCCCGGCGAATAAGTTAATATTTATGTGGACAGGCTTGATTGTTATTAACTTATTCAAAATGCAGGCAGTTTTACTGTGCTATTGATCAGCTTTCCTGAGAAAAATTTATTTAGTTTTGGCTAAATTTACCCAAATTATGCTATTATCTGATCATAAGATATCTGCAAACGGTATTGCCGGTAATTATTCATTGGCGTTCCTGACCATTTTAACGGGAAAAACCGGATGCATATTTTTGATCTATTTTTGATCAATAGGAGGGTTAAAGGGTGAAGAAAAAAGAGCTGAAATTAGCAGTCCTTGTTTTGGCCATTGTGGTTGTCTTTTCTTTCATTGCCGTGCCTGTTGGCGCCCAGGAAACGGAAGCAGAAGCCAATTCCACATACGAACTGCTGTTGCCGTATGTCTATCTTTACAATGACAACATTGATCAAATTCCCGATGTGGTCAAAAGCCTCTTTGCAGGCGAAAAAATTATCCTCCACGTTAGTATGGAGGACGATTCAGAAGAGCTCATCGGAATCGTTACAACAGAAGACAGCTGCCTGATCGAGCAGTACCTGGCCGGGGGGGTGGAAGAGCCGACCCTGCGGGTTTACATTGATCGGGCCACTATCGACAGGCACCTGGCCAATCCAGTGAGTGAAGAAATTATCGATACGGCCGTCAACCTGAAGATGGAAGGGGTCGGTATTGGCAACCAGATTAAAGTATTTGTCCTGAGCCTGGCGCAGAAAATTGTTGGGCTTTTTGCCGATTAAGAGCGGACTCTCTTTTCGAGCCACTTTCCGCCGAAGATAAAGAACAACAGTCCGCCCAGGGACAGCCAGCCGAGCCAGTCGCCGAGGCGGGTGGTGAGTGTTCCGTTACCCGTGCCAATCGGCACATCGGCAACCAGAGTAGCTTCGCCGCCTTCCGGGTAAACGGCCAGGTCGATAATCCTGCCATAGGGATCGACGATTGCCGAATTGAAGCTTCCATCGGCCTTGACCATAGCCACCCGATTTTCGACTGCCCGGAAAACGGTATGGGTGTAATGCTTGTCGGCTATGGTTCCCCAGTCGTTGGAGGGGACGGCAATCAGCTGGGCGCCCTGGGCGGCAAGCTTGCGGGCGGTATCCGTATAGTCAAGATCATAGCAGATTATCGTTCCCAGGGTGCCTGCAGGTGTATCGTAAACCGGGTAAGTACCCCGGCTCAGGCTTGTTTCCCCGCCCATAATCACCGGGTGGTCCTTGCCAAAAACACCGAGGAACTCACCTTCCGGGCTGATTACTGTTGCTTCATTGCGGAATCCTTCTTCCAGCCCAACCACGTATCCCACTGCCAGGTAGGCTCCGGTTTCGGCGGCCATCTCAACCAGTCCCAGCCGGTCTTCCACCTGTGGATCCCAGTTGAATGATCCTTCCGGCCAGACGATCAGTTCTGCACCCAGTTTGCCGGCCTCAGCTGTCTGGTCAAGCATTCGGCTGTAGATGGCGGTCATATCTTCGCCCCGATTGGCACTGATAATTGGTGAGACGGCCGGCTGTACGGCGGCCACTTTAACCTCAGGGCTATCCAGAGGCAGAGACAATAATACCAAACTTAAAATTATCCAGAGGGTGGTTAAAATACCACCGGCGGCTGCCCAGCGTTGTAGAAAAGGCTTCGTAAGGGGCAACGCAATACTCTTTTCTCTTTTACCCTTCAAATCACAGCGAGAATCGAGCCAGCCGATGAGCAGCAGGGCTAGAATGTAATTGATCATCATTACCAGCATGCCCATACCGATGATCCCGAATATGCCTGCCGGCTGGATCAACCAGAGCTGGCGGTAAAAGGGGTAAGCGATAAAAGCCCAGGTCCCGGCAATGGGCAAAAAAAGGCGGATCATTTCAATCGCAGCCCAGCTGATCACCCCGTTCAGCACGAACCAGCGATAGCCGGTAACCAGGTTGAACCTTCTTGCGCTCATATCAAAGAAAAAACTCAACACTCCGGCAATCAGTGGAAGCCAGACCATGTAAGTTCCCACGGGAGCGAAAACGGGGCCCAGGTAACCCTGCAGCCAGACAGCAATGGCCACAGCTGTTGCGAGGGAAGAAAACTTAGGGGGCATCACTCTCTGCTGGGCGACCAGTACGGGAACAAACCCGATCAGGGCCAGCGGCCAGATTTCATAAGGTGGAAAAGCAAGGGTAAAAGCCAGGCCGCCGGCAACGGCCATTACCAGGCCGGCAAGTATGCGCAGCAGGAAAGAATCGCTTATTTTTGCCACTATTATAACCCCTTTTAACTTTGATACAGCTGATCCACCCTTTGTGAAAAACGGTGAACAGCCGGTTTACTTATAACGACCTGCCTAAAATAAAATATATCATGGATCACCTTTGTTTTAAAAGATAACAATACATCCTGGCTCCGGTTATCTTTATACAAAGTCTCCAGGCCCCTTCCCCTGAAAAAAGAACTTGGCTTTTGTGGGCTATCTTTCCTTTATAAAACAGTCTCATCCATAATGCAGAATCCACCGAAATAGTTAATAATATGTGGACAGGCCGCGTGATATTAACTTATTGATGCCGCTTCAAATAGTTAGCCAGGCAACTCACATAAGCTTAATTTATTGATACCGGTGCCCTACTGGCAAATGGGTTCAGCAGCCCATTTCCTTCAGGATCCCGGCCAGGGCAAAAAGGCGTTCGCTGATCAGCTCATCGTCCTTGCTCATCGCCTGGCTGAACAACTTAATATCCTCGTCAATCATTTCATTGTCAGTGCATACTTCCACGCTCATGGCATCGCCCTTCAGGCCAACCCGGTCAATGAGCGGGTTGGCCGGATCGTAAAGTTTTTCATAGCGGTAGGCTTCCCGAAGATAAAGTTTGGCCCGACAGATCAGGATAGCCAGGTCCAAAACCCGATGGATGGGCAACTCTTCGGACTAACGGGACCATTTCTCGCCGGTATGGCGCCAGACCTTGGCCGATACATCAACCCGGCCCCTGTCGTTCCACTGGGCCAGCCCCAAAGAAAGCCCCTTGGTGTCCGATTGATAGGCAACCCGGCCATCGATATTTTCGTAATTTTGGCAGACGAAAACAGGTTTTTGTTTCAGGTTTGTCGGTATTTTCATGTTAATCCCTTCAGAAGTGTTGTTTTAGTAAATTACTAAATTACTCGTACTGTATAGCACTAATAAATTAGGTTGTCAATTTTCCTGACCGCTTTTTTAAAGAAAATTTTCATTTAAACTGGTAAACGGATTGTTTTGGCCAATCCATTTGGTGAAAAGGATTATCAAAATGAAGGTGAGGAATTTCTCACTTACGACGTCTGGGAAAGTGCAGCAGTATCTGTTAAATTTATTGCGAAAATAAGGGTGGAATAATTAAATTCAGCCTGGAGCATGAGGCAGTAAAAAAATGGCAAGCACAGTGCAAAAAATATCCCAAAATAAACTGCAGGCTCGGTTTATCTCTGTTTTTTGCTGTGGTGCTCCTGCCTGGGCCCGGGTTTCCTCGAACTTGTTTCCTTTGTTTATGCCAGGTCGGTGGATTATTAAATCATTTTCTCCTGGGGTAGTGGAAAAACCTATTTACTTTTCGACAAATTTTTCCGCCACAACCCGCCGGACGGTATGGTGATGATCATTTTAAAAAAAGCGTAGATGCACCATCCTATGAGCAGGCCGGCCAGGGCATAGTATTTCCTCTACGGTTGTAGGAACACCGGGAACAAAATTACCCCAGGTCCCGGAGGCAATTGACCAGTCTACTTCTCTTAAAAAGACGAACCAGCGGTTATAAATAGTAGCTTCCTCCATGGCCTGATAGGATTGTTCCAGGGAGTTGACTCTTTCCACCAGCCCCTGGATTATTTCTCCGGAAGAAACAAAGATTTCGCTGCCCGATTGAATATGCTCCCGAATGTATTCTTCAAGGGTCAGGTCCAGGGCTTCCACAGCCCGGATGTACTGCTCCAGGGCTCTTTTTGCTTCATCAAGGTGGCCACCCAGGCGCTGCATGTACTGGCCGAAGAACTGGGGGAATTGGGAAAGGGCTACCGCGCCGATCACGGAGCAGATCTGGTCGACGATCCCGTCGATAAATTGCAACGGCTTGCTTACCACTTTGAACATATTAAAACCTGCTGTTACGCTGACATCAGGTTTTTAATGTTTCAACCCCTTTGCGGTCGTCGACCCTTCGCCCTATGTTGAAGAAGGGTTTGCTGTGTTTTGCATTTTCCTCCTTAATCCTTAAGCTTGAACCTGCTTTCAGGTGTGCCCCTGTAATGCCCCAATGATTCGGATTCGAATAAGTTAATAGTTAAGAGGACAGGCTTCGATCGGGGGTGCACCATGCCCTTGACGATCTTTTTGCTGAATTCTTGCCTCAGGCGAGGAATTTTCAACAAATTTCGCAGAATCAATGTAGCCGCCTGCATAACCTTTTTTCGATGGGGATAATCGAAGAAACGATTTTCCCTGTAGTACCGATAATTTGGCCGGGAAGACCAGCTGGCCCGAGCCGGCAATGAAATCGCGGAATACTTTCCTTCCTCCTACAAGAGGAAAGGACGGCGGGGCTAAGAAACTCTCGCCGGATAAAAAGATAGTGTCGGTGGCCAGTTTATCAAGCAGGGCATCGATCTCTCCCGAAGAGGTCGGTTCATCAGTTACTGTTCCGGCCGGGTTTCCGTCGTGCATCCGGATATATGATTCCAGGATTTCGCGGATATTGGGATTGTGGCCAAGCGGGCTGGAAATGAGCAAGCCCACCTGTTTGCCTCCGAAGTAGGGGACATGGTTCATGTAAAAGCTGCGGTCCATGAATCTTTTAATACAGGCCGACAGAAAACGGTCCCTGATCTCTCCGGCGATGATCAGGATGTGAGCCTTCTTTACCTTCTCCTCGAAAATTTCCCGGAAACTGTCTCTTTTTTCATAGAAACAGTGATTTTCGGCCCCGCAGATAAGACATCCCCGGCAGCCCAGCCTGATATCAGTTTCGGCAAGATTGATCAGCTCGGCAGGTTCGGCAAACGATAATTTAAGGTATTGGATCATTCCGGCCAGGTTGGAGATGTTGTTTTCAAGGTCGGCAACAATGAGAACCTTTTTGCCGGCAGGATCCACTTTTCCTGCCGGTTTTCCGGGCCGGTAAACAAAGCTTTCGGTAGGCGCAGGTGGATAGGCGCGGCAGTAAGGAGTGGCTGTTCCCCGGGCAAAGAAAGCGAGAATCATTTTGCCGAAACTGAGCAGACGCCCTGTTTCCCAGGCCTTCGCAGGTCGTTCATTTCAGCGGTGTACGAACCGCCGTAATGCATTCCCAGGTCTTCGCTGACAGCATGCAGGTAACGTACTGCCGTATGATCGAAAAAGTTAATGGAGGTTGTCAGTGAAGCGGCCAGTTTGTCGCTGAAAGCTGCACTTTTATTGTGTTCGAAAACAAGTCAATAAATCTTTTCAGCTGGGAGGGGACCACTAAATAATAGACCGGGGTGGCCCAGTGTACAGCATCGGCTTCCTTGATCCTGTCGATGAGCGAATCGAAGAAGGCTTTGTTCTTCTCCAGTTTCCCGATCTGCTGGTCAACATGCTCGATCTGGAATTCAACCTGCGGGTAATTAAGCTGCAGGAAGCTGATATAATGCAGGGTGGCGCTTTTCCTGTCCTTGGGGCTGCCGCTGATCACTGCAATTTTCACTTTAAAAATCTCCCCGGGATATTTTTTAAATCAAAATTAACCTGATATTTTTACCCTATCCAGCCGGCTGTGGTAATGGTTTATAGATGTCATTAATATATAATCGACATGGTTTTTCTGCTCCAGTGTTTTTGAGGGTTTCCTCACTAAAAGTTTATCGGTAATTGCTGATTTTGCAAATTTTATTTTGTTAATAAAAAAATAATATCAGAATATTATATATTGGCAGGCATATTGTTATTTGCGCCGAATAAAAAAAAGAGAGCTATAAACACAAGGAGAATATAAGAACAAGGGAGGGTGGGGGTTCAAGAAAGGCATATTTATTAAAAAAGAGTTCACACTACGTAAAACAAGGAGCAAACAGCAGATGGAAATATTAAAGGTCTCAGCAAATTCGAATCCAAATTCTGTGGCCGGAGCGCTAGCGGGTGTAATCAGGGAAAATGGAAAAGCTGAAATGCGGACAATTGGCGCGGGGGCATTAAACCAGGCTATCAAGGCGCTGGCCATTGCCCGCGGTTTTGTTGCTCCAAGCGGGGTCAACCTTATCTGCATCCCCGCCTTTTTAGACGTGGAAATCAACGGGGAAGAGAGAACGGCAATAAAGATAATAGTTGAACCGCGGTAACTGATTCGCTTTTGCATTATGGCGGGTTTATTTTAATAACCTGCCGCTGCCGGTGAGATGGGAAATGTGAGGATATTCAATGACCGCTTCTGGATATGGATCCGGCGCGGTCATTTTTCTTGTTCTTCCGGGTTCCAGTTGATTTCTATTTCACCGAGCAGAAAGATAAAGCGCAGGGTATTGATCAACTCAGCCAGACCATCCAGCTGATTGTCCAGCCCCAGTTCGGAAGGTGAAAGCTGCAGGTCCAGGGGCACTTTGACGCTGATATCATTCTTGATGGTGATTACGTTGTCTTCTCCTCCCAACATGGAAGTGTCGAGATCTATGGTTGTCGATATGGGGATATCCTGCTTGATGGGAACCGTGGTATCGATGGGTACTTCTATCATGAATGTGCCGAAGACAGGCAGGGTTACAGGAACCTGGATGGTCTCCTTGATTTCTACGGATGTATTAACCGGCACAGTGGTATTGATGGGGAACCGTGATGGGATAATCCTGTTGGCGTCCAGGATGTCCTGCACCGGCAGGGCGAGTTCCAGTGGAATAACTTCATCGATTATAACCTCAATTTCAATGTCATCGTTGTAAAAATCCTGCAGGTCTTCCGCTATCCGGGCAGTCTGCCGGTTGATACGGCTGCGGGCAACCAAAAAGACAATCAGGCCGGTGACGACGGCCAGAATCAGGATCACCTGGGAAGCCCTGACCAGTAAGGCGAAAATTCTTTTTACTGCAGTATTGTTTGTTTTCATTCTGGCAGCAGCTCCAATTTACCCGTCCACCGGGTGGGTAAAGCATTTTCTCGGCGTTTCTGCGGTGTTATAATTAGCAAGGTAAAAGTTCGGCTGAGAGGATCAACGCTATACTACCATTAATGCATGGGATATACAATATCCTGCCGTTTTCTGCCGGGGACTGGGCTGACGGCAGGTTATTGACTGCCTGTGTAGAAAAAAGTACCCGCGGGGAAAGGTCGGAAAGGACAGCGCTGGCCCCTGCCGGCCCGCTGCAAAAAATGGTTCCGCAGGCAGCCGGAATTAACCCGGAAAGTGAATGAATAACATTTGGAGGGGAAACCGCTTCCCTATCCTGAACGGGGGATGCAGATGGAAGAAACAACAGTCAGGCAACTGGTGAAAGATGCAGAATCATTGGCAGGGAAGGAAGTGCTGCTCCGTGGCTGGATCAGGAGCAACCGCGATCAAAAAGCCTTCGGCTTTATCACTTTAAACGACGGGACTCATTTTAATTCCATTCAGGTGGTTTACGAACAGGAATTTTTGAATAATTTTGAAGAGGTGGCCAGGCTTGGTGTAGGTTCGGCGATCAGTGTATCAGGAAGTCTGGCCCTGACACCGGAAGCGAAACAGCCTTTTGAGATAAAAGCGTCGAAAATTGTGGTGGAAAGAGAATCGCCCGGTGATTACCCGATCCAGCCAAAACGGCACAGCCGTGAATTCCTGCGAGAAGTAGCCCATTTGCGCCCGCGGACCAATCTTTTTACTGCGGTTTTCAGGATCCGTTCCCTGCTGGCCTTTGCTGTCCACCGCTTTTTCCAGGAACGAGGATTCATCTATTTGCACACCCCGATTATTACTGCCAATGATGCAGAGGGAGCCGGAGAGCTCTTTCGGGTTACCACCCTCGATCCACAGGAGCCCCTGCTTAATGAAAAAGGAAAAGTCGATTTCGGCATGGATTTTTTCGGCCGCAAAACCAATCTTACCGTCAGTGGCCAGCTGGAAGCGGAAGCCTTTGCCCTTGCTTTCAGGAAAGTTTATACTTTCGGGCCCACTTTCCGGGCGGAAAATTCCAATACCCCCCGCCATGCCGCTGAATTCTGGATGATTGAACCCGAGATTGCCTTTGCCGATCTTAACGATAACATGGACCTGGCGGAAGAAATGGTCCGTTACCTGATTACTTATCTCCTCGATAACGCTGCCGTGGAGATGGAGTTCTTCAACCGCTTCGTAGAAAAGGGGTTGCTGGAAAAGATTGAGAAACTGGCTTCTGCCGATTTTGCCCGCATCACTTACAGTGAAGCGATTGAACTGCTCGGCAGAGCGAAAGAGAAATTTGTTTACCCGGTGAGCTGGGGCAGCGACCTGCAGACTGAACACGAGCGCTACCTTACAGAAAAAGCACTGGGCAGGCCGGTCTTTGTCACCGATTACCCGAAAGAAATCAAAGCCTTCTACATGCGCCTCAACGACGACCGCAAAACAGTTGCCGCCGTAGATCTGCTGGTCCCAGGAGTGGGCGAGATCATCGGGGGCAGCCAGAGGGAAGAGCGAGTAGCTATCCTCGAACAGAGGATGAATGAATTTAACATCAATCCGCAGGATTTATGGTGGTACATGGATCTGCGCCGCTACGGGGGTGTCAAACATGCCGGTTTTGGCCTTGGCTTCGAGCGGGCAATCATGTATTTTACCGGTGTCAGCAACATCAGGGATGTCATTCCCTTCCCCAGGACAGTCAATTCCTGCGAATTCTAATTTTGCGGCGGTGCCATTGCTGACCACTATTATCCCTCACAGGTGGTAGTTCTATTTATTGTTGATTTTTTGTTTCATAAAGGGGCAAATATCACAAATTTATCTCTAAAAAGTGAATCCGGTGGAAATGGAGCGCGAAATCTGCCATAATATACAGAGTTTAATATTGGACCGCTAAGAAGCAACCCAGTCAAAGCAAAGGTGCCAGCATATGTTTAATGGGAGCAGTTCGTCTCTTTTCGAAGGGGCGGGAGTGATACTTTCAATTTTCCTGATTGTCTACCTTATTCGTCGTGGTTGGGATATGTACTGGGTTCTGCTGCTGGCTATCGCCGCTCTGGCCCTGACCAATGGCGATGGTTTGATTAATAATGTTCTTCTGTTTTATCATTCCCTGAACAGCTATACCGCTTTTTATCTTGGAGCCATGGTTGTCTGCATCAGCCTTTTTGGTCACCTGCACCAGAAGATTGGAGCCATGCAGAAAATGGTTGATAGTCTCCAGCTGTTGATCCGCGATCCCCGGATCCTGCTGATGATTTTCCCGGGAGCAATTGCTTATTTCCTGACTGTTCCCGGGGCAGCAATTATTTCGGCGCCCATTGTCGAGGAAACCGGGCGGAAAATCAATATGCCTCCCCTGGAAATGGCCATGTCCAATATTATCTACCGCCACCTGGTGACCCTGGTTAACCCCTTTAACACCGGTGTAATCCTGGCCTCGGCGATTACCGGGTTCAGTATCGGCAGCTACCTCGGGTTTACCGCTCCCATAGTGGTGGTTGTCTTTATTATTGCCACTGCCCTGTTCTTCTTTCGTTATCCCCGTCCGAAGGAAGAAAAACCGGTTACTATCAGCAGGGAAAAAAGCAGCAGGGCTATATGCACTCTGCTGATCACTATTCTTCCTTATGCCGTGGCCATTTTTCTCGGTTTGGCCTGCGGTGTTTTCTTCCCAGTGGCCTTGCTGGTTGGCATTGCCGTCTGCTTTTTTATCGAGATGCCGCGAACCGGCCTGAGCAATGTCCTTAAAGAACGTTTTGTCATTCTCATGCACGGGTTTAACTGGGTCTTGATCATTTCCACAATTTTAATTGTTGTCTATAAAGATTTTATGCTGGAAGCTGAATCATTCCTGCAGGTCGTGGAATATCTGGTTGAGATGGGCATGCCCCTGCTGGTCCTCCTGGTTATCCTGCCTATTTTTACCGGGTTTATCACCGGCAATACGGCTGCCGCTCTTGGTATTTCTTTGCCTATCCTAATCCCTTTCCTGTCCAGTGACATGCTCACGATGCGCTATTTTGGCATTGCCTACCTGAGCGCTTTTGCCGGTTACTTTGGCTCACCGGTCCACATGTGTACCTACCTGACCAGTGAGTACTTTAAAACTCCCCTCTATTCCCTGATCAAACGGGTCAATGTCTACGGAGCTATCCTGCTGGCCGTAGGTTTGCTGATCACCTTCGTTTTTTAAATATAAGAATCATATGCTTTCAATTCTTCCGCTAAAGGAATTACCTAATATCGTGTCGAAATTTGCCCAGTGTGCGCGATGATCAAATGAGGCAGGGGCAATTTTTAGGTATCCCCATAAGGTCTGTCCTTTCACGATAATAAGATTCTTATACCCCCGCTTTACAGGGGCGCCATTCGCCATTAGAAGGATGAAGATGCTTTGCAGTATTTTCAGGGTAGGACAGTAAAGAAAAAATAAAAAGGTAAAAAATTAGAGGGATTGGGAAAGGACTTATGCTGTTTGTATCTCTGGCGGACAGTAAAACAATAAAAATGGAGGTGTCGAGATGTTTAAAAACCGGGATAAAATTATGGCTCGTGTGGCGGAGATGCCACCGGGAGAAAAGTCGCCAACCGGACGTTACTGGTGTCTAACCTGTAAAATGCTTTTTTCAATGGCGGAGCCGGTCTGCCCCTATATGCCGAAAATTTGCATCAATACCCCCATACCGGTGGAACAGAGTGGCCCCGAATCGACTATTTCTCTTGAAAAAATCGGTCTTTTTTATCCCAAAATCCCGCAAAAAATGCTTTCGTATCTTGCCCGGGGAGTACCTGACGAAATTGCGCGGCAGCTGGTCCATGTTTATCTGGATTTTCTGGAGCAATGGCACTTTGCTTACCGGCATGAACCGATGCAGGTCATTAAAAGTTTTATCATTACCATTGCCGGTAGTGAGACCGGCCAGCGGGTCCAGTCGGGCAAGCTGACTCTGGTTTTGACTGATCTTGGAAAGGTCTGGGACGAAGAAAGGTTTTTCAAAATTTTGAGGCCTGCCCTGGCCTTGCTGAAAGATGCTCTTTCATTTAACAGCGAGATTGAATTGGACAGCCTTGACATCGTGGGAGATATGGATACAGGCAAGTATTTCTGTCCCATGTGCAGCAAGTTCTTTGAATTCTCAACCCAGAAAGATTCAATTACCTGCCCCCTGATGGCTCAGAAGTGCATGGCTGTGCCGACTGCTATTGATAAAATAAAATATAATCTGGAACATCTCATTCGCGTATACAGATACACTCCCGATATTTACAGGCGTCTTATCGAAGTGATGGGGACCCGGCCGGGATCAGTAGAGCACCTGCGAAATATTTTAACCGAAGAATGGCATTTTGCAGTAGATGACAAGTCTTTAAAAGAGCTGTGTGCTACCCTGGGTCTCGATAATTAAAAGGGGTCGAAATTTAACTCCTGATATATTTGGAACCGCAGCAAAAACAGGGCCAAGCAGAAAATCCGGCAGGAAGAAACACAGGAGAAGCAGGTTAAAGGCGGCATCAAAAAATTTCACCTTTTTTTAAGGAGAAAGGGAGCCCTTCAGTAGATCTTTTAGTTAAGCGAATTTTTCTGTCAGGCGGGCCCGGTAATGCCGGTTCCGATGCGAACCACCTCTTCAATCAGGCCGATCGAAGTTATCCCGGAAGGCTGGTATGCGAACAAACCAAGGCCGGAAAGATTAAATTCTTTATTCAGTATGTCCAGGAGAACGCTCAGTGTTTTTACCTTTAAACCCCCCGGTGATGGAACCGGTATATAGGGGAATTCTTCCGGATCGAGGACATCAAGATCCAGGTGGATATAGATATTATGGTTCCTCTTTGCCTTCACCGAGGCGATTACTGTTTCCAGGTTATTTTCGATTTCCGCGACCCCAAGAACGGCAATTTTGTGTTTTTTGATATATTTATTTTCCGGCTCGTCCAGGTTGCGCAGGCCCAGCATCAACAACTGTTGTGGTAAAAGATCAAGATATGTGAAGTCAAGGATCCTGCTGTCGGATTCTCCAAGCAGAACCCGGACCGGCATGCCGTAAAAATGTTTGCTTTTTGACGACAGGGGTGAATTAATGTCGCCGTGGCCGTCAAACCAGAGCACTGTCAAATCGCCGTTGAGCTTTTGATTAAGGTAAGAAAGAGGCAATATCCCGGCGTCGCAGCCGCCGCCGATTGTAAAAATCTTATCCGGTTTTTTATCATCGAGCAAAGCTCGGACCTTTTCCATCTGGGCCAGGATTTCATCATAGGCGAAAATGTCGTTTTTCACTTCTTTGACGTTATGCAGGCTTACCTCGACTTCAGAGAGATCCATGCCTTTCAAATAATTAAGTTTCAGCTCAAGAGCACCGAAGTAGGTAGACCTGTCCTGCCCGCCTCCCTGCCACTGCGGGTAAAAAAGATTTAGCTGTTTGTTCATCCCTATTTATCCCTCCGAGATCTCAATTCAAGGCGGGTTCCTGTGGGAAAGGTTTCACCCGCGGGCAATCACAGGGTAAATTGATCTGCTTTAAGAAACAGAGAATAACAACTTATAACTGCTTAGATCATATCACAAAGCGGGCTTTTTACCAGGCGGGTGATAACCGTTACCGGGTATTTCAGTAAAAATTGTGCCCGAAGGGAGTAAGCGCAAGTGTGGCCAGCTTGATATGCTGCCGGGCAAAGGGAATACCGATTATGGTCACGCCCAGGATGAGGGCCAGCACGATGTGGGTGGCGGCAATGGTCAGGCCGAAGGTGATAATCCAGAGCACATTCAGGATGACATTGATCGTGCCGGTGGCCGAAGGGCCGCTTGTAATCACTTTACCGAAAGGAATCAGTCCCAGGGTGGCCAGTTTTAAACACTGTATACCAAAAGGGATGCCCACGATTGTCAAACATAAGAAAAGGCCTCCCAGAACGTAAAGCAGAAAAATGATGATGCCCCCACCCAGGATGATCCAGAGAATATTACCGAGAATACTCATTATTTTGCTCCTTTAAGCCATTTTCACTGCTCAGGGTTATTTTTAGCTACCCTGCGATCTGCTATTTCAGAAAAAGAGGCCGGTCGGTTGATGCTCGTAAAATTGTCCCGGCTGTTAATCAATCCCGGTCACCCGCCGGGCAGGAATTTCCTCTGCCGGATTGTTTTAAAAATTGATTTCCAGCCGAAGTAATCATACCACTGTTATGAAAAGTGGAGCAAAAGAGGATCATAAAAAGCTGCCTCTGACCGGCAGCTTTTATAAAATAATATTCATAATTAAACCAGGTTCCAACAGACCTTCCGGTTGACCTTCAGTTTCTTCCATCCCCGATCATCTGCGGCTGTTTCCCGCTACCCCTAAGGGCAACTTTTTACAACCTCCGACCGCTTCCTGAAGACTCTGCGCTGAGGTTTCACAGTTTTCCGGCGCCGTTCCAGTATTACCCTTTACTTTGCCTTTCCGCTGTGTTGCCTTGCAGCTGGCTGACTCATCTGGAATTTCCCGACTTCCAATCCTGACTTGCGCCTATCATTTCCTTCGGGCTTCCCTCTGAGTCTGAACCGGCTAACCTTTCAATCTCTCAGAACCTGGTAAATATTATAATAGCATGAGTATTAAGACTTGTCAATAGGCTTGCGAAAAAATTTTAAATATTTTTTTGACTTGTTAATTCCCAAAGTAAGTTCTACAGTGGACCACGGTGTAGCATTTAGTTTGGGAATTTACGTATTTTTTTGACTGTGATTAGAGCGATCACCGCCAGTACCAGACTGTAATCTTCAAAATCATGCAGCGCCATGGTCCTCCAGCCCGTGGTTACCATCAAACCGGCAAGACTTTCAGCCTAAACACAGAGGGACGGTTCTTTTGTGTCATTTTTTCCATCCCGGAGCATTATTCCATTGTTTAAATTTGCCAGCACCGACCTGAAATCCTTTCTTCCCTGTCAAAAGGTATGAAAAAATTATGACGTCCCCCTGTGTTCAAGGGAAACTTTTTCCCCGCTGGAATGTCTATCAGGTAAATTCATAATGAAGAAGGCTGAAGCAGATGGAAAGAAAAGCTTTGCCGGTGGTTTTAATCCTTGTTTTACTTGTTTTATCAGTAGACTTAGGGTGCGGAGGAGAATCCGGAAACAATATTTTTACCGTGGAAGATGCGGCGGGTATTATAGAAATTGAACATGGTGAAACGTTCATCGTGAAGCTGGAAGAGAACCCTTCAACCGGTTACAACTGGCACTGGACAGTGGGCCCGGAAGGGGTTGTCGTTCTCGACTCGGAAGAGTTTATCGCTGCTGAAGATGAAGAAGTAGTCGGAGTCCCCGGCAGGCATGAATTTGTTTTCAGGGCAGAAGAGGCGGGAGAAGCGGAAGTCGTTTTCCAGTATTACCGGGATTGGGAACCGGAAAATATTGCTGAAACACATGTTTTCAAGCTTATTGTTAAATAACACAGTGCATCAGTAAACGAACAAGAAAATACAATGAACTCATTGCAGGATATCAGTTTTTGTCTTAACATTGCTAATATAAATTATATCGCTTAACTTGTATCCCGGCTCAAGATAAGGTATTAATAAAAACGATGACCTTATCTACACAATAAGGTGGGAGCAGAAGATTAATAACAGCTCGCTGAAAAAGGAGCTTGATTTGCCTGATGTTTTCATGATCACGACCGGCTCAATGATCGCAGCCGGTCTTTTTGTCATTCCCGGGATGGCTTATGCGCGGATTAGCCCGTCTGTGTTCCTACCTTATCTAATAGTTGCTCTGATAGCATTGCCTACAGTTTTAAGCGCTGCTGAACTAACAACAGCAATACCTAAAGCAGGTGGCATTTACTTCTTCGTTAGACGGAGCATGGGTTATGGTGCCGGGTCTATAGTCGGTTTTGCTCGTTGGTTTTCAATCAGTATGAAATGTGCTTATGCTCTGCTTGGTATTGGTTATTATGTTTATAATTATATTGCTGTCGAACCTGTCGTTATAGCGGTTGTTGTTGGTTGGCTTTTATAATGGTTAATTTGATTGGTATCAAAACAGTCGGGTTGACCCAGGTTATTTCTACATCGGTGTTGATCGGCTTGCTTGTTTTTTTAACTCTATGGAGCGTTTCATCAATCGATAAAGTCCAGTATATTCCTTTTTTCCCGTTTGGATTCAGACCGGTTTTCTCAATCGCCGGGTTTATTTTTATCTATTACGGGGGTATGCTTACTGTGACCGGGTTGGCGGAAGAAGTTAAACGACCGCGCAGGAACATCCCCCTGGGTATTATTTTAGGTTTGTTAATTACCGGCCTGGTTTATGTAGCGGTTATCTCCGTTATTGTGGGAACCCGATAGAAGGATGTCCTGATAAATAGCCTGACTCCTGTAGCCGACTCAGCCGTGGTAGTACTTGGACAGCCCGGGCTTTTGCTGGCCACTTTGGCGGCTATGCTTGCTTTCATAACCACAGCGAATGCAGGTATGGCTTCTGCTTCCCGCTATCCACTGGCTATGAGTAGGGACCTGCTTTTACCGGTTGGTGTCCAAACTGTTATGTCCAGAAAGGGATTCCGTTTATTTCTATTATCTTAACAGGAATATTAATGATGCTTGCCCTTATTTTTTTGAAGCTGGAGGTGCTGGTCGAGATTGCTTCAGTACTTCTTATTTTAACTTATATATTGACTAACTTGGCTTTATTGTTAATGAGAAAGAAAAATAACAGTAACTATAATCCGACTTTTTGTGCCCCCCCGAGTCCCTGGCTCCAGCTGCCTGGTATTGTGGGATTAGTGGCACTCCTAATTCAGGCAGGATCGATGATCATCCTACTTTGCTCATTTTTCTGCATGGCAGCATATATTATCTACCGGTCAAGAACGAAACATCTGCGGGAAAATTCAATTATCGGTTCTTCTCAAGATAGTACTCGATAATTCTGATACGACTATACAAAGCAATTATGGACGATTCCAGCCATAACAGCGTTTGTCCTTTCCTGCAGCTAAACCTGATATTTATATCTTTTAGATAAAATGATGGAGGGGTACATGATTTTGAAGCTGTTAAATTCATGGTTATTGCATATAGTTATAAGGCTTTATTGATTTTTTCAAAAAGGTATAAATTATTAACACCAGAATCATAATAATTAACATTAGAAAGAAATAAATTTTGCATTAATTATAGGCAAAACAGCATGTTACCGATAAGGCCTTGTCTCGTGCCAGACCACTACCAGAGTTTACAATGATTTTATCTATAAGATAGTTGTCATTATAAGAATTGGGATTATATGGTTTTAATTATAGACTAAGGAGGAGGGAACTTCATGAAGTATATTTTATTCAGCCTCTGGTTTACCCTGATTTATATTATTTCCTATACGTTGACCGGGGTCCTGCGCTGCGCATCAGCAGGGACATTTATGAAGGTAAGAACCGGTTAATGGGCTACCTCAGGGATATGTCCGTCAAATCGGAAAGCGGTTATGTGCAGAAATGGTTTATCCCGGGGTAGATCGCCAGGGGAATTATCCTTTCTGTTGTTCTTTATCCTGTTCTTGGCCTGCTGGGTGATATCTCCTTTAGCCTGCGTTTTCTGTTCTTTTTCGGGTTAATGTTTGTTTATATCCACCTGGCTGCAGTTTCTCCTGCTCCGGATAATATCGAAGGGTTGATTTATCTCAAAGAAAAGTACATCAACCGCTCCGCTTTTTTGAAGTTTCATTTCGATATGCTCGCCTACAGCATTTTGCTGGCCCTTGCCGTCAGCCTTTTTCTCTTTTAAATTGCGATGATCTGCTGTCTCTTATGCGTTATCCAGTATGTCCACAAGGCCGGAGTCCCGTTCCATGGTCCGGCCTGCCCCCCATTCCAGCGCGTCCACCGGCCCGACGAAGGTAACTGAACGACGGGCCCGCGTCACCGCGGTATAGAGAAGCTCACGTGTCAGCGGGCGGACAGGTTGGGCAGGCAGGATTATGGCGATCCTGTCATATTCCGAGCCCTGGGCTTTGTGGACAGTTGTTGCCCAGGCCGGTTCCAGGCGCCCGTAGAGAGTGCCCAGGGGGAAAGCAGCAAAGCTCCCGCCCCGGGGAAAGACGGCCATCGGTTCAGCCGGCCGGCTTCTTGCCCCTGCTGCTGTGGACACATTAAGTATTAATCCTGAGTCTCCGTTATAGAGCCGCAAACTGTAGTCATTTTGAGTCATCAGCACCGGTTCTCCCACCAGGAATCGCGGATTGCCGGTTGCCCGCTCTACCAGGCGGTTTTCCTCCAGCCAGCGGTGGTGAAACCAGGCGTTCACTTCGTCGGAACCCGTTCCGCCAGCCGTCACCCTGGTTACGCACAAGATCCTTTCTGATTCATAGTAAGAAATTAATTCACCAAGGGCTTCCGCATTCTCGCCTGTGAAGCCGGTTAAGCCGGAAATGTATGTGCGGGAGAGGTACTCTTTAAGATCAATGGGCACTTCCAGCAGGCGCTCGTACCACCTGGTAAAAAATTCTTCTTTTTGTTTTTCGTTGCCAGGGGTCAGGTATTCCACTCCTTTAAAAATTAGCTCCGGTACAGCCTCCCTGAGAGCCGCTGTTTCTCCGCTGTCTGCATTCAGGGGTGATATGCCCCTGTTGATGGCAGCTGCCGCCTCGAGGATACTCCGGCCTTCCGCAGCTTCTTCGCGGGCCCGGTAACTCTTGTCCAGTATAACTACCCGCTCTTGCGCCGCAGCCTTTTTCGAGCCGCAGAGGTTGCGCAGCACAGCCCCGGATCCAATCGGCGGGAGCTGATCGGCATCGCCCAGGAAAACCACCCGGGCTTCTGTGCGGAGCGCTCGCAACAGCTGATCAAACAAGGCCAGATCGAGCATGGAACTCTCGTCGACAATGACCAGTTCTTCAGCCAGGGGGTTATGTTCGTCGTGCCTGAATCGCTCTTGCCCCGGCGAGTAACCGAGAAGACGATGCAGGGTTAAAGAGGGAGGGCTCTTTTCCAGCAGGCGGTGGTCCGCTTCGCCTGCCCCGGGGATCGCCTTCAGGTGATCGGCGATGGACCTTCTCATCCGGTCGGCTGCTTTCCCGGTCGGGGCAGCCAGGGCAATAGAGCCCAGGGATGGATTATCCAGCCGGGCCAGGACGCGCAAAATGGTTGCCACAATCGAAGTTTTACCGCTTCCGGGGCGGCCGCTGACAACGGTTATCCTACCGGCCAGAGCGGTGCGTACCGCTTCTTTCTGGCGGTCGTCTATCTCTGCCTTGCCGAAAGGGCCCTCCGGCGGGGTGGCGAAAACTTCGGCCAGTGCTTTTTCAACTGCCGGATCCGGTTCAGTTTCTCTGTGCGTGCCCCGATCCTTTTCCGTTTTGTCGGAACCGTCTCCGATACGTTCTCTCAGGTTTTGGCCCACCCGTGCTTCAAGAACATGCAGCTTCTGGATATAGAGGCAGCCGTGGTCGAAGATCAGCGGCCGGTAATCGGTTGGCCCGCCGAAGATGTTGGCCAGGCCGGATCTGCTTTCCGCGGATTCCCTGCTTGCAACTGCTGTTTCTGCTTTCCGGAGCAGCTGATCGACGTCCTTGCGTTCATCTTCAGACAATGAAAGAGCGGCCAGGATGCGATCGAGGTGGCCGCTGGCCGCCACTGGTAACCTGGTGCTCCCTTCAGCCGCTGCTGCCCGGGCGGCAAGGATGAGGATAAGGAGGGCCCTCTGTTCCCCGGTCGATAAGCTATCTCCGGCCAGGCGGGTAATTTCCCAGGCCAGGTAAACATCCTCAACCCCCAGATCAAGCTGTGCGGCACGCGTAACGAGAGGGGTAAAGAGGAGAGGCCAATCACCGCGGTCTCCTGCCGCTGCTTCGAAAATTGCCGCCCCGCTTCCGGAAGGTGTCCACCTGATCCTGTCAACCATGTTTTTTCCTCCTGCCGTCAATGCTTTTATGTTCTTATTGATTAAATCAATCACTTGCTGTCCCAGGGAGTCTGGATCTGCAGTTCAGTCTGGATTGAACCTGCTCCTCAGTTAAAAAATATCAACAGATCTCCGGACTGGTTTGCTCATCCTGCTCTTATTTACCGGATGACGCTTATTCTTACCGGGTTGGTTTCTGTTCCATCACTTCGCCGCCCCATTCCCTGCGGGTGATAAAATCTCTTTCCCATTCCGCAATTTTCCCGAAGGAAGGGCGGGAAAACCAGATCCCCCTGGTTTCGCCACCATGATCATCTGCTTCGAGCCCCCGGATGAAAGCGTAGAGAATCCCGCCGAATTTGTTCTCATAGTCTTCCTCGGAACTGATAGCCAGCAGTCGGACAATAGCCAGGCTGTAGACCCGGGCCTGGAGGCTGTAATTTGTTTCGACGTGTCCCTGGAGAGTTTCCCTGTCGTATGCTGGCAGACGGTCGCTTTTCCAGTCCAGCAGGTAAATTTTTTGATCATATTCAAAGGCTAAATCAATCAGTCCCTGCAGGTAACCGCGCACTGCCCGGTACGGCACCCTGTCCACCCCGTTCCCATCAGCATCCTCACTGCCGGCGGGGGGATGAAAAATCTCCGGGATTGGGTAGACGAAGGCCATTTCGGCACGCTGCTGTTTGCCCGAGGCAATGCCGTCCGGCATTTCAAACTGAGCGGTGCCTTCGCTGCTCTGTGCCTCCAGGGGTGTGCGCAGGGCACGATAAATCAGCTGCAGTGATTCTGCAAGGTGCCCGGCATCGAAACCGTGGCGCCGCAAAGCGGCTGCCGCCCGCCGCCTCACTATTCCCCGGGTTACCCATTCATCAAAACTGCTTTCCCTGATTTCTTCCGCCGGGGTTTCTTCCAGGAGGGCATGGAGGAAAATGCCCGCTTCCCTGCCCCCGGGCAAGCCGCCTTCTATTTCCTGGACCGCTGTTTCTCCCACGGCGCCTGTTTCTGTGCTGACGGAGCTCTCGCTGTTTTTTACAGATTCTTCATTTCCTGAGCCGCTGGCTGCGGCAAAATCTTTGCCTTGACGGTAAATTACTTTTTTCTCCGTCTCCGTTGTCGTCCCAATTCCCGGCCACACTGCTTCCACTTCCCCGGCTACTTCCTCGTTGCGCCTGGCTGCTCCGTCGTCAACATCAGCGGCCGGGGCCTGCCAGCTCTTACCGCGGCTCATGCGTGTGTAACTGGTCAGCAGCACCCCCCGGTGCAGTGGTTCAATTCTGGCTGCTTCTTCAGCCCTGGAAGGCGGCATTTCGAGCAGAGTTTTTTCCTTGGGCCAGCCGGTAGCTCCGGGTTCCACACTTCTTTCCTGCGGCAGTTTCTCCCGGCAGGAAACCCGGCGGACCAGGTAAAGCTTTTCATCTTCCAGCCGCCCGCTGCCAGCCAGCCGATCCAGCTGCTTCTGCAGCCCCTTATAAAAAGCGCTGAGGTTTTTATACCCGTAATTCTTTGCTTCTTCTTCCCCTGTGCCGTGCGGGGCTTTTCCGAACCAGGGCAGGTAAAGGCGGGAGCGGGCCCTTGTCAGTGCCACGTAGATCAGGCGCTGATTTTCTTCCGCTATTTCCTTTGCTACTGCTTCTCCGATTTCTCCGTAAGCCCGGCCGATATGCAGGAAGCGCTTGTTGTCGCGGTGGTAGATGCTTCTTTTAATCCCGTTGATCCGGGGGTCACTGAAGCCGCCCCCGATGAAAATCACCTCGGCCTCGAGCCCCTTCGCCTTGTGCATGGTCAGAATCTGGACCGCTTCCCGATCTGTTTCCAGGCGCTGGATATCGCCTTCCCGTCCCTCCGACATTTTCCGCCCGTCGATGCGTGCCTTCAAGCTACGGGCCAGCTCATCCAGGGTTACCGGGTGTGAATGCGCCTCGGCCTGGAGCAGTTCGAACAGGTGCAGGTAGTTGGTCAGGGCCCTTTCCTCTTCGGCAAAAACCAGCCTTCGCACCAGCCCTGAATCGTTAAGGATAGTATCAAAAAAGCGCCGCCAGTCATAAGCATCTGCGATTTTCTTCCATTCAAAGAGGAGGGTGGTCAGAGGGTGCCTTTCCGCCGCTTCTTTCCAGGAAGGCAGCTCCTCCAGGGGCACACCGAAGAAGGGTGTCAGCCATGCGGCCATCCTGGCGGCGGCATCTGCCGGGGAATTGATGCCACAGAGCAGCCGGTAAACATCGCCGGCCTCATCAGTTTTGAAAAGGCCTTCCTGCTTGTAAAAAGCGTGGGGAACATTGTAGAGGCGCAGCACCTCACCGATCAGTTTCCCTTCTGCGGCGGTGCGGGTGAGGATATAAATATCACTCAGTTTGAGCGGCACCGATTCTGCTTCCTCACTGCCGGTGAGCAGGCCGTCACGTCCGGTGAGCCGCTTAATTTCTTCAGCAATAAAGCAGGCCAGGCCACGTTTTAGCCGGCGGGCATTGAGCGTATCTCCTCCACCGTGAAGGTGAATAAGGTGTACCGGTACAGCCGGCAGCCCTTTCTCCATGGCGGTGCGGGAGTCATCGCCGCAGGTGACCATTTGTTCTCTGTTATAGCGGTTCAGCCCGCTGAAAAAACCATATTTCTTGTCATTATCGCTGCTGCTGGCGGTGAGGATTTCATTGACGGCTTCAATCATTAATTTCGTGGAGCGATAATTTTCGGTTAGCTGGAGCAGCGAAGCGTCGTGCTGATTGACCAGGTAGTCCTTTGCTTCTTCGTATGTGTGGACATCGGCGCCGCGGAAACTGTAGATGGCCTGCTTCGGGTCGCCGATCACGATCAGGCGGTGTTTGTCCGTCCCCTGGACAAAAATTTTGCGGAATATTTCCCACTGCACCGGGTCGGTGTCCTGGAACTCGTCCACCAGGGCAACAGTCCATCGCCGACGCAGGAGGTCCAGCAGCACGGGGGCCTGTTCACCATGCAACGCTTCCCGCACACCCAGCAGCATGTCGTCATAATCGATCTGGCCGAGCGAACGCTTCCGTGCCGCCAGCCGTGACTGCACCCGGGGCAGCAGTTCCCGGGCAAAGAAAGACGCTTCATTTGCTGCCCGCCCGGCAATTTCTTTAAGCTCTTCAACAAGATGGCCCACCTGTGCCGGTGCCCCCGGCTGCCTGGCCATGTCAACCAGGTGGTCCCGCTGTGTTTTATTGATCTTGTTAATGGTCCGCTTTTTCTCTGCCCAGTCCAGGAAAAGGTCGGCTGCTGTCGCCGGATTATCTGTTTTCCGCATCGCCGCAGCCGTTTCAGTAAGTGAGTCGATAATTTTGACCAGCCCGGCATAAAGTTTCTTTTCCTTGTAAAAAGACTCAACGGCTCTTTTCAGTTCTTCAAACTCTGGCAGGTCGTCAAGAGCCTGCCGTAAACCCTCCGGATCCCAGAGGGGAGTGAGGGGGCAGCGGTTCGGGCACCCTTCCCGGTGGCATTTGTAGAGGAATCCTTCCAGTTCCAGCAGTCTGCCGCCATCTTCAACCCAGTCCCGGAGCATTTCCCCTCTGCGGCTTTCCTCTGCCAAAACCACCCGCACTTCTTCCCGGAAGGCAAAACCAAACAGTTCTTCCCCTGCGGCTATTTCCTGTTCAAAGAGGTGCCCTCCCAGGAAGGCCTGCTCCGAGAGGATCCGCTGGCAGAATCCATGAATGGTGGAGATGGCTGCTCCATCAAAGCGGAAAAGGGCTTCGCGCAGCCGTCCCCGGACCCGGTCGTCAATTGCCCAGTAATCAGCTTGTTTTCCCTTCGGTTCAAGGGCGCTGTTTTCATCGCAAACCTTCCTGATCAACTTCCGGACACGTTCCCGCAGTTCTCGCGTTGCGGCATCGGTGAAAGTGACTATCAGGATCTGCTCGATATTGATTTCCTCATTATTGATCAGAATATCGAGGACCAGGTGTTCGAGAGTGAAAGTTTTGCCGGTCCCTGCCGAAGCCTCGATCACGGCGTGCCCCTTTTTTAGTTCCGGTCTGCCCAGAATGGGCGGACGCCTGTAGTAAACGGTGCTCATAGGAGAACCTCCAGGGAAAGGATTTCTGAAAAAAGCGGCCCGAAACGGTGATTGATAATTTGCATTGCTTCTTTTTTCGATGGTGGTTCATAACTGCGCGGGGCAGGGACTGGGCCCCAGAGGCTGGAAAAAGTGTTCCACTCACTCCCGGCCAGTTCTTTCACCCGCCAGGGGATATTGTTGCCCATTGTTTCTCCGATGGAAACATCCTCCGGCAGGGCAGAAAGAATCGGCCCGCTTCTGCCGCTGCTGAAATGGGCCAGGTATTCCCTGATAACAGCCTCGCAGGGCAGCAGGTAGGCGTGGGGGCCGGAGAGCAGATCTTCCGCCAGGGTGGCCAACCAGCGGCGGGACTTTTCCTTCTCTGCCGGGCGCAGGCGCAGGTAGTGACAGCCGGTTTCCCCGCCGGCTCCGGCGAAAAGGATCAAAATTTTCCTTTCTCCACTTCCGGCCAAATCGGCAGCCGCCAGCAGGGCCTGATCAAGTATGCCTTTCAAAAGGTAGCGGAAACTTTTTTCCACAGATCCCTTTCCTTTTCCCGGCGGTGGTTTTTTAGCCTGGAGGATCACGGTGCCATTGTTGTTCCCGGTTATTCCTTCCATCAAACCGCTGATCTGCACCGGGATAACCTTTTTGTCCCCGTTTCCGGCATCTGCCGTAATATCAAGAGAGAGGGGAGCAATAACCTTTTCGGCAGGTCGCTGTGCCTGCGGCCGCCCGAGGCGAATCCGGTGCAAAGGTGCGAAAGAACCTGTAAAAATTCCTGTGCCCTGATTATCCTCGCTTTTGCCTGTTTCATATTCACCGTTCTCGTCCCTCCTCCCGTTACCAGCTTCTCCGTGGAGGGTCAGGAGAGACTGCCAGCCGGAGAAAATAGCGAGATGCCGTTTTTCCACCGCCCGGCCCAGAGAGCCCACCGGGAAGCGCCCGGCCAGGCGCATTCGCGCTGCTCGCTGAATGTAGAGTTCTTCAGGGAACTCTCCTGTTGCCAGGGAATCGAAAAAAACACCCCGTAAAAGCATCGTTTCCCTGAGCCGATTTATTTCAAAATCTTCTTCTTCCCGCTCGGCAGGATCTTCTTCAACTTCTTCCAGGCCGAGCATGGTTGCCGCCCAGCCCTGCATGGGGCACTCGAGAAAGCGGCGCAGGGCGGAAAGAGAAAGGGAAAGAGGGTATTCAACGGGCTTCTCTGCTGAATCTATGGTATCCGGATCTAAAAGGGTCTTCTCCCGGCGAACGGTTAATTTGTTTGCATCAGACTGCGGCGGGTCTCCGGGCAGGGCCAGCATTTTTTCAAGAGCTTCCCAGGCTTCCGGGGCGGCAGTTTTACGGATGGCGGACAGCTCCCGGTGTAAGCTCTCCCGGAAAGAGCCGCCCGGTTCCGTCCATTCACCTTCTCCGGCATAGGCGTGTTCCCGCCAGTTTTTAGCTATTTTTCGAATGTGGAATTCCGCCCTGGCCTCATCGAAAAAGGTGTCTCCGGCAGCGGCAGGATCATCAAAACGGCGCAGGGGTGGGTCAACCTGCAGGCCTGCCAGGCCTTCTTCATAAAAGTAACTCTGTTTTAAGATGTGGAGCAGCTCCTGGACAACCGCCGAGGGCTGAAGGGGATCGCCAGTTTGTTCATCTCGTTTCACGTAGGAGAGGTAAAGTTTTTCACGGGTGCAGAGAAGAGTTTCCAAAAACATATAGCGGTCCCTTTCAGCCGGATCTACATCACCGGCTCGCCGCCGGGCTGCCCGCAGGTCCAGGGCATCGCGGCGGGCAGTGGCGGGAAAGAGTCCTTCGCCCAGGCCAAGCAGAAAAATTACCCGGAAGGGAATAGCCCGCATCGGCAGAAAGGAGGAGACAACAACTCCCTCGGCCAGGTATTGTCCCCGGCCGCCACCCAGCGATTCGATAGTCCGCCTGGCAATTTCGGCCGCCACCCGGCCGCTCACTTTTTCGCCCAGATCCATATCTTCCAGCTTGCCCAGGGCTCGCAACAGACGCAGGCGGTCCTGTTCATCGTCTCCCTTTTCCGCCTGGAGATAAGCATCAGCCTGGGCTGTGTAAAAACGAGCCCATTCACTCAGGGTCAGTTTCCTTTCGCGGACAAAACGGGCATCCGCGATTAACGATCTGGCCAGGAGGCCGAAGCGGGCGATCCCGGCCTGTGCCGAAGAAGGTTTTTCTTCCACCAGCCAGCGCCCGTTGCTTATTTCAAAAACTTTGTCCGTGCCGCTTTTTTCCCCGGACATAAAAGAGCCAAGGGCCAGTCGACGGAGCCCCTGATCCCAGTTGTAGACGTCTTCGTCAATGTACGTGCCGGCGTGATCCTCATGATCGGCGCCGAAAATGATGCCCAGTTCTTCGGAAAGGGCAGCCAGCTCATTGGCCCCTGGGCCACCAAGGTGACCAATTACCGCCGGGTGGCAGATTAAAGTGAGCATCTCCGTCCGCGAAAATCGTCCGAAAGGCAGCTGCAGGAGCAGATCCATTGCTTCAAGCAAACTGCTGCCGGCTGTGCCAGGCAGATCGGAAACACTGTTGGGCAGGTTGTGACAGGAGGCGAAAACCGTTTCAATTTGCGGCAGGTAGAGATCGCGGCCGGCGCTGTTGACGATCACGGCAATGTCACTGAATCGCAGAGGTGAGTCACTGCAATCATGGCTCATGAGCTTCCAGATCTCGTCGGCCACCCATTCCACTTCCCGGCGTACCGAGGGGGCAGCCACCAGCTGCAGGGTGCCGTCGGGTTGCAGGTGTTCAACATTTTCCCTCTTTGCAGCGGAAGTGGCGTCGTTTTCGGGATTTCTGTCTGCTTTGCGCCGCAGAACATCTTCCTGCAGCTGCTGCAAAAGGCCGTCTGTTTCAGTGGTCGGCGCATTAAAAGCCGCCGTGAAATCGCAGTCCGTCAGCTCGTCCAGCAGGCGGATGTGTTCCCGGCCCGGCTTACCCCAGTGGCGGAGGGCCAGGTTTTCGGTTTGATCCAGGTCGAAGGGATCCTGGCCTTCGGCCGGTTCTCCTGTTTTGTCCCAGAGGTGCCTGGATCGGTGGTCCTTTTCCCGATCCAGGCGGTAAAATAATTCTCTCTCAGTTTCTATATCTTCCCAGAATTCGGCACAGGGGTTGAGGGTATAGATAAAAAGGTTTCCTTTTTCTCCCAGCCGGGCAAAAAGGTGCTGGAAGAGCCTGGCCACATAGGAAACGCCAAAGATATGCACCGGTGGCAGTTCGGTGCTGCTGATTTTTTTGAAGAGATCGTCGTCAAGAGCCAGCAGATCGGGAGTTATCCAGCGCCCTCCTTTTTCCGGAGGGTTCTGATCAAGCACTCCACCGCTGCTAAAAACCGACTGCCAGAGAGCACTTTGCCAGGCTGCCGTAGTGGCAAGGCTCGGATCGGCGGTTGCCGGATTGGCAAAGGGGTGGTTGACAATTTCCGGCCTGCGGTCACCGCGCCAGGTGGCAATCATTTCCGGCCGGGAGAAGGAATATTCCTGGAAAAGATAAGCCAGTCGTGAGGCCAGCTGGACTCTGCGGATATCGGCTCCGTCTGCCGCCAGCAGCTCCTTCGCTGTCGGCCGGACCGTCCGGTGCTGATTTTCCATTGCCTCCACAGACTTATCCCCGGTGCTGTCCAGGTACAGGCGGACCGGTTCAAGATCCGGCTGATCCAGGGCCCTGCCATCGAGAAGAATGCTGAGGATAGCCGCTTCAACCGTATCGAGATCCGCCAGTTTAATCTCTCCCGGGCAGGCTTCTTCCACCAGGTTGCCGATGAACCGTTCCAGTCTCCTGAAATGCAAATTGGCCGCCACTCCCAGGGCCTGGGCTAGCCCCAGGCGGATCCATGTTTCCATATTCCGGTTGGGGACCACCAGTTCCACCGGATCAAGCGGGTGGGCGCCGGACCGCTGTACCTTCAGGATCTTCACCAGTGTTTCGAGAAGGCGCTCGGTCTGGTTGGAATAAATCAGTTTAATCATCCATGCGATCCCACCTGCAATATATAAATTTCAGCTTAAGAACTGCACCCGGGAAAGCGGTGCCCCGGGTATCCCATTTTACGAGGGTGACCCTTATGAGCTGTTATTATTCTGTTCTTTTAAAAATTTTATTTCCCTTCCAGGTACCTTTGATAACTTCACCGTCTGGACGGGTGTAAATGCCGTAACCATTCCGTTTGCCGTCATCGATTTCGCCCCGGTAAACCGCGCCGCTGGGGTAGTGAATGGCCCCTTTGCCATGTGGTTTTCCTTTCAACCATTCTCCTTCATAAAAAGAACCGTCCGGCATTACCAGTTTACCCTGGCCTTCGGGTATGCCATATTTCAGCTGTCCTTCGTATTTGCCCCCGGCCCAGCGGATCTCATGTTTGTAATTACTCAGATCGTTTTCAGCCATTTTCCTTGCTACATCTCCCCGGCATTGTATTGTCTGCTATAGTTTTCGGCAAACAGGTTCAGGCATCCTGCCCGGCCAGGAGGATCTATTCAGCAAAGTCTTTACGGTTCAGCAGAATCACTCCAATTATCACCCCGGCCACAAAAACAAGGGGTAAAATGATTAAACCGGCAGTGGAAATCTGCTCGTTGGCGGCTCCGCTCAGGTCAGCGTAATGCTGGATGCTGAAATATTTGAGGAACTGGAGCTGCTCGTACATATTGCCGAGACTGTTGAAAATAAAGAAGGCAAAACCGAGGCCGATAGCAATTGATGTTGTTCCCTGGACCCGATTAATTAGAGGCGCTATGGCAAAAGCCACCCCCCCTGCTGCCAGGCAGGCCAGGAAGCCCATCAGGTGAACCAGCAGCTGGGCGTCCAGATCAAATTCATCGGGAGCTACCCAGCCCCGGCCAAGTACAGCGCTGACTAAATAGGAAATGATCCAGAGAAAAACCATCATCGCCAGAAATGACAAAACTTTTGAAAGCAAAATCGTCGTTCGGGTCAGTGGCCTGGTGTAGAGGAACTCTACAATACCGAGATCAGGGTCCCGGGAAACCATGCTGCCGGCCAGCATCATCGCGTAAATACTGGCCAGTAATAAACCGTACAGCATTACCAGGCCGCCGTGATAAACATTAACATCGCCAAACATTTCCGGGCCCATGCCGAGGCCGGTTGTAAAGATGTCCGGGTAACCTTCGATCATCTGCACTACATTCATTTCTTCCATGAATGTGTACGAGCTCAGGTATATCAGGATCACGGTGACCAAAATTGCTGTCCAGATCATCAGGCTGCGCTTGTTGAGGCGGATTTCCGTTGCACTGATGTTCATATTAAACATTGTGGCTGTTCCCCCTTTTAGCTGCCGGCTCGTAAAGTTCCATGAAGATTTCTTCAAGGCTGGGGTCGGTTATTCTCAGGTACTCCAACTTGAGGTGATTCAGGTAGTCAACGAGCATGTTGATAGGCAGGCGGCTCAGCACCCGGTAATACCCGGGCTTGGCCAGCATCTCCTCGGCTTCGCCAATCTTGGCCAGGTCAACTTTAGAGGGCTGACTGCCGGCAATTTTCATCGTTACTACGTGCATGTCACGGCCGGGAAGCTTATCTACCGGCCCGACCTGGAGCAGGCGTCCTTCCTTGATCATGGCAACACGGTGGCAGATCCGTTCTATTTCTTCTAAAACGTGGGTTGAAAAAAAGATTGTTGCTCCCTCCTGATTCATCTCTTCCAAAATATCAAAGAGCTCCTGTCGAACCAGAGGATCAAGCCCGCTGCCCGGCTCATCCAGGATCACCAGCTGCGGCCTGTGCATCAAAGCCTGGATGATACATAACTTTTTCAGGTTGCCATGTGAATAGGTGCGCATGTTATGATTAGGCTCAAACTGCAGCCTTTCCGCCAGCTCTTCAACCCGTCCGGTTGAATCAAGATCATAGAATCCGGCGGCATAATTGAGCAGGTCGCGGCCGGTCATTTCCGGGTAGTAGCTGACTTCGGCAGGCACATAACCGATATTGCGATAGAGATTGCCTCCTCCTGTCGGAACAGCCTTCCCGAAAAGCCGGGCCTGCCCGGAACTTGGCCTGAGCAAACCCAGTAAAATCCGAATGGTCGTTGTTTTGCCGGCTCCATTGGGACCGATGAAACCAAATATTTCACCTTTATCCACCTGCAGGTCCACATCAATAATGCCCCGGTTTTTGCCGTAGTACTTGGTTAACCTGGTTGTCTCAATGGCATGCACGGTCACTCACTCCTTCAGATTAGAAGTTAGTCCTTCGCCCGGTCTTGAATAACTCCCTTTGATGCTTCTTTATTATAACTGTTTTTCCATAACCCGCACAAAAACAGCAACCACTTCCGGGTCGAATTTATGTGCTGCTTCTTTTTTGATCATGGCCAGGGCTTCCTCTGGTGATATCTTGTTTTTCCTGGCCCCGGTCCGGGAATCATAATACTTTGCTATGGCGATAATCCTGGCTGCCCGGGGAATTTCTTCTTCTCTCAGGCCTTTAGGATATCCTGAGCCATCCCATTTTTCGTGATGGTTGAGGACACCATCGGCCAGGTCCATGGTGTTGTCGAAAAGATTTAAAATCCGGTATCCCAGTACATCGCGGATTCAGCATTTTTCATCGTTTCATTGATGTCATCCTGCTCAGGGCGCGAAGAAATTAATATATTATTTATTATACAACAATTGTAACCGGGGGAAGATAATTCTCTTGTGTCCGTTAATTTTCAGAACACAGGGGGACATTCATTTTGTGTTCGAAAAAATTCTGGAAAGGGATGTTAAGCCACCTGTCGAAGTAATCGATATTCCAGGAATGTTGCCAGGAATCTTTATCAGGACTACAACACCCATCTCAATTATTTATTGCAGTTGCTTTTTGAAACCTCAATTATTTTAATGCAGAAATTTAATCACAAGTGTCAAAAAGACACCCGGGATGCTTTATAAAATTAACCGTCTGCTCGGTGATTTCCAGGCCATTTCTATTGGCAGCTCCAAGAAAGTGGGGCCAAACGGGCCGGGTGCCGGGTTACCGGTAAAGGATAAGTCTAATCCATACTCAAGTTGTTTATATAGCAAACAGATTCAAAAAAGCGTTCCCCTTTCCGGTGAGCCCCGGGCTTCAAAAAACATTTTCGTAATGAATGAAAATGGTTTTTGTAATTCTAAGGATAGATGTTATGCTTATTGTTTAGTAGAAATCAACTATATTATGTTGACTTCAAGTCTGATGTTTTAAGCAGCTGTTTTGCTGTTGATTGATTACAACTTTTATGGGATCAGTATGCCACTTGCCCTGGTCATTTATTTCTGGCTGCCGTCTACCGGGGGAAACAGTAATGTTTCTCTGCTGTCCTTTGCAGTTAATTACAAGAAGATCATTAAAAATAAGTCTTTCCTGGTTATTGCAGGTTTAAATTACACCATGGCTTTTCTAATGTATTCGATAGTGACATTCATTCCGCTTCATTTATCCATCAATATGGGAACATCAGAGGGCATGGCCGGTATTCTTCTGGGTTTGCAGGGGCTGGCAGGACTTATCGTTGCCACCAGGATAAAAAATATTGCTCTTCGTTTCAATACCACCCGCCTGATGGCAGGAGGATTATTCCTGATGGTAATGGCTTTGGCAGTTATTCCTTTTCACAGTACCATAATTGGGGTGGCAATTAGTATATTTGTGTTTGGTTTTGGTCTTGGGGTGGTTATTACCCTCATAAATACAATGATCACCGATGCTGTACAACCGGAATATTCGGGTGCGGCCATTTCCCTGTTTAATACGATGAACTTTGCCGGCCAGGCCACTTCTCCTGTTGTTTTGGGTTTTGTGTCAGCCTTATTGGGCATGAACATGGTTTTTCCCGCAGCGGCAGCAGTGGCTCTGTTGGCTATAGTGGCCATATCATTTCTTGGTAAGCTGCTCCCGGTCACTTTCAAATAATTACAGTATTTATGAACTCATTCACTTATCATTTTAGTTAATTTTAGGGAAGAGAAAGCGGGGCCTGTGGAGTAGGAGAGCAGTATAAAAGTCGAAAAAAGGAGGAACTTCTGATGCAAATAGAAAAAGAACCGGTCAAAGTGCCGTGGTATAAAAAAGTTTCACCCTGACTGATCAAATATGTACTGCTGGCAGCAGTAATCGGGATTTATTACCTGGTCAACTGGTTGCGGTCGTAATATATGAGTCGGAACTAATTGACTGCATCAAATGAAAAAGTCTCAACTACTCTGAAAATGAAAATTGCTATTTTAATTTATCGGATTGAGCACCTGGTTTTAAAGGACATGATGTCAATTTTAGAAAATAAAAATAGTCATTTTCAGGATAATGAAACCTGAGGTTTATGAGATTAATCAAGATTGAAAGCTTCGGCTATAAAAGATGCGCCCCCTGGATAGAGGAGCGCATTTCTCTATGGCTTGTTTTAAATTGTGATGTTCTGCAAAAAAAATTTTAATACTCCAGGTTGCGACGCAACTTTTTAGCCTGAGCTACCCAGCCTTTTACTTCCTCCTCATTTGGAACACGGCGAGTTAACTTCCTGGCTTCGTTTATCTCGTCCATTTTCTTGGCCAGATTGGTCGGGTTCCTTCTGGCCAGATCGGGGACCGTATCGACCCCGGCTGCTTCGAGAAGCTCGGAATATTCAGAGCCGATCCCTTTAATACGGTATAAATCAACCATGTTGGCGAACTTCAGGATTTTTTGCGCTGAAACCCCCGTTTTTTCAGCCAGTTTTTTTCTCTGCCTCGGCGTCTTGCAATTTTTCAGCAGTGAATCGGTATCCTTTACCCCTGCCTCCCGAAATTTTCCGCCCAGCGATCCACCAATTCCTTCAACATCTTCAATCCGATAAGTAGCCATAACTACCAGTCTCCTTATTTTTGATTAACTGTATATTTCGACATTTTAAAACTGTATCCTTTGTATTTTGCTATATATTATGGACTAATCCAAATTATTTTGTTAACCGGTCAACAATGGCTCCGGCGAATTCTTCCGCCGCATCAGGTCCGTTTCCCGTTACGATGTTTCCGTCAACTGTAACGCGGTCGTTCATTACCTGAGCGGTTTTTATTTCCGATGCTGCCGAATGGAATATGGAGATTTCGCGCCCTTCCAGGATACCGGCCCGGTCCAGGATCACGGGTGCAATGCAGATCGCCCCGATAACCTTGTTTTCATCCCTGAAGCTGCGGGCCAGCTCATGGACAGCCGGATCATCCCAGTACTGCCGTGCTCCTGAACCTCCAACAAATACTACTGCATCATAATCGCCCGGTTCTACCTCGGGCAGGGTGACGTCAGCCTCGGTTACCGCCCCGTACATACCTTTAATTTCACCGGTTACTTTGGAAGCAATAATTACCTTTGCCCCCTGCCATTCGAATATTTCCTGCGGGACAAGCAGCTCTTCACACCTGAAATTTTCGGGTGCGATAACCATCAGGATCTTTTTACCGGTCAACATATCCCTCATCTCCTCCCGGTCATTTTTTTCAGATCTGCATCCTGTTACAGAAAAAATCATCAAGACTATCCCAAGAAGCAAACTGAACTCTGCGAACCTTTTCATTTAAAAGCCTCCTCCCTGCAAGCAGAACAGAGAGTTTATAAAAAGAAGATAACACACCTTTTCCACTTTAATTATAATACAGATGGCAAACATCGGCATGGCCATTGAACGGTGTATCGGGTGAGAACAAAAAAGTGAACTGGACTACAGCCGGACTGCTTCCCACAGCTGCACTGCCAGGCTGTCCAGGTAGTCCCTGTTCTCCAGTTTGGCCAGCCAATCTTCGGGAATATCTTCTATCCCAAGCGCTGCCCCGGAGATGGCACCGGTCATGCAGGCGATAGTATCAGTATCACCGCCCAGGCTGATCGCTTCAACCACTGAGTCGGCATAAGAATTTGGGTGATGAAGGGCGCAACATATTGCCGTGGGCACGGCATTAAATGCTTCGATTCCATTCCCTAAAACTGAGGCAATTTCAGCAGCGTTATCCGTTTCCAGCAGGTTTTCGGCTTCTTGCAGCTTCTGGCGGTATAAGTCATCTGCTTCCTGTTCCTGCAGCCAGGCCAGAATTTTTTCGGGAGAAAGAGGAAATTCGCTGTTAACCGCCAGGGCAACAGCGAGAGCCTGCAGGACGGCTCCTTCCCGGCCCCATGGATGGGTGTGGGTGATTATGCTCTGCCTGCTGGCCGCATCGATCAGCAGGTCAAAAGCATGATGATAAAAAAGGCCCACCGGAGCCACGCGCATAGCCGACCCGTTGCCGTAGGAACCGCCGGGATAGATATCTGTCGCTGCTTCATCCCAGGAAGCGCCTGCTTTGATTTTTTGAAAAATCCGCGGTGGCCCGGCCCCGTAACCGCGCCAGGGTTCCCGGTCGAAATTCGTGATGAATATGTCTGCCATGTGACGGCCATCAAAGCTGCCGCAGGCGATCAGCGATTCGGCTACCCCGATGGCCATGTGGGTATCATCGGTATAGCGCAGGTTTTCGCTCCGGGCGGCTTTAGCCCGAATCTGGCTAGCCGCGGTAGGCCAGGCCCCTTCAAAAGGTGCGCCGAGGGCATCGCCAACAGCCAACCCCAGTATACATCCTCTAAATTTTGACTTAAAATAATCATCGACCCTGTGGTTTGACCAGGTCATGTAAATACCTCCCCGCTAATGTTCTGGTTCTCATTAAGGAAAAATTCTTTGTAAGATATGGCAAATCGATGTTGTGAAGTCTTCAGCATTTTGAGAGAGAAAAGTGTTCTTTATATAATGGTAATATGGCAGGCTGAAAGAGTCAACTGTTGCTCTGCAGGTATTCCGTAAATGCCCCTTTAATATAGCCCCAAATATTGCCAAAAGGCAATTTTAGGGCAAAAAATGGGTAAAGGCGAAGAAGAGCGCAATACCCTGGCCACGGGCACCGGGTGCCTGCGGCTAAAACGAACCTT
>JAXHVH010000018.1:0-40767 GCA_034189085.1 Bacillota bacterium | reverse complement strand
TCTGGTGGTTGTAGAAATCGCTGACCAGTTCAAGGGTTCTTTTGTAAGGAATCATCTGATACTGGTTTAGATAAACAAGGGCTGATTTGAGATATGTTCCATACTGCACCGGTTTTTCCACATACCTCATCCGGACAGACATCTATAAAGCAGGGAAGAGGGCAATCGCAGATAGAGGTTTTTTTTAAGTCTCATATTTCCCATGCTTTAATAATGCTATGGATTACAATATTTGTACAGACATTTATTGGTATTTTAGACATTTATTTTGTTTACAAAGAACTGTGTGGCTTTCTATCTAACTGCTGAGGGTGAGTGGTTACGTTAGTCCTTATTTTTTACCAGTATTTTTTGTTCCATTACTACCTACAGCTTTAAGAATTAATTGCCAGTCAAGGTATTTATCACAGGTTTCTTTAACCTGATTTATTGCTCTTTCGTCTTCCGGATGGATACTCCAGTAAAGGGAATGCAGGCTTTCAATAGTGGTATAGGTATCCTGGTGAACCATTATTACAGGAACACCTTTTTCTTCAGCTTTGGCCAGAACCCGCACGTCAGGATAAAGGCCGCCTGTCAGGATAAGTACAGAGGTGCTGGTTTCAAGGGCAGTTAAAGCCATATCGCTGCGGTCACCACCGGTAATCACTGCTTTATGAGGAGCACGTCGCAGGTAGCTGAGTGCACTTTCGATATTCATGGTGCCGATAACTACCTCTTCAACAATACGATCAAGGCGGTTGGGAGCAGCCAGGATTTCTCCCTGCAGGATATCATAGAATTCGGCGACTGTAGGAGAAGACACTTCGACTTGTCTCGGAAGCAGGCCCAGAACCGGGCAGCACTTCTCCTCAATAAATGGTTTATAAATGCTATTGCTCGTATTCCATTGAGTAGGAGTTACGTTGCAAAATACTGCACCGATGATCGGTATTTTATGTTGTTTCCAGAGTTCAAGGTACAGTAAATTCTGGTCGAATTGAAAGTCATCATCAGCCCTGACGACTGGAATTACCGAGGCCTGGAATTTTTCGGCCAGGCTAAAATCATCAAGCCCTTTGTTATAACCGATAAATGGTTCAATGCTGCCGTCCACGAGAACGACATCGTATCCTTCAGAACAGCGTTTAAAAGCCTTTTCGACTCGCGAGATAAGATTGTTCTCGTTTTCTTTTAAAAACCCGCTGGTCAGGTAATGGGAGTTTACAGTGAGAGGCGAAATGGTTTCGCTGGAAAATGGCAGCGACAGTATTTGCCGCATCAGAACAACATCATCGTCGTCTTTTTTAACCAGACCTTTACGAAAACTGAAAGGTTTAAAATACGAAATTTTCAACCCTTCGTCTCTTAGTTTCATTCCGATACCCAGAGCAGCGGCCGTTTTCCCGCCACCTGATTTACCCGAAAAGTATAATGTTTTCATCTTATTCACCTCGTTAAGGAATTATTCTTGCTTTCCGTTCACTTCTATAGTTATTTTTACATCGAGAGCAGTTGTACCCCTGGTGTGGACACGAACCGGGTTGACATCCATTTCGGTTATTTCATCGAAATCATTGACCAGGCGGGCAGTCCGAAGCAAAGTATCCGCAAGGGCATTGAGGTCTGATGGTTTTGCACCGCGGTATCCTTTCAGCAGGGTATAGGCTTTTGTTTCGGAAATCATTTTATGAGCCTCTTCTACGCTGGTTAAAGCCGAGGCCAGACGGAAAGAAACGTCTTTAAGAAGGTTGACGTATATTCCACCGAGGCCGAACACAACCAGCGGACCGAACTGGACGTCTCTTGACATTCCGATGATTACTTCAACACCCTTATCAACCATGTTTTGTACTTCCACACCGTATATGGGCGCATCGGGCATGTGGTACCTCACACTTTCCATAATTTCTCTGTAGCCTTTGCGAACCTGATTTTCTGATAGCAGCCCAATTTGTACACCGCCTACATCAGTTTTATGAGCAATACGAGGCGAAGAAATTTTCAGGGCAACAGGATATCCGATTTCCTCGCTGATCTGACAGGCTTCGTCTTCGGATTTTGCCAGGGCGCTTTTACTGACAGGGATGCCGTAGGCATCCATCACTTTTGTTGCTTCATGCCCAAGCAGAACAGCTCTCCTATCGGCAACAACATCGTCAAGGATTTTTCTGACAGCATCTTTATCAACATCTTTAAAGTCTTTAATCGAAGCCGGTTTACTGGCTTTTGTATATTCGGAGTGGCGAACCATCCCTTTTAGAGCGCGCACAGAAGATTCAGGGAAGGTAAAGCTGGGGACTCCATTTTCAACAAGATGCTTTTTGCCCTTGGCAAGGGTTTTCCCGCCCATATATACGGCCATTACTGGTTTATCAGTATATTTATTTTTCAGTTCAATGATTGTTTCGGCTGTTTGCTTTGGTTTGATTACAGCTGTTGGGCAGAGCAACACCAGAGCAGCATCTACATTATCATCTTCCAGTACCGTTTGGAGGGCGAAACGGTAACGTTCTTCAGTGGCATCACCCAGGATATCCACCGGATTATAAATATTACCCTCAGCCGGAAGATTTTCTCGCATCTTATCGATGGTTTCTTTTGTAAAACGGGCCATTTTCAGACCATGTCTTTCAATGGCGTCGGTTGTTACAATGGCTGCACCGCCGGCATTGGTAACGATAGCAGTCCGTGGGCCCCGTGGGTTGGGCTGGGTTGAAAAAGCCCTGGCCAGATCGAACAGCTCATTCATGCTGTTAACCCTCAATATTCCACTTTGTTTGAAAGCTGCTTCATAGGCACGGTTGCTGCCGGCCAGAGCGCCGGTATGAGAACTTGCTGCCTGCGCACCTGCACTGCTGGTGCCTGATTTAAGGATGATAATGGGTTTACGCTTGGAAACCTCCGAGCAGACCTCTACAAAACGTGGTCCATCAACGATATCTTCAAGGTAGCAGAGAATAACATTTGTGTCCGGGTCATCACCACAGCTGGCAATGAAGTCAATCTCATTTAAATCGGCTTTATTGCCCAGGCTAACAAAGCGTGAAAAACCGAGATTCATCTGGAAGCTCCAGTCGAGAATGGATAAAAGCATTGCTCCACTCTGCGAGATGAAGGAAATTTTTCCTTCCTCAGGAAACCCCTTGGCGAAGGAAGCATTTAACGGAGAATGTGTATCTATGAGCCCGACACAGTTGGGTCCGAGCATACGCATACCATACTTTTTGCAGATCTCAATCAGTTTGCGTTCTTCTTTCAGGCCTTCTGAACCGACCTCTTTAAAACCGGCAGTGATAATGTTTAATCCTTTAACACCGGCTTTGCCGCATTCTTCGGCAACCTGTCGGACGAATTTGGAAGGCACAGATATAACAGCGAGATCAACGGAAGAACCGATATCGCCGATTGATTTGTAACATTTGATGCCGGCAATTTCTTTTTCCTTGGGATTTACGGGGTATATTTCACCCCGGTAGTCGCTTTTGACAATGTTGTCGAGGATAGCATAACCGATCTTATGCGGCGAACTTGATGCCCCAATTACCGCAATTTGTGCAGGGTTGAAAAAGTAGTTTAATTCGTTCATAGTAGCAGTCCTTTGTAAATATATTGGCATAAATATTGTAGCCTTAAGATATTTTACATAAAAAAAATAAATTCTGCAAGTGTAGGATAAGTATTTCCGACGCTCATTGACTTTTAAGCCTATTTTGTTAAAATGTATCTTGACGTTTTAACATGTGGATATGTTGTAATTATATAGGTAACGAGCAATTATTTGGAATAATAGGTTTTTGTATTGATGATTAAAGTCTTTTAACACCTTATTGATTATAAATGGAGGGATTTTATCATGGAGAGAGAACGAACTTTTTTAATGGTAAAACCGGATGGTGTCCAACGCGGTTTAATTGGTGAAGTTATAGGCAGATTGGAAAAGAAAGGCCTTAAACCGGTGGCTATAAAATTAATGCGCATTGGTCATTCACTGGCCGAAAAACACTATGGAGAGCACAAAGGGAAACCTTTTTATGATGGTCTGGTGTCGTTTATCACTTCAGGGCCGGTGGTTGCCATGATCTGGGAGGGCGATAATGCCATTGAGATCACGCGCACTCTTATGGGCTCTACAGATCCGAAAAGTGCCCTACCCGGGACAATCCGCGGCGATTTAGCAGTATACACTGGCAAGAACATTGTTCACGGTTCCGATTCACAAAAAAGTGCGGAACGAGAAATAAATCTTTTCTTCAGTAAGGAAGAGATTTACCAGTATAAAATTGCCCAGGAAAGCTGTTTGTACGAATAAAAAGAAATAATGTATTTGATAGTTATTAGTGCATATGCGAAACGGCCGGAAGGCCGTTTTTTTTAAATTATTTTAACTTTCTCTTGCGATAGGGCTTCCCGTATTGTATAATATATATAACCATTATGGTTATAATTTGAGGAAGGTGATTTCAATGCTATCCGGCAAATGCCCAGGGCAGGATACACGATACTGGACGGCCGATGATATTCATGAGCAAAAGTGTCCAAACTGTGGCGAAATGATAGAATTTTTTAAAACCGACATCAGGCTGCGCTGCCCAAAATGCAAAACGAGAGTAACCAACTCGCAGTTTAACATGGGTTGTGCTCAGTGGTGCCCCTATGCCGAGCAGTGCCTTGGACCCGCCGCAAGAGGCCTAAAGCAACAGTCTTTCCGTAACAGTCTGGAAGAAGAATTGGTGCTTATCTTACATCAGGTGCCGGGGAAAAACGATGGGGTCAAAGAAACATTCGATCGGGCAGAAGAATTGTGCCGGATGGAACAGGCTGATCCTCTTTCGGTATTTGGTGCACTTGGTTATTATATCCAAAAGAATGCCGGTCTGAAAGTTAAACGGTCAGAATATAGCAATTTTTTGAAAAACAAGCTGCGGCTTCCTCAACAGGCAGTTAAAGACATTGAACAAATAATGGACGACCTGGAGGAAAACAAGATCAGAGGAAACGCAGAAAAAATAGTTGGCGAGCTGTTAAAAAGGTAACTCATCGTTCTAATTTATAATGCGGGAGTGGATTCAATGGACAGGGTAATGCGTAAAATTATAACCATAGATGAAGAAAAATGTGACGGCTGCGGTTTATGTATCCCTTCGTGTGCCGAAGGGGCCCTGCAGGTAATTGATGGTAAAGCTCGGCTGGTAAAGGATATCTATTGTGACGGCCTTGGTAACTGCATTGGTGAATGCCCGCGCGGGGCAATTACTGTTGTTGAACGTGAAGCTGAACCATTTAATGAGAAAGCGGTAGAAACTCATCTGAAAAACAGAAAAAGTCAAGAAAGTAAAACCGAAAATAATTCTTTGACGAACATTTCGAAAAGGACTTTACCGGTAACTGATAATACAGTATTTACTGCAGGAGGCAAAGATAAAACAGGTAAAGAAGGCGTAGCGCAGGAAGAAATTGAACCTGAGCTCAGCCACTGGCCTGTTCAACTTCATCTTGTAAATCCGCAGTCTCGTTTTTTACGCAATGCTGATTTACTGTTTTGTGCTGATTGTGTCCCCTTTGCTTATGCTGATTTCCACCGCCGCTTTTTGGCCGGTCGTTCACTGATTATAGGATGCCCGAAACTCGATGACGTTGAGGAATATCACAAAAAAATAGTTGAAATATTCAAGGAGAACAAACCGGAAAAATTGACCCTGCTTATGATGGATGTCGGTTGCTGCATGGGGTTATCCCGCCTGGTGCATGAAGCGATGGAAGAAGCCGGGGTGGAAATTCCTGTTGAAGAAATAATCATCAGTGTAGATGGAACGATTATCAATCGTTGAAAATGATTGCCCATCAATTGTCTCTAGCCATTGCCCGGGCGAGCTCTTTTATAGAGGCTTCTTCGAAGACTGAAAGCATATTAGTCTGTGCTTTAATCCAGATATCACGCAGAGAACAGTGGGATTTATTGCCGCAGGGCTGATTGCTGAAAAGACAGCGGGTGATGCCGATAGTGCCGTCCACTTTTTCAATAACTTCCCGCAGGGTTATGCTTGCCGGATTTATGGCCAGTTTTATACCACCACCTGGCCCGCGGGTGCCGGTGGTCCAACCGGATTCATGCAGAAGAGGCATGAGTTGAATGACCAGGTTAGCGGGTATAGATCGCCTGGTGGCAATTTCCCTGCTGGTCAGCACGGTATCATCCGGATGTGCGGCCAGCTCGGCTAAAATAAGTATTGCGTATTCTGCTTTTTTGGTAATCATTGATATTCCCGCCTGTCATATATAACTTAATTGGTTATATTATATCTTCCGTTTCAAAAGCAGTCAACTTCATTGCATTGAAGTACTATTTCAGTATGAAGTTTCTCCCCGCTGATGGGCCCTGTGGAAACCATTTCAATTAAAGCAAAAATATAATATAATTAAAAATAGAAATCGATGTGATTTAAAAAGGTGATATAAAATGATGCAGGAAAAGAGCCGTCTAACGGAAGTTATCATAATCTGCCTGTCGTTTGCTTTACTGGTGGTCATCTGTTTACCCCATGTGGTGCAAGCTGCAGAAAGACCGGTTTATCTCGTAGATCTGGATGGAACGATCACGGCTGGTCAGAACAATTATCTGCAAAGGCAGGTAGAGAAAGCCATAGCTTCCGATGCCCAGTTGATGGTGCTGGTTATTAATACTCCCGGGGGGCTGGTTGATGCAACCCTTGAAATCAATCGTCTTTTCATGAATGCTCCTATTCCAATCGCTGTGATTGTTGCTCCTTCAGGAGCAATCGCCGGTTCGGCGGGAGCTTTTATTATCATTTCTGCAGATATAGCGGCCATGGCCCCGGGAACCACTGTTGGTGCGGCTCAACCGGTGTCTATTTCTCCGGAAGGAACGGAGAGTGCCGATGATAAAACGGTTACTTTCTATGCCAATCACCTGCGCAGCATTGCAGAAGAAAAAGGCCGTCCACCCGACATCGCCGAAAAATTTGTCACTGAAAATCTCACTTTAAGTGCCGGGGAAGCACTGGACATCGGTCTGATTGATTATATTGTCGCGGATGTGCCCGAACTTCTTACCGCCGTAGACGGCCTGGTAGTGGAGAAACAAAATGAAAGCTATATTCTTCAGACAAAAGATGTTCCACTTTACAGCGATGAAATGAATTTAAGAGAAAGGCTGCAGAACTGGATCGGTGATCCTCAGATCTCTTTCCTGGTGTTAATACTTGGACTGCTGGGCATATATTTTGGGCTGGGAGCTCCAGGAACAATAGTTCCGGAAGTAACGGGCGCCATTCTCTTAATCCTTGGTATATACGGTATTGGGTTGTTTGATACCAGCACAACAGGCATTATCCTGTTACTCCTGGGGGTGGGGTTGATTATTGCGGAAATCTTTACAGCGGGATTTGGCATACTGGGTATTGGAGGAGGAGCATCAATTATCGTCGGGGCTATTCTGATGCCCGTGGAACCGTTGATGGCCAGAGAATGGTATGCCACTTTCATGCTTACGGTTGTCGGAACTGTCATCGGTTTGCTAATTATTTTGATGTTTGTCATCCAGAGGATTATTCATAGCCGCAAACAATGGAACGAGAGTAGCAGCTATTTAAAACCCCCGCAAAAAGGGATTGCCGTAACCGATCTAAATCCTGAGGGAATGATAAAAAGCCAGGGGGAATTGTGGAAAGCGCGTAGTGAAAACAAGTCTTTAATCAAGGCCGGAACCGAAGTTGAGGTGGCCAGGGCTGAAACACTGATGCTTTATGTCAGTCCTGTGGTAGATCGGGAAAATCAATCTGGCGGTAGTGAAGGAATGAGTAATGATAGACATTAATTTCAGGGAGGTTTTTACATGTTCGAATTAATTGCCAGCGGTGGAATTTATGTTCCCATAATCATTGTAATACTTATTTTTATTTCTTCAGCGATTAAAATTGTGCGTGAGTATGAAAGACTGGTGGTGTTTCGCCTGGGCCGTTTAATCGGAGGAAAGGGGCCGGGTGTTGTATTCGTAATTCCCATTGTTGATCGGACCATCAGAATATCATTGCGGATTATCACTCTTGATGTTCCTACCCAGGAAGTAATAACCCGTGATAATGTCACTACCAGTGTCAATGCCGTTGTTTATTACAGGGTGATTGATCCTAATCGGGCTGTTAACAATGTGGAAGAATACCGTATGGCTACAGCACAGCTTGCCCAGACCACACTGCGTAGTGTAGCCGGACAGGCCGAGCTTGACGAGCTGCTTGCTGAACGTGACAAGCTTAACCAGAAAATACAGGGCATTTTAGATGAGGCGACGGATCCCTGGGGTATAAAAGTAACAGCAGTGGAGATTAAAGATGTGGTTATTCCGGAAGCTTTGCAGAAGGCGATTTCCCGTCAGGCAACAGCAGAAAGAGAAAGAAGAGCGGTAATAGTCCAGGCTGAAGGAGAAAAAGCAGCAGCCGGGAAAATTGCCGAGGCGGCAAAAATATTGAATGCTGAAGAGGGCGGTTTTTATGTCCGCCTGCTGAGAACACTGCCGGAAATTGCCAGTCAGCAGGGTAATATTATTGCCTTCCCACTGCCTATAGAACTTAAGCATCTCCTGCCGCAATCGCGTGTAACATCAGAAAAAAGTAAAGACGAAGAATAAATAATAACAGGCGACAATTTAAAAGTTATGAGATCACAACATCCGGGAATAAGCTTTCCATATAAAACGGCTTTTATTGTTAATCCGGCTGCCGGAGGAGGCAATGCTGGAAAAATATGGTGCCAAATTGAAGAGATCATGAGAAGGTCGGGTTTGGCCTGTGCAGTGTATAAAAGCGGTTCCCGCGGTGAGGCTCGTGATTTTGCTCTTCAGGCGGTTAGACAGGGATACGAACTGGTGGTAGCTGTCGGCGGAGATGGTACCGTAAACGAAGTGGTAAATGGAATAGATCTGGAAAGAACCACTTTGGGGATTATCCCGCTTGGCACGGGCAACGGTTTCAGGCGAGCCTGTGGGATTCCGGGAGGATGGCGAGAATCGCTTATGGGATTGAGCAGCTGGTTGCCGCGATCCGTGGATGTGGGGACGGTTAACGGGCGGCGTTTTGTCAACGTTGTTGGCATCGGTTTTGATGCTGCCGTGGCGGAAATGGCTGCCGAAAAATACGGACGCATGAAAGGGTACCTGCCTTATGTAGCTGCTTTTTTCGAGAAACTTGTCCAGTTTGGCCATTTCGCCGTTTCTATTAAGTGTGATGAGCAAACTATTGAAGAAAATGAAACTCTCCTTGTTGCCATAGCTAACGGTTCAAATTACGGCGGCCGGGTCTCAATTGCTCCTCAAGCTAAAATAGATGATGGTAAACTGGATGTTATCATGGTCCGTAAAGGAAACAACAGTGAAACAACGTATCTAGCAGCCAAGGTATTGTTGAAAAGACACCTTGATGATGGTTCCATTATTACCAGCAGAGGCAGGCAACTTGAGGTGTTTGCGGATCATCCTGTTCCGGTCCATACCGACGGTGAAGTTACAGGAAATCTCCCCATAAAAATATCCATGGAAGCGACGCCTCTGAAAATTCTGGCGCCAGAATAGCCCTGGCAAAGGAGAGTTTATTAATATTTTGCAATCTGCTTACCAAAATTTTTGAAAAGGTTAATTTAGCTAAATTTTTATGGATCGCTTGATCAGGAACTGTAAACTGGTTATAATAGTTAAGTGAAAGATTCGAGCGAGCGTGGCGGAATGGCAGACGCGCTAGGTTCAGGACCTAGTGGGCTTCACGCCCGTGGAGGTTCAAGTCCTCTCGCTCGCACCACAATTAAGGGGGGTCGGTGGGATCGTTTACGGCCGACCTTTTCTTTTATAAAAACCTTTAATCTAATAATCTGCTGTGTTACTGTTGAAGGTCCATTTTTATGAATGGCTATACTTTCAAGGTGTTGTACTGCTGTACATTATAAATAAAAAGAGCATAGTGAAACTTCTTTCAATATTCTAAATATTCTAATTGAAAGATTTTATGGTATTTTAAGTAAAACCTGTATGAAAAACAGAGAATAATAACACATTTAAACTAGCGGGAGGTAATGAATTGGATAACAAGATCATGAAAGGCAAAGAAGCGGTCAGAATGATCAGGGACGGAGATACGATAACGATGACCGCCGCGGGATTAATTGGTTATCCTGAACATCTGGTTAAATGCCTGGAGGAACAATATAAAGAAGAGGGAACGCCAAAGGGGTTAACCCTTGTATCTGGATGTGGACATGCCGTGTGGGATCACCGGGGTGATTCACGTTTTGCCTATCCGGGCTTTTTAAAAAGAGCAATCGGTACCCATCCCGATGCCGCGCCGCCATTGAGAAAAATGCTTGAGAATAACGAGGTGGAGGCCTATATTCTTCCTCAGGGCATTCTTAACCAGCTTTTTAGGGCCATAGCAGCCAAACAAGCCGGTATTTTTTCTAAAATCGGTCTGGGCACTTATATCGATCCGCGTCTGGAGGGTGGCAAGGTCAATGATATTGCCACTGAAGATATTGTTGAATTAATCGAACTAAACGGGGAAGAGTGGCTTCATTACAAAACCTTTCCCATCAATGTGGCTTTAATCCGGGCTACCACCGCCGATGAAAAGGGTAACCTGACCATTGAGCGGGAAGCACTGAAACTACAAAATCTGGAAGTTGCTTCGGCGGTAAAGGCATCGCGTGGCAAAGTAATTGCTCAGGTAGAAAGAGTCACCACGAACGGTTCTTTGAAAGCAAAAGATGTTGTGGTCCCCGGTATTCTGGTCGATGCAATTGTAATTACCGAGAATCCTGAAGAAGATCACCGGCAGACCCCGGCTACTTATTACAGCCCTTATTTTTCAGGTGAGCTGAGGTCGCCATATAAAATGGTTGAAGGTATCAAAGACAAGCTTGAACCAGTAGATATTATCGCCCGCAGAGCTGTATTTGAGCTTTTCCCGGGAGCAGTTGTCAATATTGGAATCGGAATCGGGGCTGAACTTGGCCCGGTAGCAGACACAGAAGGTATAAGCGAAAAAATAACCCTCACTGTCGAGCTTGGAGTATTTGGCGGAACCCCTGCGCCCATTCCTAATTTTGGGGCCGCTTTTAATCCTGATGCATTTGTTTCTCATGCAAATATGTTTGACTTTTATCATGCCGGCGGACTGGACATGACATTTCTTGGCGCTGCCCAGGTGGACAAAGTTGGCAATGTTAATGTGAGCAAATTTGGCAAACGCATAGCCGGCACCGGCGGTTTTATTGATATTAGCCAGTCTACACCGAAAGTTGTATTCTGCACTTACTTCAAGGCAAAAGAGTTTGAAGCCATTATCGCAGAAGAAAAATTGAAGATTATCAAGGAAGGACGCCTGGTGAAATTCGTTGAAGAAGTAGACCAAGTCAGTTTCAGCGGTAAAGTAGCAGCCGGGCAGGAAAAAGAGGTAATAGTGATTACTGAGAGAGCCGTTTTTAAACTGATAGATGGTGATTTAACTTTGACTGAGATTGCTCCCGGGATTGATCTGGAAAAAGATATTTTTGCCCAGATGGGTTTCAAGCCTGTGGTTAGCAAAGATTTAAAGCAGATGGATGCCCGTATTTTTAAACCCGGCCGAATGGGCATTTTTGATTAAAAAACATAAAGCTGGAAGATAAAAATACCCGCCTATATGTATCAATCAAATATACTGAACAGGCGGGTATTTTTTTAGATCATGAAAGGGTTTTTCTTAAAATTGTGATAAAGAAGGATTAGATGGTTTGCTATGAGAATTATTCATTGCATAAAAAAACTTTTCATGACCACAAATTTAAAGGAGGTTACATCTCTTAGCGGCTGACGTGGAACGAATTGAAAAAAACTATTCAATTCTTAATAAAATTAAATGTAAGAATGATTTATTAAGGTCACTGTACCGGTTAGAATACTTATCAGATTTTAAATAAATTGCTGTGGTAACAGATTTGAAAAATTTTTAAACCGGAAAGACGATGATTATTTGATTAAAAGATACAGGAATAAATATATTTTATATTGGACGGAGAGGTAAAAAATTACTATTAGCGAATAACATAAAAATAATATTTGGTCAATTACCAGATGTTTCCAAAACGGGAGGTGGTTTGTTTGCGTTATTATAATGACCTGGTGAAAGAACGCAGCGTTACCTATAAACCGGCGGGAAAGGGAAAAATATTTACTAATCCTGATGCCGACAGGGCCAGGTTATATTTTCGCGATCAAAAACCGCGGAAAATGATTGAAAAAGTAACCACTGTCAGGAAAGCGGTTTCCGAGATGATCAATGATGGTGACTATATTGGCGTGGGCGGTTTCGGAACTAACCGGATACCGACGGCGGTTTTGCATGAAATAGTTCGCCAGAAAAAGAAAAACCTGGGCCTGGCGGGACACACTGCTACCCATGATTTCCAGATTCTGATCGCAGGATCATGTATAAATCGTTGTGATATTGCTTATATAGTGGGTCTTGAAGCACGCGGTTTATCAAAAATGGCTCGACAGGCGGTTGAAAGCGGTTCCATCGAATTAACTGAATGGACTAATGCCGCCATTACCTGGCGCTATAAAGCAGCGGCTATGGGGCTATCATTTTTGCCGGTCCGTTGCATGCTGGGGACAGACACCGAAAAATACAGCGGGGCGGTGGAGATGGAATGTCCCTTTACGGGCGCCAAATACCTGGCTGTCCCGGCTCTCTACCCCGATGTGGGTGTTATTCACGTTCACCGCTGTGATGTATACGGCAACAGCCAGATCGACGGGATCATGATTGCAGATCAGGATCTGGCCAGGGCGGCTAAACGGCTGATCATTACCACCGAACGCCTGGTCCCCAATGATGTGATCCGGCGGGAACCGGCAAAGACGGTAATTCCTTATTACCTGGTCGACGCCGTGGTGGAAGTGCCCTTCGGCAGCTATCCCGGCAATATGCCGTATGAATACTTCAGTGATGAAGATCACCTGCGCGATTGGCTGAAAGCGGAAAACGATCCGGAAACCCTGGCCGCTTTCCTGGAACGGCATATTTATGGAGTAAAAGATTTTAACGGTTATCTGGATACCATAGGCGGCATTGCCCGCCTGCAGGAACTGAGAAATCTGGAAACAATGGTTGAAAAATAAGCTCCCCGGAGGAGGTAGACAGCTAATGGATTATAATAATATGGAACTGATGATTTGCCTGGCCTCCCGTTACCTGGAAGATGATAGCATAGTTGTGGTGGGAACGGGAGCACCCTGCGCGGCGGCTATGCTGGCCCAAAAACTTTACTCACCGCGGTTGATGATCATGTTTGAAGCGGGAGGTATCGGGCCCCTGCTTCCCTCGATGCCCATTTCGGTGGGGGATTCACGCACTTTCTACAGAGCCCTTGGTGCCAGCAGTATGCCTGATATTATGGAGACCTGTCAAAGGGGCCTGGTTGATTACACTTTCCTTGGTGGAGCACAAATTGATTGTTACGGCAATATTAATTCAACAATGATTGGAGATAACCACCAGGCACCGAAAGTGCGCTTTCCGGGTAGCGGCGGGGCCAACGATCTGGGCTCGCTGTGCTGGAAAACAATGATGATTACACCCCAGGATAAAAGAAGGTTTACTGAAAAAGTTGATTTTATTACTACCCCGGGTTATTTGACCGGACCGGGAGCAAGAGAAAAAGCGGGTCTTCCCCCGGACTGTGGCCCATATAAAGTTATTACCAACCTCTGTGTGATCGGCTTTGATGATGAAAGCAAAAGGATGAAAGTAGAAAGCATCCATCCCGGGCGGACCAGGGAAGAGATTATTGAAAACACCGGTTTTGAACTGCTCTGGGTTGATAACCTTGAAGAAAGCGAGTCGCCTCGCAAAGAGGAACTGGCAATCCTGCGCAACGAAGTGGATCCGTACCGCTATATCATCGGCAGGGAATAATTGCAAATTAGCTGCAGTATTTCCGAACATGGAAATAACAGAAGCGGATCAATAGTAGAATGGAGGTTTAATAATGCGTGAAGCAGTTGTAGTAAGCGCGGTCAGAACGGCGGTAGGCACTTTTGGCGGTTCGTTGAAAAATGTGGAGGCAGTGGACCTGGGATCGATTGTAATCAGGGAAGCCCTGAAGAGGATAGATTTAAAACCTGAACTGGTCGATGAAGTTTTGATGGGTTGTGTCCTGCAGGCCGGCCTGGGGCAGAACGTCGCCCGCCAGGCTGCCCTGAAAGCCGGCTTACCGGTAGAAGTCCCCTGCACTACCATCAACAAGGTCTGCGGCTCAGGATTGAAAAGCATCACCTCGGCAGCAGCGGCAATTGCCGCGGGCGATGCCGAGATCATTGTGGCAGGCGGAACGGAAAATATGAGCGCCGCTCCCTATGGTATGACAGATGCTCGCTGGGGAATGCGCATGGGCGATGGTTGCCTCACCGACATCATGATCAAGGATGGGCTCTGGTGTGCTTTTAATGATTATCACATGGGAATAACCGCTGAAAACATTGCCGAGCGCTATGGCATCAGCAGGGAAGAGCAGGATCATTTTGCCCTGGAGAGCCAGAACCGGGCCCTTGCCGCTATCAGAAGCGGCCGTTTCAGGGATGAAATTGTCCCGGTTCCCGTGCCGCAGAGAAAGGGAGATCCGCTTATCTTTGTCGACGACGAACACCCGCGGGAAACTTCTCTCGAGGCTCTGGCAAAATTGAAACCTGCCTTTAAAAAAGATGGCACCGTTACTGCAGGTAATGCTTCCGGTATAAATGACAGTGCTGTAGCCGTAGTGGTTATGAGTCTTAGCAAAGCGGAAGAACTTGGTTTAAAACCGCTGGTTAGGATCTGCGGATATGCTTCGGCAGGAGTCGATCCGGCTGTCATGGGGACAGGGCCGATTCCGGCAACCCGAAAAGCGCTGCAGCGAACGGGATGGAAAATTGAAGATCTCGGGTTGATCGAAGCTAACGAGGCTTTTGCTGCTCAGGCACTTTCTGTAATCCAGGAATTAAATTTGAATACGGAGATAACCAATGTCAATGGAGGGGCAATAGCTCTTGGGCATCCTATCGGAGCAAGCGGGGCCCGTATATTTGTGACGCTTCTTTATGAAATGGAAAAAAGGAATGTCAAAAAAGGGCTGGCTACCCTCTGTATTGGAGGCGGCCAGGGTATAGCCTGTACAGTTGAAAGGGATTGAATGCAACACAATAAGGAGGTAATGGTAAATGGCTGTTGATATGAAAGGAAAAGATATCATATCAATTCATGATCTCAGCCGGGAAGAAGTGGAACAGGTCATCGACACTGCCCACATTTTAAAAATGAAAAATAAGCTGGGTGAGATCTATCATTCGCTGCAGGGCAAAACGCTGGGGATGATCTTTCAGAAATCATCAACAAGGACAAGAGTATCTTTCGAAGTGGGAATGTGGCAACTTGGTGGTTATGCCCTTTTTTTAAGCGCCAACGATATGCAGCTAAAAAGGGGTGAAACAATAGCCGATACCGCGATGAATCTAAGCCGTTATTTGGATGGAATAATGATCAGGACTTTTGATCACCAGGATGTAGTAGACCTTGCCAAATATGCCTCTGTTCCGGTAATTAATGGTTTAACGGATTTGCTGCATCCATGCCAGGTTTTGGCCGACCTTTTCACGATTAAGGAGAAAAAGGGTGAACTAACAGGAATCAAGCTGGCCTATATTGGGGACGGTAATAACATGGCCCATTCGCTGATGTTTGGCGGGGCTAAAATGGGTATGCACGTGGTTATATGTTCTCCTTCAGGTTTTGAACCTGATCCGGAAGTGATCCGCCTGTCGAGGTTGGATGCGGCTAAATCTGATGCAAGCATAAATGTGCAGGATGATCCTGCTGAAGCGGTCAAGGGGGCGGATATTATCTATACAGATGTCTGGACCAGCATGGGAATGGAAGAAGAGCAAGAAGAACGATCAAAAAGTTTCCAGCGTTACCAGGTTAATAACGCTTTACTTGAAAAAGCCCGGGAAGATGTTCTGGTCATGCATTGCCTCCCGGCCCATCGTGGTGAAGAAATTACCGGTGCTGTTATCGACGGACTGCACTCAATTGTGTTCGATCAGGCAGAAAATCGTCTCCACGTACAAAAAGCGATTCTTGCCCTGGTGATGTAAAATAAATATAAGTGATCAAGATCAATATTAGTAAAAGGAAGTGAAACTTTATAATGATGGCTAAGGAGCCAGGATTTTCAGATGAATTATTCCTTGGCCTGGATGTGGGTGTTTTTGCAGCCAAGGGTGTTTTAGTAGATAAAGGCAGGATATCGACAGTTAAAGTTCCCATAGCAGGAAGGCCGGTTGAAGCAGCCGGAAAATGCATTGAACACCTCCTTGAAAATTACGGAAACAGAGAAATAAAAATGGGAGTGACCGGACAGAACGCAGCCCTGGTGGCCGAAAGTGTGGGGATCAAACCTCTCCTGGAAATTGAAGCCCTTCAAGCAGGACTGGTGCATAGCAGAATAAGAGCCAGGTATGTTCTTTCACTGGGCCACGAGAATATGCATTACCTGGAAATGGACGAAGAAGGGCAAATCGATTATTTCAGCCGTAATGGCCAGTGTGCAGCCGGTAGCGGTTCCTTCTGGTATCAGCAGGCTACCAGGATGGGTTACAATGACCGTGAACTGGCGGTAGTTGCCCTGGAAGCAGAATCGGCTGTGCCTATTTCAGGACGCTGTGCTGTGTTTGCCAAGTCGGATATGACCCATGCTATCAACGAAGGAGCAACGCAAAGCGCCGTATCAGCGGGAATGGCCAGAGCGCTCGTTGAGAATGTGGTTACCGGAGTGGCTCGAAACAGGATCAAAGGGCCAGGCCTGCTTGGCGCAGTTGGAGGAGTTGCCAACAACGAGGCTGTTTTGAAATATTTAAAAGAACAATGTTTGCAGGTGGGAGTTGATGTTATTGTCCCTACCGACCACGAATATATAAACGCTATTGGAGCAGCGGTGAAAGGGATATCTGTCAATATCTCGAAAATTACCGAAAAGCAGCTTCTTACTCCACCCTATATACCGGAAAATCCCTTGCCGCCTCTGGATCCGGGAATGGTTCATTACCTCCCACCAGAACCGGAAGAAACTGTATTTGATCTCTCAAAAGTCTACCTTGGCGTAGATTGCGGGTCGGTTTCTACCAAATGTGTTCTTCTGGATGGCAACGGTGTTCAAATCGGCGGTGTATATCTGCCGACCACCGGACGGCCCGCCCTGCAGGTTCTTGAATTGATGAAAAAAGTGGATGAAAAATACGGAGAAATAATAGGTGATGCTACAATAATTGCCTGTACAACCGGTTCAGGGCGCTTTCTGTCTCAGAAAATTCTCAATGCCGAGTATGCCGTTGACGAAATTACCTGCCAGGCGGAAGGGGTTAAATCACTTTTTCCTGATGAGAAGACGCTTTCCATCATAGAAATAGGCGGCGAGGACTCCAAATTTATCAAACTGGAAAAAGGCATTCTCTATGATTACAACATGAATCCGGTTTGCGCTGCCGGAACCGGTACTTTCCTGGAAAACCTTGCTGAACTGCTGGAGATCAACATAAAGGGAGAATTTTCGGATAAGGCTTTTGCTGCCGGGTACGCAGTTGACCTTGGCGATATATGCACGATCATATCTCAATCCATTCTTGCTTCTGCCTCAGCCCGCGGATTACCCCTCAATGAACAGCTGGCCAGCCTTGCTTATTCATCAGCCCAGAATTATCTGAGCAGGACTGTTGATAAAAGGCCTCTGGATGGGCGTTTGATCTTTGCAGGAGCAACGGCAAAAAACCATGCCCTGGCTGCCGCCCTGGCTGCTGTTGCCCGTCAAAAAATATATGTGCCTCCTGAGCCTGAATTAACAGGCGCACGGGGCAGCGCCCTGATGGCCTTGAAGTTTCATAGGATGAAAATAAAGGGTGATTATTCCTTCCACAGCCTGAAAAAAATTATGCATTTCGAAGTAAGCAAGCGGCCATGCAGGACAGAATGCAAGTACGACCATAACTGCATGCTCAATATTATCAGCTTTGCCGATGGCAATAAGTTTATCTATGGTGATCGATGTGGCCGCTATTCTGGACTGGAGAAAGCTGACAAAGGAAATGAACTACCCGATTATGCCGCTGAAAGATTGGCCCTGATGGAAAAAACTGCTCCTGAGCCTCCGGAGAAGGGGCCGCGAATTGGTATCGCCCGCGGTGGGCTTTACTTTGACTATTATCCCTACTGGGCTGCTTTTTTTAAAACTCTCGGCGCCAGGATTGTCCGGTCGGAAGAAACAAAGGCCGAAACCTTGCAAAAAGGCAAGATCAGCCTGGATTCGGAAATGTGTTATCCCATGAAAGTATTAATCGGCCATTACCGTGAACTGAGCGAAAAAGACCTGGATTACATTTTTATTCCTGAAATCATCGACATGGAAGCGATGCCCTGGGCTCCGCAGTGGCCGCGATCTTTCGTCTGTCCCCTGCTTCAGACGGTGAGAGGAACAGTGGTTAACTCGGTAGCTATAGATAAAGAAAAGATTCTCTATGCAAAATTGAATTATCGCAGCGGGATTGGCAGCCTCAGGCATCAGCTGAAGGCGATTGCAAAGAAAGTCATGGGTCAGAGTTATAATGAAAATATTTTTGAGCAGGCTCTCGTGGAAGCCGGAAATGCCAGTGAGACTTTAAGAAAAGCGATAGTGCGGGCTGCAGAGGCTTCACTGAAAAAAATTCAGGAAAACCCAAATCAAGTGGCTGTGGTTTTCCTCAGCCGTGGTTACACTCTGTATGACGAATTCGTATCCAAGAAAGTGGTTCGCTATGCCAGGCAAACAGACATGATAGCCCTGCCTCATGAATACCTCGTTGTCTATTTGCAGGCCTGGTTTGACGGAGAAATAAAGTCGGTTTACCTCGATCCATACCGGGAAGAATTTCTTGCCTATCTGGAGCAAGAGGTTACGAGAATGGAAAACATTTACCCGACTCAACTTCAGAAAATACTTTCTGCAGTTATCATGGTAAATTTCCTGAACATGAAAAATAGTGAAACCGGCCTACCGGGACTTAACCTTGTTTTGCTTGATCCTTTTAAATGCGGTCCCAACGCCATGCTGCGTCATTACCTTGGTGAAATGACCAATTACCTGCGTTTGACCCTGGATGAACACACGGCGGCTGCCGGCTTGATTACCCGACTGGAAGCATTTAAGAATACCTGCCTTACAAAAAAAGAATTTCATAAAAATACACTGTTGACTTCCCAAACATGTTCTCTAATTGATAAAAATTGGCACAAAATATTAATTCCCGAACCAACGAGACATTCCGGTGTTTTTGCCGCCATGTTCAGGCAAGCGGGAATTGCAGCGGAAGTTTTACCTCGCGGTGCAGAAGGGGATCTCTCCATGGCCAGGCAGTACATCAATGGGGAAGAGTGTCTTCCTTTCATCCAAAATTTACAGGATATTTTGCAATACATGAAAAACAAGGGGAAAAGCAATCTAAAAGGTGAGGTCTTTTTCCAGGGATGGGCTTCCGGGCCCTGCAGGTATGGGCTTTACGCTCCGACACAGTCGCTGGCTATTAACAGGGCTGGCTGTGGGGAAGGGTGCATTTGTGCAATTAAGGTTGCCGATGTGATCAAACGATTCGGTTTTGGATTTGTAATTGGTCTGTATAATGCTTTGATAGTAAGCGATCTTCTGTATAAATTGCTTCATCGTGTTAGACCTTATGAAATTAAGAAGGGCGAAGCCGAGGCTCTCTTTGAATATTTCAGTGATAAACTGGAAAATTTGCTGGAAGGTCTTGATTTCAAACTGAGCGGAATAATAAGCGGCAGTTACCGTAAACCACTGGAAAACTTTCTGCAGGAAGTGGCGGCGGAGTTCAACAAAATTGAAATGAAAAAAGAAATAAAGCCCCGTATTCTGCTGGGTGGAGAATTCTATGTGCGCCTCGATGATCGATGTAACCAGTCAGTAATTAAAAAAATTGAAAATGCAGGCGGAGAAGTCTGTCTTGCTCCGGCAACGGAGCTCTTTACTTATACTCTGTATATAGATGCTCTGGAAGCACTGGAAGATTATAAAAATTTCAGGCGGATCATCTCTTATTTTAAATATTTGCTGTATATGCAAGTTTTAAAAATAGCCCAACGCGACGAAGTGGCTCTGGAGAAAGCGGCAGGGCCGCTTATGGAAGGACTTGAAGAACCTACTTCACAGCAGATAATGGCTTCAGCTGCGAAGTATGTCTCAAAGCACTATGGTGGCGAACCGCCAATGACCATTGGCCGGGCAGCCAATTTTGCTAATAGGGAAAGAGTCTCGGGAGCTATATTTGTTGCTCCTTTCACCTGTATGCCCGGTTCGGTGGTGGAAGCTCAACAGAGAATTATGCAGGAAGATCTGGGTATTCCAATTGTTACAGTTTATTATGACGGTAAAGAAAGTGCCAACCGTGATGAACTGGTTGAAGGGGTGGTCTTTCAAGCTCGTCAGAGGCTTGAAGCAAAAATTGGTTTAGAACAAGGTAGCGAAGCTGATTTTATTCAACGGAGCCCTGCTAAAGAATACAGCAGTGCTAACAGGTAGTCTCATGATTTATGATATCGCCTGCTTTATACCACATCCGCGCCGGGAGCCAAACACTGCGGGCAGGCTCACGGATCCGCTCGCGCAGAAGTGGTGATGCGGCTCTCCTTCGGGGCTCCACATGGGCTTCCCTCGACACTTGACAATCAGTCTTCGGGTATCGGACCGGCACTCAAAAAAGCTGAAGCGGTAATTTATTGGTTTGAGTACCGGGGCCCGCTCCGCCCCTCGGCTCGCCAGCACTTCTTTGCTGCTCGTTTTAGTTCGCACTGCCCGGCAGTGTTTGACCTTTCTTTTACAATGCTCCTGCCTTAACCTGCTGATGAATATTAGTTAATTTATAAAACCTGTTCATAAGCATCACCTTTCATTGCTCATTCAGATAACCAGTTTATTTTCTGCTGAATAAGGTTAACTAAAAATAACAATTTTATGAATAACAGCCTGGCTGGGTGATAAAAACTTATTTTAAAGATACACAGCTTGGACCAGCGTAAATGTAGTTTTCAGGATGCAATCCGTGGGCGCTTCTAAATAAAAAGCTTTTCAATACTCAAGGCGCGGATGAGATCATTCACTGCTGCCTATTACTGCATTAAGATAATATTTATCTGCCAAAAAAATACTTTGGGAATGTGTGTTCTGGAAAATGCCACCTTCTACAAGAGTGCATCAGGCTTTGCGACAAACGAAAGGAGCGCAGGATTTTCAGAAAAGCTATGGCAGTTGTCTGAGCGAGCATGAAGCGAGCGAGTTCTGACGCAGCCTGAAAATCCGAGCACCTTTAATACTTAGAGGCAACGCCAGCACACGGTAAAGGTGGCATTTAATTCGAAAGAGCGGTGGCAGTGTTTGGCACCCGGCAGAAGGGGTATTTGATCGTTGAGTGGGGCAGCAGTGTTTGAAAACAAGTGTTTGGGCTGAGAGTGGTTAAATCGGGAAATGTTATAATCAGGACTTAAACAGAAGAGACGGAGATCACTTCATCCGCACTAACGTAAAAAGGATGCAGCAGGCCGGTGTCGAGGAGAATTATCCCGGTAGTTGGATCCATTCGCAGTGGCATGCCAGTGATATAATGGCGGCCGTCAGACTTTAGGATAATCAGTTTAAGCCTCCGGTGGTGGAAGAGAGCCTCGTTCAGGAGTCGTTGATATTCCTCCTGCATTTGTTCGTCAATCATTGGACGGCGGCGTTCTTCCGAGTGCCGGAGCTCATCGGAGTGTTTCTGCAGGCCGCAACGGTGCTCAGGCAGCATCATTTTACTGCTGGTGAATTGCTGCTCATTTTTTTTGCTCATGCATCATGCCCCCCAATTTTTCCGGCCCGGTCAAAAAGCTGGGCGCCGGTTTTCAAGGAAGCGGCCCGAAAAATGCTTGTCTTGCCAAAGCGTTCCCTTACCAGGTCAACAGTTTTGGCCAGCACATCTCCGGATTCCCGGGAATCGAGAAAGGGTAATCTGAGCTGGCGATAGGCAGTAAGACCGGTCAAACTGATGCCAACCGCCCGCAGGGGAGACCGATCCCAGTGGTGTCTGAACAGCAGGAGAACTGTTGGATAAACTTCCATCGTTTTGGCGGTCGGTTCCGGCAGCTTTTTCTGACGGGAAAAGCCGGTGGGATGATCAAAATCGGCCCCTTTGCAATAAAGATGAACTGTGGAAGCGATTTTGGTTTCCCGGCGAGTGCGGGCGCAAACTTCTTCAGTCATTTCCAGCAGAACCGTTTCAATTTCTTCCCGGCGATGGTAATCCCGGGGCAGGGTCATGGTATGGCCGACTCCTTTTTGCTCCTGGAAAGACTGCGATTCGATGGTTGAATAATCGATACCATGTGCATTGAGCCATAAGAGTTCCCCGTTAATTCCCCATCGCCGATGAAGCATTTCCCGGGGCAAACCAGCCAGGTGGCCGATCGTCCGTACTCCGAGGCGGTGAAAATTACGCTCCATGCGATGACCGACTCCAAAAAGGGAACCAATTGGCAATGGCCAGACCCGGCCGGTGTAGTTGGTACTGTTCAGTTCGAAAAACCCTTCCGCCGTTTTTTTGGCGAAACAATCGCAGGCCATTTTGGCCTGCAGAAGATTTTCGCCCATGCCGATGCGGCAGCGGATCCCGATTTCGGCTTTAATCTTTTTGATAATTGCGTCAGCTGCTTCCCGCGGGGATCCGAAAAGATTATCCAGGCCGGTCAGATCGAGAAACTGCTCATCAATGGAATAGGGGAGGATTCGGTCGGTGAACTGCTCAAAAACGGTAGTGATCTGCATTGAGCAGTCGATATAGCTTTGCATGCGGGGATGGGCAAAGATAACCCAGGGACACATACGCCGTGCTTCCCAGGCCGGCTGGCCGGTTCGAATTCCGAAAGCTTTGGCCTCGCGGCTGGCAGCCAGAATAATGCCATGCCGGAGCGCGGGGTCGCCGCAAACGGCCACCGGTTTGCCCCGCAGAGAGGGGTTGTGTGTTGTCTCGACACTGGCGTAAAATGATTCCATATCAGCCAGAAAGATAACTTTTTTGTGCATCCCGGCACACCTCCCGAACATGTGTTCGCCCACTTATTATTATATAATTGCCGGTGAAAAAAGGAAAGGGGGTAATTTTAAACTCCTCTCGTCTAACACACTCACGCCGGGAGCCAAACACTGCCGAACATGCTCATAATCGCCTGCTTTATACCACATCCGCGCCGGGAGCCAAACACTGCGGGCAGGCTCACGGAATCCGCTCGCGCAGAAGTGATGCGGCTCTCCTTCGGGGCTCCACATGGGCTTCCCTCGACACTTGACAATCAGTCTTCGGGTATCGGCCCGGCACTCAAAAAAGCTGAAGCGGTAATTTATTGGTTTGAGTACCGGGGCCCGCTCCGCCCCTCGGCTCGCCAGCACTTCTTTGCTGCTCGTTTTAGTTCGCACTGCCCGGCAATGTTTGACCTTTCTTTTACAATGCTCCTGCCTTAACCTGCTGATGAATATTAGTTAATTTATAAAACCTGTTCATAAGCATCATATTTCATTGCTCATTCAGATAACCAGTTTATTTTCTGCTGAATAAGGTTAACTAAAAATAACAATTTTATGAATAACAGCCTGGCTGGGTGATAAAAACTTATTTTAAAGATACACAGCTTGGACCAGCGTAAATGTAGTTTTCAGGATGCAATCCGTGGGCGCTTCTAAATAAAAAGCTTTTCAATACTCAAGGCGCGGATGAGATCATTCACTGCTGCCTATTACTGCATTAAGATAATATTTATCTGCCAAAAAAATACTTTGGGAATGTGTGTTCTGGAAAATGCCACCTTCTACAAGAGTGCATCAGGCTTTGCGACAAACGAAAGGAGCGCAGGATTTTCAGAAAAGCTATGGCAGTTGTCTGAGCGAGCATGAAGCGAGCGAGTTCTGACGCAGCCTGAAAATCCGAGCACCTTCAATACTTAGAGGCAACGCCAGCACACGGTAAAGGTGGCATTTAATTCGAAAGAGCGGTGGCAGTGTTTGGCATCCGGCACACGGTAGAAGGGGTATTTGTTCTGTAAGCAGGTAATGCTGTGTTTGGCAGCCGGCTAATATTTATTGACAGATGGTTGAAAAAAAGGCAGGAATAAATAAGATTCTGTCGAATTAAACAGTTCAAATAAAGGAGGATTTTGAGAGATGCAAAAACCGCTGTCGGGAATTAAGATTGTCGATCTCAGCCGCTTCATTGCCGGGCCTTACTGCACCATGAAACTGGGCGACATGGGCGCCGAAGTAATAAAGGTGGAAACACCGGGCCGGGGAGATGATTCAAGGGCGCTTGGTCCACCCTTTATAAACGGAGAATCAGCATATTATCTGTCATTCAATCGGAATAAGAAGAGTATCACAGTTAATATGCGAGAAAAAGAAGGACTCGAGATAATCCGCCAATTAATTGCCGGTGCCGACGTCTTCGTCGAAAACTTCAGGGTGGGCATTACCGAGAAGATGGGGCTTTCTTATGAAGATGTCAAAAAAATAAAAAATGACATTATTTATTGCTCCATCACCGGATACGGCCACAACAGCCCCTACCGTGAGAAACCGAGTTTCGATGTGATAATCCAGGGGGAAGCGGGATTAATGAGCATAACCGGTTTTCCAGATGGCCCGCCACAGCGAGTTGGTGTGGCCATAGCCGATATCCTTGGTGGATTCCATGCCGTGGAAGGGATTCTTCTTGCTCTCCTGGTTCATGAAAAAACGGGAGAGGGACAATTTATCGATGTTTCCCTGATGGATTCAATTATTGCCATTCTTACTTACCAGGCCGGGCACTACCTGGCCACCGGAGAAGCGCCGCAGCGCGTAGGCAACCGCCACCCGATGATTACTCCCTATGAAAGTTTTGAAACGGCAGACGGCTATGTTATTTTCGCCATAGGCAACCAGAGACTGTGGAAAAATTTTGTCCGGGCTCTTGGGCGCGAGGATCTCAACGAAGATCGGCGCTTTGCCGATATGAAAGCCAGAAACCAGCATCCGGCTGAATTGAAATCGATAATAGAAAAAATTACCAGAAAGAAGACCACCGAAGAATGGGTGGCATTGATGGAGAAGGCCGGGGTCCCCTGCGGGCGGATCAGGACGCTGGATCAGGTTTTAACCGATCCGCATATCAGGGCGAGAGAAATGCTGATTGAAAAAGAACATCCTAACGCGGGAAATATAAAACTAATAGGTCTACCGACAAAACTTTCCATGACGCCGGGGGAAATCATCCTGCCGCCACCTTTGCTCGGTCAGCACACCGGGGAGATCTTGACCCAGCTTGGGTATTCTGATGATCGGATCAAAGAGCTCCAGGAAAAGGGGATAGTCTGATTTGAAGGTGAGTGAAACAGATCAATAAACGGGTAATAAAATCAATATGGCACGCCTGCGACCTGTATACTTACGTCCAAAACCAAAAATTGGAAACAGTTACCATGCACGACCATGTAGTTAACCTTTCAGCAGCATCCTGGAAGAATTTGCTGATCATCGGCGATTCGGTGCCGGCAAAGGGGCCGGCATCGATCGGTCTTTCAGAAAGAGATTTCATCTCTTTTAAAAAAATACTTGCGGCAGGGGCGAAAGGGGAATTTTCTAAGCGTAATATAATTTTTAAAACGAATGGCGAATCACTTTCTATCCGCTGGAGGGAAGGGGCGCCGCTGTCATTTGCTCCCGAACGCTTAAGATGTATCGATCGTGGAATTGTTCTTAATGCTGTCTCTGGCTATATGAAGATGCTGGCTGACGAAGAAATACCCTGCGAAGCCGCAGTCCTGGCAGGGCAGGGGGATGCCGATAATTTATTCCGAAAAAAAATGAGGGAAAGTTTTCCCCCTCTTGTGGATTCCCTTGCCAGAGGCGACGAAAAAAATTTCTTAATTAATTGCCGGAACCTGGTAGGGATGGGGCGGGGTTTGACACCGGATGGTGATGATTTAATCCACGGCACCATAGTTGCGTTTCATTATTTTAGTGACAACCGGGATTTTATCAAGCATATTGAAAAGGAATTTTTGCAGATTGCCCTAAGCACTAACCTGATGGGCCAGCATATGTTGCTAATGGCCCTGGAAGGGCTCACACTACAGCCGGTGAAAAATCTTTTGCTTTCTATTAGCAGAGGCAAACCGGAACAGGAAATAATGAAAGCGGTTACCTCGATTGGGTCTTCCACCGGTTACAATATTGTTTTAGCTACCATCTTATTTATTAAAAATTATTTGGATAAAGGGAACAAAGAAATAGCTTGAAATTTATTTAGAAATACTAAAGGGTTTTTATTACTTGAATGGAATTTAACAAATAGATTAAATAAATAATTTTTTCTGAAGTTGAGCTAAAAGGTTGCCTAAATTTACACATTTTGCAAATGTCAAATAATCCATGAAAAACAGCTGGGTTAATTCGGCTATTAATAACTAATTTCCAGGAATAAGAATTTAGACAGCGGAAAATGAAAAGAGGTGATCGGAATAGTCATTAATGCTTAAGTTTTAAAAATGAAAAAGGAGGAATTTGTGGTATGGCTGAATCACGAAAAATGGTTTACACACTTGATGAAATACCCAAGCCTTTTACCAAGGCCCTTTTCCTGGGTATTCAGCACGTGTTAACCATGTTCGGAGCTACAGTTTCCGTTCCGCTGATTCTGGCTCCGGCCATGGAAATGTCACCGGAGCAGACTGCCCTGCTGGTGGCCTCGGTTATGCTGGCTTCCGGGGTAGCAACGTTTTTTCAGGTTAACTACGGAACCCGCCTGCCGATTATACAGGGTGTGTCGTTCTCATTCTTAGGACCTTTTTTTGCAATTATCGGTATGACAATCGCTGCCGGACCCGATGTATCAATGCAGTACATCGGCGGTGCCATTATCCTCGGTGCAATTGTTGAAATGGTTATCGGCTTTACCGGGCTGATTGGAAAAGTACAGAGGTTTGTTAGCCCCGTTGTTATCGGGCCTGTTATTGCTCTGATCGGTCTGGCCCTCTACCAGTCCGGAGCGCCAATGGCCGGAGGGAACTGGTGGCTGGCCGGAACAGTTATTGTCCTCGGATTTGTTTTTTCCCTTATCCTGGGGCCGAAAAAGCCTTTCTTTGCCCTGTTTCCCATTTTGCTGGCAGTAATTGTGGCTTATATAGTGGCATTACTGATGGGGGTGGTCGATTTTGAAGCGGTCAGGGCTGCTGCCTGGATTCGCCTGCCCTGGGGTTCAGGTGGATGGATTTTACCATGGGGTTTCCCCAAATTTGATTTTGGCTTTTTACTGATTGTCCTGGCCGGTTACCTGGCTTCGATAATCGAATCGTATGGCGATTACCACGCCATTAATGCTGCGGCGGATGCCCCTCCCCTTAAGGACAGCCAGATCAGCCGCGGCATTGGTATGGAAGGTGTGGGCTGCTTCTTTACCGGCCTTTTTGGCGGTTTTGCCAGCACAAGTTACACCGAAAACATCGGCCTGATCGGCCTGACCAAAGTGGCCAGCCGCTACGTGGTGAACATTGCCGTTGTGGTTCTACTTATTCTCGGTATAGTCGGAAAGGTCGGCGGAGTTATAGCAACCATTCCCATGCCTATTGTCGGTGGTTTGTACTGCCTGCTCTTCGGAATGATTGCTTCGATTGGGATCAGCAACTCTGCTAAGGCCGACTTAAGTTCGATGCGCAACCAGATGATTATGGGTTTTATTCTCTTCATGGGCTTAAGCGTGCCTTACTATTTCCAGACTGCCGAAGTAGTATTTCAACCGGAATGGCTTTCGAATATCGTAGTATCAATCGGTTCAACGGGTATGGCTGTTGCTGCTATCCTGGGCTTAATCCTGGATAACGTAATCCCGGGAACAAAAGAAGAACGCGGTTTACACATGTTTGGCGAACAGAAGGTGGATGTTAAACCCGAAGATTTTCCACCTGTTGAAGAATAAGCAGTTAGCGAGCGTGTTAGATGGTGCTTATAAGGGGCGGAATATTATCCGCCCCTTATCCATGGATCAGCAAGCATTAAAAAAAAAAGGGAAAATGGTTTTTATGAAGCGGTGCTGCTGTGGAATAACTTCAAAATATTGACAGCTATTTCGAGGTTAAGGGCACTTTCCGGGTTATCAAAACTGATGCCGGTAAGTTCCTCTATTTTTTTTATGCGGTAGAGAACGGTATTGTAATGGGTATAAAGCCTGCCGGAGGTCAGTTTAAGATTGCGGTTTGTCTCAAAGTAGGTCTGCAGAGTTTTAATCAGGTCGCCCTTTTTGCGGCGGTCATATTCAAAAACCGGGTTTAATAATTCATCGACAAACTGTTCCAATTCGTTGCGATTTTTTTCACTCAAAATTTTGTAAAATCCGAGGTTATCGAAAAAAACAACGCCAGCTTCATCAGAAAGCTGAGCAATTTTTAAAGATTCACGGGCCTCTTCGTAGCTTCTGTTAATGGAACGGATATCCGGGTAGGCTCTGCCGACGCCGACTTTAATCTGCATGGAAGAGCCGGCAGTCTCATTCATGAATTGGATTAGGGCGGCTACTTTTTCTTTCAGGGTGATAGCAGAATTGTCGTCTGCTGTGTTGGTGACCACGACAATATTATTGCCTTTGATACCCGCCAGCAGATTCTGACCACTCTGCTGTTTTAAAAAACTGTTAATTGCCCGCAGAAGATCTTCCTTGGAGTGAGGGCCTTCAATGTCCATGTAGCGGTTAATCTCTTTTATTTCATTGAAACTGTTTTCATTAATGATCAGGACAGCGGTCGGCAATTTCAGATCAATATTAAAAATTTTACCCCTGTCGATAATCTCACTAACATTTTCAAAATCGCCGGAGAGCAGTATCTCAAGGAAGTCATTGCAATAGCTTTTTTCTATTTCAAAAATAGCTTTCCGCTTGGTAAATTCCAGAGCAGCAATGGTCGCCGCTCTTTCTATCAGCAGGATATCGGTTTCAGAGATGGGATTATTAACGATGGCCACCATGTGGCCGTATTGATATTTGTCGGCGGTGATGGGGATGCGGATTGCCTTGATGGTCAGCGGCCTATCGGTATCGGATGTATATTCAAGTGAATATTTGACTTCCTTGATATTGCCAATACGTAGTTTTTCTTTCTTGATTTCAACGCTTTGGTCGGAAAAAAAGAGTTCGAACTTGTACTGGTCGGGACATTCTTTGTTGACGATAAGTTTGCCTTCGCGGTCCATGATTGCCACAGGGTTGGAAATTAGTTTTCCTGTTTCCTTGCACAACTCTTCGAGTGGACTCCCGTTGAGCGCGAGATCCATCAGGTTTTTGTGGCCCTGTTCCAGCTTTTGCAGGATCTTATTCTGTTTGTTAAAAACCACCCCCAGGATGGGTGCTATTATCTCTGAAAAAGAAAGATCGTAGGGCACTTCCAGAAGGGGAATGCTATAATTATTGGCGCTGGAGATTATTTCGACCGGAATTTCGTTCATATAGCGTTTTGTCTTAATGGCCAGGGCAGCACTGTTACTTTCGCTCATACGAGGAATGAGTGTTTCCATCTGTTCGGGGTATTCACGGAAAGAATAACCGGTTGTCAGCAAAAACTCACCGTCGATTAACCAATCCATTATATCGGGGACCTCGATCACATTAACCAGTTTGATTACACGGTCAAGGCCGTTGTGTCCGCCTACAACCTTGAGGCTGTTAACAACGTTCAGGGAAAGAGCTTCTTTTACTGTAATTCCATACTGTTTTTGCATCGGTGACAACCTTTCCACTACCGATATATATAATAATATCAAATTAAGGTGAACAATGTCAATTTGATTGTCATATAATCACAAATAGAAAATATTAATTTGGTGCTCATTTCTAAAGGATATTGCGCCTTTATGTTTAATTTTTAGAAATGTATATTTAATAAAACCATTCAAATATCTGCTCAGTATCTAATTGGCACATTATAAACATCCTGCTAAACCAGAACCGGGCAAAGGAGGTAAAAAATTGGCTCTTAAAAGTTATATTGCCAAAAATACTTTTCGTGATTCAGTATACCTGATGCGTTTATCCAATACTGTAAGAAATTTCGAGGATGTAATCGAGGCAGAAGTAATAATTGGTACTGATCATAACAAGAAATTTTTGCGTTCAGGTGGGCTCTGGAGCGAAGAGATTGAACAGGAAGCGGGTGCCAACGATCTGATCATTGCTGTTGAAGCGGAAAATGAAGAGAAAGCTGAAAAAGCGATCCAGAAAGCGCTCGATGAATTGAACAAAGAAGCGGCCAGAGATAATTTGCAGAACGAATTTGTTCCACGTACTTTTGAAACAGCATATAAATATATGCCCGATGCCAATCTTGCGCTGCTGTCGATACCAGGACGCTATGTGGAAAGGGAAGCGAATCAGATTTTAGATAAAGGTCTTCATCTCATGATTTTCAGCGACAATGTGCCCCTGGAAGCGGAAGTTTCTTTGAAGAAAAAGGCGCAGGGAAAAGGGCTTCTGGTTATGGGACCGGACTGTGGAACGGCCATCATAAACGGGGTACCGCTGGCTTTTGCCAATGAAGTACGTAGGGGCAGGATAGGTATTGTTGCCGCAGCAGGCACAGGCCTCCAGGAAGTATCTACCCTTATCCATAATTATGGCGAAGGGATCAGCCAGGGCATCGGTACCGGCGGACGAGATGTAAAAGCGGAAGTCGGTGGGATAACCATGCTCCAGGGACTGGAGTTGCTGGCGGAAGATAATGACACTGAAGTTATCGTTATTATATCGAAACCACCCGATGAAGAAGTCCTTGAAAAAGTGCTGGATCAGGCCGGAAAAATAGATAAACCAGTTGTTGTCACCTTCCTGGGTGGAGACCCGGCAAAAATTAAAGCAGCAGGCTGTGAACCGGCATTAACCCTTAAAGAGGCCGCTCAACTGGCGGTTAAACTGGCCGGGGGAGAAGAAGTAAGCGGAAGTGCAGAGATTGTTTCTATTGACGCTGGTTTGCTGAAACAGACAAAAAATAACCTGAACCAAAATCAGCGCTATCTGCGTGCTCTTTATTCCGGGGGGACCCTGGCTTATGAAGCGCTGTTGCTGATGGAAAATATGAAGGGGAAGATCTACACAAACCTTTCATTTAAAGACGCTGAAAATATTGAGGATGTTTATAAAAGCAGGGAAAACACGGTCATTGATTATGGAGAAGATGAGTTTACGCAGGGGCGCCTCCATCCAATGATCGACCCGAGCCTGCGAAATACACGAATAGTAGAAGAAGCCAAAGATCCGGAGACGGCGGTTATTATGTTAGACCTGGTTCTGGGATATAATGCCCATCCCGATCCGGCCGGTTCAGTAATTGAAGCGATAAGGGAAGCCAGGGAAGTTGTGGAGAAAGAAAAGAGGCAAATTGTTTTTGTAACAACAGTTTGCGGCACTGATGAAGACATCCAAAAACGCAGTGACCAGGTTGAAAAACTAAAAAAGGAAAATGTTCTGGTTTTTCCAAGCAATGCTGATGCGGTTTCTTTTGTTGTTCGACTCCTATCTTCATAAGGCAATTCTTTCAACCGGTAGCCAGTTTTTTAAAGTACCGGAATAATTATTTCAGTTGGAGGGATACCGGTCATGAACAATCTTTTCGATACTGAATTGAAGGTTATCAATATGGGCCTGGAAGATTTTGCGGAAACACTGAAGGAAAGAGGAACAAAAGTAATTCATGTTCGCTGGCAGCCGCCGGCGATGGGAGATGAAGATATCCTTAGTTTGCTCGATAAATTAAAATAATCCTGGAGGTGGACGGAAGAATGAGTAAAATTGATCAGGCGAACAAGAAAGCGGTTGAAAGGATGATGAAGTCCAGGCCGGTATGGGTGGATATCGGCCGGGCCAGGGATGTTATCCCGGGAATTAAAGACAACCTGTTCCTGCACGCCGGGCCGCCGATAACCTGGGAAAGGATGAGCGGGCCGTTGAAAGGAGCGATCATGGGCGGCCTCATTTATGAGGGCAAGGCGAAAAATGCCGAAGAGGCAGAAAAATTGGCCGCCTCCGGTGAAGTAGAATTTGCGCCGTGCCACCATTACAATTCCGTGGGACCGATGGCCGGAGTAATAACCCCGTCCCAGATGGTTTTTATCATTGAAGACAAGGAATGGGGCGGCTATACGTATTCCAATATGAACGAAGGATATGGCAAGGTGCTTCGTTACGGTGCCTTCGACGATGAAGTGCTGAAACGTCTGCGCTGGTTGGATGAGGTTTATGCCCCCGTAATTAAGGAAGCAGTTCACCTGGCCGGAGGAATGGATATCAAATCAATCATCGCCCAAGCCCTGCATATGGGTGATGACGGCCACAACCGCAACCGGGCTACTACCTCTCTATTCATCCGCACCATTGCCCCCTTTGTCGTGGAAACGGATTGGGGCAAGAAAACCGAGTATGATACACCGCGTCTTGATCTATCCAATGTAAATGAATATTTTAAGGGTGGAAAAGCTACAGCAGCAGCAGAAGTGCTCGCTTTTATGCACAGCAACGATCTTACTTCGCTAAATGCGATTATGGCTGCCTGTAAGAGTATGGCTCTGGCGGCGCATGGCGTGGAAAATTCTACCCTGGTAACAACAATGGCCCGGAACGGTACTGATTTTGGGATCAGGGTAAGCAGCACAGGAGACAAGTGGTTTACAGCCCCGGCAAATGTTCCAGACGGTCTTTACTTCTCCGGATTTAAAGCATCTGATGCCAACCCGGATATTGGCGACAGTGTGATCACTGAAACAGTGGGCATCGGTGGATTTGCCATGGCGGCAGCGCCGGCTATAGTCAATTTTATTGGTGGAAACCCGGCAGATGCTTTCGATGCGACCAATGAAATGTATGAAATAACTGTTGCTGAAAACAATAATTTCAATATTCCGGCTATGGATTTCAGGGGAACACCAACCGGGATTGATGTACGCAAGGTGGTTGAAAAGAACATCGTCCCCCGGATCAATACCGGTATTGCCCATAAGGAAGCCGGTATCGGGCAGGTGGGCGCAGGAATTGTTAAGCCGCCTATGGAAATGTTTGTTGAAGCATTGAAAGAATTGGCCAAATAAAATGGCTATGAAATGTTTTGATTCATGTGAAATTTTTAAATGGAGGTGAACCGGAGAAATGCCGTCATACGAGTATGTTAAGTGCACTGATTTAAAGCAGGCTTTCGATCTTCTGACCGGCAGAGAACAGGCCTATCCACTGGCCGGGGGCACCGATCTGATGGTTGGAATGAGAGGGGGCAAATTTGACGCCCGCCTGCTGGTTGACCTGAAGGATCTGGAAGAGTTAAAAGTCCTCCGGGAAGATGAAAAAGGGATTACCATCGGTGCGGCAGTGACCCTTAATGCAATTGCCGCTTATGAACCGATTTTGAAAAATATACCCATTCTGGCCCAGGGAGCACACAGCGTAGGCAGCTATTCAATCCGCAACCGGGGAACTCTGGCCGGAAATATATGCAATGCTTCACCGGCGGCTGACACAGCAGCTCCTCTTTACTGCCTCGGGGCATCAATTGTCATTGCCGGGACAGTTGGGCAGAGAACTGTTCCCGTGGAAGAATTTTTCACCGGGCCCGGGAAAACAGATCTGAAAAAAGGAGAGCTGGTTCATTCAGTTTTAGTTCCGAAGCCTTATCCGCAAGGGAACGGCATATATATTAAAGCATCGCGAACCGGTTCTGTCGATCTGGCCACTGTCGGGGTTGCCGTCCAGCGCTGGGGCGATAAAGTAAAAATCGCTGTCGGAGCTGTCGCACCTACGCCGGTACGGGCTCTGGCGGTTGAAGAAGCTGTTAATGAAAAGGGTGAAAAGGACTGGGCCAGAGCAGCGAAGCTGGTTCACGATAGCATATCACCGATTACCGACCTGCGAGGTTCGCGCGATTACCGCTACCATATAGCCGAAGTACTGATCCGCCGCGGGCTTGAACAGACCATGGGGGTATGAAAATGGTTCAGAAAATGAAGATTAGTTTTACTGTTAACGGTGATAAAGAAACCAGGGAAGTGACAGTTGGTCAGACCCTGCTTAAGTTTATAAGAAATGAGCTTCACCTGACCGGGACCAAGGAAGGCTGTGAAATTGGGGAATGCGGTGCCTGCATGGTTCTTCTGGACGGCAAACCGGTTAATTCCTGCCTGGTCCTGGCCGTTGAGCTTGATGGGAAAGAGCTGGTGACCATAGAAGGTCTTTCTAAAAACGGAGAGCTGGATCGAGTTCAAAAAGCTTTTGTCGAGCACAGTGCTTTTCAGTGCGGTTTTTGCACCCCGGGTATGATTATATCGGCTAAAGCCCTGCTTGATCGGAACCCCAACCCAACCGATGAAGATATCAACGAAGCTCTTAGCGGCAACCTCTGTCGCTGTGGAGCTTACCAGGAAATCAGGGAGGCTGTCAAAGCCTCAGTGAAAAAATAGGTAAGAAAGGAGGAACAGAAAATGTCGGATATGAAATATGTTGGAACCGATGTTTCGCGAGTAGATGCTCTGGAAAAAGTAACCGGGGCGGCACAGTATATCGAGGATCGTTTTATCGGCCCTATGCTCCATGTAAAAATGAAAAAGAGCACTGTCGCCCACGGCAAAATAAAAAGCATCGACACCTCAAAAGCACTGCAGTATCCAGGCGTCAAGGCGGTCCTGACGGGTAAGGAATACTCGAATAAGATTGGTCTTTACCTTATAGACAGGAATTTTCTGGCCGTTGACAAAGTTCGTTTCTGGGGTGAACCGGTGGCCATTGTTGCCGCGGTAACAGAAGAAGCGGCAGCCGAAGCGGCTGAATTAATTGAAGTTGAATACGAAGAACTGCCGGGAGTTTTTGACCCGCGCGAAGCGATGAAACCGGATGCTCCCCTGATCCATGAAGATCTTGGCAGCTATAAAGTTGTGCCTATCTTTTACCCTAAACCTGGGACAAATATCGCCAACCATTTCAAATTGCGCAAGGGCGATGTGAAAAAAGGGTTTGCCGAAGCAGATTTGATCGTCGAGCGTGATTTTAAAGTGCCCCAAATGCAGCATGTGTCGATTGAAACACACAAGGCGGCCGCTCACTGGAGTCCGGACGGCAAGCTGACCGTATGGAGCACCGCCCAGTCGCCGAACGTGGTGCGCCAGCTGCTTTCCGAATCGCTGGCTATCCCCATGCATAAGATCAGGGTCATTTCAAGTTATATTGGCGGAGGTTTCGGAGGTAAAGCCGGAGCTTCCCTGGAAGGGCTGGTTGTACCCCTGGCCCAGAAGTTCCCCGGATATGTCGTCAGAATTGTTTTTAACCGGGAAGAAGATATGCAGGGGACATTTACCAGGCAGGCCCTTTATTCTCATTTAAAAACGGGCGTGCGTAAAGACGGCCGCATTACTGCTCTTGAATACGAAATGATCTGGGACGGCGGCGCCTATACCGAATACGGGGTCAATATTGTCAGGTCCGCGGGATACAGCTCCAGCGGCGCTTATGAAATACCAAATGTTAAAACTGATTCTTATTGTGTCTACACCAACAATTCCATCGGTGGACCGGTACGCGGTTTCGGGATGTGCGAAATGCAATGGGGAATCGAACGGCAGATGGATGAAGTTGCCAAAGAGCTGAATATGGATCCCCTTGAAATCCGTTTGATTAACGGGATGAAAGATGGGTCAAAAACCGCTGCCGGGCAGGAAGTCCATAATGTCGGTTTTGACAAATGCTTGAAAACAGTAGCCGATAAGATAGGCTGGGGCAAAAAAGAGGGTAAATTCCACGGTAAAGGAATTGCCGGCCTGGTCAAATGCCCGGCCCAGCCGAGCAATGCTTCTTCATCGGCAATAATCAGGATTAACGAAGACGGCACCGCCCATGTCCTGGTCGGAGCAGCTGAAATGGGCCAGGGAATGCTGACCGCAATTTCTCAGATTGCTGCTGAAACACTGCACATCCCGGTCGAAAAGATCGATATCAAGTTACCCGATACCGACTTCACGCCCTATGAATGGCAATCGGTTGGCAGCCGGATTACTTACACCTGCGGCACCTCGGTCAAGCGGGCGGCAGAAGATGCCCTCGGGCAGATCTACTGCATAGCAGCGAATCTCCTCGGAGTGCCGGAAGAAGATCTGACTTTTGACGGCTCCAAGATTTACTCGACAAAAGATCCGAACATTAAGGCAACCATCAGGGAAGTGGCCGACAGCTGCAAGAAATGTACCGGCGAAGGTATTGCCGGACCAATTATCGGACGCGGTTCTTTCGTTCCCTCCAATATGACCAACCTCGATCCAGAAACCGGGCAGGGTAATCCGGGTATGTTTTACTGCTTCGGCGCTACAGGAGTGGAAGTTGAAGTTGATCCGGAAACTGGCGTGGTAACCATCCTGCAACTGGCCAGCGCCATTGATGCGGGGAAAGCGATTAATCCACGCCTGGCCAATGCCCAGCTACGCGGGGGGACCGTAATGGGCCTTTCCACTGCTCTTTACGAAGAACTGCGCTTCGACAAGGGAGTAATCTTGAATCGAAACTTCACTGATTATAAAATATGTTCAATCGACAATACCCCGCACATTGACAGTTTTATAATCGAAACGCCTGAAGAAGGAGGGCCTTTCGGAGCCCGTGGTATTGGGGAGCAGCCGATGATCGGTGTTGCGCCGGCAGTCGCCAACGCTGTTTGTGACGCCCTGGGCATCGATGTTGATACTTTTCCGCTCACTCCGGAAAGGGTTTGGCGGGCAATTAACGAAAAGAAATAATAATAAGCTGTTTCCTTTATAAATTAGGGGTGCGGCTGGCCGCGCCCCTTTTTGATCCGGCAAAGGAGGAAGAAAAGAGTGATCCCCAGGTTAATAATAATAAAGGGTGCCGGTGACCTGGCTACCGGTGTGGCTCACCGGTTGTGCCAGGCAGGTTTTGATCCGGTAATGCTGGAACTGCCAGAACCGCTGGTTGTCCGCAGGAGTGTTTCTTTTGCCTCTGCTGTTTACGAAAAGAGTGTTGTTGTGGAAAACATAGAGGCAAAGTTGTGCAGCGGGGTGGAAGAGGCTAAAGATTTACTTGCTCAGAAAATAGTTCCGGTTATCATCGATCCGGATGCAGAAACGGTGAATATACTAAAACCAAAAATTTTAATTGACGGGATTATGGCCAAAAAAAACACAGGAACTTCCAGAGAAAATGCTGAGCTGGTTATCGGACTGGGACCGGGTTTTACAGCTGGTAATGATGTCGATGCTGTTATCGAGACAATGCGCGGGCATAATCTGGGAAAGGTAATTTATGAAGGTTCTGCTATTGAAGATACTAAAGTGCCCGGTGAAGTGGCAGGCTACAGCCGGGAACGCCTTCTGAGGGCCCCGGCAAACGGGGTATTCAAGCCCTTGAAAAAAATAGGAGATCTGGTCAAAACCGGGGACACGGTTGCCACAGTGGAAGAGACCCCCCTGCAGGCTGAGATAGACGGCCTGGTGCGGGGGATGCTCTATCCAAATCTTGCTGTAAAAAGGGGCATGAAAGTCGGCGATATCGATCCACGCGCTGAAGCGGTGGACTGTTACACTATATCTGATAAGGCGAGAGCCATCGGAGGAGGAGTCCTGGAAGCGATCCTGCACCGTTACTTCAGCAGCCGCTGACGGTTTTATTTTCCCGGACATTCCGTTATACTTTAGGCAGGGTGGTCATCACTGCAAAAAGGATAACTAAAATATGGATAAAGGGTCTGTAAAAAATCTTCCCGAATACGGCTACTGTTATAGTTGCATGGAAATAAATGAAAGCAAGGATAATAATTGTTACCAATGAGGGACTGCAGTGCGCAAAATGCGGTTCCTTTGCTTTCGAGGAGGCTGCCTGGGTAATCTGTCCTCAGCGAAAAATGACTGCCGTTAAGTAAGTGCCCCCGGGCTGGAAAGGGCATTGTTAGAAACAGCAATGGTTATTTTTGTAAGGATCACTGTTTGTTTACCAGTAAATGGTAAGAAAAAGATGGGAGAGCTTTTAATGAACCAGCTTTCCTTGCGCGGAGTTTTAAATTTACAAAGGCCAGAGATGGTCTCTTTTTACGGTGCAGGCGGTAAAACAAGCTTGATAAACAGGCTGGCGGAAGAAATTTCTGCATCCGGTAAAAATGTGCTCATTACAACGACGACCAAAATATTTATGCCTCCCGGCATTCCTCTGATTATTGAGGACAATACAGACCGGATCCTCGATATGCTGGATCGGCACTATTCCCATTCCAGGGTGGCTGTGCTGGCTGCTGAAATTTTGCCTTCGGGAAAACTAAAAGGTATTGCACCCCGAATAGCTGAGGAAATCCATAAAAAACTGAACATAACAGTCCTTGTAGAGGCAGATGGAGCCAGGAGACTGCCGCTTAAAGGTTACCAGTCCTGTGAACCAGTCATTCCGGAAAAGTCTGATCTCATTGTTCCGGTGATTGGGGCAGATGCCCTGGGTAAAAATCTTGATTCTCATACGGTTCACCGGGCAAATGAACTGGCAAAATCGATCGGCGTTGTTAAGGGGGCATTAATTACAGAAGAGATAATGGGCCAAATCTTCAAATATTTAACGGTAATAGGACGGAGACAGGCCGGAGGAGCAAAAGTGGTTCCTGTGATCAATAAAGGAGACCTTCTGACTGCTCCAGGGAAAACAGCCTGGCAGGTTGCAGATAAAATGGATCCCGAAGAAGGAAGCGAAACCATACTGGTTACAGCAGCGCTTAATGAACATCCTGTAAAAGTGGTTTTGAACCTGCGCGATGGTCGACCGGAGATTAAGATAACCTGCGCTCTCCTGGCTGCAGGCGCTTCTTCACGAATGGGCCGGGACAAGCTGCTTTTACCATTCGGTAAAAAGACGATTCTGGAGCATACTATTGAACAAATTGATCGCTCAGGAATCGGTGATGTCATTATCGTTGCCAGGCCTGACCAACTTCTGTTGGACCTACTTACGTCAACCCGGCACCGTTTTGTTATAAATGAGGATTACCGCTCGGGAATTGCCAGTTCATTAAAAACAGGAATTGAGGCAGTTGATAGCAGCATGCAGGGGATACTCTTTGCACTTGCCGATCAGCCGTTGATTCCGCCATCCGTATACAGGCAGATAATTGAAGGTTATAGCAAAAATTTTAAGCCGGTGACCTGCCCTGTTTATAAGGGGCGGCGGGGAAATCCGGTTCTTTTTGATCGCAGTACCTGGCCGTCTTTAATGAAACTGCAGGGAGATGTGGGAGGGCGTGAAATTATAAATACACTGTCACCAGATAAAATGGATTGCCAAATAGTTGATACGGAATCTGTTTTGCAGGATATCGATACCTCAGAGGATTATCGGAATTTGTTTAATCTGACGGAATGAAGCAAGCTGGCCAGGTCAATGTTCCCCATCTCGGCCATAGCGGGTAATATTTTCAAAAATACAATTAATATTATCAACATAGTATACAGAGCTGACGCATCAAAATAAATAGCCTTAGCTGTCGTAGTTTACGGGACAAAAGAAAAAAACTTTTTCGCAAAAAGGAACTGGACAGTACAAAACAAATGTGAGACAATAGTGTGGGTGGATATAGAAAGGAGGCCCACACTGTGTTAAACAGAGCAGCTATTGAGAAAAGTATTTTGATAAGCGGCAGGTATTTTAGCTTTCAGGACCTGCTGGAAGTAGTAGAAACGGTGCATATGTTTCCCCGGCTCAGTCGCAGGGAGCTGGCGCTAACGATCTGTGAAAACTTAGACTGGCTGACCCCGGCGGGAAAATACAAGACAGCCTCGTGCAACAAGCTTTTAAGCAAGCTTGAAGTGCAAGGTTTGATCACATTGCCGGACAAAAGGGCAGAGGTGAACCACGGCGTTGATCCCCCAATCGAGTTTGGCGAGCACACGGAAGCGGGTAAAGAAGTAGGAGGTGCTTTAAGCGATTTGGGCCAGGTATATCTGGAGCCTTTAAGAGAGCGGGATGCTGTCAAGCACTGGAACGAATACGTTCATCGCTACCATGTGCTGGGCTACAAAAGACCTTTTGGTGCCCACCAGCGTTACTTTGTTAGGAGTGCTTTAGAGCCCGGTCCCCTGGGCTGCCTCTTGTTTGCGGCATCAGCCTGGGCGTTATTACCGCGCGACGAGTGGATCGGCTGGACCAAGACCGACCGCAGCCTGCGTTTAAACCTGATCGTCAACAACACCCGCTTCCTGATCTTTCCCTGGGTCCGCGTAAAGAATCTGGCCAGCAAAGTCCTATCCTTAGCAGTAAAGCGCATTGGTGATGACTGGCAAAAGCGCTACGGTTACCGGCCCGTACTGCTTGAAACATTTGTGGACCCGGAAAAATACCCTGGTACCAGCTACCGGGCAGCGAACTGGACCTATTTAGGCCAGACCAAAGGGCGCGGCCGGATGGACCGTTACACAAAAAGGGCCCTTACCCGCAAAGACATCTACGTCTATCCGTTAGTGGCTGATTTTCGCGCCCATTTAAAAGGGGAGACAGCCCATGAATAATTCTTCTTTGAAGGGCCACGAGCGAAGAAGAAAACAGCGGGAGTCAAGGGAACAGCAAAAAAGACAGGGCCGACAATATCCTCCCACCTTTACCCTTCCCAACCGTAAAAGCGAGTT
>JAXHVH010000017.1:0-41155 GCA_034189085.1 Bacillota bacterium | reverse complement strand
TACTGTATACGAAAAAGAAGGAGCCTGTATTTATAATACTGCCTGCTGTTTTGATCCATCCGGAAATCTCTGTTGCTGCCAGCGCCAGACACACCTGACCCGCTTTGAACGGGAACAGGGACTCAGCCGGGGTGAAGAACTGATCCTCTTTGACCTGCATGGTCTGCAGGCCGGTCTGGTTGTGGGGATCGACGCCCGCCACCCGGAAGTGGGAAGGAGTTTCAGATTGCTGGGAGCCGATATTTTACTGCACAGCGGAGCTCTGGAAGGTGAATTTAACTGCTGGCCCCAGGTTGCCGGCATGTGGTCCCAGGTTCAGCAAAACCAGTTCTGGGCTGTGGAAGCTCTTTTCTGTGGCAGGATTGGCCGGACTGACTTTGCCGCCGGCTCAGCTGTGATCGGGCCATGTGAAATTACCCCTGGCCAGAGCGGCTACCTGGCCCGCGGCTACCCCCGCACACCATTTGTTTGCACCAATCTAAAAATGGAAGATCTAAGCAGGATCAGGCGGGAATACCCCCTGCTAAAAATGCTCAACCCGCAGGCCTATGGCGGAGCGCTTTTTGAATAAAATGAACTGGCAGCAGGTGGTAAAACAGTGCCCGATGGCCAGCATTTACGGGTGGTTGTTTTAAAATGGAGAACAGCTGAAAGCTTGCTGAGAAAGGAAAGGCGAACATGTCCCTGGATGGGTGGAAAGAAAAACTTTTCAGGCACTACATGACCTGGTCCTGCCGCCCGGCGAGGATCCGAGGCTATTTGCACCGTGTTCTGCCCCCGTCCCGGACTCCATACCCTGCAGAGCGTCGCTGCATCAGGGCGGCTGCCCTCCAGCTTGAGCTGCATCTGGTTAAAAATCCCCTCCATTATGTTGACCTAATGCACCGCCGCCTCAGGGAGGCGGTAGAAGAGGGAGCGCAGCTGATCGCTTTTCCCGAATACAACAACCTGGCCCTGCTGGGACTCCTGCCCGGCATAGAAAAAATGGAAGAAGCCTACAGTAACAAAGGCAAACAGGAAGCCGAGCCAGTTAAACAGGACAAAGAAGCAGAGGGAAGCGAAGAAAAATCTCCAGCCGAGGGCATCAGCCTTGTGGAGGTTTTTCGCTATATGAGCCCGGCTGTTGAACCGCTGGTGAAAACGTTATTCAGCAGCCTGGCTGTCGCTTACGGAGTCCACATCATGGCCGGCAGCTATGTTATCACTTGTGGTGAAGCAACAGTCAACCGTTCTTATCTCTTTGGCCCTGACGGTGAGCTGATAGGATCGCAGGACAAGGTCCACCTCCTGCCCCTGGAAGCCCGGTGGGGACTAAAAAGGGGAAGCGCTTTTTCCATTTTTGACACACCTGTCGGCAGGCTGGCGGCTCCGGTGTGCATGGATGCCACCTATTTTGAGACCTTCCGTATTCTTGAAAATAAGGGTACTGACATTGTCCTTTTGCCTGTTGCCAACCTTGAATCCTATAACTACTGGCTGGCCCTGCGCGGTATCTGGCTACGGGTGCAGGAAAGTCCACTTTACGGGATTAAGAGTACCCTTGTAGGGACCATCGCCGGGATGACCTTTACAGGACGGGCCGGTATTTTTGCCCCGCTCGAGATCACCCCGCGCCGTGACGGTGTCCTGGCCGAGGTGGAAACTTTCGAGCGGGAAGGGATGGCCGTTGCCGATCTGGACCTGGAAGCTCTTCAAGCCCTGCGTTCAAATCATTCCTGGCGCGACAGCAACAGGGCTCTCTACGAACGATATTTATCCGAAAATTCATACGCAACGAGCATGAAAGAGCATAACCTATCAATAAGGGATATATAGCTATACCCGGGTTATCTTTCCCCTCAAGCTCTGACCAAGCCTTCATACCCCTGATCAGCCTGCCTCTGCCTCTTTGATTAAATGGAAATTTATTGTTAAATTTAAAGAGGTATTCCCATTTACACTATATCAAAAGCAGGGAGATGATCACTTACACGATGAGTGGTATTTGTGGAGTTATTGCCGGGAAAGGACCGGCTAATGGAGAAGACGATCTGAACAGCATGATGCCGGCCCTCTCAAAAAGAGGGCCTGATTACAGGATGGAAAAAATGCAGGGGAGGGTTTCATTTGGTTACGCCGGGGCCAGAGGTGTCGGCCCGGCCGGTTCGGAAAAGCTGCTCCGCGAAGATAAAGAAGGCAAATTGCTTATTGCCTTCGACGGCACAATTTATAATAATGTGGAGTTGCAGCAACAGCTGGAAGAAAAGGGCTATCAATGTGATCCGGCAAACGACGGCCAGTTGTTACTGATGGCATATCGGTGCTGGGGTGACCGGTTCGTGGAAAAGCTAAATGGTGATTTTGCCTTTGCCCTTTATGACCGCAGCAGGGAATGCTGCTTCCTGGGCCGCGATCCTCTCGGATTGAAACCGCTCTATTACAGCGAAAAAGATGGCGCCGTCCTCTTTGCGTCAAATACACGGGCACTTATGAGAACCGGCTGCAGTGGTGAGCTGGATCGGGCTGCCCTGCACTACTATCTTACTTTGCATGCCGTGGTGCCTGCTCCCCGCACTGTTTATGCCTCAATAAAAAAAGTTGAACCGGGCACAGTGATGATCCTGGATCAGGAAGGACGAAAAAAATCACATCCTTACTGGAAATTGGCCATGTCTCCGAGGGAGGATCTCAGTGAGGAAGAATGGTGCGAAATAATTTTGAGCACCATGCGCCGCTGTGTGAAACGCCGCATGAAGGGTGAACTGCCTGTAGGTGCCTTACTGAGCGGCGGGCTTGATTCCAGCCTTATAGTTGCCCTGATGGCTGAGCTGGAACCATCTGTCCTGCGAACTTATTCCATTGGTTTCGCTTCGTCGGGAGGAGAAGAAGGCAACGAATTTCACTACAGCGACCTCATTGCCGGGAAATACGGCACTGACCACACTAAAATTTATGCCGGCAGTGATGATTTGCTTCCTTCAGTCCTGGAAAGTCTGCGGGCTATGGCTGAGCCGATGGTCAGTCACGATGCCGTCGGTTTTTACCTTCTGGCCGGAGAGGTGGCCAGGGAAACAAAAGCCGTTCAGTGCGGCCAGGGGGCCGATGAAATATTTGCTGGCTATCACTGGTATGCACGGATCATGGGAGAAGAAAAGGCCACTAAGGCGGGGCGACAAAAGGCTGAAGAACTGTACCGGGCCAGTTTTTTTGATCGTTCCCACCGGGAAACGCTGGAAACCCTGAGCGAAGAATACCGGCCGGATCGCGATTTCGCCGGCGATTTTGTGCAGGAACGTTTTTCGCTGCCTGAAAGCGGCCGCAGCGGAGTGGAAAAGGCTCTTCATCTCGATACCACGGTCATGCTGGTGGAAGATCCGGCCAAGCGAGTGGACAACATGACTGCAGCGAGGGGCCTGGAAGCGAGGGTGCCCTTTCTCGATCAGGAAATGCTTGATCTGGCTGCTTCCATTCCACCGTCTCTTAAGGTGTGCGATGGTGGAAAGTATATCCTGAAAAAGGCAGCGGAAAGAGTAATCCCCCGGGAGGTAATTTACCGGCCCAAGGGCTATTTCCCTGTTCCCGCCCTTAAATACATGGAAGATGAATTTAAGGATTTTGCCCGCGAAATACTCTTTTCAGAGCAGGCGAAAAAGCGCAACCTTTTTAACAGGCGCTACCTGGATAAGCTCTTTAAGCAGCCAGAAGAACAGATCACCCCTCTTCGCGGCAACAAGATCTGGCAGGCAGCCGTCCTGGAATTCTGGTTGCAGGAAATGGAAAGGGAGGTGTAGCCAGTGCAGAAGCAAAAAATCCACACTTTGCCCAAAACGCAGGCTGCCCAGAAAGCAGTTTCCGCCCTGCAGCGGCTTGAGCGCTACAACGAATTAAATGCCCTGAAAGCCGGGGATAAAACTTCTGCCGGTGGTCGGAGTGAAACGGAGGCAGCAGTGAAAGAAAATATATCGCTGGATTGCGGCTGGGGCAAGCTGATTTTCGGCCAGACTTTTATCAATCAAGATGATCTCATTGAGGAACTGGCCAGTGAGCGGAGCAGCGATCGTGACATTGCTTTTTACGTTCCCGATCATCACATTCTCCTTGGGCGAGCCCCGGAACTGCTGTTCCTTGATCCGTCGGATACTTACCGTTTCTGGCTGCACATGTATCGTCCGCCTAAGCGAAGGCCCCGGAGCTTCAAGGTGCGCATGCTGCAGGACATTGAAGACGCCCGGGCTATCAACCGGGTAGCGCGCAGTTGTGGTATGCTGGAAGCGCCGGAAGAAAAGATTGTTAAAAATCAGCGCACCCGCATATTCTGTTATTACCTTGCTGAACGAATTTCCGATGGCCGGGTAATCGGGGCGATCATGGGCATTGATCACCGGGAAGCTTTAAACGACCCCACCAACGGCTCAAGCTTCTGGTGCCTGTCCGTCGATCCTGAAGCAAGGGCCAGGGGTGTGGGACGGGCTCTGGTGAGAGAAGTGGCCGAGCACTTCCTGGCCCGCGGCCGCGATTACCTCGATCTTTCGGTCATGCACGATAATAAGAAAGCGAGAAAGCTTTACCGGTCGCTTGGCTTCCGCCGTATACCCCTTTTTACTGTTAAGCGGAGGAATAAGGTAAACCGCAATCTTTACCTGGGAGGGCCGCGTTGATGGCCGAAATGAATATATACGCCCGTATTCTCATTGATGAAGCGCGACGACGGGGCATTGAGGTGGAAGAGATCGACAGCCGCTTCAACATTTATACTCTTGCCTTCAAGGGTAGAACTGTTCGCTGTCGTGAATCGCTGACCGAAAAAACATCGGCCTATGCCATGACTATCAGTGCCAACAAGTGGCTATCCCTGAAATTTCTCCGGCAGGAAGGACTCAGTGTGCCCCGCCAGGAAATCTGGGAAAGTGAAGGTGCCGCAGTTAATTTTTTGCGCCGGGTTGGCCGTCTGGCCGTAAAACCGTTAAACGGGGAGCAGGGCAAGGGTATTACCGTGGGAGTAAGCAACCCTGAAGATCTGGCTGCTGCGGTGGAAAAGGCCAGCCGGCTTGACGATCAAATTTTGCTTGAAGAATACATAGAAAGTAAGGATCTGCGGATCATCGTTATAGATTATCGCTTTGTGGCAGCTATTGAACGCGTCCCGGCTGCCGTTACCGGTGACGGGATCTCCACCGTCGAAGAGCTTATCACAACCCGCAATAAACAGCTGCAGCGGGAAACCGATGGTGAATCGCTGATTCCTCTTGAGGATGATACCGCCGTGCTGGTCGGAGAGCAGGGTTTGAGCCTTAACGCCGTACCGGCGGAAGAGCGCATGGTGCGCGTCTGCCGTTTAGCTAATTTCCATTCCGGTGGTACCATCGAAGATGTTACCTCTGCCATTTCGCCTGAGCTGAGAGCGGTGGCCGAGAAGGCTTCCCGCATTCTCGAACTGCCGGTGGTCGGCCTTGATTTAATGGTGCCGGCAGTCGGCGGAGATGAATATGCGATTATCGAAGCCAACGAGCGCCCGGGACTGGCCAACCATGAACCCCAGCCCACTGCCGAGCGCTTTATTGATTTTCTCTTTCCCGAAACCGCTGAACACTAAAACAGCAAAAAAAATGGATCTTGCTTCGTTTCTTATGGATCTTCATCAAACAGCCGGGTATGAGGGTACAACCTGAACCTCTTTCAGGCTATTCTTTTTCCATATCCACAATTTTTCCGCCTGTAACCTGCTGCAGCTGTTTGAAAGTGATGGGCAGCAGGGAATAGGGAGTGCCGGCAGAAGTGTAGACTGTATCAAAACGCTCCATTGAACGGTCCAGGTAAATGGGTACGCTTCTGTCAATGTCATAGGGGCAGACACCACCGACCCTGTAACCGGTAATTTCTTCCACTTCAGCCGGTTTGGCTATTTTTGCTTTTCCCCCGCCCAGCAGGGAGCGCACCTTTTTATCGTCTATTTTAATATCACCGGCGGCGACAAAGAGCCCGTACTTTTCGCCGGAGCGAAACAGGATGGACTTGGCAATCTGGCCCAGTTCCACTTTCAGGGCATCCGCCGCTTCGGCAGCCGTTTTGGTTGTTTTTTCATGTTCCCATGGGACCAGGTTAAGATTGAACTGTTCAAGGTAGCGGCGGGCCCTTTCCAGGGACGGGTTATCATTCACGGCAATCACCTCAGAGCATAAAAAGTACCTCTCAAAAATGTTGTAATTCCCTATTCTTGAATGTGTCGAATTACTTGGGTAATGCTCAAATCACTTTGTTAGCAGTATCCCCGGTTACTTTTCGAGTGTCTTCAAATATAATATTGTAAATAGTATACGTAAAATAGAATAATATGTAAAGAGGAATCGATAGGAATATTAATATTATTAGGGTCCGTTCAAGAGTAGTTCGGGAACCCGGGGCTGGTAGGTTCAGTAGATGTAAAAAAACAGTGGAGACATCTGATGTCCATATACGGGGTACAATGTGTAAATCTGATTTACAAATTGTACTGGTTTGTGTTATAGTTTAACCATTTTTCTTATATTCAAACAATTGTTGATCAAAAACAGAAAAGCGGCCAATATATTTTAACAGGTTCAAACAATTATTTGCTTCAGGAAAACCTTTCTCAAACACTTGCCGGTCGTGTAGCAATCTTAAAGCTATTGCCTTTAAGCATTGAAGAACTGATTTATGCAGGCTATCAGATTAACAATTATGAAGAATATATATTTAAGGGTTTGTATCCCAGGATATACGATCAACAACTAGATCCTGAAATGTGGTATGCAGGGTATATACAAACCTATATTGAACGGGATGTACGACTTATTAAAAACATTACAGATCTCAGTGCTTTTCAACGTTTTATTAAACTTTGTGCCGGAAGAATCGGTCAGCTTCTCAATCTGAGTGCACTGGGCAGTGATTGTGGTATCAGCCATAACACCGCGAAATCATGGCTCTCAATTCTTGAATCAAGTTTTATAATATTTTTACTGCAGCCTCATTTTAAAAATTTCAACAAACGCCTTGTAAAGCAACCAAAGCTATATTTTTATGATCCAGGACTGGCTGCATCTATGTTAGGAATCGAGAGTGAAGATCAGTTGGGTACTCACTATCTCAAAGGAGGACTTTTCGAAACATTTATTATATCCGAATTGGCTAAGTTTCGTTTTAACCGTAGCCTTGAACCACAGATATATTTTTGGCGTGACAATAAAGGCAGTGAAATTAATTGTATCATCGAACACAAAAACAAACTGATACCGGTAGAAATTAAAGCCGGAAAAACAATAGGTTCGGACTACTTTAAAATGCTGAGTTACTGGAGTACACTGGCTGCCGGAAAAGCTGGTCCGTCTTTTTTAATATACGGTGGTAAGGAAAGCCAAAACCACAGTCAGGGGCAAGTGATCGGCTGGCAGGATGCAGTAAAGGTTTACTATTAAGTTGATAAGTGTTTTGAATTATCTGCCCTGGTATTTCAGATTGTTTCTAATCTTAAAGATTCCCAATTGATAGAGAGCTTATTAAGCCGGTCCACCTGCAGCTTCTTCCTGGTAAGCCTGTACCTCTTTTTCAGGGTAGCGGGTAAAGACGATTACCCCGATGAGGATAAAGAAAGCGGAGACCGGTCCCGTAAGCTGTATACCCAGAGGATGATGGATTGTGCTGCCAAAAAGCTGCAGCAGGGCGCCGGTGATCAGGGTTGAGAGTCCCATGGCCAGCTTGAGAATAAATCCCTGGGCGCCGAAATACATTGCTTCACGGCGCTGCCCTGATAGTTTTCCTTCCAGGTCAGTGACGGCGGCCACGATAGCATCGGGGACAACAAAGATCACTGAAAGAGGCAGACCGGCCAGGCCCATGAGAATATAGGCAAATACTTCAGGCGAGAGGCCGAACAGCGGCTGGCCGAAAAAGAAAAAGAAAGGTAGCAGTATCATGAATCCGACCAGGGCAAACATCATCGGTGCTTTTAAGCCCAGCTTCTTGGATACAATATTGACCACCGGGAAAAAGATGAGGGCAACGACAAAGGCGAGCCCAAAATAGATTGAAGTGGCATCTTCGCCCGCGCCCATCAGGACTGTCACGTAGAGGGGAATATTGAGGGTGATAATATTGAAACCGAGCCAGAATGTAACATTGCCAATCAGGTAAATGACGAATGCCTTATTCCTGAAGGTGGTTACAATTGCTTCAACCAGCCCGAGAGTGGCCGGTTTGGCCTCTGCGTATTCCTTTTCTTTGATCAGCAGGGGAATATAGAGAAGGATCAGGCCTAGTATGGCCATCAACCAGACCATACCGTGAAAACCGAGGCTGCCAATGAGAATCCCTGCACCGATTAGGGCAATGCCGACTCCCAGCAGGCTGAAGACTGCCTTGAAGGTGGAGAGATCGACCCGGTCGCGGGTGCTGCGGGCCAGCTCGGGCAGCAGGGCCAGGTAGGGATTGACATAAGCGGTGAAGAGAGCAAAATATAACCCCAGCAAGAAGGCCAGGTAAATGGTGTTGAGGAGTGATTTTTCAGCAATGGGAGGGTAAAAAAGCAAAATGAAGACGGCCACGTAGGCCACTCCGCTGAATAACATGAAGGGCATCCGCCGGCCCATTTTTCCGCCGTAATTGTCGGACCAGCGGGCAATCAGCGGATCGGCCACGGCGTCGATCACCCGGCCAAAAAACATGATCAGTCCGAAGGCAAAGGGCGGCATCAGGACCTCGACACCTTCAAGGGGGCTGGTAATGTAGTAATAAAAAAGCCAGGTGATTAAAACCCGGTCGATGAGGCTGTAGCCACCGGCTCCGGTTCCGTAAGCAATTTTGCCCCACAGCGAGAGCTGTTTTAATCTAACCATTTCTGCCTCTCTCCTTCGGCGATATTCTCCGGCGGGGGCTCTCACATTTATACAATCCCGAAAATGCAAATTGCCATTTTCGTTAATGGGATGGTGAAATTTGAACTTAATGAGGTCTATTTATAACGATACTGCAGAAAAAACTATTATTTTCGGATCAGGCTGGATCACGTATGCCCGGCATCAACCTGCCGGACGTTCTATTTCTTAGCCGGTTTCAGGTTCTTCCGGGCATTCTTCTTTGCCATGCCTGTTAGCCAGGGCAAAAGCGAGGAAACCGGCTCCTGAAGCGAAGGCGGCGCCGGTAGATAATTTCCCTGTCTGAGGATCCACAGTCTCACAGAAAAAGCCGTTATCCATCGCTGCCCTCTTCAGGAAATCGAGGCCTCCTGCGTTGCAGGACAGCAGATCGTTGCAGGCGGCCAGGGGCCAGGGATTGCCGGCATGACGCGAACCCGCTTCTTCAAAGGGGGCGCCGGAATGAAAATATTTATTGTTGGCCGAACGAATCCAGCGCACAGTATTCCTGAAAACCGTTTCGTCCGGGAAACAGAAACCGTAATGTGCCAGGAGCTGCAGGCTTCCCGGGGGATTATCGTAGAGGGTAAAACGGCCCTTTCCATCAACAGACCAGGCAAACATGGCCCCAAAGGGCCCCTTGACGATGCAGTTTTCGTAAATTGCCTGCTGCAGTTCCGATGCCAGGATGGCAAAATCAGCTTTGTGACGCCAGTGCTCGCCGGCCTGCAGATGCCCCAGGAAGCAGAAGGAGCACTGCAGGAGGGCGTTATCATAAGTCAGGTAAGGATTGGGCACCGGGTCATCTGAAGGATCAAGAAAGGTGCTGTAAAGCCCTGCTTCCGGGTCGAAGAGGTCCAAGGCTTTTTCGGCCATGAAGGTCAGACCTTCGCTGATTTCCTTATTCTCAAGAAGAGTATAATCGTCGCTCCCCGCCAGGTAATGGCTGAGGGCTAAAAAGTAAGCGCACAGCTGATCCAGTTCAAAACCGGGGTAGAGGAGGGTGCCGTTGAGATAATGGGCATGCTCGCCGCAGTTTCTGAGGTGACGGCGAAAAACGGAGAGCAGCAGCTCACGGGCAGCACCCTGGTGAACCATCATCACGGCCGGAAAGCTCCAGAGCAGGGCATCCCTGCTCCAGAAAGCGGCGCTGACGTAGTAACGGGGGCTGCGGGAGGTGAGGGAAATAACTTCTTCACTGTCCAATGAACGGGCTGTGGAATAAAAGTAGCTGAAAAAGAGATTTCTTTTCAGCAGGGCAGTAAACTCACCCTCATTGCTGCCGCCGCGGTTTTCAAGCCACTGGAGGCTGTATAATTTCAAGTTTTCCGCACCGTGGCGGCGCAGGTCCACGGTAGTTGTTCCCGCCCCGTCCGCTTCGAGATTAGCCGCACCGTAAAGGGTGGTTGTATAGCATTCGCCGGCTTCTACTTCAGCTGTGCAGCTGGCCTGGTAACAATCTTTATCTTCGCTTTGATGCCATGTAACCTGAGGTTCAACAGCCAGGGCCAGGGCAGCCAGGGGCAACCCTGCCACCGCTTCCAGGACCAGGCTGTTTGTCCAGCTGTTATAATCAATGCGGCGGCTGCCTCCCACCGGTCGTCGGTGGAAAACAAGGTAATTAAATGCTGTCCAGCATATCTTCCAGCCCAGTTTTATTTTCAGGCTGTGACTACCCCGGTTAGCCAGGGATAGGCGGTAAAAAAAGCCCTTGTAGCCGGGCGGGCATACTATTTCACCTTTCAGTGTCCATTCTTCACCGGAGAGGCAGAAACCGGGCAGCCAGTCCATTTCGTAATTCCACTCAGCCCTGTTGCCCGGATCGATTGCTTCTTCCTCCACCTGCAGGATGGGCGTTAGCAAAGGACTTTCGGCGGAGCCGCAGAATTCAAGCAGACCGTGGCAGTCGAGGCGCAGCACATTGGCGGAGTGGATACTCCCGTTTTTATCAATCTGCGGCAGAGCAATATATTCATTGCCTGTCATGAATAACGGCCCCTCCGGGGAGATGCTTTCGGGAACGGTCAAATAAGGTTCACTGCTGTCATTCATAACTGTTCTCCTTTTTTAAAAAGGGTTTTGTCGGATAAATAAACACATTGTCCGGGTATCCCGGACTGTCTATTTTCAATTCGCTCTTGTATTAAAAAACCCTTCATTTTTGAGAGATTATCCCTGCCTGACTGCACTTTTGGGCAAAACGAAGGGTAAAAGGTTCCGTTCCATAAGTATTAAATCAGCAGTGGCTTTAGCAGGACCATGGTTCAGAAGAACCCTGTCTTGACGGTTCTCTCACAAAACCTTATAATCTTAATGGAATAAAAATGAAAACATGTCGGGGTGGCGGAATAGGCAGACGCGCACGTTTGAGGGGCGTGTGGTGAATACCGTGGGGGTTCAAGTCCCCCTCCCGACACCACTTTAAATAGAACGTGGAGAGGAATCTCCACGTTCTATTATTTTAAGGAAAATCTGGGTATCGATTGGATATGATTAATTCTTTTTTATAAACGATCGTATAACTGCAGCAAAGTAGATGTATAATTCACAATAAATCAATTATATGAAATTTTACAAGGAGTTTAAGGTTAAATAACGAATTCAATATTAACATAGTGCGATAAATCAGGAGGAACTACTTTGAAATTTGATGATGTTGTCATGGCAATCAGTGTCGAGTTCGGAGCAAAATTAGCGATCAGTGTGGTTGACGGTATGGCCTATCTGGAAAAGCTATCCTGGGATAACTTTGCCGAAGCGATGACCTTGATTGAAGCGATTGAGAGCTATTATCAGCGCCACGGTTTCTACCCGGAATCGGTCCACGTTGACAAGATCTACCGCACCCGTGAGAACATCAGTTACTGTAAAGGTCGCAGGATTCGTTTAAGCGGTCCCAGGCTGGGCCGGCCGCCAAAAGAGCCGGACAAAGCACTTAAAAAGCTGGCCCGGCAGGATGAGCGAGATCGTGTCCCCATCGAAGGCAAGTTTGGCGAAGGTAAACGACGATACGGATTAAACCTGATTAAAGAGAAACTGAAACAGACAAGTGAAACAACCATAATCATTAACCTGATCGTGATGAACCTGGCCAGGGGGTATCGTGATCTTTTTGTCTTTTTTTCAAAAAGCATTTTGCGATCAATCAGGGCTTATTTTATGCAGTTTGCGAGGCGGTCCATACCCGCTTTCGCCTAGTTTCTTGTTAACAAGGGCTGTTAAGGAAGCCCTCAGTACTGTATATTCACCCAAAAACTGTAGATATGTTCACTCGGAACGCTTTATTAAGCACAAAAATGCACCCCCATCTGAAATTCCAGCGGGTGGGGGCGGCACCGATGTAAGGGGAACCGTGTAAACAGGTTTATAAGTCCTTTGTATTCATCACCCGCATCGAGTTCAGAATCGCTATGATAGCGACGCCCATGTCTGCGAAAACAGCTTCCCACATGGTTGCTACTCCGAATGCGCCTAATACAAGGAATATGGCTTTCACGCCCAGTGCGAATATAATGTTTTGATATACGATGCTCCTTGTTCTTTTGGCGATCTTGATCGCAGAAGCTATTTTGGATGGCTCGTCATTCATGATGACGACATCCGCGGCTTCGATGGCCGCATCGGAGCCCAGGCCGCCCATGGCTATCCCGATATCAGCTCTTGCCAGCACCGGCGCGTCGTTGATGCCGTCGCCGACAAATACAATTTTTCCGTTATGGGATTTTTTGATTTCCATTGACTCGATCTTTTCGACCTTTTCGGCTGGCAGCAGTTCGGAATACACCTCATCCAAACCAAGTTGCTTCCCTATATTTTCGCCCACCGCCTTCCGATCGCCTGTAAGCATGACCGTTCTCTTGACGCCGAGAGATTTAAGCTCTCTGATTGCCCTTGCCGAGTCTTCTTTCACCACATCCGATATGACGATACTACCCGCGTATTTTTTATCGACAGCAATGTGTACGACAGTACCCAAAGTATCAACGTCACTGTAATTGATCTTTTCACTGACCATCAATCGGGTATTGCCGGCCAGAACTTCTTTGCCGTTGACACTGACTTTAATGCCCTGTCCCGCGATTTCCTCGTAGTTCGCAATCAAGTCCTGACCAAATTCCCCATGATAAGCGCTCATAATCGAAAGGGCAATCGGGTGATTTGAATAGCTTTCCGCATATGCCGCGGATTCAATGAGTTCATCCCTTGTAAAGCCGTTTTGAGGATTTGTTGCCGTAACGACGAATACACCTTTCGTTAAAGTACCGGTCTTATCAAAAACAACCGCTTCAACATTGTTCAGTGCTTCCAAGTAGTTGCTGCCTTTTACCAATATTCCTCTTTTTGATGCGCCTCCAATTCCACCGAAGAATCCCAGCGGGATCGATATTACCAGTGCACACGGGCAGGAAACCACTAAGAATACCAAGGCCCTGTATATCCAATCAGAGAAGGTCGCCCCTTGAATGACTAAAGGCGGTATGATTGCAAGGGCTAAGGCTCCAAATACAACGATCGGCGTATAATACCGCGCGAATTTCGTTATAAAGTTCTCGGTCGGTGCTTTTCTGCTGCTGGCATTCTGAACGAGATCCAGAATTTTGGATACGGTTGAGTCGTCGTAATCTTTTGTGACTTCAAGGGTCAAGGCGCCGTTCTTATTGACAAATCCGCTTAACGCATCTTTTCCCGGCTCCAATTCGCGCGGGACAGATTCGCCGGTCAATGCGGAGGTATTCACCATTGATGTACCGTCTATGACTTTGCCGTCCAATGGAATTTTTTCTCCCGGTTTTACCACGATAATATCGCCGACGCTTACATCTTCGGGGGACACCTTTTTCAGTTCATCGTCAACTTTTAAGTTTGCGTAGTCAGGCCGTATATCCATGAGCGCGCTGATTGATTTTCTGGAATGGTCAACCGCCATATCCTGAAACAGCTCGCCCACCAGATAAAACAGCATAACAGCTACACCCTCCGCATACTCTCCAACGAAGAAGGCGCCGATGGTAGCAACGCTCATCAGGAAGTGCTCTGTAAATACCTGGCCGCGTACAATACTTTTAATGGCCCGTAAAACGACACTCCCACCAACGATGGCATAGCTTGAAATAAATAGGACAAGCTCCAGCCAATTCGGGAATCTTAAAATTATACCTACTGCGAATATAATACCGCCAACCACCAGTTTTATGATTTGCTTCCTGTGGTTTTCTTCGCCCTCATCATCATCATCGTCATCTTTTTCTTTTTCTTTTTCTTTTGCTTTCCCCTTAATAGCGCTTTCTCCGAAAATAACCTGAACATCCGGCTCAATTTTTTTTACGATACCCTCAGTCTTCTCGTTCAGCTCGGAAATGTTGATGCCGGGGCTGGTTTCCAGTGTGAGCCTCTTTGAAACAAAATCTACGGAAGCAAACGTTACTCCTTCCAGTTTTTTCACTTCCGCTTCTATTTTTGCCGCGCAATTCGCGCAATCAAGACCTTCCAGCAGGATGACGGATTCGCTACCTTTGCTCTTCTCGGCATTGACTACCTTAACATCAGGTTCGATTTTTTTGACGATGGCTGTTGCCTCCGCGATAATCCCATTGAAATCCTGCTCATCGGCGGCTTCTATCGTCAGTTTCTTAGAAACGAAGTCAACTGCCGCATTGCTGACTCCCGCAAGATTTTTAATCTGTGTTTCGATCTTGGCTGCGCAATTCGCGCAGTCCAGACCCTCAAGAATAAATGCTTTTATCATGATAGTTCTCCTATGATTAGCGCTTGAATTCACTGACAGGTTATAAGCCTTTTGCAAATTTACAGAGCCATAACAACGACCCCGTTTTGTTGCTTACCGTTCAATTACGTGAGCTAAACCCTGCCGGAACAGCAATTCAATATGATCATCATCCAATGAATAATAGACGATCCTACCATCCCTCCGAAATTTGATCAATTGCGTTTGCCGAAGCGTTTTGAGGTGGTGGGATATTGCAGGTTGCGTCATGTTCAGCAGTGCGGCAAGATCGCACACGCACATCTCCGCAAGCAGCAACGCATTGATAATTTTCAGGCGTGTAGGATCGTCGAGCGCCCTGAAAAGTTCGGCCATTTGAACAAGTTGGCTGTCCTCCGTCATTTCTTTGCGCACTTTGTTAAGAATATCCTCATGAATAATGGTTACGCTGCAAAGTGCATCGTCTTTTCGTGTATTTGTCAAAGTAGCACTCTCCTGAATTAAACGTATAAGCAATCGTCTATATTATGGCTCATTTCTCGTATTTGTCAATAGGGATTTATAATAAAATCCGCAAAACAAATTTTTTCACGGCTCTGAAAAAGGCCGGTGATGGTTTGACCACATCTGTCGATACAAAATAGCTTTATCAAACAATACTCGTTCCATTAGGACTAATCAGATGATAGATTGTAAAATGAAAAAGTTAATCCAGAAACAATTACTTTTTTTGAGCAAAGAATTAGTCATAAAAGCTTTAAAGATGGCTATTGGCAATCGCAGGCCTGGCCCAGGGCTCCTGATGCACTCTGATCGTGGTTGTCAATACGCCAGCAGTGATCGATGAACCTATGATCACAGTGCAGATGAATGAGAAGCGGATAATACTTTTCAGGCGTTCAATATTGCGGGCCCCGTAATTGTAGCCGATCAGAGGCTGGATCCCCATGGCGAAACCAAGCTGGATGAGGATCAACAGGATAGTTCCCCGCATAGCTACCCCCATGGCGGCGATGTAGATCTCGCCTCCTTCGTAGCCGTTCAAGACATTGTTCAAAAGAATGTGGGAGGTGCTCATGAGGAGGTTGTTTAAAGAGGCGGGAATACCGATGCCAAAAAGTTCGATTATGGTGGAGCGGCCGAGCCCTTTGTCGGCAAATTTTATCGATAGCATGGTTTTTTTGCCCGTGAGGTAACGGAAATAGTAGAGGCTGCCGATGATATTGCCGATAACTGTAGCCCAGGCAGCGCCGGCTACACCCATGTCCAGGGTTAAGATCATAATGGGATCGAGAATAATGTTAATGATGGTGCCGGTCATCATCCCGATCATTGCTTCGCGGGGAGCTCCTTCCGACCGCACAATATGGCCGAAGGCGGGAGGAATGATGATAAAAGGAGCGCCGAAGGCGATGTAAGTGAGATAAGTCCGGGCAAAATCAACTGTTTTTTCGTTGACACCGATTATGCTCAGGATACCTTCCATAAACAGTAGATAAAGGGCTATCATTACGAGCCCTGTGAGCAGGACACTGTAAAAACAGAAACTGCTGATCCGGCTTGCCTTTTCTTTTTCACCCCGGCCCAGCAATCTCGAGATCAACGAGCTTCCGCCGATGCCAAAAATGTTGCCCATGGCGATGAAGAGCATGAATATGGGTGTTGTCAGGGAAATGGCGGCAACCTGGTTGGGATCGCCCGTCTGGCCGACGAAAAAGATATCGGCCATATTGTAAATGATGAGGACCAGGACGGTCATGATACTGGGGATGACCATCCTGGCTACAGCCTGTGGTATGGGCATTTTGGCAAATAGTTCTTAATTCATGGGCGGCGGCTCCTTATTATCGGATCTTGTACCGGTAACCTGTAGTTTTATTTTGGCTGCGGTTTCATTACCCTGATGGGCTGAAAGCGGTTTTAATCTTTCTTTGCGGGATTTTTTTATTTCTATAAGTCCCTGGTCCCTGAAATGTTTTTTATCATTCTTTCTAAAAAATTCTCCAGCTGCTTCTTTTCTTTTTCTGAAAAACCTTTCAAGATTTGCCTGTCGGAGTTTCTCATAAATTTGAAGATCAGCGGTTTAAGGGCTCTACTTTTCCCGGTCAGAAAGAGTAAATTGTATCTTTTATCCGCAGGATTTACCTGGCGTTTGATAAAACCATTCTTTTCCAGCAGTTTCACTATTCCGCTTACAGTAGGGTTTTTCAGGTGGAAAGCCAGTTCAATATCTTTCTGGCTTATTTCTTGATTCGCATTGATCATTAAAAAAGTAAGAATGAAAAACTGGGATCGCGTTAAATTCCATTGCGTGAGCATGGCATTTAATTTGCTGTTCAGCTCGTTATCCAGCTGTTTTACGCTCTTGCCGACGTTGAAATCCAAGGTTTTCACTCCGCCAATATAATATATAGGATGCTATGTAATTTAGCACCTCTGCCGGCTCATGTCAAGCCATTCCATATTTTCCTGCGGCCCTGATCTGCGCATAATAAAAAGAGGGAGGATGTGATTACGTGTGAAAAAAGAAAATTTCTACCGGTGCATAAAGCTGCGGCCGGTCAAAAATTTTCCAGATAATTTACAGTCATGTTATAATGGCGGAAGTGACTGAAGGAAAGGATTTCTGCAGCATATGTCCAACCGATGGGAAGTACTTCACCAGCGCAATAGTCCTGGCTGAGACCGGTATTTCGATTCATAATAATGCATTATAAAATGCTGTTTTGACTCTATTGCATACTGCGGGTGGCGACAACATTGCTGCCTGTGCCCAGTAGATTTTCGATGATCAAGTCGCCCATTTCCACCGGTGCTTCCATTTCCACCCGGGCGATTTCTTCAACCGCTTTAAAAATCAGGTCTTTTGGGATGGGCCGGTCGGTTTTAACCGGCAGCCGCGGCAGTGAGGCATTGCGGATGACCACCGTCGAAGTGAGGGTACGGGTGGGGTTGTAAAACTCCTGGTGGGCGTAAACTTTGCCCTGTTTGCATTTGTGCCCGTGTACCAACAGTTCACCGGGCTGATCTTCCTTTTCTTTTACCTCCATCCTGCAGCCCAGGGGGCAGAGGATGCAGATCATCTCTTTTCCAGCCATCATTGAGCATCCTCCCCGGCCAGTTCTACAGAAAGAGTATCAAACCTGGTTTCTGGCAGGTCCTCTTTTTTCAGCCTGACATTGACCATTTCTCCCGGGGAGAGCACCTTTTTCTTTACTTTTTTAATCAGGTGTCCGTCTGCTTTAACCAGGAGAGCGGTTTTTTCGTGAAATCCTTTCACGCGCATGAACAGCTCCAGGTTTCCACCCAGGCTGGCGGTGCGTACTTTCTGCGGGACGATATAGTTAATTCCTTTTAAGGGTTTTGTTTCGAAGGTAAATCCCTTCAGTTCAGAGACCGCTGTCCTGAGGTAATGGGCTGCTCCCTGCCCGGCCCTGATACTTTCCTCGGTGACCCAGTCGACCAGGTCGTGGACATGGACCACGTTGCCGCAGGCAAAAATGCCGGGGATGCTCGTTTCCAGCGCTTCGTTGACTACCGGCCCGCCGGTGGTGGGATCAAGAATGATCCGGGCGCTTTTGGAGAGCTCGTTTTCAGGAATCAATCCCCTTGAAAAGAGAATGGTGTCGCAGGACAGCTCTCGCTCGGTGCCATTAATGGGCTGCTTGTCCTGATTGGTGCGGGCAATGGTTACTCCTTCGACCCGCTCGCGGCCATGAATGTTGATAATAGTGTGCTGCAGGAGCATGGGGATGTTGTAATCCTCGATGCACTGGACATAATTGCGCAGCAACCCTTCCGAGTATGGTTTGCGCTCAACAACGGCTACCACTTCGGCTCCTTCGAGAACCATGCGGCGGGCCATGATCAGGCCGATATCACCGGAACCGAAAACGACCACCCGCCGGCCTACCATGTAGCCGTCAATATTGATGAAACGCTGGGCTGTGCCGGCGGAAAAGATCCCGGCTGGCCGCGTGCCCGGGATGTTGATTGATCCGCGGGTACGTTCCCGGCAGCCCATGGCCAGGACGATCGCCCCGGCTTTTATGGTCTGCAAGCCTTCCCTGCTGTTAATGTATGTGATAGTGCGATCCTGGCTGATGGAAAGGACCATGGTGTCCAGCTTGCAAGAAATACCCTCACTGCGCAGTTTATCGATGTACCGCTGGGCATATTCCGGACCGGTCAGCTCCTCCCGGAAGTGGTGAAGGCCGAAACCGCTGTGAATGCACTGCTGGAGGATCCCGCCCAGTTCGTGATTCCGCTCGATTACTATGATATTTTCAATGCCTCTTTCGCGGGCTGCTGCCGCGGCAGCCATTCCTGCCGGTCCGCCGCCGATTACTGCCAGTTCCGCTTCGATGTTATTTTCTTCTATTTTATGGGAGTTGATGGAAACGGGTTTTACCTGCGCCGTTTTGGTTATACCGGGCAGACGGCCTTTTGTCGGGCCGGTCAGGATATGCGATCCGGGGTTGTTCTTGTTAATGGAGGGCATTTCAATCCCCAGTTCGCGGGAAAGTATCTGCATGACCCGTGGCCCGCAGAAGCCGCCCTGGCAGCGTCCGCTTCCCGGCCTTACCCTTTTCTTGATCCCGTCTACTGTCCGTGCACCCACGGGACCTGCTATGGCCTGCACAATCTCACCCTCGGTGATGCTCTCACAGCGGCAGATAATCCGCCCGTAGCGTGGATCTTTTTTAATCAACGCTGCCTGTTCTTCCCTGTCCAGTTCCATGAAAAGGCGGTGATCCTTGCCCCTGGGGATAAAAGTTTCTTTTTTTACCAGGGAGCCGGTCCTCTCCTGCAGCAGATCCAGGAGGTAGCTGGCTATGGCCGGTGCCGATACGAGCCCCGGCGAATCGATCCCCGCTGCATTAAAAAAGCCTGGCGTTTCACTGGATTCTTCAACAATAAAATCGCCCCGGTCGCTCTTGGCCCGCAGGCCGCTGAAGGAAGTTATGACCTTATGGAAGGGTAAAAACCCAGGTTTAATTTTCTCAGCATGCTCACGTACGTAGGCCATACCTTCTGCCGTTGTTTCGGTAGCCTCTTTTGAATCGACCTGTTCAGCGTTGGGGCCGATGATCAGGTTGCCATGGACAGTGGGAGAAATGAGCACTCCCTTGCCCAGGTCAGTAGGGCAGGGGAAGAGGACATGCCGGGCCAGGCGGCCCGCCCCTTTGTCCAGAATGAAATACTCTCCCCGGGTCGGTTTGATCTTAAAAGATGGCGGATTAACCAGTTCGCTGATCCGGTCGGAATAGAGTCCGGCGGCATTGATAATTAGCCCTGTTTCAATTTCACTGCCACCGCAGCTGATCCTGAAACTCGTTGCTGTTTTGCGGATATTGGTTACCGGGCAGTCGAGGCGGATGTCCACTCCGTTAATAGCAGCGCTTTCAGCCAGGGCTATGGCCATCAGGTAGGGGTCAACTATACCGGCTGTGGGGGCGTAAAGGGCGCTTAAAGCGTTCCTGTTCAGACCCGGTTCCATATGGTGCAATTTTTTCTGATCCACCAGCTCGAGGGCGGGAATATCATAGCCAAGGCCCCTCTCGTAAAGCTCCCGCAGGGTCTGTTCTTCTTCCTCACTGAAAGCGATAACCAAGGAACCGATTTCCCTGTAGGGAACCTCGAGCTCCCGGCAGAGTTCGCCGTAGAGGCGGTTGCCTGCAGCATTGAAGCGTGCTTTCAGGGTTCCTGGCTCCGGATCGTAGCCTGCATGGATGATGGCGCTGTTCCCCTTGGTCGTTCCATTGGCAACATCGCTGTCTTTTTCAATCAGGACCACCCGCAGTTTGTAGGGGGAGAGTTTGCGGGCTATGGTTGTGCCGATGATTCCGGCTCCGATTATGGCAACGTCGTACATAAAAAGCCTCCAGTCCGGCTGTTAGGTAAGTTTGCTAACAAAGGCTTCAATGCGGTCCAGGCCTTCGGCGATATTATCCATTGAAGTGGCGAAAGAAAAGCGCATGTGGTTTGGAGAGCCGAAACCGGTGCCCGGCACCACCGCTACTTTGTGATCTTCCAGGAGCAGGGCGGCAAAATTGTCGCTGTCCGTTATGGTAATATTTCGGTAATTTTTGCCAATCGCTTTTTCCATTCCCACAAACATATAGAAAGCACCCAGCGGCTCAATGGCGTTGAGGTAAGGGATTTCAGATACACGCTGGAACATGAAGCGGCGACGTTCATCAAAGGCAAGACGCATTTCTTCGACACATTCCTGCGGCCCCTGCAGGGCGGCCACCACTGCCTTCTGGGCAATGGAATTGGGGTTGGATGTGGTGTGGCTCTGTATGTTGGCCATCACTTTAGCGATCTCCAGATTGGAAGCGGTGTAGCCGATCCGCCAGCCGGTCATGGCAAAACTTTTTGATGCGCCGTTGACAACGATGGTTAGCGCCTTAACCTCATTACTCAACGAGGCAATACTGACATGTTGTGAACCCCCGTAAATTAGTTTTTCATAGACTTCATCGGTTATTATGTAGATGTTGTGGTCAACGCAGAAACGGGCGATCTCCTGCAGCTCTTCAATACTGTAAATCTGCCCCGTTGGATTGGAGGGGCTGTTTATAATGAGGGCCTTGCATTTCATGGTGCAAACTTTTTCGAGGTCGGCCGCAGTTATCTTGAAGAGATTTTCTTCCCTGCTCTTGACCGGTACCGGTATGCCGTCGGCAAGGCGCACCATTTCAGGGTAGCTTACCCAGTACGGTTCGGGGACAAGCACTTCGTCACCTTGATTAAGCAGGGTGGACATTACGTTGTACAGAGAATGCTTGGCCCCGTTGCTGACCACAATCTGGGCGGGCTCGTAATCAAGCCCGTTGTCCACATGCAACTTTTTGCAGATTGCTTCCTTCAGTTCCGGCATACCCGCGGCAGGGGTATAGCGGGTGTACCCTTCATTGATAGCCCTGATAGCCGCTTCTCGAATATGCGGTGGAGTATCAAAGTCGGGCTCGCCTGCTCCGAAACTGACTACATTGATTCCTTTACTTTTCATTTCCTTGGCCTTGCTGTCGATGGCCAGGGTTGGTGAAGGACTGATGCCCAGCGCTTTTTTTGATAACATTATCTGCACCCCTGTCTGTGATTGGATTTTTTTATTTTACCATGAATCCTGCAGTTTGCTAAGGTTTTTGGCTGAAAAAGCAGGGATTATTACCCCGGTTGGTCGTTTTTCTGCCGTTACATCATTAAAAACATGTCAGTTTTCCCTTTCGAAAACCATCTTGCTTACATAAGCCGGGGGAACCCATAGCAGATCACCGTCCATCAGCTGTTCCGGGTTGACTGCATCCTGGCCGATGTTAACCTCCCAGTGCAGGTGCGGGCCGGTGGCGTAACCGGTCATGCCCACCGTCCCAACAATGTCGCCGCATTCCAACCATTGGCCCGATTCGACGGCTATTTCATCCAGGTGGAGATAGGAACTTGAAAGCCCCATCCCGTGATCAACGATCACGGTATTCCCTCCCGAGAGAAGAAATTCGGCCAGCCTGACTATGCCCCTGTTTGTAGAAACCACCGGGGTGCCTTCGTCGGCGGCGATATCAATCCCAACATGCCGGCGCGGCGGGTTGTTGTTGATAACCCTGACAGCCCCGTACTGGGAACTTATCCGTCCCGCCCCCGCCAGGGGGGAAATGAAGGGATCAGTCCACAGGGGGTGGAGTTCAGTTCTTTCGCGGGCCTGGCGCACTTTCTCCCGGTCTTCTTCCAGGTGAGCTGCTGTCCAGCCGGCGGTCCGGTCTGCCGGCATGCTGAAGCGGGAAAAGGCGAACTTTTTGGGGACAATCTCCATGTCTGCTGCAAGGACTGTTTCTCTCCCTGCCGGATCTTCCCCGCTGCCCTTTTTAAAAGCCAGCTGGTAGAGGCCCGGTTCGGTATCACAGCTGATTCCAACAATGATGTAGATCAGATTTCCTACCGGGTACTGCTGCGATAAAGCGCCGGGGAAATCAAAAGTTAACCTTAAATTATCCGGGTTGTCAAAAGGGCCCCCTTCAATGATCAGGAAATCTCCCGGTGACGGGTTGTCGGGGTAGGTGACCAGCTTTTTGGTCAGGCTGAAATCGGCTTTCGTTTCTATGAAGCAGCTCGCGGGCGCTACCGGAGAGAGGTTTTCCATTTTAGTGCTTCCTTCGGCGGGGGTGGCGATTTCCACCGCGCCGAGGGTGCTGTAGTAGTAGCAAGAACCGGCCAGGATAAAGAAAACCACTGCTATGAGCAATGCTAATATTAAGCGGTTAAACTTCATTTTCAGCCCCCAAAAAAGTTTTTCGAAATGATCCTTTTGCAATCTATTATAAACGATTATCAAAGAAAAATCAGAACCGGCGGGGAGGATTGATTGCCCGGCCGAAGAAATAAAAGAGAAGAGGGGGACAGTTCTTTTGGAGAAGAGGGGACGGTTCTTTTGTGTTTTTAACACAGGGGCATAGTTCTTTTGTGTCTTTGACTTTTCAGTTAAAATTAATTAAAAACAAAAAGTTTATTCGCATAAAAACCACTGTCTAAAGGTATATGCGATTTATTAAGGAGGTTTTGCTATTGCCTGAATCCCTGCTGCAGTTCTGGCAAGCGGCAGTTGCCCGGGAGAACATCTGGTGGCAGCTGGGCACCGCTGGTTTTATAGTTTTACTGGCTTTCCTGGCCAGGGGTCTTTTTACATTTTTTATCTTCAGGACTATTTTACGGATGGCGGAGAAAACAAAAACAGCAATTGACGAGGCTATCCTGCTGGCATTTGAAAATCCGCTCAAGAAGTTAATCCTGGTTATCGGTTTCTACATTGCCCTTCTTTCTCTGCCCCTGGGCCCGGCAGTCGATGCTGTAATAGGCAACATCTTCCGTTCCCTGCTCATTGTGTTCATAGCCGCTGGATTTTATAACCTGGTTGGTGGTGATGCCTACCATAAACTAAGTGAGAAATTGAGTGTAGAAAAAACAGTAGCCGGTTTTGCGACCAAGGCCCTGCGGTTTATCATTATTGCCCTGGCCGTGGCAATTATTGCCCAGGAGTGGGATTATGATGTCAACGGTTTCATAGCCGGCCTGGGCCTCGGTGGCCTGGCTGTAGCCCTGGCGGCCAAGGATGCGTTAGCCAACATATTCGGCGGATTGGTGATCTTGCTCGACAAGCCCTTTGCGGTGGGTGACTGGATCAGTTCACCCAGCGTGGAAGGGACAGTGGAAGAGATGGGCTTCCGTAGTACAAGGGTGCGTACTTTTGCCAATGCGCAGGTCACTGTACCTAATGCCAGCCTGGCCAACGATCCCATCACCAACTGGACCCGCATGCAAAAACGGCGTATTTCCTTCCATCTTGGGGTTACCTATAATACTTCGCGTCAGAAGCTGCAGCGCTGTATTGACAGGATCAGGACTATGCTGGCAAGGCATCCCAAAGTTCATCCAGAAACCATCTTTGCCTGTTTCGATGAATTTAACGACAGCAGTCTCGATATTTTTATTTATTTCTTTACAAAGACAACCGAGTGGGGTAAACACCTGGCGGTCAAAGAGGAGATAAACTTCAAAATCATGGCTATCCTGGAAGAGGAGGGAGTATCTGTCGCTTTCCCCAGCCAGAGTGTTTACTTTGAAAACAGACTGGCGGTAACGGAGGACCCCCGGGACCATCAGGGACAAGATAAAAACACTGTAGATAAAAAAGAGTAGGAGATAATCCTGCATGGAGATTATGAAGAGAAAAAGGGTATTTAAATTATAACCGTCTTGCTCTTAAATAAAAGCATGGGGTCAGGTCTTGAATTATTACTTTTTGTCGATCTGAAAGGACAGATTATTAAAATAAGAATTAATCTCTTATAAATATTTGCTCAGGAATTATATAAAAAGTAATAATTCAAGACCTGACCCCATGCTTCTTAAAAAGTAATAATTCAAGATCTGACCCCATGCTTCTGACCCCATGCTTGGGTGATCACTTCTTGCTTCTAGCTTCTTTCGCTTTTTTCCAATCATTTAAAAAGTTTTCTATCCCGCGGTCCGTCAGGGGATGTTTGTACATCTGCTGCAAAACCTTGAAAGGCAGGGTGGCAATGTGCGCTCCCGCCAGGGCTACCGCCGGAACATGCTGGGGGTGACGGATGCTGGCGGCAATCACTTCCGCTTCAAGACCATGCCGGTCGAAAATATCGACAATGTCGTGAATCAAATTAACACCGGTCTGGCCAATGTCATCGAGCCTCCCGATAAAGGGGCTGACAAAAGCCGCTCCGGCCCGTGCTGCCAGGAGAGCCTGGCTGGCCGAGAAAACCAGGGTTGTGTTAACCCGGATCCCTTCGGCGGAGAGAGCTTTAATTGCTTTAGTTCCCTCGGGAGTGATGGGGATCTTGATTACCACATTTGGATGAACAGAGGCCAGTTTGCGGGCTTCCCGGATCATCCCCTCCGCGTCAAGTGAAAGGACTTCCGCGCTGATTGGGCCATCGACCAGTTCACAAATAGAGGGGAGGATGGTGGCAAAATCGTCCTCTTCCCTGGCTGCCAGGGAGGGGTTGGTGGTTACCCCGCATATTACTCCCCAGTCGGCGGCCTGTCTGATTTCGTCAATATTGGCTGTATCCAAAAACAGTTTCATGTACTTTCCCTCCTTCAATTTATAATTCGCTCCAGTGCTTATTATCCCTGCCTGGACTGTCAAAATCACCGCTCGGAAATCTATTGAATAATAGGGTCAAATGTTCGTATTACATAATGTAAATGGGGTCAGGTCTTGAATTATCACTTTTTATTTAATTGCTGAGCAAACATTCATAAGGATCAACTCTTATTTTAATTATCTGTCCACTCAGATCGACAAAAAGTGATAATTCAAGACCTGACCCCATGCACTCTCAGATCGACAAAAAGTGATAATTCAAGACCTGACCCCATGCACTTAGGTGACATATTATCATGATAATTAATAAGGTGACATTATCACGTACTAACCACACCCGGGCCTGCCGGACAGTTGCCTTCTGACGATGCGGCTGATAAAATAAGGCGAAGGCAGGTGATCAGCCGTGCTTACTGCTGATGAACTGAAGAAAAGATACCCGCAAAAAATTGCTTCATCTGATGACATATTTGGTAAGATCAAGGCTGGCGACCGCATTTTTATCTCTACCGGCTGCGGAGAACCGCAGCACCTGGTCAAAACGCTTGTCCAGTATGTTGAATCAAACCCCAAGGCTTTTTTTGATACCGAGATTCTTCATGTCTGGTCCCTCGGTGTAGCCCCGTACGGTGACGCCAAATTGAAGAGCAATTTCCGCCAGAACTCTTTCTTTATCAGCCGCCACACAAGGCAGGCTGTCAACAATGGAGAGGCCGATTACACACCCATTTTACTTTCCGAGGTTCCCGCCCTGTTCAGGCTGAGGCAGGTGCCGGTGGACGTTGCCCTGATCCAGGTTTCCCCACCTGATGAACACGGTTACTGCAGCCTCGGGATAAGCCTGGATATAACCAGGGCTGCCGTTGAAAGCGCCGATACAGTCATTGCCCAGATCAATGCAGAAATGCCGCGGGTGCACGGTAATACCTTTCTCCATGTGGAGGAGATAGATAATTTCATCTGGCATGATGAACCGCTGCTCGTATATCCCCCGTCGCTCCTGGAAGAGGAAATAGCTGAAAATATCGGCCATTATGTGGCCAGGATCGTGGAAGATGGTGATACAATCCAGGTCGGTTACGGCGGAGTGCTCAATACCATCGTGGCAGCCCTGAGCGAGAAAAAACACCTGGGGGTTCATACAGAGCTGCTCAGCGACGGCCTGGTGGAACTGCTGAAAAGCGGGGCTGTCGACAACAGCCGTAAGGAGCGCAACCGTGGTAAAACGGTGGCTTCCTTCTGCATGGGCTCGCGGGAAACCTACGACTACGTAAACGACAATCCGGCCATCCTTTTTCGTGAAATCGATTACACCAACGACCCTCTGGTCATTGCCGCCCACGACCACATGACCGCCATCAACAGTGCTTTGGAAATTGATCTAACCGGGCAGGCTTCTGCTGAATCGATCGGTTCCACTTTTTACAGCGGTGTTGGCGGACAGGCCAATTTTATGCGCGGGGCGGTGCTTGCTGCAAAGGGAAAAAACATCCTTGTCCTTCAATCAACAAGCCGTGACGGTAAAAGCTCGCGCATTGTCCCGGCTCTGGCTGAAGGTGCGGGGGTAACCCTGGCCCGGGGTGATCTTCATTACGTGGTTACTGAATACGGCATTGCCCACCTGCACGGCAGAAACATCCGCGAGCGGGCTATGTCCTTAATTGCCATCGCTCACCCGCAATTCCAGCCCTGGCTGATTGACGAAGCGAAAAAAAGGAAACTGATTTATGGGGATCAGGCTTATCTGCCAGGTGAAAAGGGCGAATACCCCTCTCATCTCGAGACCTACCGCACGACCAAACACAACCAGCGGATTTTACTGCGCCCTGTTAAAATCAGCGATGAACCCCTGATCAAGGAATTCCACTATTCCCTTTCTGATAAGAGTATCTACCGCCGTTTCATGTCTGTCCGGCGCTACCTTCCGCATGAAGAACTGCAGAAGCATTATGTGGTCATCGATTACACAAGGGAGATGGTTATCCTGGCCATCATCGAGCAGGAAGGACGGGAAAAAGTGGTGGGCATGGCGCAGTACAGCCTGATGGAAGATACCATGTCGGCTGAAGTATCTGTGGTGGTGCGCGATGATTACCAGAAAATGGGTATCGGTTTTGAAATGCTCTCCCACATGATCACCAATGCCAAGAGCGAAGGTCTACACACTGTCGTTGCCGATATTCTGCCCGATAATACAGCCGTTTTTCACCTTATTGAGAAGCTGGGCTTGAAGTATGAACGCAAGTGGGAAAGCGGGGTCATCCGCCTGAGCATTTCCATGAAAGACATAGCCGGGTACAGCGGCGAAAAAAATACCCGCAGGCCGGCTGAAGAGGGATAAGGGCTCTGCCGGGAGAACCGCTCGGCTGCCTGCTGTCGCCGTTTGCTTATTTAACAGATCTGGTTGCCAAAAAAGGTAAAAAAAGAACAGCAAGAGAACGCCTGTCAGAAACGAAACGGGGAGAAAAATGAATCCTGCTGCTGTTGTTAAAGAAGAAACTTTTGCCACGCTAAAAGACTACCAGTCTAAAAATCCTGATCTTTTCAGGCAGGCCCCTATTTTCAACCTGCCCGTTTGGATGGAAACCTGGTGGGGGACCCTGGGCGGTGATTTTGAACTGTTCCTGCGTTCCTTCTGGGAAGAGGGTGAACTGCTGGGCATAGCGCCGCTGATGGGCCGGAACAACACTGCCTTCCTGGTGGGCAGCGCCGATGTATGCGATTATCTCGATTTTATTGTAGCCCCGGGAAAAGAAAAGCGTTTCTTTGACCTGCTTCTCCCGTACCTTGCAGAAGAGGGATATAAAGAGCTGGAGTTGCAGGCTCAGCGGCCCGACACTGCCGTCTTTGCCGGGTTTTTCAGTGAAAGCGGCGGAAACGTTTTACTACCCGATCCCCTTACAGGTTCCCGGTGGCGGGGAGACTTCAGACAGGAAAATGAGTCAGCTGAAATAAACCTGCCCGCTGGATGGGAAGAATACCTGGCCCTTTTGAATAAAAAACAGCGCCACGAAGTGAGGCGGAAATTACGGCGACTGCTGAAAGAGACCGGGGATTATCAATACCGTCTTATTGAAGATGCAGATGCGGTACGCCGGTTTGTCCCGCAGTTTCTGGAAATATTTAAAGAAAATCCCGACAAAGAATCTTTTCTTACCCCGGAAATGGAAGAATATTTTCTTATCCTGGTGGGTAAAATGGCCGATGAAGGCATGGCTCGTTTCGGGCTCCTTGACGTGGATGGCGTCACGGCGGCCGTTGTTCTCTGTTTCGACGACGGAGACTGTATTTACCTCTACAACAGCGGTTACCGCTGTGAATACGCCCGCCTGAGCGCCGGCTTTTTGTCCAAGATCTTCTGCCTCAAAGAAAGCATCGAGCGGGGTCGCCGCATCTTTGATTTTTTGAAAGGGTCGGAAGCTTACAAATTGCGTCTCGGCGGTCGGCCGGTCCCTATCTACCGGGTCAATCTGCGCTCTGCGTATTAACTTGTTGAATATTCTGAGGAGGCGCTCTCCATCAATTCCCTGCGCATCGCCCTTTTAAGCATCCACAGCTCGCCCCTGGGCAGGGCGGGCGGTAAAGATACAGGTGGAATGAGCACCTTCCTGCGCGGGCTTGCCGGGGCTCTGGGACAGGCAGGGCACCGGATTGATATATTTACCCGCGCCGGAGCTGCCGGGAGGGAAGAGGTGATTGATCTTGCCCCTGGCGTCCGCCTGGTTAAGGTTGATGACGGGCTGGGCAGCATGGCCAAGGAAAAGGTTTACCCTCACTGCCGCCACATTGCCCGCGCTGCTGAAGATTTTATCGGCAGGGGAAAAAACCGTTACGATCTGCTCTTCAGCCATTACTGGCTTTCCGGTTGTGTGGGCCGTTTTCTGCGGGAAAGCCTCGGGGCGCCCCATCTGATTATGTTTCACACTCTCGGTCGGGCTAAAAATGAGCTCTGCCCTGACGAAAACGAACCACCGCTGCGCCTGGTAGAAGAAGAGAAACTGGCCCGTGAATGTGACCTGGTCATTGTTGCTTCGCAGCTCGAAGAAGAACGATTGGTATCTTATTTTGACTTGCCTGCGGAGAAAATAGCCAGGATCACCTGCGGAGTGGACCGCCGCCTTTTCAGGCCCCGCGGGCGAAAGGAAGCGCGCCGGCAGCTCGGCTGGCCGGCTGAAGAGGAGACTAAAATCATCCTTGCCGTCGGCCGCATTGAGCCGGTAAAAGGGTTCGATCTGCTCCTGGAAGCCTGTGCCCTCCTGCCGGCGGAAGATAACTTCATCCTGTGCATTGTCGGCGGCGACGAATACAGCCGGGCCCGGGTGGCCCGGTTGAAGGAAAAGGCCGCTGCCCTGGGACTGGGCGGTAAAGTTATTTTTAAAGGAATCGTTGACCATGAAAGGCTGCCCATTTACTACAGCGCCGCCAGCCTGACAGCGATCACCTCCTGCTACGAGAGCTTCGGCCTGGTAGCCCTGGAATCGGCAGCCTGTGGCACACCGGTCGTCGGGGGTTATACCGGAGCACTGCCGGAGATAATCATGGACCAAGGAAAAGAGGAGGGGCTGTTTGGTTATCTCGTGGAAAGCCATTCTCCTGCTCAATGGGCCGGAAAAATACGTGCCGCATATCTGCAGGTTAACGTCCCAACAGCGAAAGAAATTGAGAATAAGCTCACTGTTTTTAGCTGGCAGGAAGCCGCCCGCCGGCTGATTGAACAATGCCGGAACGGGTTGCTACATCGGTTATAATTAAAATAAGAAGAAAAATTGCCTGCAGATGAACAGTAAAGCCAAAACAGGAAAAGGAGCTGCTGCCATGACAGGAAAAATAATCAAACCGGAACCGGATCTGCAAGCAGATGTCCTTGTAATCACGCCCCATCCCGATGATGCCGAATTCGGTGTTGCCGGTTCAGTGGCCCGCTGGGTAAAAGAAGGACGGGAAGTTATCTATGTGGTCTGTACCAATGGAAATAAGGGAACAGGCGACCCCTCAGTTAGCCCCTCCGACCTGGCTTCCAGGAGGAAAGAAGAACAGCATGCAGCCGCCCGCCTGCTGGGGGTTAAAGAAGTGATCTTTCTTGACTATGAAGACCAGGCCCTCGAAGATACGCCGGAATTTCGCAAGGAAATTGTCCGCTGGATCCGCACCGTCCGTCCTGATACAATTGTCACTGCAGATCCCTACCGCCGGTACATCTGGCACCGCGATCACCGCATCACCGGGCAGGTCGTTCTCGATGCTGCCTTTCCCTATGCCCGCGACCACCTGGCCTATCCCGATTTTTTCGCCTCCGGTCTGATGCCCCATAAAGCAAAAGAGATCCTCCTCTGGGCCAGTGAAGATCCCAATTACCACTCCGACATTACCGGAACCATGGAGGTCAAGCTGGCCGCCCTGCGTTGTCACGACAGCCAGGTGGGTGAAAAATTTGCCTCTATCGAGCAGTGGGTGCGCCGCCGCGCTGCAGATGCCGCCCGCGACCAGGATTATGACTTTGCCGAATCCTTCCACCGCGCTGAAATGCCTTCCTGAGGCCGGTTTGTTAACTTCAGCTGCACTTTTCTTCCGTCCGGCTCCATTAATTTACAGCCAGGTAATGTCACCATTGAGAGAGGCGACCGTCTCAGTCAAACTCCCCCCTGCTCTGCTAATTTACAGCCAGGTAATGTCACCGCTGAGATCTTCTCCCCGGTAATGGCGTTTGAAGATTTCGATCTTTTCCCTTTCAATACACATCTCTGTTGGTTCACCATGGCCTGGTAAAATGACTGTTTCATCCGGCAACGGCAGCAATTTTTCCTCGATGGAGGAGAGAATTTTTTTGAAGTGCTCAGGGGTGGAAGTTTTTCCCGGGCCGCCGGGGAAAAGTGTATCCCCCGAAAAGAGATAGCCACTGCTGAGAAAACAGAGCCCGCCTTCCGTGTGGCCGGGGGTGTGAAGAACCTGCAGTTCCCGCCTGCCGCAGAAAATCTTTTCGCCGTCTTCCAGCAGGAGGTCCGGCTCTACGGGCATCATTGCTGCATCGCCGGTATGGCAGGCTACCGGGGCCGCAAGACGTTCATGCAGTTCTTCCAGGACAGGGGTGTGATCGCCGTGCCCGTGAGTAAGAAGGATGAACTTAACGGCAGTCTCGGCCAGCTTTTCGACAATAAGATCAACTTTACCCGGTGCATCGATCAGGATGCTTTCGCCCTCTACTTTGTCGATCAGCAGGTATGCATTTGTGCCGAACGGTTCGGTTACTAACCCGGTTATAGAAAACCGGGCATCATCAGTTACGATAAAAATATTTTTGCTCATAGTAATCCTCCATATTAAGCATAGTCGGCTGCCTGTTCAAGCATTTTAGTCAAGGGCCTCTTCCCTTCCGCAGAAATCGAGAGCAGTCAGGGTGTAAGCCCGGTATCCATCTTCCAGCTGGCTGAGATCGATATGTTCGTTTTCAGTGTGGGCGTGCTTCAGGAAACCTGGTCCGCAGACCACGCTTGGAATTTCGGCATAATTGCTCAGCAGAGAAGCATCGGTCCAGGCTGGAAAAGAAACGATTTTCGGATCCTTCCCTCCAGTGATCTGCAGGGCTTCCTGCAGCGATTTGACTACCGGATGGCCGAGGTCAATTTCAAGCGGCTTATGCAGCATCATTTCGGAACCCTCAAAGTAGCGCTTCACCTCAGCCCGGAAATAGGGATCTTCCCGCTGCAGCTCGGCAATAACTTCTTCAAGCTCCTCCACTATCCCGCTGAATGTTTCCAGCGGGGGCCAGCGTCGGTCGATTGAAATCCGGCAAAAACCGGCCACGCTGCTGGGCTGGTCGCCCCCCTTGATCACCCCGAAATTAAGCATCGGTTCGCCGATTAATGGGTGGCGGCGTTCTTTAAATTTCGGAATTAGCTCAGTTTCTATTTTATAAATCAGCCTGGCTGCTTTGGATATGGCATTAACCCCTTCGGTAGGAGTGCCGCCGTGGGTGGTTTTGCCGATCACGGTAATGTCTATCCATTCAAGGCCGCGGTGCCCGGCGGCGATTTCCATGCCCGTCGGCTCTCCGACGATGGCTGCATCGGCGCCCGGTCCGTTCCGTACAATGTATTCAGTGCCTTCACTCTGCTGTTCTTCATTAATTACACCGGCAAAAATAAGGTCGCCGGCCAGCCTCGTCCCGCTCCGTCGCAGGGCTGCCATGGTCGCCATCATGCAGGCCAGGGCTCCTTTCATGTCGCAGCTGCCCCTGCCGTAAAGCTTTCCCCCTTCAATATTCCCCGAAAAGGGGTTTCCAATCATGTAGTAGGGAGGAACTGTATCCAGGTGGCCGCTCAGCATTAGCGATTTTCCCCTGCTGCAACCCCTGATGATGGCAATAACGTTGGGCCTGTTCGGCAGCGGATCCTGAAAAAAGACCTCGATATTTTCGGTCTCAAAGAATTCTTTGATATAGCGGGCTACCGCCAGCTCCTGGTTAATCAGTCCCGTGTAGCTGGGGATCTTGACCAGATCAGATGTAAGGGCAAAGACTTCATCAACTGTTACTGTTTCCATGATACTATTAATGTTCATCCTGTTCCTCCTCTGTTCTCGAGGGTTTTAGTGCCAATTCCTTTCTTTCGGCAGCACTGCCAACCAGGTTGTTCACCTCGCGAGGTTCGGACAATATATCGAGAACCAAATTTTCAATTGATTTATCGACTACCGCTCACCCGTCTTCTTAATAATCTTTGACAAATTAATTGTAACGCCAGGCGGCGAAAGTTACAATATAAACGGCGTTATAAACAGCATTGACGATTCCGGCCTGTCGCATCCGGTTTTTCTAAATTCCAAACATGGGGTATAATATTTTTTGGAACGTCACAACCGATCAATGATCATTATATACGAGAATTGCAGAGAGAGAGGGATTATTAAATGCCGGAAATAAAAATTGCCATTGTCGGGGTTGGCAACTGTGCCAGCGCTCTAATCCAGGGGATTCACTATTATGGAAGCAAAACTGAGGAAGAGGCTGTCGGTTTGATGCACTGGGAAATCGGTGGTTACCGCCCCTTCGATATCGAAGTGGCTGCCGCTTTTGATATTGACAGGCGCAAGGTGGGTTACGATTTGAGCGAAGCTATTTTTGCTCCGCCCAACTGCACCACCCTTTTTTATCCTCATATACCGCCCGCCGGGGTAAAGGTGCAGATGGGCCGTATTCTTGACGGTTTCTCCGAGCACATGGGCGAGTATGAGGATGAATACACTTTTCTGCCCGCCCGGCAGGCTGAACCGACCCGGGAAGAAGTAGTTGAAACCCTGCGCCGCTCCGGCAGTGAAGTGATGCTCAATTATCTGCCCGTAGGATCGGAAGAAGCAACCCGTTTCTACGCTGGCTGTGCCCTGGAAGCGGGAGTGGCCTTTATTAACAACATTCCTGTATTCATCGCCAGCGACCGGCAGTGGGCGGAGAAATTTGCCGCCGCAAAATTGCCCCTCATCGGCGACGACATTAAATCGCAGCTTGGAGCGACCATTATTCACCGCACTCTGGCCGAGCTGTTCGGCAGGCGCGGAGTGAAGCTGGATCGCTCCTATCAGCTGAATACCGGGGGGAATACCGACTTCCTGAATATGACCAACAAAGAACGGGTTATCACCAAGCGCCTTTCCAAGACCGAGGCAGTGCAGTCGGCGGCTGCCAGACGGCTGGCCGATCGCGACATTCATATTGGCCCCTCCGACTACGTGCCCTGGCAGAAAGATAACAAAGTTTGTTTCCTGCGTATGGAAGGAGAAATCTTCGGCAATGTGCCCATTAACCTGGAAATGCGCCTGAGCGTTGAAGATTCACCCAATTCGGCCGGCATAGCCATTGATGCCATCCGCTGCTGCCAGCTGGCCTTCGACAGGGGAATAGGAGGATTGCTGGAAGGGCCTTCGGCCTTTTTTTCCAAACATCCGCCCCGCCAGTATTCCGACCATATTGCTTATCTGATGACCGAAGATTTCATCAACGGTGTCAGCCACGACGAATAATATTTGAGTGGATAAAGAGCAGGGAAGAGCAGGAAGGGGAGGCGGCGCTGATCGGGAAAGTGGTGTTAAAACCATGACCGGGATAGATCGGTTTTCAGCCCGCTCGGCGGCAGTGCTGGCTGCGGCGGTTGTGGCAGTGTCCTTCAGCGCCATATTTGTCCGTCTGGCCACCGCCCCGGCCTTGATTATCGCTGCCGGACGGCTGATCATTGCCACCCTGGTAATTCTTCCCCCGGCCCTGGTCCTGAAAAGGCGGGAAATGCGCCGCTTGAGAAGAATGGAAATTTTCCTGGCCTTTCTCGGCGGCCTCTTTCTGGCCGGCCACTTCTATTACTGGATTGGTTCCCTGCAGCTGACCACGGTTGCCCATTCTGTTCTTTTTGTTTCCACTCATCAGCTCTTTGTCCTCATTGCCTCGCGCTTGTTCTTTGGTGAAAAAATACCACCTGCCGCCATATTTGGTTCCCTGGCCGCCTTTGCCGGTATTGCCATGATCAGCGGCGGCAGCTTCCGCATCGCCTACGGTGGCCTGCCCGGCGATTTTCTGGCCCTGACCGGGGCAGTGATGATGGCTGGCTACCTTCTGGTGGGCAGGGTTCTCCGCCCGGTGATATCGACCCTTTCATACACAGTGATTGTCTACGGCACTGCCGCCCTGGTGTTGACTGCCGCAGCCCTGCTTGGTGGGATTCCCTTTTATCCTTACCCCTTCACCGATTACCTGCTCTTTGCCGCCCTTGCTATAATTCCCACTATTTTCGGGCACAGCATTTTCAACTGGGCCCTCAAACGCTACAGTGCCACCCTGGTATCCCTCCTTTTCCTCGGAGAACCCATCGGGGCAGCCGTCCTGGCCTGGCTCATTTTCAGGGAGCAGCCGGAGCCCTTCTTCTTTCCCGGGGCAGCCCTTGTTCTGGCTGGCCTGGCTGTCGTAATCATGAGCCGCTGCCGTAGTGCCGGTCCGGAAGAAAGCCCGACCGTGCCTCCCCGGTGAAACCGGGCGGAGCGCAGATGCCGTGGATTTTACAACAAAATGTCAGCCTGGCAGGAATTAATTCAATTGTCTTGAATTTTTCAACAGGGAGGTGGCCTGATTGCCAGATAATCCACTGCAGGCACTGATGAATCCCCGTTCAATAGCCACAGTCGGAGCCGGTAATAATCCTCTGAAAATGGGGGCCATTCAGGCCCTGAGTATCCTCAAAGACGGTTACGGGGAAAGTTTTACCCTGTTCATCCTACAGAGGAAGAAGTTTTCGGCTTTCAAGCCTACCGCACGGCTGCAGAGCTGCCTGAACCACCCGATCTGGTCATGTTTGTGCTGCCGGCGGTAAACCTGCCGTTGCCGACGCCCTGGTAGTTCTTAATATTGATGGTCATCAGTAAATAAAAATATTTAGGTAAGTTTTTTCGGCAGGCTGAAGGAATAATTTTGGGAGGCGATAAGTTGATGGCAGTCATAGATGTAAGGGCATTCGGTAAACTGTAGTTTTTTTTCAGGGAATGGGAGGGATAACAGGTCTGGGCCGATGATGAATCAATCGGTAACCGGATGATCAATGCCCGGGCTGAAACAGCTGCTGAAAAGCCGGTTTTCCGGGCCGCTTTTAAAAAAAGAAGGCTGCTCGTACCTGCCACCGGTTTCTATGAATGGAAAAAAGAGGGGAATAGAAAACGGCCCTATTATATTTATCGCCGTGACAACCAGCCTTTTTCCCTGGCCGGATTGTGGGAACGCTGGGAAAGAGGATCAAAATCACTGGAAACATTTACTATTTTGACAACTGAGCCCAACAAGCTGGTTGCCACCCTGCACAACCGCATGCCGGTGATTATTCCTCCACCTGAATACCAGCGCTGGCTTGATCCGACCACTATCACAGAAGATCTTCTTTCGCTGTTGACCCCTTACTCCGCGGATGAATTTGCTGCTCGCCCCGTATCGCGCCTGGTCAACAATCCGGCCAATGATTTTCCGGAGTTGCTTGAAGAGATATCCTCAAAAGATTAACTGAAGGGATAATTGTTTTTTAGCCGGCCATGAATTATACTGAAATGGTGGAATCATCAATTGCCCGCTGAAGGATAATAAGGTAAAGTAATGCGGTGGAGCCGGAAAGCAGGCCGGCCGGTGCTCTTTCCCGGCCTTATTAAAGCGGATGATCGGTTGGAAGAACAGAGAAGGTAAGCTCTTTTTATCAAGGATGTTCCACGAAGAGAGAAAGCAACTAAATAAAAGGTGAAGGAGGGTTTCTGCGTTGGATAAATATTTTACCCGCATGGGCGACGGCTCAGGCGTTTATATGAGCGCGGAGGAAATCAAAGAAGATATCCTCCAGGGCGTTAAAGATGCCGCCGACCGCGGGAAGATACCCGAACTAACTGCGGAAGAAATGGATTACATTTTCGAAATTGTTACCATGCCCGGCAACATCGTCGGGGTCGAGCGTGGCCGTGAAGTGGTTAATACCTCCGATTCCGGCAGCTGCAAAATGACCTATCATGCCAACATCGCCATGGAGCGTTCCACTTCAGTGCTGGTCAGCGAGAAGGTCCTGGGGGCCGATTCGGTTGATATTGGCAACATGGATTATAGCTACAAGGCGGTCAAGCAGATCGTGCACAATGAAACGCCGGTTATGGAATTGGCCCAGCTCAATGCGGTGATGCCGGTTCTCTACGGTTCTATGCCCAACCTTGGCCTTTATACCAAACCGGACGGACCGGTGGACAACTGGTCGGAACTGCTGCCCATGGCCAAGATCGACGAGGCGAGGGCCGCCCAGGAAGAGGCGGTGGAACATGCCGTCCGCGACATGGTCTTCGTAGCCGGGGAAATGTATGCTGCCGGAGCTGACGGGATCAACCTTGATACCTGCGGCGCCTCAGGTGATGCCGATTACCTGGCCAGTTTGCTGGCCACCGAGAAGATCAAGGAGAAATATCCCAACCTGGGAGTGGAGTTTGGTGCCGCCGGCGAATTTGTCCTCGGTATGCACGGCAAGCTGGAATATGAAGGTACGAGGATTGCCGGCCTCTATCCCCATAAGCAGGTCAAGCTGGCTGAAAAGGCGGGCGCCAATATCTTTGGGCCGGTTGTCAATACCAACACCAGCAATTCCTTTCCCTGGAACCTGGCTCGCACGGTAACCTTCATCAAGGCCTGCAGTGAAGTAGCCGAAATACCTCTTCACATCAACGTGGGCATGGGCGTTGGGGGAGTGCCCATGACCGAGATTCCGCCTGTAGACGCTGTTACCAGGGCCGATAAGGCACTGATTGAAATCGGCAAAGCCGACGGATTGTAGATAGGCGTGGGTGATCCTTTCAGCCTTGAAGTGGCCCATACTCTTTCCTCCTGCATGAGCGGCATACGCACAGCCGGAGATCTGGTTCTGCGGATGCAGCTGGCAAAAAGCATGAGGATTGATGAAGCCAAAAAATATGTCGCTGAAAAACTGGGTGTTGAACCCATCGATTTGAGCGACTCAGACCGCATGTTTGAAATACGGAAAAAATTGAACCTTGGCCGGCCTTTTGATCTCAACCGGGCTCCCAAGGGGATCGAAGCCAAAATCAATATAGCCCGGGTGCTGGGCATTACTATAAACTCGGTTGAGCTTTTCAAAGAAAAAACCGGATTCTAAAAACAAGGAGTGTTTTGATTTGAGCCTGGAAACAATTTTAAATGAAGCGAAGCAATCAATTCTCGATATTGATCAGGAAAAGGCTGCCGCCATCGCCCAGCAGGCCCTCGACGAAGGCCTCGATCCGGTGAAAGTTTTGACCGACGGTTACAGCGTGGGCATCCGGGAAATCGGGGAACTTTTCAGCAGGGGAGAAGTTTTCCTGCCGGAAATGATCCTTGCTTCGGAAGCGATGAAGGCAGCGGTCGAGATTCTCAATTCCGCCCTGGAAGACAAGGCATCCAAAACAGTGGGCAAGATGGTCTTTGCTACGGTGGAAGGGGACGTGCACGACATTGGCAAGGGTATTGCATTGGCCCTGATCCAGACCCAGGGAGTGGAGGTAATTGACCTGGGGCGGGATGTCCCGGTGGACAAAATCATCGAGGAAGCCGAAAAGCACAGTGCCCAGGTAATTGGCACCAGCGCCCTGCTGACCACGACCATGCCCAACCAGGAAAAACTCGAGGAAGAACTACGCAAGCGTGGTTTGCGGGAGAAATATAAAACCATTATTGGCGGTGCACCCTGCACCCAGCGCTGGGCTGACAAGATCGGTGCCGATGCTTATGCCGAAGATGCTGCTGAAGGCGTCACCAAAGTCCTCGAACTGCTAAGCCTGTCCACTTAACTTTTAACTTATTTGGGCAGTGAGCCGTCTATTTGCTGTTCCGGTAAACTAATAGTCCATTGCTTCCGGACAGGCGGGGTTTGTGGCAGGTTGAAGGGCAGATAATCGTCGAACTGTTCAAAGAGTTCGCGGGTGATTTCCATGATCGGCAGAGCCAGTTGTGACTCTTCGATCCGATCAGGGAAGTTGGCATGGATTGGTAAGGCGGCCAGCAGGATCAAAATAAAGCCGCATATTGTCAGGCCAAAGAACAGGCCAATGGCCAGGCCGCCCAGCCTGTCAAGCAACTTCACCGGTTGAAAGCGCGTTATAACTGCTGAAGCATGCCCCAGTGAATGAATAATCACAGCGGTGGCAAGAAATATTGTTAAAAAACCGACTGCATCAGCGGCAACGCGGGGGATGTCAATCCATCCGGCGATCAGGTTTCCCGGAACAGCATAAAATTTTGTAGCCAGGAACAGGCCGGCGATAAGGCCGATGACTGTAAAGGCACTTTTAATCAAGCCGGCTGTCAGGCCTGAAATAATAAATATTAGGACAAAAAACGCGATTGCCGCATCGAGCCAGTTGAATCCCCAGAGCATTTCTGTAACCACCATTCTGAATCCCGATTAACCCCGTGACCCTGTAAAACGGTTAATCAACGTTATCGAGAAGCCTCGGGTTGGGTATGTATATTTTCATTCTTTACTATTATACTTTACTATTATAACTTTTATTGTCCAATTTTGGTATATTTCAATCTCCGGTAAGCAGGAATATAATCCGCAATGGAGAAATTAATAAAATCAGTGCATTGAACCGGAAAGGGGGACGGGATCTTTTTAAAGGTTCGGCAAATGCTTTGCCTTAACGGATGAATAATTTAGAGTTAGGAGGTATTGTTTATGGAATATGGCTTTTTATCAATTTTGCCACCGCTCCTGGCTATTGTACTGGCTATTGCAACTCGTCAGGTAATTATTTCCCTTTTTATCGCCGTCTGGCTTGGAGCATCCTTCTTGCATGCCAATCCGATTACCGGCTTTTTCCGTTCTGTTGATACCTACATACTGGAAAGCGTCGCCGATCCCTGGTATGCAGCAATCCTTATTTTTACTATGATTATTGCGGGTATGCTGGGTCTGGTGACCAAGGCAGGCGGGGCGCAGGCTATCGCTGATGCCCTGACCAAGAAGGTCAAGAATGCCCGCGGCGGAATGATTGCCGCCTGGCTAATGGGTATGATCATCTTTTTCGATGATTACTCCAGCTGTATTATTGCCGGCAACACCGCCCGCCCCATTACCGATGCTATCAAGATTTCCCGGGAGAAACTGGCCTACATCATTGACTCCACCGCGGCACCCATTGCCACGGTAGCCCTAATTTCAACCTGGATCGGTTTTGAACTGGGGGTCATCGGGGAAGGTTATGCCTCAATTGGCATGGAAAACGTGCCTGTTTACCTGATCTTCCTGCAGAGCATTCCCTACCGCTTCTATAGCATCTTTGCTATTGCCCTGGTGCTGATCCTGGCTATTACCATGAAGGACTATGGTCCCATGTATGATGCTGAAGTAAGGGCTCGTACTACCGGCCAGCTGCTACGCGAAGGAGCGGAGCCGCTGTCGGCAACCGATACGGCAGTTCTCCAGCCTGAGGAAGGGACACCGATGCGCTGGTATAACTTTGTTATTCCAGTCCTGGTAGTTATCATTGCCACCTTCGTCGGCCTCTATGTCAATGGGGGCGGGGGAGAAGTGGGCATAATGGAGGCCTTCGGTGCCGCAGATTCCAGCATAGTCCTGCTCTGGTCTACCAGCCTCGGTGTTCTGGTAACCGTGGCCATGGTCCTCATCCAGAGGATTGTAACCCTGCAGCAGGCTATCGATACCCTGATCAATGGGGCCAAGTCGGTTTTCCCGGCCTTGATCATCCTGGTATTGGCCTGGTCGCTCAGCTATATTTCCGATGAACTTGGCGCTGCCGATTACCTGGTCAGTGTCGTTGAAAGTACAGGGTTGGGTATTGCGGTCATGCCCCTCCTGATCTTCATTATTTCCTGTTTCATGGCCTTCGCCATGGGCACTTCCTGGGGGACAATGGGTATTGTCGTCCCCCTGGCTATTCCGGTTGCTTTTGCCCTCGGCGGGGAAGAGTTCATCATCCCCACCATGGCTGCTGTTTTGACCGGAGCGATTTTCGGAGACCACTGCTCGCCGCTTTCCGACACCACCATTCTTTCTTCTACCGGTGCCGGATCAGACCACATCGACCATGTGCGCACCCAGATCCCCTATGCTCTTACCGGAGCCGTGGTAGCCGGTGTATTCGGCTTTATCCCGGCCGGGCTGGGCGTACATCCGCTCATTTCAATTGTGCTCGGGATCATTGTCCTGATCATATTTGTCCGGTTGGTGGGCAGAACGACCGCGGATGCCGAATCAATCGAAGCAAGTCAGAAGAAATAGTTGACGCCTAAAACCGTAAAAAGCGAAGTAACGGTTATAAGCGGGTCAAAAAACGTAGTTAAAAAAGCCGGCCTTCGGGCCGGTTTTTTTTCGGTAAAAGTGGTTTTATAGCAAGTTTTTAAAATTATTGATAAATTTAGCCAAACATTTT